>JBBRBH010000022.1:0-61179 GCA_038205995.1 Gemmatimonadales bacterium
GAGAAGGTGTTCGAGTTTGTCGAGCCGGTCGTGCCAGAAGCGGCTGTAGTACGTCATCCAATCCACCAGCGGCGCGAGCGCGCGCGGCTGGGCGGTGTAGTGGGTCTGGCGTCCCTTGTATCGCGCGCGCACCAGCCCCGCGTGCCTGAGGATTCCCAGATGTTTTGAAACGGCAGGCTGCGAGACGCCGGATTTTTCCGTCAGCATGCGCACCGTGAGTTCGCCGCCGCGGCTCAGGCGCTCGAACAGCGCACGCCGGGTTGGGTCGGCAAGGGATTTGAACAAAGCATTCGGCGCTGTTTTCATTGAGATCCATATCTGGTTGGTTATGAATAAATGATAATCATACAGTTATGAATGTGCAAGCGATTATCGATACGGCGCCATTCTGGCGCTATCCTGCTGCTGCAGCCCGGGCGCCGGCATCAAGAGCCTTGCGCGAAATGCGCAGGCATGCTCCAATTGTCCGGTGCCGTCCATCGCAGCTCCTCACGCCGATCCACTCGCGATAGAAATTTCCGGGCTGACCCGCCGGTTCGGCGCAACGACCGCGCTCGATGCGGTGAATCTGTCGCTGCCGCGCGGCGCAGTCTACGGTCTCGTCGGCGCGAACGGCGCGGGGAAGACGACCCTCATTAGACACGTCCTCGGCCTCCTGAAGCCGGACCGCGGAACGGTCCGCGTGTTCGGCCGCGATCCCGTCGCCGATCCGGTCGGCGTGCTCTCTCGAATCGGATATCTCTCCGAGGAGAATGATCTGCCCGGCTGGATGCGCATCGACGAACTCATCCGATATTCGCGCGCGTTTTATCCCGCGTGGGACGATGCATACGCCGGGCAGTTGCGCGAGGCCTTCGACCTCGACCCGGCTGCGAAAATCAAGAATCTTTCGAAGGGGCAGAAGGCGCGCACGGGCCTCCTCATCGCGCTGGCGTATCGGCCGGAGCTGCTCGTGCTCGATGAACCATCCTCCGGCCTCGATCCGATCGTCCGCAAAGATATTCTCGGCGCCGTCATTCGCACGATTGCCGACGAAGGGCGCACGGTCCTTTTTTCGTCGCATCTGCTGGAAGAAGTGGAGCAAGTTGCCGATCATGTCACGATGATCAGTCACGGCACGATCGTGCTCAGCGAGTCGCTCCAATCCATCAGGCGGTCGAATCGCGCGGGAGACCGTGCGATGACGCTCGATGAGATATTCGTCGCGCGCGTCGGCGCATCCGCGCCGGCAAGGCGGGACGCGTAGCCGTGCGCTCGGCGGCCGGTGCCATCGCATGGGAGCTACGCCAGCGAAATCGCTGGGGATTCATTGGAGTAACGGCATACCTGCTCGCGATGGCGACGATGAAACTCGTGCACTTCGAGCCGCTGCGGAACGTCAACATCGACGATGTGGAACGATTTGCGTTCGTGGTGCTGGTGCCTCTCACGTCGACGGTCGTCTATCTGCTCGCGGCGTTCAGCTACGGATTCTCCGGCGATATTGCCGCACGCGAGTCGATCTATCCGGCGCGCATGCTCGCGCTGCCGGTGACGACTTCCTCGCTGGTCGGGTGGCCGATGCTGTACGGATCGATCGCCATGATGATTCTGTGGACCGCGACGCGGCTCTTTGCGGTCTGGCCGCCAGAGTTCCGGGTGCCGATTGTTTGGCCCGCGCTGCTCGCTGCCGCGCTGCTCGCATGGACGCAGGCGCTCATGTGGATGCCGTACGGTTTGCCGGGGCTTCGCGTGATCGTCGCCGTGTTCTGGCTCGCCGGTATCGATGCCGCGGCGATGCTCGCGCTGCACTTCAACGCGCACGAGCGCACGATGGCGGCGTTTCTCGCGCCGCAAGTTCCACTCGCATTTTTGGTCGCGCGAGACGCGGTCGCGCGCGCGCGGCGCAGCGACGTTCCTGATTGGCGGGGCGTGTTCGCTCGTGCCGCTGAACGCACAAGCATTTTCAGTGCAGAAAAACGAAACTTCAGCTCCGCGGCAACCGCACAAGCCTGGTTCGAGCGACAGCGGCACGGTCGCTCTCTGCCGGCGCTGGTGTCGATCGTCGTGCCGTTCGAGCTCGCCTTGCTGCTCATTCCGAGTTTGCACAAGCCTAATCTCGTATTCGAAATCCTTTTCTGCGTCCTGATCACCCCACCGTTCATGGCTGCGTTCGTCGCTGCGACCGTGCGCAAGTCGAACCCGAACGCGACCGATGCGTTCTCGCTCTCGCCGTTTACGGCGGCGCGTCCCGTCAGCAGCGCCGCACTCATTGCCGCAAAGCTCAGCGCGACCATCTGGAGCACGCTCGTCACGTGGGCGCTGATGTTCATGTTTTTGGCGTTCGGAGTCGAGCTGACTGGCACGCGCACGGTTATTGTCGAGCAGCTCGGTCATTTTGCGGAGACGGTCGGCACGCCGCGCGCAATCGTGTTCGTCGTGCTGTTGTTTGCGGGGCTGATGGCATCCACGTGGAAGCAGCTCGTGCAGAGTCTCTTCATAGGCCTCAGCGGCCGCGAATGGATGGTGCGAACGAGTGTATTCGTCACGCTGGCAATTCTTGCCGGCGCAGGTCCGCTGACCCAATGGATCGTCTCGAGTTCCGGTCTGCGGCTCGCGCTGTGGCTCGCGCTGCCGTGGACTCTTGGCGCGCTGGCGTGCATCAAGATCTTCGCCGGTGGCTGGATGGCCGTGCGGCTCCTTGACTCCAAGGTGCTCAGCGGCCGCATGCTTGTTGGAGGCGCCGCCGTGTGGCTCGCGGCGGTTCTTGCGCTCTACACGCTGCTGGACTGGCTGGTCACCGGCGACGTACTCATTCCACGGTATTCGCTCGCGCTCATCGCGATCCTTGCGATCCCGCTCGCGCGACTGTCAGCGGCACCGCTCGCGCTCGAGTGGAATCGTCACCGATGAAAAACCGGACGCTCGTGCTCGGCGCGGTTTTCGTGGCTATTGGCTTGCCGCTTCCGCTCGTCGTACGCGAGGCGATCGCCTTTCACGCCGCGAATACATCGAGCGGCTCGATGATCGTCGCCGGACACAAACGTGAGTATGTGCTGTATGTGCCGCCGACCTACGATCGCGCCAAGCCGGCACCACTTGTCATCAGCATGCACGGCGCGGGCGGGTGGGGCAATCAGCAAATGCGTTTGAGCGGCTGGAACACGGTTGCCGACGCGAAGGGATTCATCGTTGTGTATCCCGCTGGACGCGACGGCGCGGGTCCGCGCGTTTGGCATGTGGATCGCGGCGCCGGCCTCGATCGCGAAGTTGAGTTTATTTCCGCCCTGATCGATACGCTCTCGGGACAATACAACATCGACGCTTCGCGAATCTACGCCAACGGAATGTCGAATGGGGGCGGCATGTCCTTCGTGCTCTCGTGCAGGCTGTCGAATCGGATTGCAGCCGTCGGGCTGGTGGCGTCCGCGCAGACCTTGCCATGGAGTTGGTGCACCGATCACAGCCCGGTGCCCATGATGTCGATTCACGGGAGTGCCGATCCGCTGATTCCGTACACCGGCGGCAAGAGCTGGCTCGCACCCAATGCGTTTCCGAGCATGATCTCGTGGACGCGCGCGTGGGCCCGGCGAAACAAGTGCGCGGAGAATCCGAGCGATTCGGAAGTCGCCGTTGGTGTCTCGCGCCGCGCGTACTCGAACTGCGCGAACGGCGCGGACGTCGTGCTCCTGACCGTGCAGGGTGGCGGTCACACGTGGCCCGGCGGCGAGGAGATGCCAGAATGGTTTGTCGGCCCGACCAACCGGACGATTGACGCGTCGCGCGAACTCTGGGAGTTCTTTCGCGCGCACCCGCTCGCTCCGAGGTAACGCCGTTATTTCAAATCGATTCTTCCGAGACGGCTGATTCCGCTCTCCGCGATCCACAGCCGTTTGCGCACGGAGTCGATACTCAAGTTCCGGATCACCGATCCCTTCGTCGGAATCGCAACGACTTCCATCTTCTCGGTCTTCGGATCGAAGAGCACCATCTTGCCCGGCACGGATTCGTTGAACCAAATGCGTCCATCCGGCGCGACACCGATTCCGTAGGGAAGCGAGCCCGAGTCCGGCGCGGCGAACTCGCGCATCTGTTTCGTTTTGGGATCGTACATGCCGAGGAAGCTGCGCGAGTAGTCCGAATACCAGATGCGGCCGTCGCTCGTGATCGAAAGCCGGCGCGGGCGAGTGCGCTCGTTGGGCAGCGTGATTTCGGAAAACGTCGCGGTTTTCGGATCGAGATGCGCGAGCTTGTTCGTGCCGAAGAGCGCGATCCACAGGGTGCCATCCGGATGGCGCTGAATCCCGTACGGCAGCGAGTGCGCGGTTGGCGCGTCCCATGAAGTCGATTCGCCGGTTTTTGGATCGAGCACGCCGTACTTGTTCGCCTGCTGCGCGGTGAACCAGATCTTCCCGTCGACCCAGATCGGCGTGTGCGGATCGCGCACGCCGGTGATCACGTATTCCTTGATCGTTCCGTTATTCGGATCGAGCCGGCCGATTCTGCCCGCTGCGTTTCCCGTATACCACACGCCGCCGTCGGGTGCCACGATAATTCCGTGTGGTCCCGATTTCGGAGTGGGCGTTGGATACTCTTTCACATCGCCGGTCTCTGGATCGAGCCGGCCGATGTAACTCCCCTGCTGATCCGCGAAATACACGCTCCCGTCGGCCGCGACCGCCGGATCGTGCGGGTACGCCGCCGGGTTCTGGTGAGGCAGCACGTATTCGCGCACGGTGAACGCGAAACGCGGGGTCGCCGCAATGAGAACGGCCGCGGCGCACACGGCGAAAGCGGAGAGAGTGTAGCGGCGCATCGATGCCTCCTGGCGGGATTCCCGATTACGATAGCCTAAATGGCACGCTTGTGCGATGGTGAAGCTTCGCGGCGGGCACAGTTTGCATGTATGACCAAACACATCGCCGTCTGGCTTGATCACAAAGAAGCTCGCGTCTTCACGTTCAATGCGGACGCCGCGGACGAATCGACCGTGCTCGCTCCTCCGCACAATGACCACCACAAGCACACGCGTGGCCAGGAAGGACTGAAGGAACATCCCGAGGATTCAAAGCGCTTTTACCATGGACTGGCCGGGTCGCTCCTGGGGGCCGAAGCGTTGCTGGTGGTGGGCCCGGGATCAGGAAAGCTCGAATTTCTCCGGTATCTGCACTCGCATCACAGCGCGCTGGAGGCAAAGGTCGTCGGTGTCGAGACGGTCGATCACCCCAGCGACGGACAGATGGTCGCCTACGCCAAGAAGTACTTCGCCGCCAGCGACCGCATGTAGTTGCAGGGAGCGGCAGATAGTTGCAGGTAGATGAATGACGTTGGCGGCGTTGGCAATATTCGCGGCGACCATTACCGTAGTGGATGCCCTCGACCACGGTGATGGCCGCACTGGCGGCGCTGCTCGCGCTCCCATTGACTGGCGTCGACGATCCGCCGGCTCCCGCCGTCTATAACGGCCGCGCCAACCAGCTCGATGTTCGCGTGCCGCGCGTCGACGCGGGGATCGTGCTCGATGGCTCGCTCGACGATCCGATTTGGCGCCGCGCCGCGCTGCTCACCGGTTTCTCCGAATACACACCGCTCGATGGGCTTCCGGCGGAGGATTCGACGGAGGTTTTCGTCTGGTACTCCCCGAAGTTCATCTACTTCGGCATCCGCGCGTACGAACCGCACGGCGGCGTGCACTACAAACTCGCTGACCGCGACAGAATCGACGCGGACGACAACGTCCAAATCATTCTCAGTCCGTTCCTGCACTCTCGGCAGGCGCTCGTCTTCTCCGTGAACCCGCTCGGAGTTCAGGAGGACGGTACGATGACCGAGGGCATCGCCCGGGGCTTGGCCAACTTTAGTACGAGTACCACGCAGACCGGACGTCCTGGCACGGACCTGAATCCGGATTTTGTCTACGAATCGAAAGGACACGTGACGCCGTTCGGATACGAAGTCGTGGTGAAGGTTCCGTTTCGCAGCATCAAGCGCTCGCCCGAGGAAACGCAGGATTGGGGTATCAACGTCCTCAGGAAAGTGCAGCACTCGGGGCATGAGCAGACGTGGGTTCCGTCGCGGCTCGCGGCGGCTTCGTTCCTCTCGCAGTCCGGAACTCTCGCCGGGCTCACCGGACTCGACCGGTCGCTGGTGCTCGATCTGAATCCGTTCGTGACCACGCAGGGCGTTGGCGATGGCAGCAATCCGCAGTCGTGGCGCTACGGCGTATCTCGACCGGCGTTCGGCACGAATTTGAAGTGGGGAATCACGAGCAATCTCTCGCTTTCGGGAACGTTCCGGCCGGATTTCGCCGAAGTTGAATCTGACGCGACGAATCTGATTCTCGATCCGCGAAATCTCGTTTCGTATCCGGAGAAGCGGCCGTTCTTTCTGGAGGGACTGCAGGCCCTCAACACGCCAAGCTCGCTGATCTATACACGCGCAATCGTGGCGCCGCTTGGCGCCTCGATGCTCACAGGAAAGATTGGCGGCACCACGCTTGCGTATTTGTTTGCGCAGGATCAGGAATCGGCCTCGATCACCGGCGCGGGACATCCGCTGTTCAACGTGATGCGCCTTCAGCGCGATGTCGGCGGCGAGTCCGTCGTAGGCTTCACCGCGACCGACAAAGAGCAGGGCGGCGCGTTCAGCCGGCTGGCCGCGGTGGATACGCGAGTCCCGTTTCGAAAGATTTATTCGCTGCAGCTGCAGGCCGCGACCAGCGTGACTCGCGACAGCGCCGGCCATCCGAGCGCGGGCCCGCTGTGGTATGCGCGATTTCAGCGGGCGGGACGCACGTTCGGAATGGACTATTCGCTGCGCGGCACCGATCCCGAATTCGTTGCAGCGAGCGGATTCGTCTCGCGAACGGGCCTCGGTTCGCTGAGCATCGATCATCGCGTCACCTTCTACCGTCCGCCCGGATCGTTTGTCGAGACGTTCGGCGGGGATATGCGCTACGCGGGCACATGGGTGTATCGCAACTTCACCCGCTTCAGCACCGCGGAGGATCAGCGCTACCAGTTCAACCTCACCGCGACGCTGCGCGGCGGATGGCAGGTCGGCGCGGCCGTGTACCTCGAGTCGTACGGCTATGACTCGACGATTTACAAAAACACATACATCGCATTTCCGGGCAACGGTGGCACGGCGTACAACCGTTTCCCGAGCCAGAAGAATCTTCCCAACACGGATTTGATCGCGACGCTGACGTCGCCGCAGTTCGCGCACTTCTCGATGAGCATCGTCGAGCTGTGGGGAAAAGACGAAAACTTCTACGAGTGGTCATCCGCGTCTGTGCAGGTGCCGTCCGTCGCTCTCACGTGGCAGCCCACTCCCGCCATACGCGTCCACGGGTCGTACAACGCGGCATTCTACTGGCGGCGCACGGACGGCTCTGAGGTTGCGCACACGAGCATTCCGCGACTCCAAACCGAATATCAGATCACCCGGTCGACGTTCGTGCGACTGGTGGCGCAGTACGTCGCGGCGTATCAGGACAGTCTGCGCGACGACGGGCGCACGAATTTTCCGCTGTACTACAAAAGCGGCAGCGGCGGCTTCACCCGCGCCGCTGCGCACTCGAGCAACGTGTTCGAGAGCTCGATTCTCTTCTCGTATCGCCCGGTGCCCGGCACGGTGGCGTTCATCGGATATGGAAACGACGCCTTCGAGCCGGGCGCGCTGCGCTTCGCGCGGCTGCGCCGTACGTCGGACAGCTTCTTCGTGAAGTTCAGCTACTTGTTCCGGCTGTCGAATGCGTCACGAAACGGTGGTTTGAGTCGCGACTAGCGCGCCCGCAACGCAGCTTCACTCGGATCCGGGCGGCGGCGGCCGGCGCGTGCTGTCCGCGGGCGCGGGCCGCGGCGCAGGCGGATCGTACTCTTTAGCCGGAATCTTGAACGCCTTGATCAGCTGGGCGTTCGTTTCGGTGCCGAGGATTCGCGCCGACGCGTACTCGCCGATCTTCGGGCACATCTTGAACCCCTCGGAATTTCCGCCGGCGACAATCCATACATTCGCCATGTCGGGATGCGTGTCGATGATGTACTCGCCGCTCGAGGTGGATTCGTAGTGGCACGCGTGCGTCTGCGAAACAGGCGCGTCCTTCAGCGCCGGAAAGCGATGCGAAATAAATCGCCGCGATCCGTCGAGTGAGGCCTGCGGCACCCAGCGATCGCTCGTGTCGGGATCTTGCTGCGCGGGCGGAACATCCTGCTGTTGTCCGCCTCTGCCGCCTCCGCCGCCAGCATTTCCGGCAACGCCGGCTGCAACAGGAACGCCGCCCACAGTCGGCGCACCAGCAGCGGCTCCCGTACGCCCACCACCCGGCGCCTGCCCGGGCGCGCGCTCCGTGCCGCGCACACGGAATCCGCGATTGTCGACCGGCAGCGCCGCCCATCCCGTGACGCCCGGAAAATTGTAGCTCGGCAGATTCGGATAGGTGAACCGATGATCGTTTGCCGGTGTGCCGTAATAGATGACCTGTCCGATCGGCACGCGCGTTTTCTTGCCAAGCAGTTCGGGAAACGTCTTTCCCATCCACGGACCGACGGCGAACACAAATGTATCCGCTCGCAGCGACGCGCCCGTATCGAGCGTGATCTCCTGCAGTTTTCCGCCGGCGACTTTTCCCGGCGTGGCGCGGCCGATCACGATCTTGCCGCCGAGTTTCTCGAAGACCGATGCCGCGGCCTGCGCCGCTCGGCGCGCGCGCACCACGCCCGCATCCGGCTCGTACAGCACCGCCGTGATGTCGTCGATGTTGAGCACGGGAAACGCCTTGCGAACATCATCGGCATTCAGCACCGAGTACGGAATCTTGTGCTTGTCCCACCAGACTTTCGTGCGCAGCTGAAAGTTGTCCCACTCCGTGCGCATGATGAGATCGCCGGTCACGTGGAAGAGGTTCATACGGAACTCCTTTCCCCACTGATCGTCAAACGCGGTCCACAGCTTCATCGACTCGCGCGCCCAGAGCGTCCACGTCTCACCTTGAAGACCGGGCCTGTCCCCGTACGACGAGCGCACGCCGCGCGTCTCGTCGCCGGAGGTGGAGCGTGCGTTGCCGGGACCGAACGCGTCTACGAGCGTGACTTTATGCCCGCGCAAAATGAGGTTCATCGCAGTGAAGCTGCCCCAGCCGCCGGCGCCGATCACAACGATCTCGGAAGAGGCGCTCGCGGATCGCACCGATCGTGTCGCCTTGGCTCCGGGCACGACCGCGGGAGTCGGGAGCGCCGCTCCGCCCGCTACAAAGAGACCCGCGCTCGCACCGGCGACTTTCAAGAAATCGCGGCGGTGGATCGCGTCGTCCGTTTTTCCCTCAGCGTTGTCGTTCGGCGAGTCGTCGGTCATAACCGGATCCGGGTAAAGGCCCGTGAGGCTTTCATATTATGCAGTACGAAATCAGAGGCGTCGTTGCTGAAAGGTCGCCTCAAGGTCGCCTAAAGTACCACCGTTTGTTATATACATGAAAGGAGCGTTCCGGAATTCAGCCGAGGGAGAATCATGAAGCTTGGTCGGTGGACCACATCGGCGATTGCGCTGGCGTTTGTGGCGTGCGCGAGCGCGAGTCTCTCTGCAGTTCGGACACCGTTAGGCGCCGTGCTCGGGCCCGGCGCGCGCACTGGCGCGACCGTTCCGCTGCATGCCGACCCGACCGCGCGGGTCATCCTATCCGACGCCGCGGGCCTTCCCGCAGCGTCGTTCCTGCCGTCGCAGGCAGCTCGCGGCGCGGACTTGTACAAAATGCGCTGCACCTCGTGCCATGCGCCGGGCGAACTCATCGGCCAGCGGTTTGTTGACGAGTGGAACAATCGGCGCGTGTACGATTTGTACGCGCTCGTGCGCTCGACAATGCCGCTCAGCAATCCCGGCAGCATGAAAGATCCGGAGTATCTCGACCTCACGGCGTATCTGTTGCAGGCGAACCACCATCTGGCGCCCGGCACCGATTCGCTCGTGGCTGACACGCTTTCGATGCGGAAAACGCGAATCGCCGTGAGCGCGCCATAACGGTGAGCACCCCGGTGAGCATCTCGTTGACGGAGGCGATCGAGAACCTCGCCGGCATTACGGTGCTGCGGCAGAGCGCGATCACGCGCGGATGGAACGGGATTAAATACAAGACCGGGCTTTCGGCGCGGAACACCGCAGCGAAAAAACTCTCGATGAACGTCGCGACCGTTCCGCCGGGCGCTGTTGCCTATGCGCACATTCACGTGGATTTCGAGGTGATGCTCTACATCATCTCAGGCCGGGTGCGCCATGAGTTCGGCGAAGGACTCCAGAAGAGCGTCGACAACGAGGCGGGCGATTTTATTTTCATCGAGCCCGGTGTGCCGCACGAAGTGATCAACCTGAGCGACACTGAGCCCATCATCGCCGTCGTGGCGCGATCCGACGCAAGCGAGTGGGAGAACATCGCGGACGTGCCGAGCAAGCGGCGGCCGGCCTAGCTCACCGTCCGCAGCCGAGCGCGCCATTGTTGGATGTGACCTTGCCAGCGGTCACGAGCCCGAGAAACTCTTGTATCGGGCAGAGCGAGCGCACCTCGCCCGACTGGCCGCCGCCGAATCCGCCGAAGCGCCGCATGGAGTATGGGCGGATGAACACGCTCTTCGCGTTGATCGGAAGCGCAGCGACGTTTTCGTAAAATGCGGTGCTCTTGCCGTCCATAAAGAGGTACTGCTCGACGTTCGAAAGATAGAACGCGCTGACCAGGCCGCCGTTCTCCTTCAGCCACGCGCCAATCGCGCGAATCGCCTTCGGCCCCGCGAAATCGCCGGAGACCGGCACGAGAAGATTGCGATCCTCGAGATCCTTCACGATCTGGAAATGTTCCTCGGTCGAGAGGAAACTCTGCGGCTGCCCGGACGCATCGAGCGAGTAGCCGGTCATGTCCGCAAATCCGCGGTTGCCAGCGGGCCCGCCGCCGCGTCCGGAGCCGCGCGTGGAGATTGCGGGGCCGAGCGACTGAAACGCATCGAGCACCGATCGCAGCTGTCCTGCCTCTTCGGGCGTGAATACGAAATGGTGCGTTTTCGTGAGAGTCGATTCGACCCGTTCGATCGATTTCCGCGCGAGCGCCGTATCGACCCGCACCGGCCAGTACGCCTCCCACATCTTTTGAATTGGCAGACTGTCGTTGATCCCGCCTGGCCGCGGCCGCGCGAAGAGCATCGTGAGGAAATCCGCCCGATCCTTCGACAGCTCGAACATCGCCTTGAACATCAAATGCTGCATCACGGCCTGCCGCCGAATATCGACGACGAATGCCATCTTCGGACGGATCGCGGCGATGTAGCTGAAGTTCTGCTCCGGCCCGACGCCGACGTACACGCCGCCGCTCACACCGGTGGAGCGCAGCATCGTCATGAGCTCGCCGACTTCCATCTCGTTGGACGTGAAGTTGTCGGTAATCCGGAAGAATCCGCCCGGCTCCGAGATATCGGATACGAGCTTCCAGAATGTTGAGTCTGCGAGCCGCGTAGGAAGCGCGCGAGCTGTGGCCGTCCCCTGCGCGCCCAGCACTGCGGCGAGAAGGGCGCACAGGACGATCGCCCGCCCGGTGCTCACACGAGCGACCAGCAACCAGCGTCCAGAAACTTTTGACTCCTCGTCCATTCGTGCTCCTCCGTTCCATCAAACTTGCGGCATTTCGCTCGCGTATGGCAGGGCCACTATACATGTTACGATGTATGAAACGCACTCTCTGGTTGACCGCAGCGGCGGCCCTGTCCGCTCACGCCTCCGTCGGCGCGCAGCAGCATGAGCACGAGAAAGCCGAAAAGCTCGGCTCCGTGCATTTTGCAACCTCGTGCAATGCCGAAGCCCAGCCGCACTTCGACCGTGCCGTCTCGCTGCTCCATTCGTTCCAGATTCCGCAGGCCATCGAGGGATTCGGCCTCGCGCTGAAAGCGGATCCATCGTGCGCGATCGCCGACTGGGGAATCGCGCTGAGCCGCTGGGGCAATCCGATGGCCGCCGGGAACAAGTCGGTGCGGCAGATGCAGCTCGCGCGGGTTGCGCTCGACAGCGGCGGTGCCATCGGCCCGCGCACGGAGCGTGAACGCGGATACCTCAGCGCAGTGGCGAAGCTGTATGCGGATTACGAACACACGCCACAGCTCACGCGCGTCACCGCGTATCGCGATGCAATGGGTGAACTCTCGGCAAAATTTCCGCGCGACACCGAAGCAAAAATATTCTACGCGCTCTCGCTCACCGCCGCGTCGCCGCCAACCGACAAGAGTTATGCCGGTCAGCTCAAGGCCGCCGCGATTCTCGAGCCGCTCTTCAAGGCGCAGCCCGATCACCCGGGACTCGCGCATTATCTCATCCATACCTACGACGTGCCTCCGCTCGCCTCGCGCGCGCTCGTCGCCGCCGAGCGCTACTCGCGCATCGCACCGTCGGCAGGGCACGCCCTCCACATGCCGTCGCACACGTTCACGCGTGTCGGATTGTGGCAGGCGTCGATCGACGGTAACATCGCCTCCTCCGCGTCGGCGCGGAGCGGCAACGATGCGGGCGGGCTGCTGCATTCGTCCGACTACATGATGTACGCGTATTTGCAGACTGCGCAGGATGCCGCCGCGCACAACATTCTCGATTCGCTTCCCGCAATCACCTCCCGGTTTGAGGTAACCTCGGTGACCGGCGCGGCGCCGGGTGCGGCGGGCGTCTACGCGCTCGCCGCGATTCCGGCGCGATACGCGCTCGAGCGCGGTGCGTGGGCAGAAGCGGCAAAGCTCGAGCCGAGGATGAGCAGCCTTCCGTATACCGAGGCGATGACCTACTTCGCGCGCGCCATCGGCGCTTCGCACACGGGCGAGATCGCGATAGTAAAATCGGCGATCGATTCGCTGCAGCCTCTGCGTGATCGGCTGGAGAAAGCGGGCGAACCCTATTGGGCCGAGCAGGTGAGAATCCAGTCGCTCGCCGCGTCGGCGCTGCTGTTGTACGTGCAGGGCGACGCACCGGCTGCGATCACAGCAATGCGTGCGGCGGCAGATGCCGAGGATCGTACCGAGAAAAGCGCCGTGACCCCCGGCCCGCTTGCGCCCGCTCGCGAGTTGCTCGCCGAGATGCTGCTGCAGACACAAGACCCAAAGCGCGCGCTGGTGGAATTCAAAGCGGTGCTGGTGAACGATCCGAATCGCTTCCGCGCGCTCTACGGCGCTGCGCAGGCGGCGAAGCTCTCCGGTGACAAGGCGTCCGCCAAGCGGTACCTCGCGCAGCTTCAGAAAAGCTGTGTGCGCGCCGACACTCCCGGCCGCGCCGAGCTCCGCGTGATTCGAGCGACTCCCTGACTCCCTAGAGGTCCCGCTCCCGGAAGTGCCAGATCGCGACTGCGAGTGTGACGCAGAGATAGGCGAACGCGTACCCGACGGCCGCGCCGCTGGGAATCGACACGTTTGCGAAGGGCGAGAACGAGAGCGACCCTGCGAGCGGCGTCTGCATTTCGAACGCGGCGCGGCGCCAGAGCGACTCGCTCGGAATGATCACGCTCGACGCCACGCCGAGCGTCACGATGTGCACGCTCTGCGAAAATCCGCTCACCTGCTCGAGCCAGCCGCCCATGAACGCCAGGCCCTGCAAGCCCAGCGCAAGCACGCCGACGGTTAGCGTGGAGAACCAGGTTCCGAGCGCGAACGTCATCGCGAGCATGAGCTCGCACTCGAGCACGATCAGCGCAAAACCGCGCAGCACATGCTCGGGAAATACTCCTGTGGTGAAGTACGCAACGGCGACCGTGCCCGCGAACGTAATTCCGACGAACGCGGCCACCATGCACGTAAAGCCCAGAAATTTTCCCGTGAGGATTTCCCAGCGGGCCACGGGCTTTGTGGCGATCGCGTGAATCGTTCCGGACGAGATTTCCCCCGCGAGCGTGTCGATCGACGTGAGTATCGTCATCACGACCGCGAGCAGATCACACGTATAGAGTCCGACCATGAGCATGCCGTTCTCCACTTGATACCGGAGGAACGGCGACATCGGCCGCGATGCGAACTCCATCACCTGCAACTTGAGCGCGACCGCGAACACGATGAGCAACACGGTGCCAGCCGCGAGCGCCGTCCATAGAATGCGGCGCCGCGCGGCTTCGCGCAGCGTGATTCCCGCCATCGTCAGGACGCCGTTCATAGTCCGCGATCCTCGCCAACAAGTTCGACAAAAAGATCCTCGAGCGACGTGCGCTCCGGCGTCACGCGATACATCTCCGCACCTGCCGCCGCCAAATAGCGAACAATCTTCGGAAGCGCGTCGTGTGCTCTCACCGTAAACGAGAGTGTGCCCTCGGCGCGGATCACATCGGACGCCCATTGCGCGAGTCCGGCGACCATCGCCTCGGTGACGCCGTGCGCTTCGACACTGACGCGGACGTCGCCATCTCCCTGCGCGTGCAGGTCGCGTGTGGCGACGACTGATCCTTCTTTGATGAAGACGACGCGATCACACGTGACCTCGATTTCGCTCAGCAGGTGCGAATTGAGAAAGACCGTCGCGCCACGATCGCGCTCGCCGCGAAGAATATCCCGAACCATGCGGCGCCCCATCGGGTCCAGACCGGACGTCGGCTCGTCCAGAAAAATCAGATCGGGCTCGTGCACGAGCGCCTGCGCGAGCCCAATGCGCTGCAGCATTCCCTTCGAGAACCCGCGCACGCGGCGCCCGGCGTGCGGGGTCATGCCAACGAGATCGAGCACCGCCGGCACGCGTTCATGCAGGCGCGAGCCGGACATCCCGCACATGTGTCCGTGAAATCGCAGCAGTTCCTCGGCGGTCAGCCAATCGTAGAATCGAAAATCCTCGGGAAGAAATCCGATTGCCCGGCGCGTCTCGACGTCGTTGGCCGGCTGCCCCAGCACGAGCGCCTTTCCGCTCGTCGGTCGAACGAGACCGAGCAGCATCTTGATCGACGTGCTCTTGCCGGCGCCGTTCGGTCCGAGGAAACCGAAGATTTCGCCGCGCGGCACACGCAGCGACAAATCGCGCACGGCAACCTGTGAGCCGAACACTTTTCGCAGGCTCTCGGTCTCGATGGCGAGCTCACTTGTGGCGATCACTGTGTGCTCCGCTCAGCGAAAGGATTTTGCGAGCGGCAACGCGTCGGCGGAGCTGCCGTAACCGGTGAGCGCGAAGACCTTGTTGTCCTTCGCCCAGATCAGCGCGTAGGTCGGTCCGCGGCGGCCTCCGGTATTCAGCAGCATCCCGCGCACGCCGGAGACGTCAAGCGTGTCGTACGACCGCATTCCTCGCGGAAGCGTGAGACTCATGGCGGCGTGCCAGTCAAATCGCGCTTGAAACGACTGCGCCTGCTGCGGGCTCATGCCGGAGAGCTCCAGCGCGACGTCGACGAGCTGCTCAACGTCCAGACCGGCCGGATAGCTGCCGGTCGTCGCGGGCGTGACCACGAGCACGATGCAGTTGCCGAAGTCGGTCGACGGCGGCGGCGGGCCCTGCAACTGCGCGGCAATCGTGTTCGCGAGCGGCTCGGGGCACTTCCCGAACTGCTCTTTGATGGCGCGCGGTGTCGTGAAACTCACGGCAACGCCATCAAAGGCGGCGGGCACCTGTCCGCGGCCGAGTCCGGCCTGTGTGAGCGTGGTCTGGAGTTGATCGCGCTTCATCGAGACGCGCACTTCGCGCGCGCCGATGACGGTGATCGTGGGTTTATCTTCACGCGCGGCGGGCATCGGAGCGGAAAAGCCGGCGAGTTTGCTCGCCGCCGCAATGTCTGCGGCAGACTGGTCGGGATCGTCGCCGGCCACTGTGACGCTGTCGGCCAGCATCGCGCCGATCATAACGGGCAATGTTCGATTCGGATTTCCGCCCGCCGCGCCCGCCGTCACCGGTTTTGGTTTCGCGATCCGCAGCGTCGCGAAAAACCGGTGGCGGGCGCTCTGGCCGCCGATCGGCACGAATGAGAGCGCTACGACCACAATCACAATGATGATCGTCGCCAGCCACAGCGGCGCCCGCGGCGGCGTTTCGCTGGATTCGCTCATCGGACGGACGGGCAGAGAAGTCGCATCACTTTCCATTGTACGACGCGTCCGTGCGGACTGTTGGTGCCAACACTCGCGACGCCTTCTTTGTATGTCGGGTGCGGGCTTCCTGTCACCTCGAGCGGTTATCAATGACTGTCAACCATCGCGTGCGAGTGTTCTCGATTCTGACAATTGCGCTCTCGCTCTCAGCGGCTAGCGTCGTGGGCGCGCAGAGCGCCGACGTCTTGCGAGGTTCCGTTCACGGGCCGGGCGACGTCGTTCTTCCGGGAGCGATCGTCACGGCCACTGCCCGCGATCGAAGCACGCGAACCGCTCGAACGGATTCGCAAGGCGGCTACAGCATCACATTTGCGGGCGGGTCCGGACCGTATTCCATCGGCGTTACGCTGATCGGATACGATGCGCAAACCAAACAAGCACCCGAGCCGGCAGCTGGCGGCACGCGCGCGAACATCGACTTTCGACTCGAACGCAGCGTGCAGCGTCTCGCTGCGGTGACGACGCGCGCGGTACGCACGCGGCCGCAGCGAACGGACGCTGATCGCACCGGAGTCGGCGAGGCGGGGCGCGAAAATTTGTCTGGCGCCCTCGGCGGAGACTTGAGCGGCGACCTCGTCTCAGCGATGGGAACGGTGCCCGGACTTCTCATTACGCCCGATCCTAACGGCGGGCTCCCGGGCATTTCGGCATTCGGACTCACGTCGGACCAAAACTCGCTGACGCTCAATGGCATGAACTTCGGCGCTGGCGGAGTTCCGCGCGACGGGCTCGTCGTGCGCGTGTCGCAGTCGACATACGATCCCGGACGCGGCGGATTCAGCGGCGTGCAGACGATGCTGCGCCTTCCGTCCGGCACGAACTTCATGAATCAGACGCTGCATATCAGCGGAGAGGATCCGAGTTTACAGGGTTCCGATCCGGCCGCGGCGCGATTCGGCAGCCAGTACGCGCGCCAGATATTAAGCGGCGCCTGGTCCGGGCCGATCATAGAAGACAAGGCGTATTACAGTACGTCATTCCAGATCGGCCGGCGCTCGAGCGATCTCACGTCCCTTACGTCTGCAAACGCGGCATCACTCGAATCGATCGGCATCAGCGCCGACTCCGTGGCAAAGCTTCAGGGATTGCTCGGGCCGTTCGGGATTCCCGTGCGCACCTCGAGCGTGCCGTCGAACAGGCTCACCACGAATGCATCGTTCCTTTCGCGCTTCGACTGGTCGCCAAACGTCTCGTCGCGCGCCGGAAACAGTTTCTACGTGATTGCTGGCGGCAACTGGGCGGACAACGCGGGCACGCGCAGCGGGCCCACGGCGCTCGCTTCGCACGCTGGCGATACCAAGAGCTGGGCGGGCCAGCTTCAGGCAAACTCGACGCGGTTCATCGGCGCGGTGTTGAACGAGTCGAACCTCGCCTTCGTAACCGCGCACAATCAAACGACCCCGTATCTCTTTCTCCCCGATGCGCGCCTTCTGATCAACTCGTCGTTCGCGGACGGCAGTGTTGGCTCCGCTACCGTGCGTCTTGGCGGAAACGCGAACGCGCAGACCGATTCGCGCAACGCTTCTGCGGAACTGCGAAACGAAACCTCGTGGTTCACGATGAACAGCAAACACAACTTCAAAGTCACGCTGAATGGCCGGGTCGAGCAGAACGCGATTACGCAGAATACGAACAGCTTCGGCACGTTCAGCTACAACTCGCTCGCCGATTTTGGTGCGGGACGTCCTGCGAGCTTTACCCGCACACTCGGCAACGTCGAAACAAACGGCCGGCAGTTCCTCGGCGCGATCGGTATCGGCGATATCTATCGCCCGTATCCGGCGCTGCGCATTCAGTACGGCGTTCGCGTAGAAGGCAATGCGTTCGGCGATCCGCCGTCGGACAATCTGCTCGTCGATGCGAAGTTCGGCCGCTCGACGAGCGGTGTTCCCGGCGCGGTCACGGTCGCGCCAATGGTCGGCTTCACGAGGCAATACAGCTCCCACGGCGGCGGCGCGTTCACGGGTGGAATCCGCGAATACGTTGGCGCACTGTCGTCCCAAACGGTGCAGGGAGTGCTACGCCAAACAGGCCTGCCGGACGCGATTCAGCAGCTCTCGTGTGTTGGCGTGGCGGTGCCGACGCCCGCGTGGAACGCGTACGCAGCGAACTCGGGCGCGATTCCGTCGCAGTGCGCGGACGGAACGGCGGGCACTTCATTTTCGCAGTCCGCGCCGCCCGTCAGCGTATTCGCTCCGGGTTACGACCCCTCGCGGCGCTGGGGAACGGCGCTCGGCTGGAACGGGCGCGTGGGTTCGCACTGGATTGGATCGGTGACGGCGAACTACTCGCTGAATCTGCATCGCCCGGACACGTACGATTTGAATTTCAATTCGGTGCCGCGATTTGCGCTCGCGGCCGAAGGCGGCCGGCCGGTGTACGTCGCAGCATCCAGCGTCGTTCCGGCGAGCGGCGCGATGTCATCCGCCGATTCGCGGTTGTATCCGCAGTTCGCGCAGGTGAGTGAACTGCGATCCGACCTGCGCTCCGATTCGCGTCAGTTGATTTTCGGCATCGCATCCACGCCGAGCGCGCGGCCGGCGGGGCTGCGCGTGACCGCGAGCATCAGCGCGTACTACACCTACAGCGAGGGACGCGAGCAAACGCGCGGTTTCGGTGGAACGACCGACGGCGATCCGCGCGCGGCATATTGGAGCGAGAGCGGAAGCCCGCGCCATTCATTTCAGATACTCGCGTCGATCAAGATTCCCGAATGGGTGCGCATCGACGCGTTCGCGCGCGTTGCATCCGGCCGCAAGTACACGCCGCTCGTGAGCGGCGATATCAATGGCGACGGACTGTCGAACGACCGCGCGTTCGTCTTCAATCCTTCAACGGCGCCCGACCCGGCGCTCGCGGCCTCGATGGGCTCACTGCTCGCGGGCGCGCCGCGTGCGGCTCATGACTGCCTCATCGCGCAAAAGGGTGCGGTCGCCGCGCGCAACAGCTGCGACGGCCCGTGGACGCAAGCGCTCAATCTCGCCGTGAGCATCGATCCGAATCGCATCGGCCTCGGCGACCGGGGATCCATTTCGCTCGTGATCACGAATGTCCTCGGCGCCTTGGACGAAATGCTGCACGGTTCGAATCACCTGCAGTACTGGGGAACGGCGGCCACGCCAGATCCTGTCCTGCTCAATGTTCGCGGATTCGATCCCGCCGCGAATCGTTTCAAGTACGACGTAAATCCATTGTTCGGCAGCTTGCGGGCTTCGCAGACGTCCGGCCGCTTGCCGTTCATCATTTCGCTCGACGTACGGCTTCGTCTCGGGCCGGACCGCGACGCGCAAATGCTCAAGGGGTTTCTTGCTCCCCGCGCGGCCGACGCCACAAAGTTTCTCTCGGCAAGTCAGATCAAGGACCGGCTCGATCACGATGCGCAGAACAACTTCGAGGATGTTGCCAAATCGAAGACGATTCGACTCTCGAAGCCGCAGCTCGACGAACTGAACGCGATGGCGAAACGCTTCGATCACTTCCGCGATTCCGTATACACGGGGCTGTCCAGCTACCTCTCTTCACTGAAAGGCAACTATCTCACGCGGGACGCAAAGCAGCGCTTCCATGACGATTTTGTGGCGATCGCGCGCCAGTACGTGGTCGCGGGACCGCGCGTGCGTGCACTCCTTTCGGAGGAACAGTTCCTCGCGCTCCCGGTGTCGATGACCGCCTACTTCGACATGGACGAGGAGACGTTCGACCGTCTGATGAAGAACGCGGATTTCGGAACGCTGCTCGAACTGATCACCGGGGAGGGAATCGACTAACGTGAGCACGGGCAGTGCATCTTACGATCCGATTTGACAGCACGCCCGAGTGGAATCAGTATCTTGATGCGTGGCAATCATCGCTTGTTCGTCGCTTGTTCATGGCTTGTTCATTGCTGTCGTCCTTCAGAGAAATCGTCTATGAAACGCATTGGCTTGGCATCCGCGCTGTTCCTCGCGTGCCTCGCGCCCTCGGCGCGAGCGCAGAGCACCGACAGCCCGTACAAAGTGATTGAAAAGAAGAAGGTCGGCGGCGAAGGCGGCACCGACTACATCACCGCCGATCCCGTCGGCCGCAAACTGTACATCCCGCGCGGCGGTTCCCGCGCGGTGCCCGCGACCGACACCTCGCCCGCGAAGCCGGAAGTTCTTGGCCGCATCTCGCAGTTTGATCTCGAGACGCTCGCGCTGATCGGCGAAGTGCCCGGCACGGGCGGCAACGGCGTCGCGGTCGACCCGAAGTCCGGGCACGGCTTTTCGAGCAGCCGGCCACAGCTCTCGATGTTCGACACGAAAACCCTGCAGGTGATCAAGAAGATCGATTTCCCCCAGGGATTCGGTCCGGACGGAATTTATTTTGATTCCTTCAACGATCGCGTGTACGTCTTCAGCCATCCCACGCGCGACGCACTCGTGATCGACTCGCACGACGGCAACGTGCTCGGTACGATTGCCCTGGGTGGCGTTCCCGAGCAGGCGATTGGCGACGGCAAGGGAAAACTCTACGTGGTGATGCAGGACGCGATCGGCAGCGTGACCGTCGTTGACGTGAAGACGATGACGGCGACCGCGCACTGGGGCTTTGGCGACAAGGGGAGCTGCAACGGCCTCGCGCTCGACGACAAAAACAAGGTTCTGTTCGCCTCGTGCGGACGCTCGGGCCCGCCACTGCCGGTGGTGCCGCCGCAGCGCCAGGGAGAACCTCCACCGCCGGCCGCAGCGCCCCCGCCGCCGCCAGTCCCGATGATGGTGGTGATGAGCGCCAAGGACGGCACGCTGCTCGCGAGTCTTCCGCTCGCCGGCGGCTCAGACGGCGCCGTGTTCAATCCCAAGACCATGGAAGCGTTCAGCTCGCACGGCAACGGGACGCTGACGATCGTGAAGGAGAAGAGCCCGACGGAATTCGAAGTCGAGGAAAACCTGCAGACGATGAACGGCGCGCGCACGCTCACGCTCGATTCCAAAACGGGTCAGATCTTCGTGATGAGCGTCGAGCGCGGTGTGGCGCCGCCGCCGCCGCCGGGTGGCGGGCGTGGCGGTGGAGCGCCGGCGATTCCGGGATCGTTCACGATTGTGAGAGTCGGCAAGCCGTAGAAAACTCCGTGGGACTTATCGAAAAGTTCCCGGACTGAACTCGTAGACTTGCGCTCTGGCGCCCGCTTCTTCGGCGGGCGACCAGAGCGCAAGTTGTTCGATCCAGCGCTCCGCGCCGAGCCGCCGTCCGTTGAGCGTCAGGAATCCCGCGGCGCGCGAAACAATGGCGCCGAGTGTGCGGAGATCGGCGAGACCGCGAATCACGGTGCCGCGGCGCTGGTTCACGATGCGTTTCGCGACAACAGGGCCGATGCCGGGAACGCGCAGCAGTTCTGAGTACGATGCGCGGCTTACTTCGAGCGGAAACGTGTCGCGCCGTTGGAGCGCCCACGCGACTTTCGGATCGTACGAGAGCGGAAGGTTGCCGGCAACATCGAACACGATCTCGTCGCGCGTGTAGCCGTAGCGGCGGAGCAGGTGATCGGCCTGATACAACCGATGCTCGCGCAGGGCCGGAGTCGCGCGAACGTGTTCCATCGGCGTCTCGCGAATCGGGCGGAAGGCGCTGAACTGCGCGTGGTGCAAGCCGCCGGCGGCGTACAGGTCGGTGGTTCTCGCGATGATGGATTTGTCGGAATCGTTCGTGGCGCCCACCACAAACTGCGTTGTCATGCCGGCAACGCCGCCCGGATGCAGCGCATCGCGCGGCCGGCCAGCGCGTTCCTGCATCTGCGTGTTGCTGCTCTGCGCCCGGGCGCGCTGCAGCGTCACGAGCGACTGCTCGAATGTTTTCTCGGGCGCGATCGGCGTGAGCGTCTCGCCGCACGGCGTCTCCAGATTTACCGAGACTCGCGTCGCGAGCGACGTGATGCGCTCGATCTGCGCGTCGTCGGCGCCCGGAATGATCTTCACGTGGATATAGCCGCGATACCGCTCGCGCTCGCGCAACTTTGCGAGCACCTCGATCAGATCGTCCATCACTTTTTTCGGGCGACCCGGAATCCCGGTCGTCAGGAACAGTCCGCTCGCCCAGCCCCGTCGCACCGACTCCATAAAGATGCGCACGATCTCGTCCGGCTTGAGCAGCGTGCGCGGCAGATCACGATCGCGCCGCATCGGGCAATAGTGACAGTTGAAGCTGCATGCGTTCGTCATGAGGATGCGCAGCAGCTTCGCCTGCGGCCCGTTCGCGCCGATTCGCACGTAGCGCAGATTGAGCGGCCTCAGTGCGCCGGCAGCGTTCGCGTTGCGCAGACGCGGCGGCAGCATCGTCGCGGATCCGGGCGCGCCCTCGCGGTCATCCATCGCGAGCGACATCAGCGTTTCGAGTTTCTGATCCAGCTCCATCATGCGCATTGGTGCCGTCCGAGTTGGTATTGCTTCGGAATAGTACCGAATAAACACCGAAGCGCAACTCCCGGCTGCTCCTAATGCACCCTAAGGCAGAGCGAAGGCGACGTACGTTCCGCCGCTCGCAGCGCCATTCTTTCCGCCGCCGCACGCGATCACGAGATACTGCCTGCCGTTCACCACATACGTGGATGGCGTCGCATTGCCGGCAGCAGGAAGCATCGCCTCCCACAGCAGTTTTCCCGTGCGCTTGTCGTACGCGTGCATTTTGTTGTCGTATGTCGTCGCCGCGATGATCAGAAGACCGTTCTTCGTGACGATCGCTCCGCCGTAATTGTCCGTGCCCGTTCCCTTGATGCCCTGCGCCGCGAGCTTCGGATATTCGCCGAACGGAATCGTCCAGCGAATCGTGCCCGCGTTGAGATCGATCGCATTGAGCGTTCCCCACGGCGGCTTGATACCGGGATAGCCCTCGTCGTCGAGAAAAATGTCGAAGCCGATATTGCGATACTTGAGGTAGAACGGATTCGCGGCCGCCGTTGCCGCGATATCCTGCCCTGTGGTGAGATAGTTCACCATGTCGTTGATCGTCGCGCCGTCAAGCATTCCGCCGAACGCCGACATGCGGCCCGTACCCTCGCGAATGACCTGCGCGATCTGCTCGCGTGTTTTTCGCTGAGCGATTCCCTCGAGCGACGGCGCGGCAGACGTTCCCTTGCGGTCGTCACCGTGGCAGCTCGCGCACGTGGAGGCATAGAGCGATTTGTCACTGCGCGGCACCATCTTGAGCAGCCAGGCCATCTCGTTCGAGTTCACATAGAGCAGGCCGCTCGCCGGATCGAACGCGGGGCCGCCCCACTCGCCGCCGCCATCGACGCCCGGGAAAATGATCGTGCCCTTGAGATTCGGCGGATCGAACGGGTCGTCCGTCTTGTATGCGTTGAAAATCTTCAGCGCCGCGGCGTGCGCGCTTGGGCTTCGAGTGGTGAGTTGATCCTCCGTAAGACGCTGGCGCGCGAACGGTGGCGGGAGAACGGGAAAGTGCTGCGTCGGCGATGTGACTTCGCCGTCGAGAACTCCCGGCGGCATCGTGCGGTCCTCAAGGGGAAAGAGCGTCGCACCGGTCATGCGATCGAGCACGAACACGTGACCCGTCTTGGTGATCTGCGCGACGGCGTCGATCGTCTTTCCGTTTCGCCGCACCGTTACGAGCGCGGGCGCCGCGGGAAAATCGCGGTCCCACAAATCGTGATGAATTCCCTGAAAGTGCCAGATGCGTTTTCCCGTCCGCGCGTCGAGCGCCAACACCGTGTTGGCAAACAAGTCGTCGCCAATCCGGTTCGCGCCGTAGAAGTCGAACGAGGCCGAGCCGGTTGCGGCGAACACCATCGCATGCTTCGGATCGACCGTCACGCCGGCCCACGCGTTGACGCCGCCGGTGATTTTCCACGCGTCGGGCGGCCAGGTGTCGTAGCCGAACTCTCCGGGGTGGGGAATCGTGTGAAAGATCCAGCGCAGCACACCGGTTTTGATATCGTACGCGCGAATATCTCCCGGCGCGCTCGGCAGCGCCTCCGGAACGGTACTCCCGATGATGAGCATGTCTTCGAAGACCACGCCCGGTGTGCTCGCGCTCACCGAGAGCCCTTGCACCGGACGGCCGAGCCCGGCGCGCATGTCCACCCAGCCGCTGTCGCCGAATGTCGGGATCGGCCTGCCCGTTTTCCGATCGAGCGCGTACAGCTTGTAGCGATACGTGAAGAGCACGCGATCGCCGGTGACCACCACGCCGCGATGGCGAAAGCGCGAGCCGGGCGATCCGCCATTGAGCGGATCGAAACGCCATACCTCTTTTCCCGTCGCGGCGTTGAGCGCAAACACCTGCAGTTTGGGTGTCGTCGCGTACAGCACGCCGTCGATGACGATCGGATTTGCCTGCATCTCTGATCCGTTGAACTCATCGTGCGTTTCGTACGTCCATGCGACCTTGAGCTTCGCGATGTTCGCGGGCGAGATCTGATCGAGGGTTGAGTAGTGCGTGTGTTCCGTGTTGCCGCCATACACTGGCCAGTCGGCATTCTTCGCCTGCGCCGCGAGGATCGCCGGCGCAGCGAGGGCCGCCAACACGGCAAACAGGGTCGCGGTGCGCGTCATCGCGCTACGGCTTCTTCGCCATCTGCCCGATCACCGGCGCCGTAACTTTCGATCCGCCGGGAAGCGACTCGATGTCCGCGCGCGTTTCGGGATCGTCGTAGCGCGCTGCCGGCCACTGCGCAGGATTGTTCGGCGCGAACACGCCGGCCATGATCGCCATCGCGCCGTTCATCACGGTGTCCTTCTGTGGCGCGTCGTACGTGCCGACGACGCGATACTTCTTGCCCGCCGTCATTTTCAATCCGATGATCGGATAGAATTTTCTTCCGACTCCCTGCACTTTCCCTTCAGCATCGCGCTCGGAAGCCACCTTGGCGATGACTTCGCTCGACGTGGCGTCCTCCAGGCGGAGCTCGATTCCGTAATCGTGGAGATGTCCGCCGATGCCAAGAAAGCGGCCGCCGATCGGCATATTGAATTCGAATGTGCGCGCCGATTTTCCAGGCGGCAGATCGTACACGTCGGGCTGCCCCGGCGTGTTGTAGACATCCATCTGCACGGGGAAAACCGATATCGGCTTGATGAGCGCATTCTTGCGCACGAACGGCATCGCCAGCCGGATATACGCGCCGTCGATGTCGTTCGCTCCCGGATTGTGCCAGCCCGCATAGATCGCCAGCTGCTGCCCCGCGACCATCGGCACGCCAATCACGCGCGGCAGCACGACGTCCTTCGTCTCCACTCCCGCCGCGATGAATCGCACGAGGTCGCCCTCGAGCAGCTGGCGGTGCGCGAAATCAATTCCAACCAGATGATGCATCATCGCGCGCGGCAGATCTTTTCCGGCGGAGTCCACGAGAGACACGCGAAATCCGCGATACCATCCGTCCACCGGCCACTGGAACTTCACGAGCGGCGAGAACGCGTGCGCCGCGTGGTTCTCCTTCGCCTCGCCGGCCTCATGGTCCATGCCGCTCATTGCCGGCATATCCGGCATATCCGGCATGTTGTGCATCGCCGCCATGCCGGGAATCTTGAACGGGCCCGCGTACAACAGCACTTCGTCGTTCACCGAGTCGATCACGACGCTCGACTCGGCGTCGCCCGAAACCGAGCCGAGCACACGCGCCGGAGCGGCAAGCGGCCGCGCGCCGCTGCAGCCCGCGGAGGCGAGTGCGAGAGTCAGAGCAAAGAGTGTGGTTCGCATCTGCACAAACTACTGCACCTCCGGCGCAGATCGGAAGGCGTGACAACAGGCGGCCGGCGAAACACATTCATCGCAACGGTTTCTCTCGCGGAGCTTCGCATGACATCACGTTCCCGATTCATCAACGCGCTCGCCGCGTTCACGGTACCGACCCTGATCCTCGCGCAGGCGCAGCCTGTGCCGCAGACCGCCGCCAAGCCCGGCTGGATGTGGACATTCGACAGTGCGAAGACCGTCGTGAACGCGGTGAGGGCGGGGCGATCGCTGCAGCCCGCCAAATGGCCGAACGGCGCGCGCGCCGCGGTGCTCCTCTCGTTCGACGTTGACAACGAGACGGTCGCGCTCCGTTTCGGCGAGCCGACCGTCGGCGCGCTCTCGCAGGCCGAGTACGGCGGTCGCGTCGGACTCGAACGGATCATCAAGCTTCTGGACGAGCACAAGATTCCCGCGTCGTTTTTCATTCCATCCGTGAGTCTCGCGCTCACGCCATCCATGGGCGACCTCATCAAGAAGAGCGGCCGCAACGAGATCGGCGTGCACGGCTGGATTCACGAGATGAATGCAAATCTTCCCGATTCCGTCGAACGCCGTCTCGTGAAAAAGGCGATCGACGAACTCACGAAGTTGACCGGCACGAGGCCGGTCGGCTATCGCGCGCCGAGCTGGAACTTCAGCCCGAACACGCTTTCGATCCTGCGCGAGAATGGATTTCGCTACGAGAGTTCGCTCATGTCCGATGACCGGCCGTACGAGCTGATGCAAAACGGCAGGGCCACCGGGATCGTCGAGCTGCCCGTGCAGTGGATCCTCGACGACGCGCCGCTCTTCGATCCCGTCGGCGCGCGCTACGCCTCACCGCGTGAGATCGCGCAGGTGTGGATCGACGAGTTCGACAAAGCGTACGACGAGGGCACCATGCTCCTCCTCACGATGCACCCGCACATCTCCGGTCACCGCTCGCGCATCGTAGCGCTCGAGCTCCTTATTGCGCACATCGAGGCGAAGGGCGCGGGCAAGGTGTGGTGGGCGACGCACAAAGACGCCGCCGAGTATGTGCGCACGGAAGCGAAGCTCGGCGCGCCGCGCCCCCAGCCCTGAAAAAGGAGAGTTTGTGAATTCACGCCGACAATTCCTGATCCGCGCTCCGCTCGGATTGCTCAGCGCAGTCGCCGCCTGTCAGGGCGATGAAAAGAAAACCGCTGCGTCTCAACCGGGCGCGCCGCCTCCGGGCGCTCCGCCTCCGGGCGCTCCGCCGACGTTCGGCGCGACTCCCGCCGTTGGCCCCGAGGTTTCGCCGGCGACGTTCGCAGAGGCAGCGAAACTCATGCAGGTTGAGATGACCAAGGCCGAGCGCGAGATGGCGGCAAAGAGCTGGCGCGTCTCGATGGCGTCGGTATACGAACGCCGCACGGGTCCGCGAAAAGTGTCGCTGCTCGCGGAGGAGGTGCCCGCGTCGCGGTGGATTCCACTGCGAGGAACAGACCGCGCACCGGAGCGGGATCGCTTCGAGCGTTCGGCGGCCGATGCGGGAGCGCTTCCAGCGAGCGACGAAGAGATCGCGTTCTCGACGGTCACGAAACTCTCGCGCTGGATCGAGAGCAGGAAGCTCACGTCCGAGCGCCTCACCAGGATTTACCTCGATCGTCTCGAGCGCTTCGACCCCAAGCTGCACTGCGTCATCACGCTCACCCGCGATTCCGCTCTCGCGCAGGCGAAGAAGGCGGACGCGGAAATCGCGGCGGGGAAATATCGCGGCGCGCTGCACGGCATTCCGTGGGGAGCAAAAGATTTGCTCGATACGGCGGGGATCGCGACGACCTATGGCGCCGAGCCGTTCCGGAATCGCGTGCCGACCGTTGACGGAGCCGTGACGAAACGCCTCAATGAGGCCGGCGCCGTTCTCGTCGCGAAACTGAGCCTCGGCGCGCTCGCGCTGAACGACATCTGGTTTGGCGGACAGACAATGAACCCGTGGCTGCTCGAAGAAGGCGCGTCGGGCTCGAGCGCCGGCCCGGGCGCCGCGACCGCCGCAGGATTGGTTGGATTCGCCATCGGCAGTGAAACGCAGGGGAGCATCATCAGCCCCTCCATGCGCTGCGGCGTGACCGGACTGCGGCCGACGTTCGGCAGAGTGCCGCGCACTGGCGCGATGACGCTCAGCTGGTCGTGCGACAAACTCGGACCGATGGCGCGGAGCGTCGAAGACACGATGCTTGTACTGCACGCAATCGCCGGACCGGACGCCGGCGATCTCGCGAGCGTATCGAACACACTGGATTTTCAGGCGCGCGGGGCGGTGAAGGGACTTCGAGTCGGCTTTCTCTCCAAGTGGATGAACGAGAGTCCCGCCACCGCGGTCGATCGCGCCGCGCTCGAAACCATGAAGAAGCTCGGCATGAGCGCGGTCGAAGTCACGCTCCCCGATCTGCCCTACGATTCGCTCAACGTGATCCTGTTTGCGGAGGCCGCCGCGGCGTTCGAGGAACTGACGCTCAGCGGCCGCGCGAACGAGTTGAAGGTGCAGCTCCCCGACGCGTGGCCGAACATGTTCCGTCAATCACGATTCCTTTCGGCCGTCGACTTCGTGCAGGCCGATCGCCTGCGGCGCCGCGTGGCGAACGAAATGTCGCGCATCTTTTCCGATGTTGATCTGCTGCTCGTGCCGTCGTTGCGCGACGAGGCGCTCGTCATCACCAACTTCACGGGCCACCCGGCGATCACGCTGCGCGCCGGCTTCGTGCAGGTCGGCGAGGCGAGAAGCGACTGGGCGCCCGACCCGGCGCATCCGTTGCCGAAGTTCAATCCGCCGCGCCGCGTTCCGCACGGCGTCACCCTGGTCGGGCGGCTGTTTGACGAGGGCACGCTGGGGCGCGTGGGAATCGCGCTCGAGCAGGCGCTGGGGGTTGCCGCCGAGCACCCCGCAGGTTTTTGAGGGCGATGGCCCCGATCCTCACTGAGAAGTAGAATACGCGATGAATATTTTGGCGCGCGCGTTTGTGGTGGCTGGATGTGGTTCAGGGGCTCTGGCCGCACAGCAAGCACCGGCCTCCTCCGCCGGTGCCTCGGGCTGGAGCGAAGCGCGCGCCGCCGCGTATCTCGACGCCCGCATCGGCTGGTGGATGGGCTGGAATACGTCGCAGCGCGATCACGACACGTTCTGCGTGTCCTGCCACACGGCGGTTCCGTATGCGGTCGCGCGGCCATCGTTGCGCACGGCCGCAGAGGGGAATTCCCGAACGCAGGTCGAGTGGAAACTCCTCGACAACGTCACGAAGCGCGTGCGCATGTGGGAGGTCGTCGAGCCGTTTTATCCGGACGCGAAACGCGGCGTGCCAAAAACGCTCGAGTCGCGCGGCACCGAATCGATTCTCAACGCGCTCATTCTCACGTCGTATGATTCGCATGATGGAAGGCTGGGCACCGACGCGCGGCTCGCTCTGAAAAACATGTGGGGCCAGCAGTACCAGCACGGCGCGGACAATGGTTCGTGGCCCTGGCTGCAGTTTCACAACCAGCCGTGGGAAGGCGACTCGCAGTTCTATGGCTCGTGCCTGGCAGCGATCGCGATCGGGATCGCGCCGGGGAACTATCGCGGTTCGCCGGAGATCCAGCCCGGGCTGCAGTCGCTCCGCGCGTACTTCGCGCGTGAGCGGAACGCGCAGACTCTGATCAATCGCGTGATGCTCGTGTGGGCTTCGGCAGAAGTGCCCGGCATCCTGACGCGCGCGGAGCAAGACGCGATCGTCGCCGAGGCGCTCGGCAAGCAGCGCGCGGACGGAGGATTCAGTCTGTCGTCGATGGTCGGCAATTGGAAACGCGCCGACAGCACCGCGCTCGAGACGAAGAGCGATGGCTACGCCACCGGCGTCGTCGCGTTCGTTTTTCAGCGCGCTGGAGTTTCGCGCGACGATCCGCGAATCCAGCGCGCGATCGAGTGGCTCGTGAAGAATCAGGATCCTTCCGAGGGCCGGTGGTTCGCGTATTCGCTGAACAAAGAGCGGGATCTCTCTACCGATATTGGCCGGTTCATGAGTGACGCGGCGACGGCGTACGCGGTGATGGCTCTCAAGCGCACGAAGTAGGAGTTCCGTGTGAGGCGATTTCGCAGACTGCTCTGGCCTGCACAGGAGCCAGAGCTCGCGGACGCCGGACGCGCCGGTGAAATCGTCATCGCGCGCGGCCGTCTGTTCGTGGCGGCCCTGCTCGCGCTGCCGGGCGTGATCACGTGGCTGCGCAGTCCCGATGAACTGCAGGGCCCGATTGGAATCGCGCTCGCGCTCGTCGCGACGGTGGTGGGATTCCCGATCCTCCGTCGCGCGCGCAATGGCACCAGTGGCAGCTTACTCGGACTCGCGTCGGTGCTGCTCGATGTGTCGCTCGTCACGTTCTATCAGATTCTGCTGATTCTCGCTGGCGATCCTGAATCCGCGCTGCACAGCCGAATCACCTTCACGCTGTATGCGCTCGCGATCACGGTGAGCGCGCTGCGCTACGACGGGCAGCTCGTGCGCTTCGCGGGACTCGTCGCTGTCGCTGAGTATCTCGGCATGATCGCGTGGGCGAACGCGACGGGTCGTGTATTCGACGGTGACGGCGTGCGTTTGTCGGGATCAGGTCTTCGCAATCAGGTGGAGTACTCGATCATTCTGCTGACGGCGACGGCGCTCGCCTCTGTGATCGTGGATCGCGCACAGGCGCTGCGGCTGTCGGGCATTCGCGACACACTCACGAAGCTCGCGAACCGCGGCTACTTCCACGAGCGAGCCCATCAGGAGCTCGTGCGCACGGCGCGCACCGGCCGGCCGTCGGCGATCGTGATGATCGACATCGATCATTTCAAGAGCGTGAACGACACGCACGGGCATGCCGCCGGTGATCTCGTGCTGAGGAAATTCGCGTCGGTCCTGCGATCGACCATGCGCGCCAGCGATCTCGTGGCGCGCCTGGGAGGAGAGGAGTTCGCGCTTCTGCTTCCGGAAACAACACTCGATGCCGCGACGCTCAAGATGGAATCGATTCGCGCGGCGCTTCGCGATCTGCGCATCACGCTGAAGGACGGAGCCGTGGTTGCCGTTACCGTTTCCGCCGGCATTGCGGCGTGGCCGGAGGATGGAGAGGGAGTGTTAAAGCTGCTGCAGGTGGCGGATGAGCGGTTGCTTTCGGGAAAACGCGCGGGACGAGACGTCGTCGTCGCTCGGGGCTAGCTCCAGCGCTGAGCTTTGCCGCGCGCCCGACCCTACTGGCAGAGCGGTTCGCCTTCAGTCGTAGAACCCGCGTCCAGATTGATCGTGCACGTCTTCGCGGTGAGCGAAGTCGTCGCCGTCGCCTGCCAGCCCGTCGCCGAGACGCCGCCGAGAACGACCGTGATTCCGGTTGACGCCTTATAGTTGGTGCCGAGGTTGGTCGTGCTCTGCGCGTACTGGCTGTTGTTGTCCGAGTAGTATGCTTCCTGCGCCGTGATCAGGTTGCGAAGATCGGACTTCATCGATGCGACGTATGCCTTCTCTTTTGTGTTCGCGAATTTCGGAATGGCGATCGCGGCGAGAATGCCGATGATCACGACTACGATCAAAAGTTCGATCAGCGTGAATCCTTTCTGGGAATGCGGCATCGGAGTCTCTCCTCGGGCGTTGATGTGCGACAGGTGGGTCACGGCGAACTGAAATGCAATTCGCTTGCCGCATCGGCTTCGGACAGCCTTAGTCCCACCCATGAAACGAGTTAGCATGCGCTGCGGCACTGGGGGGCGATCCCAAATCGTGACGTACCCTGCGTGAAAGTCGGCAGAATGCAACAAATTTTGCCGCCGGGGACAAAACGTCCGAAACAGCAATCAACCCGCCACGAGCGTATAACAATTCAGATGAGTTTGCACCGCAATCAAGGGGACAGGTGATCACGAGCCGCACAGTTGTTCTGACCGCTGCAGCATCGATGACTGCAGTGCTGACGGCATTCCAGGTTGCTGCGTCAGCGCCGAATGCGGTTTCGCCGCAACATCCGCTCGGGCAGGGATCGGTCTGGGATAGTGTGTTCACGCTGGCACAGGCAAGCCGCGGAGAATCGACGTTCAAGTCGGTGTGTTCGAACTGCCACGGCGATCAGCTCGCCGGTCTCAACGATGCGCCGGCGCTCACCGGACCGACCTTCCACAAGACGTGGGATGGCAACGCGCTGAGCGCATTCTTCAATCGCATCAGGAACGATATGCCATCCGACAATCCGGGCTCGCTCGAGAAGCCGCAGGTGGCGGAACTGGTTGCGTTCGTGCTGAAGTTCAACGGATATCCCGCGGGGAAACTGGATCTTCCCGCTGCGGCGGAATCGCTCTCGACAATTCGGATTACGGCGAAACCCTAACGCCCTTAGCTGTTGTTTGCCGCGATCGCCGCGCCCAGCGGCTTTCGAATCCAGAAGAACATCGCCGCCGCCACAACCTGCGCCGTCATCCCGAAAATCACCAGACCCAGCAGCGAATGGGAATAGACCAATCCCATCGTCGCCGATCCAATGAACCACATGATCCCATACACCCCGTTGAACGCGCCGAACGCCGTTCCGCGTTTGTTCATCGAGACGACCTGCGCGATGCCCGAACGCAGCGACGCATCCTGCACGCCGAGCCCGAGCGCCCAGCAGCAGACCGAAATCGTGACCGACGTGGCTCCGCCCAGGAATCCAAGCGGAAGCGAGAGCATCGAAATCAGAATTCCCCACGCGAGAACAACGATCCCGTACTTGTCGAACAGTTTTCCAAAAATCAGCGCGGTCAAACCGTTCACGCCCATCGCGAGCGCGTACAGCAGCGGAATAATCTCCGGCTTCACGACCGCCGTGTTCTGGAAGTGGAACGAGAGAAGCGGGAAGTCGAGGAATCCGAGCGCGAGCATTCCCGCGGCCGCGACGTAGATCCAATAGACCCTCGGCAGCACCGTCGTGTCCTTGCGCGAGGGCGGCGTGCCCTTGTTCTGCGGATAGACATAGCGCGCGGCGAGCATCGCAACGAACGCGAGCAGCGCCGGTACGGCGAGGCGCAGGAACGCGGGCCCGAAGTGATGCAGGCGCGCGACGGTGACCACCATGAGCAGCGGTCCGAGCACCGCGCCCGTCTGGTCCATCGCGGCGTGAATTCCAAATCCCCAGCCGTGTCCGACTTTGCCCGTTGCGTCCGAGAGCAGGACATCGCGCGCCGGACCGCGCAGCGCCTTTCCCGTGCGCTCCGCCACAATCAGCAATGCCGCCGCCTGCCAGGTGGCCACGAACGCGAGCGCCGGCACGACCAGCAGATTCATCGCGTAGCCGGCCAGCGCGAGCGTCCAGTATGCCCGCGTGCGGTCGGCAAGGCGGCCCGAGAAAAAGCGCAGACTCGCCGCGAGCATTTCGCCGAGCCCGGCAATGATGCCGACTTCGGCCGCGGTGGCGCCCATGTCCTTGAGGAACGGACCCATGATGCTGTAGGCGCCTTCGTACGTCATGTCCGCGAACAGGCTGACCGCGCCCAGGCAGACGATGAACTTCATCGCCGCTTTGCGTTCGTCGATTGTGGAGCTCAAGGGCGCGCTCACATGTCGAACCCGAGCGTCTCGAGCACGCTCAACAGGCCGAACAGAAGCAGGAGCCCGACGCCGCCCCAGCGAATGACTCTCGGCGAGAATGTTTTTTCAATCCAGTGCCGTACGCCGGCGCCAATCGAAGCCGCGAGCGCGCCCTTCGTCACCATCGCGAGCACCGCTCCGGCCCACACGATCCAGTTGAAGCTTCCACTTGCCGACGGAAATTTTGCCGCCATCGCTGCGGCCGTGATCTGGCCCACGTCGCCCCACTCTGAAAAGAAAATCGCCGCAAAGGAGACCATCGCAGCCTTGCCGGCCGCTGTGTCGTCACGCTTCCTGTCCTTTGCGACCATCGGCTTGCGCCACACGGCGAACGCAACGCCGATGAAGCTCAGCGCCGTCACGCTCGCAACCAGCAGTTTCGGAAGATGCGAAATTGCCTCGCCGAGCATCACCGCCACGGCCATCTTCAGCATGAACGCGACGATCACGCCCGCCATGATCGGCAGCGGACGGTAGCGCGCCGAGAGGACGCCGGTCGTATAGAGGAGCTTGTCGCCGGCGATTTCGGCGAGGAACACCGCGCCATACGCGGCGAAAAAAACTGCCATCATGGATTGGTTCCGGATTGCCGTGATCAAGTCGAACAACGAGAAAGTAGGCGCGGGTTCGCTCGCGGGCAATCGTTAAAGCGCCGCCGTGGTTGCGAGTGAGAGTGCGCCGCGCTACCGTCTCCCTCTGCGATGCGCTCACATCACAGGATCCGGCGGAGATCACAGGCGGCGGCACTCGCGGTTTTTGCCGCGGCCGCGGTGACCTCGTGCACGCTCGAGCGAGCGCCCGCCCCGGCGTCGAACACGTCCAGCGCCGTCGCGTTCGACGAAACCGCGTGGAGGCCGCCGACTGAACTCGATATTCCCGCCGACTCGATGGGCGCGTCGATCCGCCGCGGCCTCGCGCTGCTGCGATTCACGCCGGAAAGTCTGCCGAACTTCGTGACATCCAACATGCGCTGCACGAGCTGCCATCAGAATGACGGCACCAAGGCGGCCTCCGCGCCGCTCACCGGATCGCACGCACGTTTTCCGAAATACATGCCGCGCAGCGGAAAAGTCATCACGCTTGCGGACCGCGTGAATTATTGCGTCACGCGCTCGCTCGCGGGCAGGGCGATTCCAGTGGACAGCCGCGCGATGACCGATATGCTCGCCTATCTGGCGTTCATCTCGCGAGACGTTCCGATGGGAAGAAAACTTTCGGCAGCCGATGGGCTGATCCCGATGAAAGACACACTGCCCGGCAATGCCGCACGGGGAGAGAAACTGTTCTCTGTGACGTGCGTGCTCTGCCATCAGATTGACGGCTCCGGCAAGAGTCCGATTCCTGCACTCTGGGGCCCCGGGTCGTATTCGATCGGCGCATCGATGGCACGACAGGAGCGCGCCGCGAGTTTTATTTCTCACAACATGCCACAGACCGCGCCCGGAACGCTCACGGCGCAGAACGCGTTCGATCTCGCCGCCTACATCAATTCGCATCCGCGGCCAGATGCGCCCGGCAAGGAGCGCGACTGGCCCACGGGCGGCGCGCCGAAAGACGTTCCATACGCCACGCACGGACACTCCGCATTTCAGCCGCCGTCCAGTTTGATCACCCGCAACGCGCGCCACTAGTCAACGAGTCAACGAGTCAACGAGTCAACGAGTCAACTCATCAACAATCATGAAAGAATCGATGAAGGAAATCACACGCCGCGATCTGCTCGCGGGAGCCGCCGGCGCAGTCGGCGGTGCGGTGCTCGCGGGACTGCCGTCAATCGCCGGCGGTCAGCAGGCCGCAAAAAAGGTCGCGGCTGCGGCCACTGCGGCAGCTGCGCCGCCGGCGCCCGCGCTGCCGCCGATTCCGGATGATCCCACAAAAGTTCTTGGCGCGCCGACTTCCGCCGTCGGCACGCGCTCACGGTTCGCCACGGCGGCGAGAACGCCGGTGGGAACGGTCACCGGCGTTTCGTACACGCCGTTGCAGGATCTCACCGGAACGATCACGCCATCCGATCTCCACTTCGAGCGGCATCACGGCGGCGTGCCGCTGATCGATCCCGCGCGCCACTCGCTGCTCATCCACGGATTGGTTGATCACCCGACGATGTTTTCCGTCGACGACATCAAGCGGTTCCCGCAGGTCACGCGCGTGCACTTCGTCGAGTGCTCGGGCAACGGCCGTCCGGTGTTTCGCGATCCGAAACCCGAGACCACGGCGCAGATCATCGCGGGCATGACGGCCAACAGCGAATGGACCGGCGTGCCGCTGAAAACACTCTTCGACGAGGCCGGTGTGAAGCGTGAGGCGAAATGGTTTCTCGCCGAGGGAAGCGACGCCGTGATGATGACGCGCAGCATCCCGATTGAGAAGGCGTACGACGATGCGCTGGTGGTGTGGGCGCAGAACGGCGAGCCGCTGCGCCCTGAGCAGGGTTTCCCGCTTCGCCTGCTGCTCCCCGGCTTTGAGGGAAACACCAATATGAAGTGGCTGCGCCGGCTCGAACTCGGACTCGCGCCTTGGATGACGCGGTGGGAAACATCCAAATACACCGACCCGCTGCTCGGCGGAAAGGCGCGGATATTCAGTTTTGAAGTGGACGCGAAATCATTGATCACCTCGCCATCGTTTCCCTCCTCGATCACCAAAGGATGGTGGCCCGTGAGCGGGATCGCGTGGAGCGGGCGCGGAAAAATCACGCGCGTTGAAGTCAGCACGGACAATGGCTCGACGTGGGCGGACGCGACATTGCATGGCCCGGCGCTGAAAAAAGCGCACGTTCGATTCACGCACATGTGGGAATGGGATGGTCGGGAGACAACGCTGCTTTCGCGCGCGACTGACGAAACCGGATATGTGCAGCCAAAACGCAGTGAGTTGATTAAGGCGCGAGGCATCGGCACCGACTACCACACCAATCCCATCTACGGATGGACCGTGAAGTCGGACGGCCATCTGTTCTTTCACGGAGAGACATGATGCGTCCGAATCGAACTGTGGTCCGGATGCTTTTCGCTGCGTGCGTCGTACTCCTCGCGGCGTGCAGCAGTGATACAGCCGCGAACGCCGAACCTGCGCGCCACTACGCGATCGGCCGCGCGCCGACTCCAGCGGAAATAACCGCGTGGCAAACGGAAATCGGCCCGGACGGTGCCGGACTTCCACCGGGCAGCGGGAGTGCCGCCGCTGGCGAGGTGATCTTCAAGGCAAAGTGCGGGAGCTGTCACGGCCCGAACGGCGAGGGCACGCCACCAGCGTATCCCGCCATTGTCGGCCGCGATCCAAAGGCCGAGAACTTTGCCTTCGCCACAGATCCCAAGCTCGTGAAAACCATCGGCAACTACTGGCCGTACGCCACGACGGTGTTCGACTACGTGCGCCGCGCGATGCCGCACACCGCGCCGGGCTCGCTCACGAACGACGAAGTGTACGCGCTCACCGCGTGGCTGCTCGCCGCGAATCAGGTGATTCCGATGACGTCCACGCTCGACGCGGAGTCGCTCAAGAAAGTGAAGATGCCGTACCAGGACCGTTTCGGTCGCGATGACCGTCACGGAGGACACGAGGTCCGGTGATCACATCAGAACTTCAGTCTTCGCCCCAGAATTAATTTGAAAATATTGTGATCTCCCGACCCGCCAATGAGAATGCCGTATCCAAAGTTCACTTCCCAATCCGGCGAGAGATTCAAGTCGAGAGCGGGGTAGAGCACATGCTGCTGCTCCGAGGCCGGCGCCATTCTCGTGAGTGATCCGGTGGTCCCGTAGTATTCGAATCCCGCGGTGAGCTTCTCGGTGAAATCCCACGAGATTTTCACGTTCGGGCTGACCGTGACGCCCTGCAGCCCGGTTCCCGCGGCGGGACCCTTGAACCACCAGTCGAGCGTCGGATTGATCGACCAGTAGAACTTGTCAATCTTCTTGTCGATGATCGGGCGAAACTCCATGCTCCACTGCCCCTCGTCGAAACCGTCTTTCACGAATCCGAACTCGGTCGAAAGACTCAATCCGACCGGAAGCTTCCAGTGTTCCGGCGCGCGAATGCGCGGACGGATGTGGCTGCCGACGTACTGATACCCTTGGCCGGCGGCGGCGCTCGTAAAGAAATAGAAGCCGACCTCGAAGATGTCCGAGAATCCGTGCGTGATCTCGAGCGTCTCGTGCAGCTGTCCATTCGTCGCGAACAGGCCGTTGATCGTCGATTTGCTGCCGGCGCCGGTGAAGTTGCTGTGCAGCTCGAAAAACGTGCTGCCTTTCTCCGCGGTCTCGGAGGGATAAACCTGAATCTCGTAATTCACCTGGGCGCGGAGACCGGAGAGCGGCACGATCAACGCGAAGAGAAAGAATCTGAGTCGACGCATGGAGAACTAACGTGCTTCGCGCGCCGAGTGTTGGCTACACCAGCTTCCCCAAAAGAACCATCTAGAACCATCTCCCCACTCGAATGAGGATCGCCCGTTGTCCCGTATTCGCGATCCCTTCTTCCACGCGAATCGGCCCGATCGGCGTCTCCAGCTCTATTCCGGCGCGCGCTCCCGCGAACAGTTCGCCGTAGTTCGTCCCGGCCTGCCGCGTCAACACGCCGACTCCGCGTCCCACCTCGCCGGTCATCGCTTCGATTCGAAGGCGCAGCGCGAAGCTCAGTTTCTGGCGCATGACCAGACTGCCGAACAATTCCTGCGTCCCGCGCAGCTCGCCGATCCGAAAACCCGCGAAGCCATCATTGCCGCCCAGCGCGAATGTTTCCTGAATCGGCAGACGATTCCCCCAACCCGCCCGAAGGCGCGCGGTGATGTCGAATCCACTTCCCGAATACCAACGCCGGCTTCCATCAAAGAGCACGCGCTGATAATCGTAGAGGCCGAGCACGTCGAGGATCGTGCCCATCTCGTGTTCGCTCTGGGCTTGGAATACCGATGCTCGAATTCCGAACGATCCGCGTGTGTGCACGCCGGGCTCGCGCCAGAGCCGCGTGTCGAGACCGATCTCGCTTTGCCATTTTCCAACCGCGGGATCCTGCTTGAGTCCCATGAATCCAATGAACTCCTCCGTCTCCGCGGAGGGCAGCTCGCCCGCGCCGTTGAACAGTCGGACGCTTTCGTGCCGGATGGTTGCTTCGACTGTAATCGGCACTTGTGTTCGCCGCACGAGCGCGCGGCGCCTCGCGAAGACATCGATATCCTGTTCGTACGTCCCAAGGCGAACGATTCCTACACCCTCGGCGTCGCCGTTCAGCAGCGTGCGGTTGACTCCGCCAAGCCAGATCCGGCCCGACATGAACTGATCGAACGCGAGGCCGAATCCAAACGTGCTTTTCGCCGCCGGCTCGAGATCGACATGAAACGAAACATCTGAACCGGATCCGCCCGGATTCAGCCACAGGGCGCGATACCGCTCGCGCTGGCTGATCGAGTGAACTCCCTGATCGAGTTTTTCGAGGCGCAGCGTGTCACCGGGCCAAATTCCGAGCTCGTCGATAACGAGATCACCATCGACGACATTCGCCCCGGTGAATCCGAGATTGGCCACCATCCTCGGAAGCGGAACCACTCGCCGCGCTGTGGTGAGGGTCTTCAGGCACGGCGCAGCGGCAAACGCGGTGCGCGCGGTCGCTCTGCCGATTTCGATCAGCGAATCCACCGTTGACCGGCTGAAGTTCAGGTTCTCGAACTTCGTCGTCGGATTGTTGATGAGCACGTCGCGGCGCTCGGTCGTCACCGTGTCCTGCTCGAACAGCGAGTTCAGCAGCACGCTCGTGATCGTGAACGGATCGTCGAACGTTTTGGGATCGGGGCCCGCAAACGGGAGGAGTGAAATCCAGGCGCGCTGCGCCCCCAGCGATCGTGCGACGTTGACCGGCGCATTCTCGGCGATGCCTCCGTCGACGAGCCATTGGCTGCCAAGCAGCACCGGCCGCAACACGACTGGAATCGCGGCGCTCGCGCGCACCGCCTTCGCGAGATCGCCCGATGAGAGCACGACGATCCCGCGCGTGGCGACATCGGTGGCGACGGCGCGAAACGGAATCGGAAGCGAATCGAAATTGCCGCGCGCCTTCAGATTCGCGCGCAGCAAGAGCGACGAGAGAAACGCGTTGACCTCGCCCTCGCGCACCGCGCCGCTCTGAATCACGTAGCCTGACTGTCCTTTCTCCCATACGATGAGCGGCCGGACGAGTCCGATCGCGGAGGACACTTTCGGCTCGTACTGGCGGATCATCCGTTCGATCGGCAGCACGCGCGTGATCGAGTCGATCTCCCGGCCCGTGTATCCGCTGGCGTAGAGCGCGCCCATGATCGAGCCGATGCTCGTTCCCACGATCAGATCGGGAACGAGCCCGAGACTGTCCATGATTTCCATCACGCCGATGTGCGCGAACCCTTTTGCGCCTCCGCCCGAGAGGACGAGCGCGGTTTTGGCGGGCACGCAAATTTGCTGCGCGCGCGACTCGCGCGCGGCAAAACTCGCGGCAACCAAGAGGATGGTCCCGACGCGACGTATCATGGCATGTATTCTAGCGTACTTTGCCTCGGGTGGAAGACTACATTTAGTCGCAGATGCCTCTACCTACGTCGGGCGACTTTACCGCCATCTCGAGCGAACGTACGAGCTCGACCCTCATCGAACCCGAGCTCGCGCCTACAGGTGAGAACGTCACCGGCCTCGCGATCTGGGCGGTCATTTTTGCCGGCGGCATTGGCTCGCGCTTCTGGCCGCTCTCGACACCCGAGAGGCCGAAGCCGCTGCTCGCGCTCGTCACGGGCAACTCGCTGCTGGAGGACACGGTCGGCCGCCTGCAGCCGCTCATTCCGCCGGAGCGCGTACTCGTCGTCACCAGTCGCGACATCGCGCCCGCGATCCGGACCGCCGTGCGCGACTTGCCGGAAGAAAACATTCTCATCGAGCCGCGGCCGCTTGGTACCGCCGCGGCGCTGGCGTGGGGCGCGCAGGAAGTCGCGCGACGCGCGGGGCGCGAAACTCCCGTCTGCGCGATCCACGCGGATCTCGCGGTTTCGTTTCCAGGTGCATTCCGCGAGTCAATTGGAAGGGCGGCGGCCATCGGCAACAGGGAGGGAGCAATCGTTGCGCTCGGCGCCCGCCCGACTCGCGCGGAGCCTTCGTTCGGCCACATCTCGCTCGGCAGCGCCCTCGACAGCGACATGCCCCTCTCAAAAGGCGGCGCGTATCAGGTCGCGGCGTTCACGGAAAAACCGGCGGCGGCTGAAGCGGTCGAGCTGTGCAGCGACGGTGCGCTCTGGCATTCAGGAATCATCGTCGGCTCGGCGAAAACGATGCTCGACAAACTGGAGCGCTACACACCGGAGATTGCGCCCGGGCTCGAAGCGCTCACGGCGGGCAACCTTCCCGCCTTCGCCGGCATGATCCGCTCGGTGAGCATCGAACGCGGATTGCTCGAGCGGATCAGTAAGTTTCTGGTGCTGCTCGCCGATTTTGGCTGGGACGACGTCGGCACATGGGCGAGCTTGCGGCGCGCGCGCGAACTCGACGACGACGGCAACGGCGCGCACGGCGCTGTGCAGTTCGTCGATGCGACGAGCAACGTGGTGCACACCGAGTCCGGCACGGTCGTGCTCTTTGGAGTGTCGCGGCTCCTCGTTGTTGCGCTTCCGGGACTGACGTTCATCACGACGCTGGATCGCGCGAACGATCTCAAGCCGTTGCTGGACGCGCTGCCGGGCAGCTTGCGTATTAATCCCACTGGCGGCGGACGCCCAGCGGATTGAATATTCAGAAATGACGGCTCCTGGCGCGTTCTTTTATAGGATGACCGATGGTATTCGGGTGACGGTGCGCCCCGTGTACCTGCCGGAGCAGTCCATCCCGGAGCAGCAGCAGTTCGTGTTTGCCTACTACGTGCGCATTGAGAATGTCGGCACGCAGTCGTCGCAGCTGCTCTCGCGCCGCTGGCGCATTCACGATTCGATCGGCGAAGATACCGAGGTCGCGGGCGACGGCGTTGTTGGTGAGCAGCCGCTGTTGATTCCCGGCGGCGTGCATGAGTACCAGAGTTTTTGCGTACTGAAATCTGCGAGCGGGTTCATGGAAGGCGAATACCGCTTCGTGCGCGCGGACTCCACGCGCTTCGACGCGGCGATTCCGCGTTTCGCGCTCACGGCCGATGAGTGGCTCGGCCAGTCGAATTGAAACGCCTCGCGGTTTGTTTTCGCGTCGCGCTCGCCACTCTTCTCGCACTCTCCTGCCACAACACTGACGGACCAGGCGCGAAGGGGCCGGTCGTCGCCATCGTCGTAGGACTCACGCCGCCGCATTTGCTCGTGGGTGGCACGGCGCAGGCCACTGCGCTGCTGCTCGATGCGCAGGGCGGCGCGATCATCGACCGCGCGCCCACCTGGACCTCTCTTTCCCCGTTGGTCGCGTCGATCACGGCATCCGGAATCGTCACGGCGATCCAACCCGGAACGGCGACCGTCCGCGCATCATTGGACGGCGTGACCGGCGACGCAACGATGACCGTCTCGAATCCCGTCGCCGGCTCGATCACTTTTTCGCGCGACACCGCGACGCTCACGATTCCGGGCGGTTCGACTCAGCTCATCGCCTCAGTGCGCGACGCAAGCGGACAGCTGCTCCTGAATCCCATCATCACGTGGCTCTCAACCGCGCCTGCCATTGCGACGGTGAACTCCACCGGCCTCGTGTCGGGAGTCGCAGTGGGCACCGCGGTCATCACGGCGACGGTGGACGGCAAGGTTGCGCAGGCCACGATCGCGGTGACGATCGTGTCGACCGTGAACACGCCGCTGATCGTTTCGGTCAACCCATCGCCGCTGCGGCCGGGCGGCACGTTCACGGTGGTCGGAAACAATTTCGCGCCGACCCCCGCAGGGAACGCCGTGCTCGTGGATGGCGTTCCGGTGACGGTGAATGCGTCCACGGTGAACGCCATGTCGATCACGCTGCCGGCGACCTTCCCATGCGCGCCGCAGCACGCGGTGTTCGTGCAAGTCACCGCCAACGGTCTCATCGGCGGCGGTGCAACATCGCTGCAGGTCGCGAACCAGCGGACGCTCGCCGTGGGACAATCCGTGATCATCACCGATCCCGCACAAGTGCGCTGCAACGAACTCGATATCACGGGCGGGCGCTATGCGGTGAGTGTGTACAATGCCTACCGCTCGACGGTCACACCAACGTCCAATGGCGCGGTGGCACTCACGGTGCGGGGCGCGGTGCCCGCGGGCACCGTCGTCGCGGCCGCGCAGCGGTTGAAGGTCCCATTCACGCTTCCGGCGATCGGCAGCGCAGCGTTCCGCGCGATGGAGCGCGGGCAGCGGCAGCGCGAGATCGATGCGGCTCACGCGCGGGTGCTCGAGCGCAGTATCGAATTCCTCCGCGAGAACGGCGCGGCGATGCGCGCGAATCTTCAGCATGCGGAGCCGCGGCGTGTGTCCTCCCTGAACGCACAGGTCGCGACCGTGGGGAGCATCACGGGCGTGAAGGTGCCCAACCTCTCTGCGAACAACTTCTGCGTCACGAACACTCCCATCAATGCGCGCACCGTTTACAACGGTGCGCACGCGATCATTCTCGAGGATACGAGCACGATCTTTGCCGGCGCCTCGACGCTCGCCGGCCAGATGGACAGTTACTTCCAGCAGCTCGGACAGGAATTCGACAACGTCATGTTCGCGCTCGGCGTCGCGAACTTCGGCGATCCGCTGGTGCTCGATGCGCAGCTCGGCGGTCTCGGCAAAATCGTCATGGTATTCTCGCCGCGCGTGAACAGCACCGCCGAAGGAAGCATTCTCGGATTCGTGGTGAGCTGCGATTTCTCGCCGGTCACGACCGCGCCGTCAAGCAATTTCGGCGAATATTTCTACGCGGCCGTTCCCACCAGCAGTGCTGGCGGCTTCTTTGATCCCAATACGCGCGATTCATGGCTGCGGCTGATCCGGCCATCTGTGATGCACGAAGTGAAGCACATCACCGCGTTCGCGCAGCGCATCGCGCAGCGAAACCTCGCGCTCGAAGATCTCTCGTGGGAGGAGGGAATGGCGCGCAACGCGGAGGAAATCTACGCGCGCACGTTCTACGGAACGCAGCCGAAACAGAACTCCGGCTACGCCGCGACGCTTGGCTGCGACGCAAAGTTCGCCGGCACCACGCCTCCCTGTGCGAACCGGCCGCTGATGATGTATCGGCACTTCGACGCGCTGTACAATTATCTCAGCCAGCCCGACGGGCTCTCGATGCTCGGCAGGACCAATCCGGCGGATTTCACTTTCTACGCCTCCGCGTGGTCCATGCTGCGCTGGGCAAACGATCTCTTCTCGACCTCCGAGTCGCAGTTCTTCAAGGACTGGACGCTGAGCACGCCCACGGGAGTCGCGAACTTCGAGGCGCGCACCGCTCAGAGCTGGGAACAGTCACTCGGCGAATGGTCGCTGGCAATGTATGTCGACGATCTGCCCGGCTTTACGCCGGCCAACGCACACCTGAAATTCCTCTCGTGGAATCTTCACGACATCTGGGCGGGGATGTGCGCAGATCTCGGACCGTGCACGAATCCGAACAACCCGAGCCAGCTCTATCCGAGTGCCAATCCGTTTAATCCGAGACTCGAGCAGTTCGGGAATTTCAATGTCAGTCTCACGAGCCTCGCGGGCGGAGCGTTTACGATCTTCGACATCTCCGGAACGCAAACGGCGCGGCAGCTGATCGAATTGAAATCCGCAGCCGGTGGAGACCCGCCGTCGACTGTGCGCCTCGCGATCGTCCGCATTCAGTGACGCAGCTAGAATAGAGAGAAAAGAGCCGGTGCTGTTACTGCTCTCGCAGGGCTGCCATTGGTGTTTCCTTGAATACGTCGCGCGAGGTGAGCAATCCGATCGCGATCGCCAAAGCCATCATGATGAAGGCAATCATGAACGCCGGCAGAAGAGCGGGGGCGAACGTTCCGTCGAAAATGAAGCGCACGAGTCCCCACGCTCCGGCAAACGAGAGCACCATCCCCGTGAGCGCCCCGAGTGTTCCGAGGAGCGCATACTCAGATAAGAGAATCCGCGCGATCTGCGCGCTCGTCGCACCAAGGGTTTTGAGGAGCACTCCCTCGCGCAGGCGATCGCGCCGTGTGGCGGCGACCGCGCTGAACAGCACAGGAATTGCCATCGCGAGCGAAAAGAGCGCCAGGAATCGCACCGCAAGCGAAACCTTCTCGACGATCTGCCCGATCGTGCGCCGAACGAGCGAGAGATCCATGCTCGAGATATTCGGAAACCTCGTGACGCTGGCGCGCTGCAGTGTCGCGATGATCGAGTCGTTCGGTACTGCCGCAACGGTGGCATACTGCTTCGGCGCGCCGCGCAGCGCCTTCGTTGTGAACACGGCAAAGAAATTCGGCTCGAACCGTCCCCAGTTCACGTCGCGCAGACTCGTGACCTGCACCGGCACCTTCACGCCTTGCACGTCCCACGCGATGATGTCGCCGACCTTCACGTGCATCTCGGCCGCCACGCTCTGCTCAAGCGAGAGTTCCGAGAGCGAATCGGGAAGATGCGTGGCTCCGAACCACTTGCCCGCCGCGAGTTTCTCCGTCGCGACCATCGTGTCGCGGTATGTCGAGCGAAACTCGCGCCGCCACACCCAGCTGCTCACGGAGATCGCATTCGCCGCGGACCATTGGGGAATCGTGCGGCCGTTTACGCCGGCGACTTTCATCATCACGATCGGCGTGTAACCCAGCGCATGCTGCCCCTGCGCTGCGAGAATAGAATCGAGCCCCGCCCGCTGATCGTCCTGAATGTCAAAGAAGATCAGGTTCGCCTTGGATTGCGCCGCCGTGATCTCGAACTGTTTGAGCAGATTTGACTGCACCAGATATAGCGTGCTCACGAGAAACGCGCCGAACCCGAGCGCGAGCACCACGGTCCGGGTTTGATTGGCCGGGCGGTGCAGGTTTGCAACGCCTTGGCGAATCACATACGGCCAGCGCGGCGTGACCATTTTTCGCGCGAGCCAGGAAAGTCCGGCGGCGCTGAGCCACAGCACGAGCATGCTTCCGCCGATCCCCGCGGCGAACAGTGCCCCGCGGCGCAGATTCCCCGCGCGCTCGAACGCCAGCAGCAGAATCGATCCCACCAGCGCGATATTCACGAGGTGCGTCGGAATGTCGTGTACGCGCGCCGTCTCGAGCGCCGCCGCGTCGCGGCGCAGCGCCTGCAGCGGTGACACCCGCCGGAGCGCGAGCAGCGGGCGCAGCGCGAACACCAGCGCGACCCACACACCAATCGCGAGCCCCATGCCGATCGCTTTCGCGTCGAGCGCCACGCGCACGTCCACCGGCAGGAAATCTTTGATCGCCAGCGGCAGCGTGAACTGGATGGCGATTCCAAGTGAGACGCCGACCACGGCGCCAATGAACCCCATCGCCGCCGCCTGCGCCACATAAATCGCGAGCACCTGCCCGCTCGTCGCGCCAAGGCAGCGCAACACCGCAACGGTATCGATCTTCCGGGTGACGAACGCATTCACTCCGCTCGCAACACCGATGCCGCCGAGCAGGAGCGCGATGAGCCCGACGATCCCGAGGAAGTCTGCGAGTTGCTTCACCGATTCCGCGATGTTGTTTTCGCTCTGCACCACGGTGGTCATGCGCACGTGCTCGTTCTGGAACTTCGGCCTGAGCGGCACGCTCCACTTGGTGACGTTCGTCGAGGGCGGCAACTTGATGAGCCACTCGTACGTCGCGCGGCTGCCGAATCCAATGAGCTGCGTCTCGGCAGCGTAGCGCTCGGGAACGAACACGCGCGGCGCCATCATGAGCGAGGCATCCGACTGGCCGGCCATACTCGTGATCGTGCCGATGATCGGAAACTTCATGAATCCGATCGCCAGCGTGTCGCCGACCTTCGCATCGAGCACAATCAGCAGCGCAGCATCGACGATCGCATACGGCCCCGACTGCAGACGCGCCCACTGTCCGTCCGGCGCGGTGCGAATCTCGCCGTAGAACGGATAGCCCGCGCCGACCGCCTTGATTTGCGCGAGACGCGTGCCGCCCGAACGCGTATCGCTTGCCATTGAAATGAACGAGACGATCTTCGCGACGGGCGTGCCCGGGGTATTCAGCGAATCGAGAATCTTCTCGATTGAGGCGGGCACCTTTGCGTTGTACGTGAACGAGACGTCGCCGCCCATGAGGTCCTTCGCCTGCGTGCGGATTGACGCCTGCACGTTGCTGGCGAAGCTGTCGATCGCAACAAGCGCGGCGACACCGAGCGAGATCGACGACATATACAGCAGCAGCCGCCGGCGCGCCGTGCGGCTCTCGCGCCACGCGAGATTGGCGATGTAGGTCCAGCGGCTGTTCTGCGGACTCACCTCGTCACATCCTCAACGACGGCGCCATCCTTGAGCCGGATCATGCGCCCCGCGCGCTGCGCCAGCATGAGATCGTGCGTGACGATCACGATTGTCGATCCCGATTCGCGGTTCAGTTCCTCGAGCAGTTCGACGATTCGCGCGCCGGTTTCGCCATCGAGATTTCCCGTTGGTTCGTCGGCAAAGAGAATGCGCGGCGAGTTCGAGAACGCTCTCGCGATCGCCACGCGCTGCTGCTCGCCGCCGGAAAGCTGGGTGGGGAAGTGGTCCATGCGATCGCCGAGTCCGACGCGCTTGAGGAGCAGTGTCGCGCGTTCGGCGGCGCCCCTCTCACCGCGCAGTTCCAGCGGCACCTGCACGTTTTCGATCGCGGTGAGCGTGGGTATCAATTGAAAGGTCTGAAAAATGAAACCGACCTTTTCGCCGCGCAGCAGCGCGCGTTCGTCTTCCGTGAGGCGTGTCAGGTCCACGCCGTCGAGCGTCACGGTGCCGCCGCTCGGAGCGTCGAGGCCGGCGAGGAGGCCAAGCAGCGTCGTCTTGCCGCTTCCGGAGGGGCCGACGATCGAGACGAACGATCCCTGTGGGATGTCGAAGGAGACATGTTTCAGGACCGCCAGCTTTGACGCGCCGCTGAGGTATTCTTTAGTGAGATCTTTTGCCGAGAGCATGCTGTCTATGAAAGTTTTTTTCGTTCTGTTTTCGAGAAGCGCGATGCTGCTCGGACTGGCACTGGTGGCACTGGTGGCACTGGTGGCCGCGTGCGGCGGCGGCGATTCGAAGAGCGCCGCTGGCACCCGCCGAACGCCAGTGGAATCAACATCCGTGAGACCGAGCGGGGCAACGGCGCAAGCGGCTGCCGCTGACCGTACGGGCGCTCCGCGCGTGCTGTTTCTCGGCACCAGTCTCACCGCGGGCCTCGGCCTCGACGATCCGGCGGGCGATGCGTATCCCGCAGTTATTCAGCGCATCTCCGATTCGGTGGGCGTGAAGGCGAACGTCGTGAACGCTGGCCTCTCGGGCGAGACCTCCGCGGGCGCGCTGCGGCGAACCGGATGGCTGCTCAAGGAAAAGCCTGATGTTGTTGTGCTCGAGACCGGCGCCAACGATGGCCTCCGCGGCCTCAATCCCGACTCGACGGCGGCGAATCTGAAACAGATCATCGGGCGCATTCGCGCCGCGAATCCCGCGGTGAAAATCCTGCTCATTCAGATGGAAGCGCCGACGAATATGGGCCCCGACTACACGAAGCAGTTCCACGCGATTTTCGGAAAGGTGGCGGCATCTGAGAGGGTCCAGCTCGCACCGTTTTTTCTCTCGAATGTCGCCGGAATCGCCAAGCTGAATCAGCCCGACGGTGTCCATCCGACCCGCGAGGGCGCGAACATAGCCGCCCACAATCTCTGGCCGAGCCTCTCAAAGTTGTTGCCTTATGTTGCCTTAACTCCTTTGCCTAACTAAACTTAAAGGCTGTCCCCGAACCACTTAATTCGTAAAAATAGGACCGTCGTCCCATGGCAATGCCAGCAACCCAGATTCGTCGCGGAATGGTCATCGTTTTCGAGGGCAAGCCGTGCCGTGTCCTTGAGTTTCGACACCACACGCCGGGCAATCTGCGCGCGATGATTCAGACCAAGCTCAAGAATCTCCAGAACGGCAACAGTTTCGAACATCGCTTCCGCGCGGCCGATACGATCGAGAAGGCGTCGATGGAAACGCACGAACTGGAGTTCATGTACCAGGGTGGCGATACCTGGCATTTCATGAACACGGTGAATTTCGACCAGCTCGAGATGGACGCCGAGATGCTCGGCGACAACGCGCAGTGGATGCAGAACGGCATGAAGATTCTGGCCGAGTACTATGATGGACGGCCGATTGGCATTGAGCTGCCGCAGTTTCTCGTGCTGGAAGTGGTCGATACGGCGCCCGTGATGAAGACGGCGACGAAGACGGCGAGCACGAAGCCGGCGAAGTTGGATAATGGGGTGATGATCAACGTGCCGGAGTTTGTGGCGACGGGCGAGAAAGTCCGGGTGAATCCGAACACCGGGGATTACATGGATCGGGCAAAATAATTAGAGGGAGTTTTGATTCGGAGTGGCAGAGCGGAGTAGAGTCGGGCGGGGATGTGTCTGAGTGACAGAAGACTTCATTGTTGTCAGGCAGTCTGCTAGTTTTGAGTTCTGAGTATGGTGACTGTAGCTCAATCGGTTAGAGCACCGGTCTGTGGCACCGGGGGTTGCGGGTTCAATTCCCGTCAGTCACCCTGCGGTTTGGAGTAGGTCCGTAGCTCAATTGGTAGAGCACCGGTCTCCAAAACCGGCGGTTGAAGGTTCGAGTCCTTCCGGGCCTGTTTTTTACAGATGGCAGATGACAGATGGCAGATGACAGATTGGTGCAGGATCCGAATGCGGGTTGATGCGGAGTGCGGAACTCTTGTTCGGCGGTATCGTCTAGGGGACTAGGACACGGCCCTCTCAAGGCTGGAACACGGGTTCGAATCCCGTTACCGCTACTGATGATCGAAGTTGGACGATCGAAGATGGATGATCGAAGTTGGACGATCGAAGTTGGATGATGCGTGCGACGGCAGACGGGAGTTTGGCCCTATCGTCTATCGGTTAGGACGGCTCCCTTTCAAGGAGCAAAGACGGGTTCGACTCCCGTTGGGGCTACTCTGCTGAGGGCAGAGTGCGGATGTGAAGGGGGCGTAGCTCAGCTTGGTTAGAGCACTCGACTGTCACTCGAGAGGTCGCGGGTTCGAACCCCGTCGCTCCCGTTGTTTTTTTCGTGTTTGTAGTCGGAGGACCGAAGGACGAGAGCAGTTTGAGGAATGGATTTGCCCTGGTGGTGAAACTGGTAGACACGCCATCTTGAGGGGGTGGTGCCGCAAGGCGTCTCGGTTCGAATCCGAGCCAGGGCATATTCCTCACTGCCACAGTAGCTCAGTGGTAGAGCACTCGATTCGTAATCGAGCGGTCGTCGGTTCAATCCCGACCTGTGGCTCTCAAATTAATTCGAGCGTTGTAGCGCGCTGCGAATCGCAACGGATTGATAGCACAGCATTTAGAATCACGGAAGGATGCAGTTGACCAGCGAAGTAAAATTAGATCGTTGATGGTTTCCGCAAATACCGACAAGGTCAGAAGCGACGCAAATAGACCTGAATTGCCACAACGTCCCACTGTTTGTCACACTATCGAAATCACGCAATAGAAAGGTGGCCATCCCAATTTTGATGGCCACCTTTTTTGTCATTCGTCGGCGCTGAAGCGCAGCGGATGCGAATGAAAATGCGGCCGGACAATTCCTAGTGCGGAAGGGCCTGCTAGCTCCATTGGACTTAGCTCCATTGGACTTAGCTCATGCGGGCTTGAGGACGCAGTGGTACCCCGCCACGACTTCTAATAGAAGTCCCACTTGCTAAGGCGATCCGACAAACCGACAATAGCGGATAGCTCCCGAGGCATCGTTCGCTCCTCCATGAAATAGGCGGTGAATCGGTGATGGCCGTCGAGCAGAATCAGAGTTGCGTGTTGGTCAACGGCGACCATGATCGGCTCCGCTAGTGCAGCGCCCGACCTGATAACGTTCGAAATGCCGAGAATCATCTCTCCGAGAATGCGACTGTCCCTCCGGCCCGCAGCGAACGCCCTTGCGCCATCAACAACTTGGCGAGTACCACCGGAAAGGTCTTCCCACGCGGCAATCTTCAAGTATCGAAGTCGAGCCATATCCTCTCGCACTAAAACTGCTCGCACCCAACGCACTTCCCCCTCGGGAGGGAATCCAGCAAACAGATTCTCGTTCCGCCCATATCCGTAAATTTCGCCGAGGATTCCCATTCGATACGCACATTCCTCCACGTCACCGAGGTTTGGTTCGGTTACAATCGTTGGGGTCTTCCCGTCACGTTGCAGCTTCGGTGTTATGTGCCATGCATTTTGAGGAGAACCCAGCGTCGCTTTGAGAAATGCCGCGACCATCTCGTGTTCAGAAATCTGCTGAAGAATTTGCATCTCTCCTCTACGCCTCCTCTACGCAGTCGCAGCGAACCCGAGCTGCGAGGGGCGGGACTAGTCGAATCTCCCGAATCTGACGGAACAACTGTGCCGTAGTATTCGAAGGAACCACTCTCCACTTCAACCTCTTCATGGAAGACGCACTCTACGCGGTAGCCATCGCCATCATCGTCGGAGCCGGCGCGACCCACCGCTTCATCTCATAGTCGGTCGCCGTTAGTGCTCTCCGCTTGACAGACTGTGCGAGTGGTGGACACTGTATTAGCATGCCGATACAGTTGATCTGATGCTTCGTTCTCTGGCGTACGCCGCACGCTCGCTCAAGCGCTCACCTGCGTTCGTCGCCCTCGCAGTTTTGTCGATGGGCATCGGAATAGGTGTATCGTCCTCTGTCTACGCGATGCTCGACCGGATGATGCATCCGATAACAGCATTCAGCGACGTTGAGGATCTTTTTCGCGTTCAAATATATGGCAACTCGCCGAGGCGAGGACCCTCTGCGTGGCAGCTGTACGACGAGATTCCGCGCGGAAGCGGAATCGAGTCGGTCACATTGCAGTCGGTGACTTGGTCGTTCGTGCAGGCCAACGGAGTTGACTTTCCCGGCCGGTACGCACGCGTCGCGCCGAATTACTTCTCGCTGGTGCGCGCCAAGCCGCGGCTCGGACGGCTTTTCCGCCCGGACGAGGCGGCGCAGCAAAACGTCGCCGTCGTCAGCGACGCCTTCTGGAAACACAGCTTCCGGAATCGTTCCTCGATCGGAGATGCGACCGTCACCTTCGGCGATCGCACATACACGATCGTCGGCGTGATGCCGCCTAACAGCGACCAACTGATTCCGGTTGATGCGTGGCTTCCGTTCGAGTCCGACGGCGCGATGCGGGCCGCGCACGGTTGGATAACCATCCGGACCGCTCGAGGCCTCGCAACCGCGGCACGCGACGCTCAGCTCTCGATCTTCGCGAAAGCGCTCACGACACGATACGCGGCCCCGGGCTGGACGATTTCAGCGCGCACCTTTCCGCTGAAACCGGATCCGCTGCAATTGACCAACTATCACACCGCGATGCTCGGTGCCGCAGTGCTCATTTTGATCATCGGGTGCGCGAACGTGTCTTCGCTCATGCTCGCGCGAGGAATCACTCGCACACGCGACTCGGCGATCCGGCTGTCGCTCGGAGCTAGTCGCAGTGTGCTGGTTCGGGATGTGATTGCCGAGGTGATTATGCTCTCGGTCGGCGGCGCGGCCGTGGGGTTGGTCGCCGCGAACTGGGGATTCTCGGCGCTCGCCGCCGCTCAGCCTCCTCAGATGGCGTGGCTGGGACTCACCGAGCCGTCGTGGAGCTGGCGCGTTTTCACCGCCTCCGTTGGTGCCGCGCTCGTCTCCGCAGCAATCGCGAGTCTTCTTCCAGCGTGGCAAGCGTCGCGAGTCGATCCGGCGGAGCCGCTGAAAGAGGGATCTGGCACAACAACCGGCCGCGTGAAGTCGCGTTTTCGGCCGCTCGTCATCGCCGAGTTGACGCTGTCAACGGTGCTGCTCGTCGGCGCGAGTCTCATGGTGAAGGCCACACTGCACGTCGCGACGTTTGATTTCGGCTACGCGCCTGAGCAACTCTTAAACGTCGTCACGAGTCAGATGGCATCAACCACCGCGACACCGCGGCCGCGCCGCACCACAGACGCGCTGATGCCGTTCATTGAACGCGTGCGTGCGACGCCGGGCGTGACGAGCGTTACGTCCGCGAGCTATGCGGTGCCCGATAGCAATCGTATCATCTCGGAGGAGACGCTCTTGGGCGCTCCGCCACTCATCACGCAAGCGTACCAGATCGTCGGACAAGACTTTCTGCGCGTGATGCGGTTGCGACTCTCGCAAGGCCGAGATCTTGGAGACGGAGATCGCGCGCGGGGCGGCATCGTGCTCGAGGAGCGCGCCGCGTCCGTTCTTTTCCCGCACGGCGGTGCCATCGGTAAGCTCGTGAAGCTGGGCGACAAGACGTCGGCGAACGCATGGGTCCCCGTGGTTGCGGTCGTCGGCAACTCGGCATTTCAGTTTCATGACGATCCGGACATTGACGATCAGCCAAAGGTGTTCGCATACTTGCCGACCGAACCGCTCCACGGGTGGCATCTGCTTGCTCGGACTGCTCCTGGTGCAAAGACTGTTTCGTACGCGATTCAGCGCGAGCTTAAGGATGCGCTGGGCGACCGATCGTTCGTCGGAGTTACGCCGATGCTCGCGAACTTCGACGCCATGCTTCGAGGACGATATTTCCTCACGGGCGTCTTCGTATTGCTCGGCGCAGTTTCGCTCCTCCTCGCGGCCGCAGGATTGTTCAGCGTTCTGATGTACGCGGTGGGACAACGCAGGCGCGAGTTCGCGGTTCGGGCCGCGCTAGGCGCTCAAGGTGCGGACGTCGTTCGCCTCGTGCTTCGTGATGCACTCGAACTCGCGCTACTTGGTGCGATCTTTGGTTGCGTCGGAGGCATCTGGGCGGGCAATCTGCTATCCCAGTGGCTCTACAACGTTGAGCCGGCAGATGCGTCCGCGATTGTTGGCTCCGGTGCAGTACTTGTTGCGATCACGATGCTCTCAGGACTCGCGCCAGCGATCAGGGCTATGCGGGCGGATCCCATAGAGGTGCTTCGCGCAACATGACCGGCCCCATGAATTTTGTGAACCACCCGCGCCGCTGGTGGCTTTTGTGTCAGGCCAGCCGATCAAGACGCGGATTATTGCGGACCAGCACACCGACGCCACGTAGAAGGAGCTGACACGCACACGTCGCAATAGAGTTCGGAAGCGTGAGGTCCGAGGTTCAACTCCTCGATGGCCCACTCACGAGTAAAGCCCTGCCCCGTTGGCGTGTCGTGGGCTGGCGGGGTTTGGGTTTTTCGGGCGATTCGTGGCCTTCGCGACAGACTGTGTTCCCTCGCGGATCGCCGAGTTCTCTTACGTTCCTGACGCGTCGTCGAAAACATGTGTGCCGCACGGTTGCACACCAATCCCACGTTTGTGACGGCCTAGCGACGTGACGCACCCGCGGGGCGGCGCACAAACGACCGCGTGAGTCGATTGTCGCTCGCGAAGGGTATAAGCGAGTCGCTGGTCAGGCGTCCACTCAGGTGCAACTCGCGGTCGAACTCGCCGCCCCCAAGCACAAAGATGCTGAGCGTGTCGCCGCGAACCGTATACACGCCACGGAATTCGAAGAGTGTATCGCTCGGCGACGGTGATTTTACTCGACAATGCACACGTTCGACGGATTGATCGACGTACGTGCTGTCGTCAACGATGATGATGCGCTCCATCTGAGGCACGTTGTCCCACCGCGCGCAAGGCAAGTCGGGTGGAGGAGCTAACAGTTGCCTATTTCCAATCGCCACAAGGTAGAACGTATCGCCGACAACACCACCACCGCGCGCTGTTGTCGTCGGCGCGCGCGTCGAATCCGGTCGCGGCGCCTTCTGTTCGCCTACGTGATCGGAAGACACCGGCGCGCAACTGAGCGCGAAACCGAGCAGAGTTCCGCGAAGGGCAACGCCAAACGTCGCATGGGCAAGCGACCTGTACACGGCTCTATCCATCGATGAGAATGGAAAGTTGGGCTGCGTTCGCATCTAGCAGCGCGACCGTAGTGGCAGCGTTGAACGGCACCACCTGTTTTTCAACTAGACATGGGACTCACCCTCGAGCGCTACAGGCAGCGCGCTGCGTTTCGTACGAAATCCGGAGTCGAACCGGAGCTTGCGAGCGCCGAGAGCGTCGTCTGTATCCTCGCGAGATAGTCAGACGGCAGCGGGGCGCCGATCCGGTCGGTCCCTTCACCGCGCATGAGTTGTCCGCATGTTGACACGGTCGTACTACCCCCGTCGGGGTTTGCCGCCGTCGTCTCGCCCGAGATTAGACCGGCAAAACCGTAGTGAGCGTACGGGTGGGCAAGCACAAGCAAGTGTCGCACGCCGAAGACCCGCGCCGTCGGCGTCGCTGCCGCATTCGAGGCTAGTTGCATCGCGGCGGCCATGATCGACGAGTCTCGCCAATTGTCGACGACCGACATGAATGCGTCGATTATCGTCGGGTCCGTTTCGTATGCATATGCTGCAATCGCCGACGCGAGCGCGCTGGCGCCGGTCGCGCCGCACGAAGAAATAGTGAGGTAGGCGCTAGACAGTTTTTTCACTGGGTGCCCTTTGCTCACTTCCTTCGCCGCTTGTTTGCAGTCCTTCGCTGAATCAGCCGGCGAACCAGGCTTTTGAGCAATGGCGAATTTCGGCAACGCCGCGAACGCGCCAACGAAAAAACCTAGGCGAGCGAATCGTACTAATGAGTGCATGTTCACGGCACCATGGTGCATCGAGGTGAGTTGGGCTGGACCGGCAAGAGATTGTGTTCGACGTCGTCATTTGCTTTCGCTATAGCCGCTCCGTAGGCATCTGCCGTCGGTGACGGTCATATTGATTATCCTGCTACTCTCGCCGAGGTCATCGCAGTGGCCGCTGTCGACTACAATAATGTCCGTATTAGTACTTCATCGGTTGGGGACAAGATCGAGCTGTCGGCACCGGCCGACTCGGTCGCGGCCGCGCCAGGCGTCCTCACGGCCGCTTTGCCGGGCGCTCCGATCTGTCCGGCAACCGTGGGTGGCACGATGTGTTTTCTCAGTGGTACCTCAGCCGCATCTCCGCATGTTGCGGCCGCCGCAGCCTTGTTGAAGGCGTACAATCCGTCCCTGTCGAACTCGACAATTCGCACGCAACTCGACTGTGCCGCGTTGTATCTGGGCGATCCTACGTGGTACGGGAACGGGCTACTGAAGATGAAAAACGTTATACTCAACTTCTGCTGACATGACCTGTCGTCGTGTCGCCTTCATGGCGCCGGTTCTGGTGTTCGTATGGAGCTGCGCGAAGTTGATGCCAGTCGAGCCCGTGACGACCCCGCCACCTCCGCCATTGGCAGTGGATAGCGGACCCGCGCTCGATACCGTGCGCCTCGTCCCGGCGGCGACGCCGCAAATCACTTCCGGTGGCAAGCAAAGTTGTGTGTTGCGGGTTGACGGCGCTATCGTGTGCTGGGGCGACTGGGGCGGTATCGGACCAACGGCCCCGGTGCGGGTTCCCGCGACGCTCGATCCGACGGGGACTCCCGTCGCATTCGCGGCCATCAGCTTTGGTGCGCGACTCTGCGGCCTGAGCATGAGTGGTGAAGCGTACTGTCAGACGGGCATTCGCGCTTCCATCGGGGCGGATTCCGCCTCCACTCCTCGTATCCTCGTGAGGCTGGCGACCCGTCACCGATTCCGAGTGCTGGTGAGCGGGTACGGAACCAACTGCGCGCTCACACCGTCGGGCCAAGGCTTTTGCTGGGGTGACGGCGCAGCAGGATCTCTGGGCACGGGCAAATTCGGCGACGGCTACATCGAAGCCTCGCCCATCGCGATGGAAACGAGCCTGCGCTTCAGTGTGCTCGCTTCCGGTGGGGGCGCGGTGAACTGCGGTATCGCGACGACTGGCGCTACCTACTGCTGGGGAGGCGAGAAGGGGTCGGTCTTCACGACTCCGGAGATGGCGGGGGCTTGCACCGACACTTACTGGCAGCGCTATCAAACCGCGCCGTGTGCAGTGCCCACTGCGGTCGGCGGTGCACCGGTCTTTCGGTCGCTGAGTACTCAGATGCAGACGTCTTGTGGAATAGCTCTCGACGGACATGCAAGCTGCTGGGGCATCGGCCCGAATGGCGAATTGGGAAACGGGTCCGGGGGAGACGGCGTGATCTCGATTCCGGCCGTAGCCGTCTCGGGCAACCTCGCTTTCGCGACGATCAGCCTCGGAGCGACATTCGCCTGTACGCTGACTTCGTCCGGGATTGCCTACTGCTGGGGAAATAACTTTCGAGGTTTTCTCGGCTCGCCTGGTGCATCGTCCTTCGCGCCACGACTCGTTTCGGGCGGGTTGACGTTTCAATCATTAGCGGCTGGTGGCACGCATGTCTGCGCAGTCAGCGATGCGAACGAGATCTGGTGCTGGGGAGGCGGGGAGTACGGACAGCTCGGACAGGATCTCGGAACCGGCGCTACCGATGTGCCGATTCGGGTGTCGATGCCGCCTGCACTATAGGTTTTGCCGGTGGGGCTCACTTGACATCCGGAAAAATATTATCAAGCTCGCAACTGTACTGGGCCTTCGCGATTGAAGTGCTCCGCGCCAGCGCATGAAGAACTCTCACCGCGTGAAGATGCCGCTGACCCTCAACTGGGATTGGCTAAGGAAAAATTATCGTCGAGCGCTGCAACGTTAGTAATCGCGTGGCGTGATTGCGGCGGTGAGGTTGCGCGCGAACCCATTCTGCCAGAGCATACAACAACCTTCGCGGAGCGTGATGATGGGCCCGATGGAGATTGGTATCCTGTACATGCTTTTCTATTTCTCCGTTTTCGTATTTATCCTGTCTCTTCTGTGGCGCATCATGAAGGCCGTCGAGCGAATAGCAAACGCGCTGGAACGTCGAACAATGGTCTGACCGTCACCCATGAGACTGCCGACGATTCTCTCACGACATCACGCGACAGCCCTTCTCCTCGCTTCGCTTGGAGGATTGTTTCAGGAGCTTCACGCGCAGTCGAAGCCGGTTGCCGGAGATATTCCAAAGTCCATGCGTCAGGTTTCCGGCATCACGCTTGGCGTTGATAGTTTGGCGAGTGTGAACTCCAAGCTCGGCCAAGCAGTTGAGTGGCACACGGGAGATGCGGCTGAGTCGGAGTGGCATTGGTGCTATCAGATCGGCGCGAGCCCGCAGATTATCGTTCTGATGTTCGAGAGCGACGGCGAAATGGGAACCGCTGGTCACTCTGTTCAGACGATTCGTGTCGTTCGTGCAGCGCAGAGTGGAGTGGATCTTCATCGCTGTGCTCAAATGCGCTCGAACGCGCCGCCGCGGACCCCTGGCGGATTGCGTTTGGGATTGAGCCGGACCGCCGTGCAAGCTCTCCTCGGCACACCCGTCAGAGCGCATGGTGATAGCCTCGTCTACGTGTGGGAAGCCAAGGAGTTGATTCCCAAAACCGCCGCGACCTATTCATACTGGAACTCACGGCGCAAGGAGTGTTATGGGGGCGACGAACCGTTCTCGTGGCTGTACGCGCAGATCACCGTGCGAATAGACAAGTCGGGCATCTACGAGTTCATCCTCGGCCGCAGTGATAACGCCACGTGCTAGGAGTATGAATCCGCGAACCACTCTCCTGATTGGACTAGGAGCCGTTGAAGGACTAAATGTTTCGTTCTGTCTCTTTTTCGTAATCGAGCGGTCGTCGGTTCAATCCCGACCTGTGGCTCTGTGTTTTTCCTACGCAGCGCGCGCTGATGCCTCGCCGCGCTTGATCGCGATGCGCAATGCGATCGACTCGCGGTGCAGCATTCCCGCACCTCGCCATCGGTTCCGCAGAATAAAATCGCCGATGGCGACGCCGATCACCGCCAGCACCGCGAGGATCACCCAGAGCGCCGTCTCTTCGATCGTGGCTGTTTTCCCGAAAAGCGGAGCGCGAGCCACGCCGAGTATCTGGGCGGGCGCCAGAATCATGAAGGCCAAGCCGAACGACAGAAAGGCCACCGAGAGTGACACGCCAATAAAGTACGTCCGCCACGCGTGAACGTGCGTGTGCCGCAATCGCGCTCTGAGAGCGGCCAACACCGTCTCACACTCAGCGGAGGTCAGCCCGTCGAACGTAACTTCCTCCGGCCTGTTTTCGCCGACGAGGAAACGGTCTGCCTCGAGATGCGACGCAAACCCGGGAAACGTTTCCATATCGTGAAGCATATGGTCGCGCATCGCCGAACGCCCTGACTCAAAGGGATCAGTCCGCGACCGCGTTTAGCGCCTCAGCGCGTCAGCGCGTTGGCAGCGCGATCACCATCGGGTAAAACGCATTCTCCAGTCGCGTGATCGGCACCACGCGCTGCGTCTCGCCCATCACCAGTCGCATCAGCGCGTCGATCGCGCGGCGTCCTGGAAAACTCCACGACCTCGGCAACGCCGGAAACGATCGCACTTCGTAGAACTGATCGTAGCCGTTCGCGCGCAGCCAGTCGAGAACTTCCGAGGATCCATGCGCGATCTCATCGGAGTGCTGCTCGAAAAGCACAACGGGCTTCGCGCGTTTGATCATCGCGGCCGCTCCCTTAAGCACGCGCAACTCGTGCCCTTCGACATCGATCTTCAAGAGTCCCACCGGCCGCGAATCGAGTTCGCTCAGGTCGTCGAGTCGCCGCACTTTCACCGGAACGTTATTCGCGCGGTTCAGTTCGCCGCGTGATGATGCGAGCCGCCCGCCACCCCAATTGTCGGTCTCGAATGCGAGCAGCAGCTCGTCGTTCACATCGCTCGCGCCGATGTTCAGCGGGCGAATGTTGCCGCGCAACTTCGCGTTGAACGCGAGCAGCTCGAACACACGCGGGTTCGGCTCGATAGCGATGACGCGGTCGTAATGTTCCGCAAAAAACAGCGCGTGATTGCCGATGTTTGCGCCTACATCCACCACGTCGCCGGCGAGCAGCGAAGAGCCGCGGAGAAATCCGATCGCGCACTCGAGCTGATCCGCCTCATAGCGGCCGCGCAGGTTGATCTCGTGGCCGATGTGATCGAACGCGAACACCGCGATCGGCGGCGCGCCGCTTTTCGCGTGCTGCGCGCCGCGCCTCCACAGATAACGCGACGCAGCGTTATCGAGCAGCTTGTCGACGAAGCTCATGCTTCTACCTACTCGGCGGGCATTGTGTTTGCAACGGCATCTTGCAGCGCCGTTTGCCGTCGGCTCAGCCAGACTCCCAGCCCCAGCCAGACGGCGCTCATCGGGACCGCCACCCAACTGATTCCGGTCAGACCCAGTCCGACGGCCGTAAGGCCAGCAAAGAACCAGGCGCCAACCTGGTCTCCGCCGCGATAGACGAAGGTCTCGATAAAGCTCTTCGACTTGTATTTGTCTTCGCGCGGCACGACGGTGAAGAGTACCTCCATGCCCGGATTCGTCAGCGCGAAATTTCCGGCGCGCCGCAGCACGACGAATATCGCGAGCGCGGCGAATACCGGCATGCTCGCGAGCGCGCCGAATCCGATCATCGAGACCACCGGGAGAAACACCAGGGCGAACACGAGACCGAACCAGCGAATGATCCGCCCCGTGAGGAATATCTCGGTGAACACGGTCAGCAGCTGCACAACTACTTCGATGCGCGCGAGCACGACCGTTCGCGTGGCGCGGTCGGCGTACGCGGCGCCGACGATCGACGACTGCTCGAAATACAGGAACGTCGACCCGATGGTGAACAACACGAGGTAGACGGCGATGCCGAGGAGATACGGTGATTTGACAGTGTGCGTAAAGCCGGCCCAGACCTTTCCGCCGATTGCGCGAGCCTCAAACTCGGCGACCGCAGCGCTGCGGCGGCCATCGCCGGCTGGGAGCGGGAATCGCGCCACGGTCAACACCGCGCACTCGAGCAGCACGCAGCTCACCAGCAGCAGATTCGTATCGCCGATGCTCTTGGCGAGCGTAGCGGTTACCGCGCTGCCGAGGACCGATCCGAGCGTGCCTCCGACTCCGATGAATCCGAAGAGTCGCTTCGCCTGGCCGCTGCGAAAAACATCAGCCATGAAGCACCAGAACAACGATGTAATAAACAGGCTGAACATGCTCGTCCACACGAAGAACGCGCGTCCCGTCCATACGTCCATCGCGCCGCCGTCGTGCCCGCGGCCTGCGCGCAAGAGCACGTAGAACACCAGGAGGCTCGCGACAATCGCCTGATACGCAAGCGGAATGAACCGTCGCGGTGGGAAGCGCACGACGAGCGACCAGAAGAGCGGGTTCGCGATCAGCGTCAGCGTGAGCGTGCCGACGAACAGCAATGACAGCTGAGTCGGCGTCGATCCTGCGGCAACGGCATCGCGCAGCGGTCGCAGCACGAACCAACTCGCCAGCCCGCAGAAGAAAAACAGCGCCGACGCGAGTAACGCGCGAACTTCGTGCGGTTCTACATCGACGACGCGGCGCAGCATCGCATGCAACGCGCCGCCGTCGGTTCGCACGTGCTGGCCGGAGTCGCTCAGGGAGCGCTTTTCTGCTTGGCGTGCCAGGCCGCGAGGACTTCGGCTTCCTTCGCCGCAGAGATCCCCGCCACCGCTCCGTCATCCATCTTTTTGCGCTCTTCCTCGGAGCGAGTCTTGTGCCATGCGAGCGTGTCCTTTGCGGTCATCGCGAGCGGACGGAACGTGAGTCCCTTGGCGAGCGCTTTGGCATTGCTGCGACGCGAGAAGCCCGCCGTGGCTCCGACCGGCGGCATCCACACCGGCATGTGCCGCCATCCCGAGACGCCATTCGCCTTCAGGAAATCGGCCGGCACCCAGCTGAAGCGTGCGTTTGACGTCTCCGCGGTCTTGATGCCGTTGAGCATGTCGACAATCGGCATCTGAGAACCGCACGCATTGTAGATG
>JBBRBH010000023.1:0-60859 GCA_038205995.1 Gemmatimonadales bacterium
CACGGAATCGATGACCTCGCGACACAGGTCGAGACCGAGGTAGTTCAGGCTGGCGAAGTCACTGATCCAACGGTCGTCGATGCGTAGCTGGCGGCCCTTTTGGGCGGACACTTCCCGGTAGACCTGGGGGATGTCGTCGACCAGTCGACGCAACAGATCCGACATCCGAACCGACGGCTGGGAACTGTTGGCCACCTGCCGAACGACATCATCGACCGTTGACAACTCCGCCAACTGCTCTTCACCGATGCCCCGACCGATCCGTGCCTCGATGTCGAGTGAGACCTCGATGAGCGCCAGGGAATCGAGTCCGAGGTCGGCAACGAGCAGATCGCTGATCTCGACGCGCCGACCATTCCAGGACCGGCGCCGCGCATGGTCTTCGATGATCCGAATCACGATGGCAGCTTCGTCTTCACGATCGAGATCGAGGTCGAGATCGAGGTCGAGATCGAGGTCGAGGTCGAGGTCGAGCGGAACAACTTTACTCGAATGTCGTACTAACTGGAATACAGCGACGCCGCTGCTCCGACCGTAGACCACAACATTTCGCAATGAGCGTTATGCGCCGAATTATCGCGTGTTCTGCCCTGATTCTCGTCGCGTCCAGTGCACGAGCGCAGGATACGACCGTGGTTGTCGTCCGCCACATTCCCTCCGTGCAGGACACGGCCGTGGTCGTGCGGCACATCAACTCCGACAGCGCGGCATCCAGCACGCGCGCGCCGCGGCGCATGTCGCCGCCGAATGGTCCGCCGTACGGCACGCGCTTTCCGGCGCGCAGCGACATTACCGTACTCGCGAAAGACCCGCACTACGCCACAGGACTATCGCTCCTGTTTCCCGGCGGCGGTCAGTACTACTCGGAGAATCCCGGCAAGGGATTCTTGATCACCGCGCTCGCGATCGGCGCGCCGTTGATCGGGTATGCAAATGTTCACCATTACGACGACAACATCGCCTATGCGCAAGGGTTCGCGTGCCCAGCGTTCGGATGCGGTCCGCAGGAGGCGCGGCGCCGAACGGACTGGACTCCCGCGGCAATTGGACTAACAGTGGGAATCGCGAGCTGGTTCTACGGCATCGTAACGGCCGGCTCCGACGCTGAAAAATGGAATAAGAGCCACAATGTGCGCCTCACAGCGGCGCCGGGAAGATTCGGCCTTGCTGTCGCTCTTCCGTAATCGTCTTACATTCAGACAGGCACATATCAACACGCAACAGGTGAGGTCCTCCATGCTGAAGTCTCGTTTCATTCCACTCGGCGCCGTCGCGCTGCTCGCGCTCGCGCACGGTTCGCTTGGCGCGCAGAGCACGAAACAGACCGTCGAGCTCGCGTTCGGCTACGAATGCGGTGACCGCTTTCTCGTTCGCAACGACGGCACGCAGCCGGTGGTCATCGAATACGCGATCGCGGGAAGCCAGGACAAATCGCAGCTGCATCTGAACGCCAGGCAGTCGGTCGAGATCGCGACGGCGCAGAGCGGAAATATGGAGCTTTATGTGAGCGGCAAGGTTGTGGCTTCCGAGGCGAAGGGCAATCTCGCGTGCAAGGGCGGCGCGCCAAACAATGACGGCGTAGCGGTGCGCTCGCTCGACGCAAACAACAGCGACGCAGCGATGGCGGAAGCCGTGGAGCCGGGTTACAACGCTGCGCCGGTCGTGGTGTACGCGCGACCTGATTACTACTACCCGTACTCGTACTATCCCTATTCATACGGCTGGGGCTATCCGTCACTTTCGTTCTATAGCCGCGGGGGATTCGGCGGATTCGGCGGAAGAGTCGGTCCGATCGGCCGTGGGCGTCCGACTGGCGGCCGTCCGACTGGCGGACGGCCGACTGGCGGCAGAGGTCGCGGGCGCCGGTAAACGGCTGCGTCGTCAGACAGATGACGGCGCCTTGATCGTGCCCGGTGCGACGGCACCGGTGACGGCACCGGTGACGGCACATGTCGCTCATTGAGCTGTTCGATTCGTCGCTGATCGAGCGCTCCAGACGGCCCGCGCTAGAGTATGATCGCGCGGAAGGCAAAACTGCGCCGCTGACGTTCGGCGAGCTTGAGATCAGGAGCAATCGGCTCGCGGATCTTCTTGTCGTGCGCGGACTCAAGCCGGGTGATCGGCTCGCGTTCTATCTCACGAATCGCGTCGAGATCATCGATGTGTGGATCGCATGCGTGAAGATCGGCGTGATCGTCGTGCCCGTGAACGTGCTCTACAAGGCGCGCGAGATCGCGCATATCCTCGGGGACGCCGAACCGGTCGCAGTGGTGACCACTCTCGGGCAGTTCGGTGAGTTCCCATTGGGCACTTCGTGCTGGGATGTCGACCGTCTCTCGAGAGAGGCCGCAAACATGTCACCGGAGCGCCCGGGCGCGACGTGGGACGACACGACGCCTGCCGCGCTCGTGTATACGAGCGGAACGACTGGGGCGTCGAAGGGCGCCATTCTCACGCACGGAAATTTTTCGTCGAACGCGCTCGCGATCACAGCGGCGTGGGAGATCACCAGCCTCGACCGCTACCTCGCAGCGCTTCCGCTCTTTCACGTGCACGGACTCGGCAACGGCCTGCATGCGTGGCTCGCCTCCGGCTGCCACATGCGATTGGTGACGCGCTTCGAAGCAGCAACCGCCGCCGATTTATTCGAGGAGTATCGTCCGACGCTGTTCTTCGGAGTTCCGACAATGTATGTGCGGATGCTCGATATCCCCGACGAGCGCGCCAAACGCATCGGAAAGAACGCGCGGTTGTTCGTGTCAGGTTCTGCCCCGCTCCCCGCGCAGATTCACCAAGCGTTCAACGAGAAGTACGGCCATGTGATTCTCGAGCGGTACGGTATGACGGAAACGCTGATGAATGTCAGCAATCCGTATCGCGGCGAGCGGCGGCCAGGAACGGTTGGTCTTCCATTTCCTCATGTGCAGCTTCGCATTCTCGCTGACGATCTCGCGCCGGTGCACGACGAGCAATCAGGAGAGTTGTGGGTGAAGGGTCCGAATGTGTGCGATGGATACTGGCGTCGCCCGGATGCGACGTCCGCCGCGTGGCTGGACGGCTGGTTCCGCACCGGCGATATCGGCAAACGTGCGGCCGATGGCTACATCACGCTCGAGGGGCGGCGGAGTGATCTGATCATTTCGGGCGGATTCAATATTTATCCGAGGGAGATCGAGGAGCTGTTGCTCGAACAATCCGGAGTTCGCGAGGCCACGGTGGTCGGTGTTGCCGATCGTGCGCGCGGCGAGGTTCCGGTTGCGTATGTGGTCGTCGACTCAACGTTCGATGAAGTCGCCGCGCTTTCACATCTGCGGACGCAGCTCGCGAGCTTCAAGATTCCGCGCGGCGTTGTGCGAGTCGAGTCACTCCCGCGCACGGCCCTCGGCAAAGTTCAGAAACATTTGTTGCCGCCTTGGAGTGGTTGACTCACCATCCACGGTTCAAGTACATGGCTCGCACCGTGAAGCAAACTACTCCGGCAGACTTTGCCCTCGAGTCTCTAGTGCGAACGGGACAATCAGCAGGCCCACCGCGAATGCCGCGCCGGTCCAGGCGATGGGAGTCCCAAGTGTTCCCACTCTCAACACCAGCGCTCCAAGCGCGAAGTTCACTCCGGCGCCGAGAAATCTTCCCGCTGAAGTACAGAATGCAAACGCGGTCGCGCGCACTCGCGTATCGTACTGCTCCGGCAGCCACAGACTGAACACCGTGAAGTTGCCGCCCGCGAACCCCATGAAAAAAAGCGTCACAATAAAGGGCACCAATCCGTTCTCCAGATAGAATGCCCATCCGAACGCCGTCGGAATCGTGATCATCATCCCGATGAAATAGATGAACAGCGTTCGTTTTCGTCCAAGCCGCTCCGCGATCGGCGGAAGACAGAGACAGCCCAGTATCGTTCCCAGCGAAAGCACCGCGGTTCCGATCGAAACCATTCGCGCAGCGGAGGGCGCGTCAAGCCCCGCGCGTTTCGCGAGAATGGTGATCGCCGCCGGTTCGTATACCGCGCCCGCCCACAGGCCGATGATCGCCACTGAAAGCAGCGCCGCATTCACGAACGTGCGCCGGCGATACCGCGCCGAGAAAATCTCAGCGAGTGGATGCGCTCGCTGTGCTTCCGCCTCGTGCGCCTTCCACCGCGGCGGTTCCTTCACCTTGAACAGCGTAAGAATCGAAACCGCCACCGGCACGAATCCGCACAGGAACATCACCCGCCACCCGTATCGCGCGCCCACCGTATAGTTGAGCGCGGCGGCCACAAAAAATCCGGCGTAGTATCCGGTCTGCAAATATCCCGCGCCCATCTTCCGTCTGTCCTCGGGCCAGGACTCCGCGATATACGTCCCCGCCATCGCCCATTCGCCGCCCACGCCGATTCCAGCGAGCAGGCGAAACACGCCGAGCTGATAAATATTCTGTGCGAACGCCGCGGCGCCCGTGAATACCGCGTACACGAGAATCGTAGCCGCGAGCGCCTTGGTGCGGCCGAACTTGTCCGCGATCGGCCCCCAGATAAACGAACATCCCCATCCCACAAGAAAGAGCGCGAACATCACCGAGCCCACGTAGCCGATGCGCGCCGGAGTCACCTCCATGCCCGAACGCGGCAGCAGCTCGGTGAGCGCCGGTGCGAGCACGAGCGCGTAGATCACCGAGTCCATGCCGTCCAGGACCCAACCGAGGTAGGCGGCCCAGAATCCGAGCGTCTGCTGCCGGTTGAGCGGAGTTCGCACTCAGACCATCGCCGCCTTCACTCGCGCCGCCGTTAGCGGCAGCTGCACCACGCGCGCGCCCACCGCATCGAACACTGCGTTCGCCACCGCCGCACCCATCGTGACGATGGCGGGTTCGCCGCCGCCCTGCGCCGGAAGATCCGGCGAATCGAGCAGCACGCCCTCAATCTTCGGCACCCACGAAAAACGCGGGATGTGATACGTGGGGAAATTCTTGTCGAGCACGACGCCATTCTTGAATCGCACTTCCTCGGCGAGCGTGTAGCCGAGGCCCATCGTGATGCATCCTTCGAGCTGCTGCATCGCGCCGACCGGATTCACCACGACGCCCATGTCCTGCGCGCAGACCACGCGCAGCACTTGCACGGCGCCCGTCGCCGCATCCACGGCCACGTGCGCGATGCTCGCGACGTACGTTCCCGCGTCATCGCCCAGCGCCACGCCAAAACCGCGCTTGCTCGGCGCGAGTTTTCCCTGCCATCCGAATTTGTCCGCCGCCGCGCGCAGCACCCGCAGCATGCGCGGATTCTTCGCAAGGTTCAGCTCACGAAATGCGACGGGATCCATTCCTGCTTTCTGCGCAAGGATATCGATGTGCACCTCGCGCGCGAACGTGTTCGCGTTCGCACCCGGCGCGCGCCAAGGGCCGATGCCGAACGGATGCATCTCGTTCTGATTCGCGTTCCATCCGCCGCGCACGACCGTCCTGTGGTTGGCCACGTCGTAGAACTGCTGCGATCCGCGCTCGCCCGCGCCGATCACTTCATAGTTCCACGAGACGATTCGCTTTGAGGCGTCGAGTCCGGCACGGATAGTGATCACCGCCGCCGGATCGAACGTGTCGAAGAAGAACTCCTCCGTGCGATCCCACACCACGCGCACCGGCGCGCCTGCGGCGACCGCGAGACGCGCCGCCTCGATTGCCTGCTGCGACGCGCTCTTTCCGCCGAATCCGCCGCCGACGAACGGTGTGATGATCCGGACTTTGTCGGTGGAAATTTTCAGCGCGCGCGCGACCTGCGTTTGCAGCGGGAACGGCGTCTGCGTGCTCGCCCACACCGTCACCTTGCCATCGGGCGCAACAGCCGCGACCGCGGAGTGTGTCTCCATCGGCGCGTGTGCGACGTAGCCCTTGAGGTATTTCTGCGTCACGGTCTGCGTCGCGAATTTCTCACCGTCGTCGATGCTGCCTGCCTGCGCGACGGCGCGGCCTTCGGGCGCGACCTTTTCGAGATGCGCAAAAATCGTCTCGCCATCGAGAACGGACGGCGCTGGACTGTACGTTGCGTTCACGAGCTTCAGCGCTTTGTCGGCTTCATCGCGATGCTCGTGCAGCACGGCAATCAGCTCGCCTTCACGAACCACGCGCACACCCGGCACCGCTTCTGCCGCCTTGGTATCCACGGTGAGCAATGCCACGCCGTGCGCTGGTGGCCGCACGAGTCGCGCATGCAGCGCGCCCGGCGGAATCACATCGCCCGCGTACTTCGCGCGCCCCGTCACCTTGTCGATCGCGTCACGGCGCTGCGGCGACGTGCCGACGATCTTGAAGTTCGCAACCGCTGCCAGCGCGGCCTTTCCCTCGAGCCGGCGTTCAATCCGCTTTCCGGCCGTGAGGTCGCCGTACGGCACATGCTTAAGGCGATCGGCCTTTGCCCTCACCACGCCATTTTCCACAAAGAGCTCCGCAACAGGAATGCCGAGTTTTTCGGAAGCCATTTGCACGAGAACCGCTCGAGCCTCCGCGGCGGCGGCGCGCAACACCGGGCCGAGCGTGCGCACGCTCAGCGATCCGAATGTTCCCATGTCGAACGGGCAGAGTTCGGTGTCGCCGAGCACCACGTCCACGTTTTCGAGCGACACTCCGAGCTCTTCCGCCGCCAGCTGCGGCAGCGAGGTCATCACGCCCTGCCCCATCTCGATCTTGCCGACCATCATCGTCACGCGGCCATCGGCACCCACGTGCACGAACGCGTTGAAATCCGGACTCGGCCGCTGAATGCCCGCGGGATTCCACACCGGGCGCAGGGCGCCCTTGGGCGGCGTGAGCGAGAACATCACCAGCAGTCCCGAACTGGTCAGCTTGAGAAAATCGCGGCGGTCAACGGTCTCCACAAATCCCCAGCCTTCCGGAACGATCATCTCCGCTTTGTGCTCGGTCACTTGGCACCTCCCGACGCCGGCGCATGCGACGCCTGTTCGATCGCATCAATAATTCGGACGTGCGCGCCGCATCTGCAGAGATGGCCTTCCATTCCTTTCGCGATCTCATCGCGCGTGGGCTTCGGGTTCTGGAGCAGCAGCGCATGGCCACCCATGATCATTCCGGGCGTGCAGTAGCCGCATTGAAAACCGAGATGGTCCACGAATCCCTGCTGCGCGGGAGCGAGATGACTGCCGTTCGCGAGCCCTTCGATGGTCGTTATCTTTTTGCCTTCAACAGCCTTTATCGAGGTGACGCACGAGCGAACGGCCTTTCCATCAACAATCACCGTGCACGCGCCGCACGACGAGACGCCGCAGCCGAACTTCGTGCCGGTCAATCCGAGGTCGTCGCGCAGAACCCAAAGCAGACGGCGATCGTCCGCTACGGTGAGACTGTGGGGGACGCCGTTCACGGTGATGGAGATGGATCGCATCCTGACGCTCCTTGCGCGCAGAGGTGGCGCGAACTCACGCGCCGAGTCACTGTTGGACTGTAGCGCGTTTGCGTGATGACCGCCACCGGTTTCAAATCGATCACATACGGAGAGCCAACGTGGACTCGAGTTCCAGAGTGGGACCGGCACCAAAGGGCAACGGAAAGATCTTCGCCGCAGTGATCATCCTGCTGCTGATCGGAGGCATCCTCACGATTCGATCCCAAATGAGCAACGCCGCTCTGCGGGCCGTTTTCGTCGATTCATCCATCGGTGCCGGCGCGGCAACCGGCCACCAACTCGGCAAGGCCGATGCTCCCGTTCAGATAGTGGAGTTCGGCGATTTCGAGTGCCCGCACTGCGGCGAGTTCGCCGCGACGACCGAAGCAGATATTCGCGCGAAGCTCGTGAACACCGGCATCGTCGGCTTCCGCTACTACGATTATCCGCTGCCGCAGTTCAAGAACTCGTGGACCGCGCATCTCGCGGCTTCATGCGCCGAAGATCAGGGAAAGTTTTGGGAGATGCATGACAAACTTTATGCGTCGCAAGACAAATGGAATTCACTCGGCTCTAACCTGCCGATCAAAGTGATGGCCGAGTTCGCGAAGGACCTCGGCCTCAACGCGGACGAATTCACGACCTGCATTCAGACGCAGAAAACGGCTCCACGAATTCTCGGCAATCGTGCAGAAGGAGTTCGCCGGACCCCAGCGGGAGAAAAGTTGGGCACGCCGACGTTCTTCATTGGCGCGCGCATGTTTCACGCGGTGCCCTACGACCGCTTCAAACAGATCGTCGATTCGACGATTATGGAGATGAAAGCGGATAGCGCCAAGCACGCCGGCACTGCTCGACGTTAGGCGCCCTATCTACAGGCGAGCTGGGCCGTGTACGATCCTCCCTGTGGTACCTGCACCGTCGTTGCGGCCCAGCTCCAGCGCCCGTTAATCGCGCGCGCGCCGAGGAGATGTGAGCCCGGCGACGTGACGAACTTCGACGACGTCGTCACGTTCATGCTCGTCGTCCCACGCGAGACATGGTCGACGAACAGCTCCACGTCGAACGTGCCCTCCACGCTACACGAGATGACTTCGAGTTGAACGACCAGAGTGCTTTGGACCAGGGGCGCCGTGACGTCTTTGCCCTTGCAAGCAACCGCCAAAAGAGCCGTCAAAGCGAGCAACGCACGACGCATATGTGTCAGACCTGCCTCGGTTGAGCACTGAAATCAATGAAACCATGAACAGGATCGGTGGACAGCAGCTTCGCTCGGATTTTGTCGCCGACGTCCAGTCCCTGCTCACCCCGCATTACCCTCCCTTCTATAGGAGGCGTCACAATTCTGACGTACGTTCCCTTGGGCGAAACGCCGGTCACGATCGCGTCGAATGTCTCGCCGACGCGACTCGCGACAGATTCCGCGGCCGCCTCTTTGCGCACCTGCCGCTCGACCTTGCGCGCGGCGTCTTCTCGCTCGGTGCAGTGTGCCGCGATCGTCGCGAGCTCCTCGCCCGAATACGGACACGGCTTCCCCGCGAGCGCCGCCTTTAGCAAACGCTGGGTGACCAGATCGGCGAACCGCCTGTTGGGCGCCGTCGCGTGCGTGTAGTCGTGCGTCGCCAAACCGAAGTGCCCGGTGTCCGGCGTGCCCGGCGCGTGCATCTCGTAAACGCCGGGGCCGATCAGCTTCACGACTGAGAGCGAAAGATCAGGATAGTGATCTGGATCCGCTGCCAACCGCTTCGTGAGAAACAGTTCGAGCGCCGCGGCATCGGGAGCGCTGGGCAGTTTCTCGCCAAGTCCCGCGGCCAGCGCCACGATGCGATCCCATCGTTCCGGCGTGCGCACCACGCGGCGAATCGACGGCGAGTTCTTCCCGTCGAGAAACTGTGCCATCGCCACGTTCGCGGCGATCATGAAATCTTCAATAAGCCGGCTCGCGCGCGTTTTCTCGACGAGTTCCACGCTCACCGTCTTATCCGCGCGCAACACGGTCTGCGCTTCGATCGTGTCCAGGCTGAGCGCACCACGCCGTCCGCGATTCGCCCGCAGGGCCTGCGCGACCGTATCCTGCAGGCGGAGCTGCTCCTGAATCACTTGCGTTCCTGCCGCAGCCAGCGCGCCGCGCCCGTCGAGCCAGGCGCCAACATTGCTGTAGGCGAGCTTCGCCTGATTCTTCACGCGCGCGAGAAATACATCGTGCGATGTCACGTCGCCCATGGAATTCACCACGAACTGAATCACGACGGACGGCCGATCGGCGTCTTGCCCGAGCGATGTGAGGTGTGTGGAGAGCGCGGGCGGCAGCATCGGATACGTCACGACGCCCGTGTACACCGAAACGGAGTTGGTCTGCGCAAATCGATCGGTCGCCGTTCCCTTCGGCACGGTGCCATCGACATCTGCAATAGCCACGCTCACGCGTACATCGCCGTTCGGAAGTTTCTCGGCAACCTCGAGCTGGTCGAGATCGAGCGACGAATCATTGTCGATGGACGACCACGGCAGCGCACGCAGATCGCGCACGTTTCCCAGCGGCGCGACCGCCGGATCGGCCGCCTTCGACACTTCGGCGGAAACCTCCGCCGGAACGTCGGGCGCGAATCCGTTGGCGATCATCGCGCGTCGCGCGGCCGCGGGAATGTCAAAGTTTGAAGTCATTTTCAGCCCTATGGTGTCCAACGTCACTACTTCCGCACGTACAGCGTCGTGGTGACAAAGTCGCTTTCCCACGTGAGTCCCGGCTTGACCGACTCGCGCAAATCAGTTCCGTTCAGCAACCAGCGGCCAGCCAGGCCGAACACGATTCTCGCGCGGCCCTCCGCGTCGGTCTTGGCGAAACGCGGAATCGAATCGCCCTCGTGCACGATTCCGACGGCGAAACGCGGCATCGGCTTGCCGCCTCGGAGTATGCGCACGAAAAATGTATCTCTCACAGTGAGCGCGGTTGGGTCGCGTTCCGGCACTATTTCGAGCCCCAAGCCCATGGGCTGCGCCCAGCTCAAGTCACCGCGTGGCTCACCGACCCGCACATACGCCGTCGCGTGTTTCGAGTACCGCTCGATCCACTGCCGCTTCCCGCCGAGCGCTCTCCATTCGTTTCTGATGTCTGCGCCGGCGTCGATCTCGGCGAGGTATTCCGCGATCTTGTCTTGCGCGAGGGTGAGAGTCTTGGGCGCGAGTTCGATTGCGACCGACGCGATGCCGTTCGCGGTCGGCGTCCAGACGAATCGCAGAGAGCGGCTCGCCAGTCTGCCCGCCGGAAGCGCGATCGTCGCGCCGCCGATGCGAACCGTGCTCCGTACGACGCGACCGGGCTCGATGGCGAAATCGTCGACGGGAAACAGTTCACCGCTCGTGAGATCGAGCTGAACCGATTTTCCGATTTCCACGCTGGGAGCAGACGCGAGCAGCCAGGTGTCGTGCGCCATGAGATTCGTGACACACAGCAACACGGCAAACATTGCAGCAACGGCGACTAGGGCACGACGATCAAGCTTCATGGCGGCATCGACTCGGTCAGGACACTCTGAATATACGGGACGAACATCTAGCCCGCGCCGTTCCGGCGAGTGGGCAGTCGGAGGGTTCTTGACATCTATTTTAGTTTCAACTAAAGTAGATATCATGCGCGCCGCCCTTGCCTCCCCACTCCTCGCTGCGGTCGCCTCGCCGAGGCGCCGCGAAATCCTCAGGCTCGTGTGGAACTCCGAACTCGCCGCCGGCGACATCCATCGCGCCATGCCCGACGTCACGTTCGGCGCGGTCTCCCTTCAACTCAAAGCGCTGAGCAAAGCCGGTCTCGTGCACTCCCGGGCCGACGGCAATCACCGCCTCTATCGCGCGCGCCGCGCCGAACTCGGCCCCGTCGGCCGAATGCTGGAGAACATGTGGAAGGACCAGCTTTGGAAACTCAAGCTGCTCGTCGAACTCGAACAATCCCGCCGCGGTCCGCGGCCGCGAAAGAAAACTCGTAAATCCCACTCATCACGCACCGCCTGAGGACCGCCATGCAACAGCTCCCCTTCTCTCTCGACCGCACCGTCGTCATCAACGCCTCGCGCGACGCCGTGTTCAAGTTCTTCACCGACAGCGCGCGCTGGGCCAGCTGGTGGGGCGCAGGCTCAACGATTGAAGCCACACCGGGCGGCAAGGTCTACATCAGGTTCCACGAGGGCACCGAGATCGCCGGCGAAGTGCTCGAGGTGAAGGCTCCCGAGCGCATTGTGTTCTCCTACGGCTACCTGAAGGGTGGGCCGCTGCCAGCCGGCGGTTCGAAAGTCACGATTCATCTCGAGGCCGATCGCTTCGCAACACGCCTGCGGCTCGTGCACGAGTTCGACAACGAAGCCTCGCGCAACGAGCACGTCCAAGGATGGCGCTATCAGCTCTCGCTTTTCTCAAACGTCGTCGCGGACGAAGTCAACGCGGGCGCAGCGGACATCGCCGACGCGTGGTTCGAATCGTGGGCCGAGCCCGATGCCGGGGCGCGCAAGAACATCCTCGATCGGATCGTTCAACAGAAAATCCGATTTCACGACCGTTACAGTAATATCGACGGACTCGACGAACTCCTGCCGCACATCGCGGCCGCGCAGCACTTCATGCCTGGCCTGCGCATGAGCCGGGTTGGCGAGGTGAGGCATTGCCAGGGGACAGTGCTCGCAGATTTCACGGTTGCCGGTCCGGATGGAATCGTGCGCGGCAGCGGGACAAATGTTTTCGTGTTCGGAGCAGATGGACGAATCGAGTCGGCCACTGGATTCATGAACAAAGCGTGAGGCTAGTGCTGAGCACCCCAAAGTTTCCCCGCGTTCCAGGTCACGCCGGCGTACAGCGCATGCGGCTGTGCGCCGGCGATCGGGACGATCGCACCTGCATCCACGACCAGCCATTTGGTGACGCCGAATGTCGGACCCGCGAGCAGCGCGACGATCGGCGCTGCGCCCTGCGCTCCGCCGGTCCCCGGAAATCCAAACACTTCGGCAGTCCACTGCAGTGGACCGCTGATCGCTCCGGCAAACGACGCGGTCCACACTGAGGCATTCACGGGCGCGTTCACACCGCTGCCATCACGCCGCGTCCAGCCCGCGTTCAGGTCGATGTGAATCGGGCCGATATCTCTGCTCGAGATAAAAAGCAGCGAGGCATCGGTGGTGCCGGTGCCGCTTCCTTTCGCCGCGCTGCCGGTGGGAATCTTGATCGATGGCAGGATCGCGAAACTGCCGAGCAGCGGATGATCGTCCAGCACGCGCCACTTCACGCCGATCGTGAAATCGCCGAACCCGCCGGCCGCATTGCTCGGCGAAATCGCGTTCGCAAAGAGCGAGAGCTGCGCGTGCGATGCGATGCCGATCTTGGTGACGAGCGTCCCGATCGTCGCCCGCGCCGGAGACGTACCGTGATCGAACTCAGCGCCGGCTTCGAACTCGATCCAGCCGGCTGAGACGGTACCCGCGTGCGTCGCAACCGTTGGCCGCTCGGGTTGCGCGTCGTGCGGCGCGCGCGCGCCGGGCGGCGTGGCCTGCGCGGCCGCGATCGACGCGGCGACGGTCGAAACGAGGAACCCTCTGCGAATCATGCGCATTCTTATGGAGTCGGCCATCATCCCCGACATCTGAAATGAGACTGCGTTTCCCTACGGACTCGACGACCGGACCGTTTCGGATGATACTACACCAGTATGGTTTACCAGTCCCAAATTCCCATGGAGCGCAATATGAGCAGCAGACAGCATTTCATCGACACGTTCAATCGTGAGAACGCGACGACTCGCAAAGTGCTCGCGGCGATGTCGCCCGCAAAATCTGAATTCAAGCCGTACGCGAACGCGAAAACTGCGCGCGAGGTCGCGCACATCTTCTCTCTTGGCCAAGGCGGTATCGCCGCCGCGATGTCGAATCAGTGGCAGTGGCCGCCGGTCTTTCCGCCGGCACCTGCGACGTGGGCCGAGGTCATCGCCAACTTCGACGCGACGTCGGCCGCGGCGAAAGCAGCGCTCGCCGGCGCGTCAGACGCGCGGCTCGACGAGAAAGTCATGTTCTTCACCGGTCCCAAACAGTTCGGCGAGATCCCGGTGAGCGATCTCATCTGGTTCATGCTCCACGATTCGATTCATCATCGCGGACAGCTTTCGGTGTACATGCGCGCGGCAGATGAAAAAGTGCCGTCGATCTACGGACCGTCGGCGGCCGAGCCTTGGATGTAGCGCGAGCCGGTCAAATCACCGGGAACCCATGAAGACGCCGCTCACGCCGCTCGAGTTCGCGCGACGCGCTCGCTCCCTCTACGGCGGCCGCGAGGCCGTCGTGGACGGCGACTCCCGCTGGACCTACGCCGAGTTCTTCGAGCGCTGCGATCGCTGGTCGAATTCGCTGCAGCAGCTCGGCGTCGTGCAGGGCGATCGCGTGGCGTACATCGCGCCCAACACGCACGCGCAGCTCGAGGCGTTCTACGCCGTGCCCCAAATCGGCGCGGTCATTGTGCCGCTCAATTACCGGCTGCTGCCGAGCGATTGGGTCTACATGGTGAATCACTCGGGAAGCCGGGTGGTGTGCGTACACGAAGACTATCTCGACCTCGTCGATTCCGTGCGCCACGAAATGCCCGCGGTCGAGCAGTTCGTCGCGCTCGAGGGAAGCCGGAGCGGCTGGCTCTCATACGAGACACTGCTCGCGGGCGCCGCCGCCACAGTCGCGCGGCCTGCGATCGGTGAGGACGATCTCCTCGCGATCAACTACACCAGTGGCACCACGGCAAATCCGAAAGGCGTGATGATCACCCATCGCAATGCGTGGATGAACATCGTCGGCACGCTCATTCATCTCCCGATGACGAGTGCGGACCGCTATCTGTGGACGCTGCCGATGTTCCATGCGAATGGCTGGACCTTCGTGTGGATCGTGACGGCCGTGGGCGGCACGCACGTGTGCCTCCGCAAAGTGGACGCGCCAAATATCTACGCGCACGTCGCGAGCGAGCGGATCACGCTGTTCTGTGCGGCACCCACCGTGCTGATCGCCATCGCGGGCGCGAGCGACGAACTTCGCGCTGGAGCGCCGACTGGCATTCGCATTCTCACGGCGGGCGCGCCACCCGCGGCGCACACCATCGAACGCGTAGAAGCTTCGCTCGGCTGGACCATCACGCAGGCGTATGGACTCACCGAGGTGTCTCCCCTGATCACGTTTTGCGAGCCGCGCGCGGAACACGCAATGCTCGCGCCCGCGGAACGCGCGCAAATCAAGGCGCGCCAGGGCGTGGAGCTGATTACATCGGGCGAGCTGCGCGTGGTCGATGAGAACAACGAAGACGTTCCGCGCAACAGCGCGACGGTGGGCGAGATCGTCGTGCGCGGCAACGTCGTGATGGAGGGCTACTATCGGGATCCCGAGGCCACGGCTCGAGCGTTTGCCGGCGGATGGTTCCACTCGGGCGACGCGGCCGTCGTGCACCCGGACGGCTACGTAGAAATCCGCGACCGCTTGAAGAACGTGATTATCAGCGGTGGCGAGAACATTTCGTCGATCGAAGTCGAAGGCGTTCTGCTGCGCCATCCTGCGATACACGAAGTGGCCGTCGTCGGAATGCCGCACGAGAAATGGGGCGAGGCGCCGCATGCGTTTGTCGTACTGAAACCCGGCGCGACGCTCGAGGAAGACGAACTCCGCGACTTCGCGCGCGCGCGGCTCGCGGGATTCAAGGTGCCCAAGGGCCTGACGGTTCTCGCCGAGCTTCCGAAAACGGCGACGGGGAAGATCCAGAAGTACGTGCTGCGCGGCGGGCGGGCGGCGATTTCGGCGCAGTAAACACACCCCGGCGCATCTTGCGAAGTTTTCACTGTATCGGCATACTAGTACAGTCACCTCCAGTGAGAACGCGATGTTCGCGACGCTGCACCGCACGATCAGAACACTCAGACGCGCGCCTGGTTTCGTTGCCGTCGCGACGCTCTCACTCGCCGTCGGCATCGGCCTCTCCACGGCGACGTTCGCCTTTGTCGATTCTGCTCTGAATCCCAAGATCCCACTCGCGGATATCGACAGACTTTTCGTCCAGCATCTGCGACTCGGCGATCAGCGCCACCCGCCCTCGATTCTCGAGCAAGTGAATGCGCTCGCCGCGCTCCCCGGCGTCGAGCGCGCAACGGTGATGGCGACGTCTATCACCGGGAACGGAATTTCCGTGGACGGCGCCGAGAAATACGCCTACGTCTCGCGCACCACGCCGGATTTTTTTGCAACGCTCGGCGTCGTGCCGACGCTCGGCCGGCTTCCCAGCGAGGAGGAAACGCGGCAGCAGAGTGCTGTGCTCGTCACGGCCGATGTGTGGCATCTGTTTTTCCCGAAGCGCGATTCGCTCGCGGGCGCGGTCATCACGATCGCGGATCGCGACTATTCGGTTATCGGCGTTCTCCCGATCGGCGTGGAGCGAATCGTGCAAGGCGGCATCTTCATTCCGGCCATCTCGACCGTCGAACTGCAAAATCTCCGGTGGCCGATGATCATTGCGAAGCTGCGGCGAGGCACGGACTCCCTCGCAATCCAAGCGCAGCTCGCGGCGGTCGCCGCGAACTTCACTGCTGCCTACACGCATCCGCCCACCCCAGCATACGAACTGCGGCTCAAGGGCATTCGCCCCAAGCAGTGGAGTATTCGTGACAACGAGCTGGCGTTGCTCATGGTCGGCATCGCGCTCGGCATTCTGATGATCGCATGCACGAACGTCAGCGCGCTCGCGCTTGCACGCGGGCTGACGCGTCGCCGGGATTTCGCACTTCGCATCGCGCTCGGATCCTCGCGCGCGGCCATCGGGGGCGAAGTGCTGTTCGAGGTTCTGATCATCGCGCTCTTCGGTACCGCCCTCGGCTTTCTCTTCGCCATCGCTCTCGTCGGCGTCCTGATGCATCTGGTGCCCGAGGATTTGCAGTGGGCCGGCTATTTCATTCCGGTACTGAACCCTCGCGTTTTCGCTATGAGCACCCTGTCGCTCATCGCCGGCATCGCGGTCGCCGGAGGAGTTCCGGCCTGGCGCGCGAGCCGCGCCAATCCGTCTGCTTCACTCAAGGACAACGCGGGAACCACCACCGGCCGCGCGCGCTCGGAGTTCAAATTTCTGGTGATGGCCGAGCTCGCAGTTGCCATGGCACTCTTGATGCTCGCGAGTCTCGTGACGCTCTCCACGCGAAATCTGATGCGGTACGATTTCGGATTTGACGCGCGCTCGCTTGTCGCCGCGACGATCCAGTTTCCGGGACGACGTGACTCTTTGCCTCCCGAGCGAAAAGAGCAGCTGGTTATGGCTTCCATCGAGCGGCTGAAGAGTCTTCCAGGCGTGGCGTCCGTTTCCTACAGCGATAACGAACGTCTCGACGGCGACGTCGTCACGTCAGACGCCACGAGAGAGGCCCAGCCACTGCGCATGCGCAACGGCTACTTCGAAACCGGACCGAACTTTTTTGCGACCACGGGAATTCGACTGCTCGCCGGCCGCGACATCACAGAATCCGATCGCACGCGAGGCGCGGTGGTGCTCACGCAGCAAACAGCCGCCCTGTTGTTCCCACACGGTGATGCAGTGGGACGGATGGTGAAGCTCGGAGGTGAACGCTCGGCGCAGGGTTGGCTGCCAGTCGTCGGAGTGGCGCGAGACATTCATCTGGATCTCTCTCCGAATACCGGCGGAAACGCAGACACTGCTCTCTTTGCGATGTCGCCCGCTCACCGATTTGGCTACACACGTCTCGTCGTTCGGCCGACTCACGTCGATCCGGCACTCAACGTCGAGATCGCGAAGTTACTTCGCGCGGAGCTGCCACCTCGGGTGTACGCCAGCGTGACGCCGTTTGTCGATATCGAGCGGCTTATGCAGATGCAGAAATTTTTCGACCAAGTGTTCACGTTCCTCGGAACAGCGGCTCTGCTGCTCGCTGCAGCGGGCTTGTTCAGTGTGCTCTCGTACACCGTTGGACAGCGGCTGCGCGAGTTCGCCGTTCGTCAGGCCCTCGGTGCCTCGCCGCGCGACGTGCTCGCTCTCGTCATGCGAGGGGCGTTCGAACTTGCGCTCGGCGGAACGGCGTTCGGTGCACTGCTCAGCTTTTGGGCTTCGGCCGGAGTATCGGCCTCGCTGTTCGGCGTGAAGAACACCGACCCGGTCTCGTTGGTCGTGGCGGAGGGCACGCTGCTCATCGTCACTATGCTCGCGTCGCTGCTCCCCGCGATTCGAGCGATGAGATCGGATCCCACCGAGGTCCTGCGCGCGACCTGAACGATATTCGCTTGGCGCGGCGGTGGCGGTGTAGTAAGTCTGTCGGGTAGGAGCTATTCTATTATCAGATAAGCGCCTCGCCAGACCGAAACCACCTCATAATTTTGGTAACCGCGAATCAATTGCGCCTGATGAATTCGCATGCCGTCAATATGATTTCAAGACTGCTGCGCGACCAAGCGAGCTTCGCTCTGCGGTTCACGCTGGCGAGTTGGTGGCTGCTCGCTGGCTGCGGCGGTGGCGGCGGCGCGGCCGGCCCGAGTTCGACCACGCCCGAACTCTCCGCCATCAATATCTCGCTGTCGCGACCAGCGCTGTACGTCGGCCAGCAGGCGACGGCCGCCGCTCAAGGACGCGATCAGTTCAAAAACGAGTTCAGCATCGGCGTTCCCGCGTGGAGCACGGCAGCGGCGGCGATCGCAACGGTGAGCACGAGCGGCGTCGTGACCGGCGTCTCGCCCGGCCAGACGACGGTGTTCGCGTCGTTCGGCGGAAAACAGGGACAGTACGAATTCAAAGTTCTTCCCGTCCCCGTCGCGAGCGTCGTGATTTCCCCAAGCGCCCCTTCACTCACGGCGGGAGCGACGCGGCAACTCACGGCAACGGTGCTTACCGACAGCGGACGCGTGCTCACCGATCGCATCGTTTTCTGGGCATCACTCGACCCCACCAAAGCATCGGTCAGTTCCAGTGGACTCGTCACAGCGCTCTCGCCCGGCACCGTCACGATCACCGCAACATGCGACGGGATCGTCGCGCCAGTGGTCGTCACGATTCCCGGCGCCGCCGGATCGGTCTCGACTGTCACCATCACTCCGGCGATCGCGAGCGTTCAGGTGGGCAGCACGACGCCGCTTACGGTGATACTCAGGGACGTCGCTGGAAATATTCTCACCGGCCGCACCGTGACGTGGACCGCGAGCGTCGTGACCGGAGCGAGCAACGCGGTGAGCGTATCCTCCACTGGCATCGTCACAGGTGGCTCAGTCGGAGTCGCGACGATCGAAGCGCTCTCCGAGGGGCAGCGCGGCACCGCCGTCATCACCGTAACTCCCGCTGTAGATCCCGGCATCGTGGTGACCTTCGCGGAGCCGACTCCCGACGCGACCGTGGGCGATACGCTTGATATCGTCGTCGGGGCCACCCCTCACGGCACGATCGTCAGTGCGATCGCGGAAGCCGGATCGCTGCAGATCCCGCTCGAGCTCATTTATATCGGAATGAGCGCCCAACCGCTGTGGGTCGGACATCTCAACGTCGCAGATCTCAAGAACGGACCCTACGTGCTGACGGTCACCGCGACCGACGCCAGCGGAGCGCGAGGTATCGGCACTTTGCCGTTCGTGCGCGACGTAAAATTCGGAAAGGCCGGGAGCTCGCCGGCGCCGAAACAAAAGACGCTGATTCCGGCGAAGAGGCCCGGGATTAAACCGTAGCGAGCCCCTCCGTCCTCAGTCTCTGATTCTCCCACATCCAACCCGCCACTCCGCCTCTAACTCCAATCTCTCTCTGTTACGGAAGCGGCTTCGCCACATTCGTCCCCAACAGCGGATCCCGCATCGAATCCTTCGCCAAATACGGAACCTCCTGCGTCATCCACAGCGGCGCGGGCGTGCCCTTCAAATAGTGATCAAAGAACTGGAAATACCGGATCGTGAGATCCTTCCGGTTCGCGAGCCCGCGGAGCCCGTGCCCCTCGCCCGGATACGCGAGCAGGATCGCGTCCTTTCCGTTGTACCGGAGCGCGTTGTAGAACTTCATCCCTTCATTGAACGAGACCGTCGGGTCTGCCGTGCCATGCATAATGAGAATCGGCTGCGTCACCTCGCGCACGTGCGTGATCGCCGACTCAAAATGATAGAGCGCGGGATTGTCCCACGGCGAGACGCCCCACCTGCCCTGTCCGAACAGATAGTAATCGTTGCCATTCTGGCCGCTGCCGCCCGTCACCTGATACGACCAGCCCCAGCTCTGGCTGAAGTCCGTGTACAAATCGGTCACGCCCGCGCCCACGCCAACTGCGGCAAATAATCTCGAGCGCGTCGCAATGAATGCCGCGCCCTCGCCGCCGTAGCTGTGGCCATTCAACCCGATCTTTTTAGGATCGGCGTACCCAAGCTCGATCACTTTCTTCGTCGCGGCTTCGACGCACTCGAGCATGTCGCTGTGGCTCAGCCCGGTGTGGAAATAAATATCCGGAACCATCGTCACATACCCGCGGCTCACCGCCTCTACCGGCGACGATCCCATGCCCGTGAGATACGACGGCGATGAATACCGATTCAGATTCTGCGTGTTCTTCTCATAGAAGTTCACCAGCATCGGCCGCTTCTCACCTTGCTTGTAATCGTCTGGCAGCGTGAGCATTCCTTGCAGCCGTTTTCCATCCTTGTTCTTGAAGTCGAACAGCACGCGGCGGCCCCAGGCGAACTCGGCCTGCTGCGGATTCGCGCTCGAAACTTTTTTCGCGTCTTTGAAATCCGCGCTCGAGACCCGGATGTCCGGGAACTCCGTGTACGTCTGGCGCGTGAACATGTACTTGTCCGCCTTCAGCGCCTTCATCGGCGTACTGTACGCCGCGTCGTCGTACACGATCGGCTTGAGCGCGCCATCGGCGATCTGATAAAAGCCGGATTTTTTGGTGAACTCGCCGTACGCGGAAACCGTGACCGGCTTCGACAAATCAATCTCGCGCGCCGCGCGCCGGCCGCCGCGTCCGCCCGCGCCCGCCGGCGCGCCGAGCGGAGTGACCGTTGAGTCTTCCTGAGTGGTGCGCACGTACCGGAACTGCATTTCGTCCTTCAGTCCGGCGCCGTTCGTGAGATTTTTGGCGGCCGATCCATCGAGCGGCAGCAGCCACAGATCGTAGCGGCTGTTGACGATCAGTCCCTTCCCGTCTGTGGTGTAACCCGCGACGCCAATCGACGGCTTCGGCCCCGGATGATCGAAATCCGTGTCGACGAAACTCGGCGCGGTTGCGCCGATCGTTTTCGTCGTGCCCGCGTCGAGATCGTACAGCTGATACTTGCCGTCTTTCCAGAAGAGAAAATTTTTCCCTGAGGGCGAAATGCCGAACGCGTGCTGGCCGGTGAGCTGGCCCTTGGCGATCAGCGTGCGCTCGCCAGTGGACGTGTTCACGCGATAGAAATCCGCCGCCGGCCGTTTGTAATCCGAGATGTAACCGCGCACATCGCGCCCGATCGCCCAGCGCCCGTCATCGGCAACTTCGAGTTCGCGCATCGTGGTATCGGCGAGCGTGATGTACTTACCGGCCGACACGTCAAACGCCTCGCGGTAGTTGAGATTCCGGTCCGCCTCGGCACGAATCATCTGTTCCGACTGAATGCGCTCGTCGGCGGTACGCCACACGTCCACATCCGCGAGCGAGTCCGTGCCGGGCTTGCGCGCCGTGTCGGGCGCTGCTTTCTGCGGCATCACGCCAAAAAACACGCGCTTGCTGTCTTCGCTCCACGTGAGCGGCGCGCGATCCGTTAGCACATATCCCTTTGGAAACGCCGCGATCTTTGCGGGATCGAGAGTCGGCGGCGCGTTCGAATCGGCGGCGCGCGGGGCGCGCACATCCGAAATCACGATCAGCATGTTGTTGCGCTCGCGCATCCGCGGAATGTCGCGCCCCTTGAGCACGGCGAGACCGGTGCCCTCACTGTTCCACGTCAGCCGATTGTAGCGGCGTGAATCGTTATCGAGCACTTCGGTCCGATCGGTTCTCAAATCAACAAGGAAGAGTCCGTTGCCATCCTGCTGCGCCGCGTCAACGGTGTACGCGAGCAGATCACCCTTCTTGTTGAACGAAATATCGCCGACACTGCCAAGCAGCTGACTGCGTCCGGTCGCGAGATCGTGGAGTACCACATCGGCTCCGCGCGGTGCGCTGGGATTTACCGCTGCAGCCGCAGCGCCGCCCGGGCCGCCACCGCCGCCGCCGCCGCCCGCGCCGCGCCCACCGCCTGCATCAGGCGCGCCGTTTGCCGCGCGCCGCTTCAGCACGAGATGGCTCGCCGTCGCAGAGAACGTGGCCGACGCCATCTCGGCCCACGATTGAGTTTTCCCAGTTGCGAGCTCGCGAAGTTCGTAGCGCCGCGTGGCGGCGGTTGGTGCACCGTTCGCTCCGCGGCCTCCCGTTGTGTCGGCGGGAACAGCGCCCGGCGCTGGAGCACCCGCAGGCGCGGCAGGCGCCGCAGGCGCCGCACCCGCGCCGCCGCCGCGCCCACCGCGACCGCCAGCCGGCGGCGTCGAGTCAAACTGATAGACGATCCATTTGGAATCGGAGGAGAATACGCCGCGCGTCGCGTGCGGGATCTCGACTTCCTGGTTCGTGTCGAGGCGCAGGATGTGCAGCACCGGCTTCGCATCCGCAGCGATCGTGTTCGTAAAGGAAAGTCCGTACACCACCCAGTGGCCGTCAGGCGAAAGTTGCGCGCCGTCGATGGCGCGCCATTTCGCGTAGTCGGAAACCGCGAGCACTTTTTTCGCGGGAGTTTGCGCGCGCGATAGCGCGGGCGCGTTCGCAATTCCTGCGAGAGACAGGAGCGTCGAGAGTCCGAATAATTTCAATCGCGAAATTCGCGGCGTGGCTGAGCAGTGCACGGGTCTTCTCCGAGTGGCGTGATGGACTGCCGATCGGAAACAAACATGCGCTTCCGCAGCGCCGGGCGCGAGCGCTACATCACTCGGTGAAGTTGCAGCGCCTAGTGCCCGAGATACCGGAGCAACCCGACATAGCTGCCGCCCAGCCCATAGCTCGCATAGAGCACTGCCTCTCCGTTCACGGCGCTCACCTCGGCGGAAAAATCATCGCCTTTCCGCTTGAGCACCGTGCGCCGTCCGCCGTTGTCGAGCATCACCTCGGTCGCGCCCGGCGCTTTCAGATGGAAGAGATAGCTGTGTCCGGCGTCAAGATTGCCGTTCATGGTTGAGAGCAGCCACGCGCCGCTGGTTGCGAATCCGCTGTACGCGGTGGGAAACGTGGCATCGCGCGTGCCGCGCGACGCGTTGACGCGATAGTCGAGCACCCAGCCGAGCGGCCCGGTCGATCCGCGCGTCTTTGCGAAAACGCGAATGATGTAGTCACCGGCCTGAGGGAACGCGGCGGCGATCTCGGCGTGCGAGTTGTCGACCTGCGCGAAAGCATTCTCGCCTCTCGTTTTCTGATTCGTGCGAGGATCGACGAGTTCCGCCGCGATCTCGACGGCCTGCGTAACGCCGAGCGTGACGGTCACGCGATCCTCGGCCTGAATTTTCGCGTGGCTGTGACTGATGATCTTGAATCCAGCCTGAAAGAACATCGGGCGGAGATACACCATGTCGGCAAATTCGTCGAGCGATATCTGGTGATCGAGGAGCTGCCAGCGTGCATCGTCCGGGAAATGATCGTACGCGAACGCGTCCGGCGGCGTGAGAAAATAGTGATCTTCGAAGTGCCGCACGAAGTTCAAGCGCTCGTCGAGAACGCCGCTTCCCCACGTCGGGTCGAGGAGGCGCCAGCGGCCATCCACCCGCACCGCGTTCCACGAGTGATTCGACCGACCCTGTAGGCGCTGGCCCGTGGTATAGCCATATCCTTTCGACCAGCCGGTGACGACTTCGACTTGAAGTCCCATGGCGACGCCGAGCGCCTGCAACAGATGTGAATAGCCATCGCATACCGCCTCGCGCCGGCGCAGCACGGCTTCCGGCGTGAGATCGCCAACGTTACCGGTGCGAAAACCGCGCGCATCGTAGCTGATGTGGCCGGTGACCCATCGGTAGAGTGTGCGGGTGCGCGCGAGGTCATCGGGACCAACGCGGGCGAGGTATGCGGAGAGTGTCGCAACAGAACGCTCGGCCGATGGCGGCGCGGCATCGGCGTACGCATCGCTCGCGGCGTAGTGATCCTGTGCGCGAGCGACGCTCGCCACGCTCGCGATGCAAACGAGAGCGGCGAGAGATGCGGCGCATTGCAGACGGTGCTTCATAGCCGTCTGACACGCGGGACCAGCGTTAGTTACCGCTCGGTGATTCAGGTCACCGGCGCGACGCCCGTGCCGAGGGAGGATGAGCCGGGGGTGAGTTCTTTGCGCTCGACGCCACTCTTGAGCAGCGGCATCACCATCTCGCCAAAGCGGCGGCATTCCTCGAGGTGCGGATATCCCGAGAGAATGAACGTGCTCACGCCGAGCGCCTGATACGCGCGCAGCTTTGCGGCAACTTGGCGCGGGTCTCCCACAATCGCGACGCCCACGCCGCTGCGCGCGAGGCCAACGCCGGACCAGAGATTGTCTTCGACGACGAGCGAAGCAGACGACGCGAGCTCGAGTTGGCGGCGCTGCCCTTCGCTGTCAACGGACGCAGTGGTCTCGATGAATTTCTGGCGCACCGCGGGATCGATGCGGCTGATCAAACGCTCGGCGGCCTTCCATGCTTCGCCCTCGGTTTCGCGAACGAGCACGTGGCAGCGGAGACCAACGCGCAGTGGAGCGTCAACCAGTCGTTTTACTTTCGCCTCTTGCTCGCGCAGCGTTTTCAATCGCCCCGCCACGCCCGCGACCGTATCGCCCCAAAGCAGATAGACATCCGCGAGCTCGGCGGCAATGCGCTGCGCATCCTCGCTGTGCCCGCCCAAATAAATCGGGACCGGCTCCGGCGGCACTGGCGAAACAATCGCGCCCTTGAACGGATACCGCGGCGAATCGTGATCCACCGGTTTCCCCAGCCACAGCTCGCGCATGATGGCAATAAACTCACGAGTGCGCGCGTAACGATCCGCGTGATTCTCGGTATCGCCGTACATCGCGTTCTCGGCCGGATTCGAGCCGACAACAATATTGATGCGCACGCGCCCCGGAAAAAGATTCGCGGCGGTCGCAGTCATCTTTGCGAACAGCGCGGGATGAAACATCCCCGGCCGCGCGGCTATCAAGAGACCCGCGCCGTTCGTGCGCGCGAGCGTCGCGATCGACGCGGTCCACGCTTCGTGCTCGGCGTGAAAGTTTGTCGCGGTGAGGAGACTCGAGAAGCCCATCTCGGCGGCGGTCTCGACGATGCTCGAGATGTACGGGAGCGTCGCGCGGCGTTCGGGTTTGGTGCCGATGAACTCGCCGTCGGGGGCGAGTTGGCAGAACCAGAGGAGGTCGAGAGGGTCGCGCATGGATTACTGCTTCGCGTACAGCGGGATGAAGGTGCCGCGGTCGATGACGCCATTCTTCACTCGATACTGCATCACGCCCGACGTGAATTGCATCCCTGCCGCGGTTGGGCCGCCGACGATCGCTGAGATTTGATTGAAGCGCGTCTTCACGCCCGCGATCTCGTATTCGATTTTCTCAGTTCCGTGCATGTGACCGCCGAGCGCGAGCACATGATTGCGCGTCCGCAGAATCGCGAGCACCTCGCCGGCATTCGAGACACTGTGACGAAACGCGGTGACTCCGCGAACCGTGATCAGCGTTGGTGCGGGCGGCGCGTCGGTGTATCCGTTGATCGTTTCGAATGTCGTGAAAAACGGAATGTGGTCGAACGTCACCACCGGCATCGAAGGCGGAACGAGCGCGAGGTCGCGCGTGAGCCACGCGAGCTGCAGGCTGTCGACGTGGCCGTAGTAATGCGTATCGTCGATGTCGACCGTGTTGAGGCCGACAAAGTGCACGCCGCCGCGCGTGAAGGAGTAGTAGTCGGGCCCGAGGAAATGATGGTACATCGCGCGCCCATAGAGCGGGTGCGTGATGCTCACGTGCGACGTGTCGCGCTCGATGCCGAAGTTTTCGTGGTTGCCGGGCACCGTAAATACGGGATTCTTGAACGCGTTACGCTCCTTCATGAACATGCCGTAGTAGCCCGTCGCCTCGCTCTCGGAAACTCGCAGCGCATCGCGAACGAGATCGCCCGTGATCAGCACCAGATCCGGGTGAAGCGAATCGACGAGCGCGCGCAGGCGTTGTGTGCGCGGCAGTGACGCAGCGGAGACGTGCGTGTCGGAGGCGTGGACGAACGTGAACGTTTCGGATCGCGCCGCGCGGGTGAGGCCGAACGAAAGCGATCCTCCATCGGCGCTTCTCCAGAACGCACCGACGGCCCGATATGAGTTGGGTGTCGACACGAATACGACGCCGGTTCCGCGCGAGCGCAGGTGAAATGCACCGGACGCATCCGTGACCACAACGGTATCCTGATTCGAAACCGGGACGCCCGCGATGCCGGGCTCACCCGCATCACGCACTCCGTTGCCGTTGAGGTCATCGAACACGACGCCGGTAAGATCCAGCGCATTCACGGGAAGCCCCGTGCCGTGCCCCAAGTCGTGCGCCATGGCGATTGCTGTGGCGATTGCCGTGGCGCAGAGAATTCCAACCGCTGCAGCAGCGATGTGCCTGCCTTTCATCGAGTTTCCTCTAGGTCATGAAGAGTTCGAAACGCGCGAACGAAGGTACCGAATGAACGCTCCGCGCGGCCACCCTCCTTGGCTGTTTACCCACGACCATCACCATCGATGATCAGGCAATTATTCCGACTAGTGAGTGAAAACATGACACCGTAGAATCAAGGTGCATTTGTCGTTGCAAGACCGTGCGCAGTCGCATATCCTTCATATAGTTTCATAGCGGAATTCGATGTAGAAGCGACTCGAAGTAATCTGAGGGATCAACGTGCGACTTGCAAAATACTTGACACTTACGGCCGCCATTCTCGTGGCCGTTTCATGTAAAGACGGCTCAACGCCTTTATCGGCGCCGAAAATCGGAGCTGGCAACTTGCCGCGCCCGTCCTTCTCCCTCACGCCCGCCGCATCATCGACGCCGGCAGTCTCGGCGGGTGGCTGGCACACCTGCGTGGTGAAAACGGACGGGACAATCGCGTGCTGGGGAAATAACGCCGACGGCGAAACCGCGATTCCTGCCGGCCTGCCCGCCGTCGCGCAGCTTGCCGCGGGCTTCTATCACAACTGCGTCGCGGAGCGGACGGGCGCAGTCGCGTGCTGGGGCGATGACAGCTACGGAGAATCGACGCCGCCCGCCAGCCTCAATTCGGTCGTGCAGGTGAGCACAGGCCTTTTCCATACGTGCGCGTTGAACATTGATGGATCGGTGGTATGCTGGGGACGCGATTCCGAAGGAGAGACCGACGTTCCAGCAGGTCTCGGTACCGCGACCGCCATCAGTGCGGGAGGACTGCACAGCTGCGCGCTTTTGAGCGGCGGCACGATCGCATGCTGGGGCGACAATATTAGTTTTGCGACGACCATACCCGCCGGCTTGCCGCCGGTGAAGCAGGTCAGCACGGGACGCAGTCACACCTGCGCGCTCACGACCCCGGGCGCTGTCGTCTGCTGGGGCGACGACACGAGCGGCGAGATCGATGTGCCGAGTGGGCTCGGCACCGTCACGCAAATCTCGGCGGGAAAAGATCAGCACACATGCGCGCTCACGACGGCCGGAACGGTGGTGTGCTGGGGAGACAATACATATGGCCAGTCGACGCCGCCGGCAGGACTCTCGGGCGTCGTGCAGATCAGTTCCGGCCTCAACTTCACGTGTGCGCTGAAGGGCTCGGGCACCGTGAGGTGCTGGGGAAACAACTCGAACGGGCAGATCACCATCCCAGCCGGACTGACGCTCGTCGTCCAGGTGGCGCAGTCGATCAGCTTTGTCTCGACCATTCCGACTCCGGCGCTGGCCGGCGCGACGTACACTCTCGCGGCGACGGCGACGTCGGGGCTCGCGATTACGTACCAGTCGCTGACCCCCACGGTGTGCACGGTGAGCGGGAACATCGTGACGTTCGTGGGCGGCGGCGCCTGCACAGTGAGCGCGAACCAGCCGGGCAACGCGTTGTTCCTCGCCGCGGTGCAGCAGCAGGTCATCGCCGTCACATCGACGATGCAGTCGCAGACGATCACATGGAAATCGGCACCTCCCACCAGCGCAAGCGTTGACGATATCATGCTCCTGCAGACCATCGGCGGCGCGTCTGGAAACGCCGTCACAATCGCGAGCCTGACCAAATCCACGTGCTCCACGCACGGAAACCTGGTGGTGTTCACGGGTATCGGCACATGCACCATCGCGGCGAATCAGGCAGGCAACGCCGACTACTCCGCGGCGGCGCAGCTCACCGCAAACATCACGGTAGGCTGGCACTTTTTCGGATTCTTTGATCCGGTTGACAATGCGCCGAGCGTGAACACGCAGAAGGCGGGCCAGACAATTCCCGTGAAGTTCAGCCTGGGAATCAATCGCGGGACGAACATCTTCGCGAACGGGTCGCCGACATCGGTGGAGGCTTCGTGCACGACGTGGGCGCCGAGCGGGACTCCCGTCGCGACCGTCTCGAAAGACAATCATGATCATGAGTCGGCGGACTACGACGACTTCGTCTTGATGTACACGTACACGTGGAAGACGGACAAGTCGTGGTCGGGCACGTGCCGTCTGTTTTCGATGACGCTCACCGACGGGAGCGTGCACACGGCGCGGTTCCAGTTTAAGAAATAGCGCTCACGTTCGCGCAGCGAGATCGACTCCGCGCCATAGACGATCGCGCACCTCGCGCGTGTGTGCGAGAGCCCTTCGCCCGGATGCGGTGGCTCGAAACACGCGCCGCGATCCGGTAGAAGATGTATCGCGCGTCGATGCGACCAGCTTCTTGGCCTCCAGGCGGTCGAGCGTTGCGTACACCGCCCCAATCGCAACGTCGCGATCAGTTCGCGCTTCGATTTGGCGGCGCACGCTCATGCCGAAAGCGTCGTCGCCCGCGTGGAGGACAGCGAGCATGACCTGTTCCTCGAATGCTCCGAGTGTTTCTTCGCTCATGAGTTCGGGTTCTCGTTTCTATTGTTCGCGCAGCACGATCGCGGGGTCGGTGCGGCTCGCGCGCAGTGCGGGAATCATTGCCGCCGCAACGCCGACAAGCAGCAGCACGATGATGGACGCGCCGATCGCGAGCGGATCTGTCGTCTGAATTTCATACACGAGCGAACGCATCAGGTGTGCGAGCAACACGAACGCAACGAGCCCGCATACGACGCCCACGGCGACGAGTCGAGTGCCGCGCCCTACAACTCCCGACAACACTCGTACCGGCCGCAACCCCAGCGCGATGCGAATTCCCCAGTCTCGTTGCCGCCGCGCGACGAAGTGCGACATCACGCCGTAGATACCGATCGCACCGAGAAAGAGCGCGAGCGCGGTAAGCAGCGCGACGATCGTCAACAACTGGCGTGCAGGGCCCACAGAGCGCGCGAGCACCTGATCCATCGTCGTGCCTTCTTGAATCGCGACACGCGGCTGCGTCGCGTGAACGGCTGCGCGGGCGCTCGCGAGCAAGGCGGAGGGCCGTAGGTCGCCCTTCACCTTGAACACGATGTGTTGCGTACTGTTCACAAACGGGGCTTCGACAAGCGGCGCATAGCGAACCGGCGCCATCGGACCTCTCAGCTCGCCCTCCGCCGCGTCACCAACCACACCGACGATGCGCGCGAACTTCCTGCTGAATCCGGAATTCACGCGACGGCCGAGCGGGTTTTCGCCGGGAAAGTATTTCTTCGCGAGCGATTCGTTGATCACCACGACGCCGCCGCTGCTGTCCGCGAAGTCGTACATCATGTCCGCCGCGCTGAGCAATCGTCCCTGCCTTAGCGCGATGCCCATCGTCTCGAGGTAGCCATCCGAAACGAGTCGGACGAGGGTCGTGGATCCGGGAAGGTCGGGTTTTCCCTCGACAACAATCCCTGCGTTCCACGCCGAGGCGCGCAGCGGAAGCATCTGCACCGTGGCCGCATTCTTCACTCCGGGCAGCACACGCACCGCGTCGATGAGCTGGCCCGTAACCTGCGCTCGGCGCACATCCGAGAGATCGCTCGGCAGCACGACGCTCAGTACGCCAACGCCCTTGGTTTCGAGACCCGGGTTGATGGCATACAGCTTGTCGACGCTGCGCACGAGCAGGCCCGCACCCGCCGTCACGAGCACCGCGAGTGCAACTTCGACGACGACCAGCGCGCTCTCGAGTCGGATGCCGCGTCCACGCACACCGCCGGTCCGCGACGATCCAATCACATCGCGCAAACGGCCGCGCCACAACGAAAACGTCGGAGCGAGAGAGATCACCACGGAGCAGACAATCGCGGCGAACATCGCGATCGCGAACACACGCCAGTCGAGCACGGCGTTGTTTCCCCATTCGCCGAGCGCCAGCGCAGCGATCAGCCATCGAAACGATATCGCCGCGATCACGCCGCCCACCGCGCCGGCGAGTCCGCCGAGCAGGAGCGCCTCCGAAAGCAACTGCATGGAGATGCGGCCCTGCGTGGCGCCGAGCGCCGAGCGCACGGCTAGCTCGCTCGAGCGACCCTCGACCTGCCCGAGCATGAGCGCCGCGACGTTCGCGCACGCGATCAGAAGAATCATCGCCATCGCGGCGAACGTGGCGTACAGCGTAGGCCGCAGCGGGCCAACGAAAGACTCGCGCACCGACTTAACCCAGGCGTTCTTCGATTTGTCGAACTGCGGGGTATACTGAAAATTCTTCCCGAGCGCCGCCGTAAGTTGCGCGAGCGGGGCCGCCATCCTGTCGATTGTATTGCCAGACGCGAGACGGCCCACGAGCGTGAACTTTCCGTTCTGCTCCGTGGGGTCGAGCTGCTCCGGGATCCACACCCGCGTGGTCGGCGCGGGGAACCAGAAGCCCTTCGGCATGACACCAACGATCGTCGTGGGCTTGCCGCCCAGCTGGATGCGACGTCCGAGGACCGACGGGTCGCCGCCCAGTTCTACCCAAAGGCTGTGGCTGATGACGGCGACAGCTGCCGCACCGCGCACGTCGTCCGTCGCGTTGAAGGTTCTGCCCATCGCGGCCTGCGCACCGAGGACGGCGAACAGCTCGGACGACGCGGAAATACCTGGGACGAGTTGCGCCGGAGCGTCACCAAGTTCCAGCGTCGCATCGTAGTCCGTGTACTGCGCGACACTCGAGAACCCGGGGAATGCGCCGCGAAAGAACGCGAATTCCTTTTGGGTCCATGAGTACTGCTGCCAGAAGAGCGCTACGCCCTCAGCGTTCTTATATGGAAGCGGATCGAACAGAACTCCGCGCGCAATGCCGAACACTGCGGACGTTCCGCCGATCCCGAGCGCCAGCGTAAGAATCGAGAGAAGTGCGTAGCGCGGACGGCGCGTCAGCCGGCGGAATGCGTGCCGCCCATCCATGATCCATTGCTCAAGCGCAGGGCCACCGGGATTCATGCGGCTCGACTGCGGTTCGAAGCCGGTGGTGCCGCGCCAGACGGAGCGGCGCACGAGATGCGGTACGGACTGAGCGCACTGCCGCCATATCCACAGCCGCGCGCTTGCAGAGCCGTCGCACGCAACACGCTCGCGAAACTCGACCGTCAGTTCGCTAAGCACTTCCTCCCGCTCCGCGCGCGGGGTGAGCGCACGCACGACTGCCGCGGCGATGCTCGGGAGACTCGATCGTTCACTGCTGGTTGGGCTATTCGGCATAGCAACCTCGAAGGAAAATCAATCGCTTCTACAATGTAGACATGCTGGACGCGAAAAGGGTTGGCTTGGAGCCGCAAGCGCTACTGGATCACCAGTTGCGCACTCGGCTGTTGTAGTCGAGTATCCCGAGTAAAGACGCGCGGCTTAGGCAGCTCTCGTTGCGCACTTCTTCGGTGGAGCGTTCGTAGCAAACGTGCTTCCGCACTTGATCGCCGGCGTGTCCGGCCGAGAGTTGCAGAGCCCATTTGCTTCACCGCCGTTCAAGGGTCTGTCGTCACCCACGGTCCGGAGCTGGTCTGATGTCGGCGTCTGCTTCGGCGGATTTGGCCTCATGGCGCTCCAGTGCGCTCGTGCTCTCGGTCGCATCCGCAGGCAGATGGGGCAATTGAGCTCGCGGCTGCCCCCTCAAACTAGGTAGGCCGTTCACAAACGGGCGATTGCCGCGCCCGGTTCCACAGAGACGTTATAGAGGTTCCCCTTGATATCCTCGGCTGAGGTCTAGAGATGCATGTCACTCCTTCGATTGGGTGGGCGCGATGAACTCGAGAAAGTTCGATAAGATACAGCGGGCCCGCGCGCTCCTCGCGCGCGCCGCTTCGGTCGCGGTGCTCGGAGCGCTCGCGGCCTGCGCAGTGTCGCAGGCGAGCGAAGTCCAGATGGGCGCGAACTACGCTGGTCAGATCGCGCAGCAACTTCCGCTCATCAAGGACCCCGAGGCCCTGCGATACATCAACGCGCTCGGCAACTCGCTGGCCCGGGTGACGGACCAGCGCAGCCTTTCGTGGCACTTCAACATCGTGGACAGCAAGGAAGTCAACGCGTTCGCGGTGCCCGGCGGATACATCTACGTGAACCGTGGACTGATCGAACGCGCGCAGTCCATGAGCCAGCTGGCGGGAGTGCTCGGGCACGAAATCGGCCACGTGACGCTGCGCCATTCGATCAAGCAGTCGCAGTCGGCGCAAGGCGCGAACGCCGGCGTATCGCTCGCGTGCATTCTCATTAAGGTATGCGACAACGCCGTCACCGCCTCGACGATTAATATTGTCGCGGGCGGCGTCTTCGCGCACTACAGCCGCGTCGATGAGACCGAAGCAGACCACGAGGGCGTTAGCACGACGGTCAAGGCGGGCATCGATCCCCATGGCGTCCCGCAGATGTTGCGGATCCTGCTGGAAGAGCGGAAGACGAATCCGGGCGCTGTCGACGCGTTCTTCGCCACGCATCCGCTGGAGGAAGACCGTATCACGACGACCGATGCGCAGATCGCCGCGTATCCGCCGCGGCAGCTCGAGGGGCTGGCGCGGGACACGAAGGAGTTTCATGCGTTTAGGGACAGGATGGCGGGCCTGCCGGCTTCTCCGGATTCAAAGAAGAAGAATTGAGAGGGGAGTGGCGAGCGTCAGATAACCAGGACGCGTCCGATTCAGAACGCAATCAGAGTTTTTCAACGATGAGGACAACCAGCCCAACAACAGGGTCGGCGCATACCGTTGCGCATTTTGTCGAGGCCGACGGTTATGCGACGACTTCTGGTTTCATCTCTCTTAGCAGATGTGACCCAGCAGATCCATTCATTGCGAGCGAGTGGTGTGATGTCCGCCCACACATCCCGCACTATGAGGTCCGACTCGATTGCTTTGCGAAAGTCCGCTGGTATTCTATGAACCATTGAGCGGCTTAGATGGCGAATGTGCACTTCGTCCGCTCGAGTCGCATCGCCGGCGAACAACGGCAACCAATTCCAAAACGCGACGCTGCACAATGCTGTCTAGGAATATCGGTTTCCACGTACGAGTTGCGACCGCGCCACTATCGGACTTTTCCGGCAACCGAAAGACGAGGACCTTGCCCGAAGCGGAAATGCCGGCCGACACTCCATGCATTTCCACGATTCCGGACGGCGGGGTGTAGACCGCGTTCTCGACGTAACCGACTGCCCGCCCCGCTGAGTCGAGAGAGACGTATAGCGACCGCATCGAATTGTGCTCATCCTCGAACACCAACTCCACTGATCTTCGCGCTGAGGTGGTTCTTCCAGAACTCTTCGTCGACGTCTCGCAATGTCCGGCGTTGTCCGGCGTCACACCCAGCAGCAACTGGGACGGCGCGACAGGATGTTGCGCGCAGACTAGGCGCGGCAGCAAGAATATTGCACACACAAAAAACATCCGGCTTGCGAATGCGAACGGCGCCGAGTCGTGAGGAGCAGGCGTTTTGAAGTTCGGATTAATCATTGTGGGTGGCATGACGCGTTACGCGAGGACTGGCTGAAGGGTACTTGCAAGTATGCCGCCGCGCCGCTTCCTCCGAGCGTTAACCCTTGGTGCCATCGCGCTGGTCGCGATTGCCGCGGCGCGTCCGCGTGCGGCGGAATCGCGACGCTGCACGATGCAGTTCATCGACTACAACCCGCAAATCCCGTTCGTGCTGCTCGGCCACCTGAGTGGACGCACAGCGGTCGATTCCCTCAGCCTCAACGGCGCGCCGGAGAACGCGCACGCGCGGATGGGAAGGCGCGATACCTCGTCCATCCTCGCTTGGGAGTGGCTCATCGATGCGCTGCCCGACACGGTGCGGCGGAAGTTCAAGTCGGTCATCAGCAAGGCCCACGGCGCGATTTGGGTCGTGCCATGGATTCGCGGCTCGGACTGCGCGTTGTCGCCGTGGCACTGGGACCGCCGGCCCCGTGAGACGATGGGCATTCTCTTTCTGGGCGTGCGCCCGCAGGACAAATGGATCCGCGGCGCGCCGACGTTCGACATGCTCTACGGAATGCCGTCACCGTCGCCGGTCTACTCGCGAGGTGGAGACCGCGAAGACGAGCACCCGGCCGAGTACGAGTTGCGCACCTACATCAAGGTTTACAAGCGCTCCGTCAGCCGCCGGACCCCCTCCAGCGATTCCGCGCTGATCCGCTGGGCGCTCGCGCATCGCGACTCGGCCAGCACGCGGCCGCTGCGCGCGTTCTTCTATGAGCTGTTCCGCGACGCCAGCTGGGAACGTTTGCACGCGCACGGCGTCGCACCGCACGCGGGCGTGTGGCGATTCGAAATGATCACCGCGCTCGGCGACACCACCGTGCGATGGGCACGTATCGCGCGCAGCATCGAGGTCCCCGAGTGGCCCGACACGTATCCAGCCGCGCCGCCCTCCCGCACGTTTGCGTTTGACACGAATCCGCCGCCCGTGCGGTACAACGCCGAGATCGCGTTTGCCGCCGAACGAGACTCGCTTCCGTCCGCTTCCACGCCGTGGCCGCCGCACGCGGCCGGGTTCACTGCGGAGACGTGGATCCTCCCTGCGACTCGCGACAGCACGTACGGATATCGCTCGTGGCTCTCGATGGCAGTGTGGTCCTCACCGGCGCATCTGCAGGTCTACGCGCTCCTCGATTCTATGATGACCCGTCCGAACATCGGGCCCGACCGCCCGCGATTACCGACGCAACGAATTCGCGGGTCCGCAGACACGCTGTCGGGTACCATTGTTTCGGGCAGCGTCGTCTCGATCGACAACAAGCGGCAATGGCGCGATACCGTGGTCGCGCGCTGGCGCGGAGTGCGGGTCAGCCCCTGACGAGCGACTGAATCGGGCGCAAGAACCGCGTAGGCATCAAGCGCGTCCCTTCGAAAAAACACTCCCGCGATTCCGACGCCGTAGCGCTGCTACGGCGAGTGCGCGAACAGCAGCGAGTCCACGAGAGCCCGACTCGCGGCGGACGCCCAATCGGCCACAAACCGCGAGCCCACGATCGCACCCTCGCGCGAGATCAGAAACGTTTCCGGCACACCGCGCACGAGAAACTGCGTCAACACGTCAGACTTCGCGTCGTGGAGAATCTCAAAGGTGAGCCCCTTCTCTTTCGCGAACTCGCGGATGAGATCGTCCGACCCGGGATCGTCGACGCTGATAGCCACGATTTTCAGGCCACGATCCTTGTACGACTCGTGAAGCCGCTGAAGGCTCGGCATCTCTTCCCTGCACGGATCGCACCACGTGGCCCAGATGTTCACGAGGAGCGGCTGGCCGGCGTAGTCGTCGAGCGTGCGCGGCACGGGCTTGCGATCGACCGTCATCGCGACGAAACGCGGAGCGCGCACCGCGACGCCGAGGTTCACCGCCGGGGTGAGCGCGAGGCGCGCGAGGTACGCGATGAGCGCCACGGCGACGACCGCCGCGGCGACCTGCGACACCCGTTTCACTCCGGCGCGGCCTCAACTTTCGCGAGCGCGTCGAGAATCATTTGATTGGTCGGGCGTATTTTGTAATTGACCTCGGTGAACTTCCAGCGGACGTTGCCCTTTCGGTCGATCACGTAGGTCGTCGGATGCGGCCATCCCTTTCCGGCGGGATTGAGAAGGCCGTAGCGGTCAATGACCTTGTGATCGGGATCCGAAAGGAACGTGAAGTCCGGCTTTATTCCGTCCGCAGAGATCTTGTCGGCCATCGTCTGCAGCAGTTCGCGCGAGTCGATCGCAAGCGCGATGAGTTCGACGTCGCGCTTCCGCCGTTCATCCAGCAAGCCTTTCAGCTCCCCGAGCTGATGTGTGCAGTAGGGTCACCAATGTCCGCGATAGAAGACGAGAACCACATTCTTCTTACCGCGGAATTGTGAGAGAGTGACCGTGCCGCCGTTCTTGGCCTCGAGTGTGAAATCAGGAGCGAGCATTCCGGCGATCACGCGGCCGGTGTCGAGTGGGGGCAGGCCGGCGCCGTCTGCGGGCCCGAGCGCCGGGCGCTGTTGTGCGTGCGCGGACGAGGGGATCAAGACGGAGAGCGCGGCAACATACGCTGTAGCAACGATGCGTCGAACGGTCAGCATGTTTGCGTGCGTCATTCGGAATCTCCTGTTCCTCAAGGCTACGCCGTGCGAACGAGAAGGGGAAGGACAGCGAGGACTCCCACGAACAAAGTAAGTAGGCCATTCTCAAGCGGGCGATTGCCATGCCCAGTTCCACAGACACGTTACAGAGGTTGCCTTTGGCACGCCGGGAATATTTCTACCGAACGGTGGCACATCTCCTTCTATTAGGTAGGCGCGATGAACTCGAGAAAGTTCGATAAGATCGACGAATCCGAGCGCAGTCGACGCGTTCTTCGCCGCGCATCCTCTGGAGGAAGACCGCATCACGACGACCGATGCGCTGATCGCCGCGTATCCGCCACCGCAACTCCAGGGGCTGACGCGGGATACGAGGGAGTTTCATGCCGTTCAAGGACAGGATGGCGGGCCTGCCGGCTTCTCCGGATTCAAAGAAGAAGAATTGAGAGGGGAGTAGCGAGCGTCAGAGCCTGATCAGCGTTCGGGGGGTCGCCCTTCGGTCGCGTGCGACCTAATTCTTGTTAGGCGGCATAGAACCAGAAGACGTCCACCGAAACGGGAGCACTTATGACGGACGAGAGGAGTCGCGCGCAGATCAGTCATGCTGTTGTGTCGCACGAAGAGTGGCTGGCCGCCCGGCGGGAACTCTTGGAGAAGGAGAAAGCCTGGACGCGCCAAGGTGAAGAGCTCAGCGCGCTCCAGCGCGCATTGCCTTGGGAAGTCGTCAACAACGATTACGTATTCGAGGGTGCGTCAGGGCCCGAGACCCTCGGCGATCTGTTTGCCGGAAGAAGTCAGCTCATTGTGTATCACTTCATGTTCCACCCAGAGGACAAGGCGGGCTGCCCGCACTGCTCGCTGCGAGCGGACGGGTTCGATGGACTCGGTGTTCATCTGGAACACCGCGACGTCACGATGGTTGTGGTTTCGCGGGCGCCATTTGCCAAACTCGCGGATTATCAAAAGCGAATGGGGTGGCGTTTCAAGTGGCTGTCTTCCGGCGGGTCCGCTTTCAACTACGACTTTCAAGTGTCTTTCACACCCGAGGAGATGCAGGCCAAACGTGCTCTGTACAACTTTTCGATGCGCGATCCGAAGGCCCGCGAGCGCGAGGGCCACAGCATCTTCTATAGAAGGGAGGACGGTGCGATCTTTCACACGTATTCATGCTACGACCGCGGTAACGACAAGCTGAACCTCCACTATCACTATCTCGATCTCGTTCCGAAGGGGCGCGACGAAGCAGGACGCGGACCACACTGGGTTCGCCGTCATGACGAGTACCCGACGTAGGCGATGCCGAGGATTGCGCCTTCAACATGCGCTCGGCGGCATCAATGTGCGCGGTCGTCGCGGCACCGCAGCGTAACGCACGCTGGCCTCGACGACATAGTGCGTGTTCTCGCGCCGAAGGACGGACGCGTTGCGGCGTATCGCAGAAGCTGCGATGACATTTGGTTATTAATTGCGTTTCGCGCAATCGGAACGCGGGGTGTGGTCGATGCACCTGTCGACCTTCCATGCTTTGCCGTCGCAACGCCGTTCGATCGCGTGTTCTGCCTCGATGTGTTTCATCACCGAACGGTCGAGATACCGACTACTCCTGCAACGTAATTCGCTACCTGCAGTTCCAAGTCGCGAGTGACGTCTCTACGCGACGAGGACAGCAAGCCGATAGAGAATCGCGAGTACAATGCCTGCGTTCTCTGCTGTGCAATGACCCGGTCGCGCCTGCCCGTGCGCGAACGTATTGCGCAGATTCAGGCCTGTCTGCGATGCCATCGTCCACTCAATGCGCTGCGCGAAGTCCTCACCTAAGAATTCCCGAACTTTCGTGCCGTCCGGAAGTGTCCTAGCAAGCATCGACCCGAGCGGTTCATCGTCGGTGCGGCTCGTACCGTCGCCGACGTCGCGCTTGAACTCCGTGGCGTGAAGGCCTCGGGCCCGCAGCTCTTGTCGCAACACATCCTCGACTCGTGGCACGAGCACATGGCACGCAGAAACGAAATCCTCCGCAATCAACCGCTCGCACCCGTGGCGTATCAGTTCAATCGTCCCCGCGTCCGCATGCAGACTGCTAAGTGGGGCGATGAGATGTTCGACGGTTACGCCGACTTTCGATGCAGCCGCAACGATCGTGGCACTCATGGCGTACCCCGCGAGTCGCGCGTGGACAAGCGCTTGCTGCTCGATCGCGAGATCGACGTTCTTTTCCTCATAGTGCTCCCCGTTTGATTCGCCGACGACCTTACCAGCGCCGAATATCGTAGTCGCGAACATCATCTGAAGCGGTGCCACATCAGCAATGCCCTTGACCGCCGCCTCGAGACTAGCCCGCGTAGGAATCGGCACCGCGACGTCCGCGACCAAGCAATCGATCGTTGATTCCGGCGTGTCGCGCACTCGCTCAAAATGCTCCTTCGGCAACTCGACCGAAGCGGACACTGTCTTGAACTCTCCTGCGACGACCGAGTGCTGAATAGCAGCTCGTTCCTCAAGCATCAATTCATCGATGCTTTCATTCGTGAAATATTGGCGATGCTCATCCGCGAGCCGTCGCGCCTCCCGAAAGAAATGCTGTGTCAACATTCCATTGCCCGTAGCCTTATGCAGATTGGCGCGGCGAACAATCGTAGCGAACTGATCTCGGATCTTGTCCGGGTGGGCATTTGTGTCGCCCCAGTGTAGCCGAAGTTCATAGCGGACTTCGGCGACCAAATACGAAAACGTGTCGGACAGCGGTTCGGACGCGTAGTACTTCCCCGCGTCGTCGAGTAGCGAAAAGGCCTGCGCACGAATCATCGTATTCGCGGAGTCGGCAGACAGAAACTTCAGATGTCGCAGAAACGGCGCGACCCATCGGTGCTGCCAAAACTCTTCTCGTTCTTCCTTGCACCCTGGAAATGTTCGCACCTCTGTGGCCAACTGGAGTAGCCAAGACGCCCAATCGGCAGGTTCATCCGCGCGAAGGACGCCCGCGCGGGACATCATCGGTGCCGCCGCATCCAAGGCATCCTCAATACACATTGCAGCGTTGCATTCAGTATCCGTCGGCGCAGCCGCGCGGCAATAATCAGCATATTGTCGCCAGAGCGCGAGCACCTCACGCTGCCGCTCGACCCATGCCTTTCCGGTCGCCGGCATGCGATCGAGAACGAAGCTGAGATAGTGTAGACGGAGCACGATGTTGCTAGTCTCGGCGGCGCGATCGAGCGCATAAGACGCGGTGGCGTCCGTCATACCGAAGCTGGCCGCGAACTGCTCGTAGGTTTGGCCGCAGTAAAGATTACCGTCATCGCGCGGGGCTGGTGAGAATCGGAGCAGCCCCATTTCCCACCACAGCAGATCCAATGCCTCGGCGTCGGTCGCGTTCTGCATCCGCTTGATCGCTGCTTGCACTACGGGAAACTTTTCGAGGTAGGCGCGTGCGTGTACCGGCATGGCAACGGGCTCATCGTAACCAGCTCCGAGCAACTCAAGGACGCGCGTCACCTGCCTCGAAGCGTGTTGGAGGCGAAATCTTGCGGCAGAGCGTCAGTCACTATTCTGCTGGTCGGCACTATACAAAGTTAACCTCGTCGACCGAAGGAATGTGTTTGGCGAGCATACGACTTCGAACGATGCCAGGCTCCGCGCCTTCGAAACACGAGCACGCTACGAGCGAAGGTGTACTCCTACGCATGAAGCTACGGCTATTGACAAGGCTCTGATAGTTGAACTCTTCGCGCTTCGGCGGAATCGCGCCACGTCCAGACTGAAACGTTCTGCTCCCGGCCGGAAATCATGGCGATCGCCGAGCGCAAACTCTGAGATTGTAGGGGAAAGTGAGAACGGGAGCGCGCCCGGGTCGACGCGAGTTGAATCAGGACATCTCATGACTCTGGTGCGTGATTTGGCTAGCCCATTGCTCGCGTATCGTTCGAATGCCATCGCGCAGGACTTCACCGTGCTTCTCCTGACCTGCAAGAAGAAACAGAACGCGGGAGGTTGAGAATGTGTCGACGTGAGATGCTCCCGTCTGCTTCGCCAACTCGGATGCCGTAGCGGGAGTAAATCGACTCCGTGCTTGACGTGGGAAGTGTTGATAGACGAGAACTGATTGCCCGGCGCGATGGGCGTCTGCGATCTCACTCCAGCGGACGTACTTCGAAGAGTCCTTTCTGCCGGCGGGCGTACTCTTCACCTCGATTCCATTGTCTGGATCAACGAAGAGAAGATCGCACGCGCCGAGCACCGCTCGCATTCTGTCCGCGTGTGCAAGCCTCGGCTTCAACGCGTCCGGCACAACCTCGGAGAAGAATCTCGTGTTGGGAAGGATGCCGCCGCGCTCGATGTGACTCAGATGCCGGCTGCCCGAGTCAAGCGCGACACGAAGATGATCATGAAGCGGCACGTCATGCAGGCGAGTCGCGCTGTTGTTGAGATACTTCGTGAACTTTCCATCGACGCCACCGTCGTCTTCGGTCAACATCCACCAGACGCCGACCGACAACTTGCCTTCACCGCTGAGTGCGCGAATCAGACCGTACTTGCGATAGTCGTTCTCGTCGCCGAAATACTGATGCTTCATTCTTCTCGCATGAAAGTTGAGTTGAGGCACGAGCTCGCTCCGAGATGCAGAACCGCTGAACGAAAGACCTCAATCGCTCACTGCTTGATGAATCGCGTCTCGGACGTCCGGAAGCAGCGCGAGCGTTCTCACGACTTCGGGGACAGGGCGCAGGAACTAATCAGTTACTTGCTCTCGACCACCCACGCGCCGGCAGGAACCGTAGTTCGGCCGCCGCGCTATGGACGTGGCCGAGCGCTGCGATCTCTCTTGCTCGCGTCATCCATGCGAAGTGAAGCAAACCACTCACCTCCTTCTCGTGTGCGATAGGGACGCAGCGCACCGAGTGTCGCCTGACGGCCCGCGCGCAGCGCAGCTTTGTAGAGGTCAACTTCCTTATGAATCGACGGGTCCCGTAGGTCAGCTGCGTAACCACCTCGACGAACGTGGGCGAGAAAAGCTCCCCATGATTCCGGTTGCGAAAACCTCTTGTGCAGTTTTGCGAGATGACAGTGACGGCAGAGGGCGAACATCGCTGGCGGGAGCCAGCGGAAGGGCTCCGAATAATCCTCAGAGTGGTAAGCGACTTTGGCGTTTGGATCGCCGCACAACTGGCAGGGGCCAGACGCGGCCGGAACCTCTGCTTTCGCTATCGCTGCTATCAGAACGTCGTATTTTGCATCGCGTTCCTTTGGGCCATAACCGTTGTACCACGATTCAGGCATAACTCTCCTTGGTTGGCCTACCGAGCGCGCTTCGCTTCAAGACAATCTTCAGATCAGGGCATCACCGCGATCTTCTTTCGCTTGGCCATGGTACGTAAACATCGGTCATTCACGACGGCCTCGCCATCGCGGCCGGCGGAAATCTGCGACGACATGCCGGTTCCATCCGACGGCTTGACGCACCGCATCCTCGCCGGAGGCTGCTTCGCCGCCTCGTGGGCCCTGTGGGGCGCGTCCCGGTCGATAGAGGTGAGTGGTCGCAGAGGACATTGAGGAACTTATTTACTCGCTGGAGCAACAAGCGAGCGAAAGCACTTGCTAGATTTCGATGTCGCGGCGGCCGGTGGCTGGACCGATATCGAAACGGTGAAGCGGAGTTACCGCTACCAGCACGCCGACGCCGTTGGTTTTTTTTCGGCGGTCACTCAACCAAAGCGTCGTGCTGCTGAGTGACTGGTGCAAAGGTTTATGCCACCGCCTCCACAACGACGAAGCTCCACCTGCATAAGTGCAAGTGGAGCCTCGCATTATCCATCGGGACGGCGGGATTCGACCGGACTGTCGCAAGCCGAAGGCGAAGCGACGACGGAAAGACTCCCGAACCCGCGACCCCCTGAACCCCATCGGCGTCAGGGGGTCGCGGGATCACGGTCAATTATCGCTTCTCGGAGGGAAACCGAGCGTCGGTGCCGGAGTTTCCCGACATCAAAAACGAGGTTTGGCGGGAGAAACTGTGCTAGAAACAGGTCCCATATTTCGTGTCGCGATTTCTCGACAATTGCGAACCGCTCGGGGATCGACTCAATCAGAGAATCATTGTAGTCATACAGCCGTGGCAACCTCTGAGGCTGTTCGCTGTGTTCGCTGTACTTTCGGCTGATTAAACGACCATGTTCCTATCGCCATGAGACACCGCCGTCGAAAGCAAAAGAAGTCATGGAAACCGAGCGATGACGACTCACTCGCGGTCGCTCTCCATATCGGCGCGCACTTTGCAGCGCCGTCGCCGTCGGTTCCGGAACCGCGACTCGAGAAGTTCCGGCTCACCGCAACCGACCTCACGACTGCTGACGGAGTGATCCTCCGACACAAACTGAAGGCGCGTCGAGCGAGTCTCGGCTTCGTCCTAGGTGGAGCCGTGCTGTTGTTCCTTCTTCCGCTGGTGATCGACACGAACATCGCGTGGGTCGTGCTTACGATTGCTCTCGCGTTCTGGATCGGCAGCGCTATGCACGAGAGGATCGTTGCTGAGAGGCTCAAGCTCAATCCGTTCCTAACCGCCGGATTGGCGAGTGACCTCGGTGATCGAGTAACGAGTTTCCGACGAGCGAAAATCGAATGGGACACCCACGAAAAGAACCGACTATTTACGTGGCGGAAGAGCAAGGAGCCAGAGGCACGCGCAGCGATAGCCGCAGCTCGAATGGCCGCCATTCAACAGGCCCAATTCTGGACAGAGCTTTCTGGCCACGAGTTTGAACAAGAGATGGGCCGACTTTTTGAGGAAATAGGGTACGAGGTCCAGTACACGCCGCCGACGCGCGATGAAGGCGTCGATCTCATTCTGCGGAAGTCCGGTAAGATTTATATCGTGCAGTGCAAACAGCACGCGAAGCCAGCGGGTCCACACTTCATTCGCGACCTTTTTGGGACGATGCACCATCGGCGGGCGAACCACGCAGTCTTGGTCTGCACGGGCGGTTTTTCCGAAGAGACTCGGCGATTCGCTGAGAAGAACAAGAATACACTGACGTTGTTCGGCTTGGACGACATTTTGAAGTGGGCCAACCGGAGAGGAAACCCGGAGATGTGAGCGCCTCCGCACAGATCCCCGAAACTCAATCGGCATCAGCAATAGAGTGATAGTGCAGCACGTCGAAATGTCGGTCTTCAGAGGCAACCGTGCGTCGGCGCCGGACTCTCGCGACGCGCAAATCGACGTTTGCCGGAAGAAACTGTGCTAGAAACAGATCCGCCTTTTGTCGCACGAATTTCTGAGCCAGCGCCCACCCGATGGGGCATCATCGAGTTGCGCCTGCTTGCAGTCATGACGAGCATCAATGTTCACGCGCGCAGTCTGCCATCAGCAGAGCGCCATCTTGATAGGCTGAATGCATGACATCTGAGGAACCGCGGCCGCATTGGACTGCCGAAAGAGTTTACGACTGCGGGGTGTGACGTGCATCGAGATGACGTGGACGACGGCGAGGACTCGTGTTGAGCGACCAAGCGAAATCAGGGCGTTGCTACCGACCAACGCAGATCGGCCGGTAGCGTTGGGGGATCAGAGGGTCGCCAGATCACAAAGGCGGCTCAGAAACAAACTGAGCGTCGGTGCCTGTTTATCATCGCAAGCTAGCGCGCAGATCGTAGTTAGGTTCGGGTAGAGCATCGAGGACGCACCTCTACTGGAGACGGTCGCGGTCAGCGAGCGCGCCAACTCATTCCTTCGCCTTGGGCCGGTCGTACTTCGTTCGTGGGGCAACAAGGCTCCGTTGCTCGAGGCGTCGGATCGAGAACGACGGCAGCTGAGTTTCGCGGAAATTGCGACTGAACCCTCCTGCGAGGTAGTCGCGCCCGCCCGCGACCTCACGCGCGGCCTAACGTGGCACGATTGTGCAGGAGTGGTTGCGCCGCATCAAGTTCCGGCGCATCGTAGAGGATGAATTCCGAGCGGAACGCATCGAGGTCTGCATCCCTTGTGTCCTCCACGCTGGATAACGCGGCTAGCTAATTGTAGTCAGGCACACGACAACCTACCAGCGGACACAGGGAGCTGCGACACCATGAACGTCGATGTCTATCAGATAAAGGGATCCGGCGCCTATGTCTTCGTGCCCCATGGCAAGGTGCCCGCCGAGGTCAACGGCTTGCCTACCGGAGCACTCCAGTTCTTCAAGACCGTCGACCTCACTGAAACAGGCCCTCGCATCGCGCTCAATCGTGATGAGGCGGTCGCGCAGTTGAGCAGCGCTGGATGGTACGCCACCGGCGCCGGGTTCTCGTTCGTCGAGGATTCGAAGTAGCGCTGCACGCCGGCACGTTTCTTTCATCGGTCACCATCGAATGCACTTGCCAACTGACATCGCAACGTGGCTGAAGCTCGGCGGCGCACTTGCTACTGGCTCCGGGTCGCTCCTCTTGGCGTGGCGCGTCAAGACGATTTTGAAATGGATCGTCTACTGCTTGGTCGCGCACGAAACGTCGATCGGTCAGCTGCGAAGGATCGCGTCGGGAGATCCTCAAACAGAGCCGGTTGTCGAACGAGTCACGAAGCACTTGCTCGACATCCAAGACAAATCGGCATTCGCTCTTCTCATTTTTGGCTTCGTGTTGTTGGGCGCGGGAATGCTCTCGAATGCCGCAACTTACCTCATGCAAGGTCCATAGCTGAGCCTAACATGTCGCTGCACTTGATAAGGGCCTTTCGGAAGGTGCACTTCGCGCGCTTTTTGATAAATGCCCTTGCAAGTGAACTTTGGCATTAGCGCGCGAGTCTGCTATGCGAGAGAACGTCGGTGATTGGTCCATCGATCCGGAGCGCCACTCCGCGTCTGACCGTCTGACTGTTCGGCGCCTCGAATGGATCCTTGATTCGCTGAGAAAGCTTGGGTGTTCGGTGAATCCGTCGAGCCGGCTCCCGGCAGCGATCAGGCTCGTTCAAACGATTCGCAATGTCCGATCGCTTCTAAACGATCCGGGTGTGCGCGCTGAACTAGAGGAGGCTCAGAAGGCCGCATGGGAATTTATGCTGATCCTCATCGCCGCCGCTGAAGCCAATCCGAACTCGTCGATCTTCACGAAGGAAAAACTCGAGCTCGCGATCACCGGGGCGATGACCGCAGATGAGGCGAACTCCGTTGGCCGAAACACTCAGTTTGAGCTGTACGTTCCCGCACTATTTGCGATCTCCGGATTTGACATATCAGCCGGAACGGCCGACGCCCGATGGACGTTTGGGGGCGAGCAACTCGAGATCGAGGCCAAGCGCATGAGGTCGGAAACGGAGGAAAAGCTTCGCGCCAACCTATCGAAGGCGGCAGAGCAGATCATGGGTCCTCGGTCCGGCGGTATCATAGAGGTCGTACGGTCAAGAGGAATCGTCGCCGTGAATATCGACGTTCATATGGCGACCGTTCCGGCGCTTGATTCGAAACTTGAACTTGTGCAGGAGTTTTCGAAGCGTTTGGAAATACTGGATCGAGCGGGAAAGCCCCTCCTGAGCCGCCATGGCCTCGTCGGCGTTTTGGCGGTCGGTTGCGTTGCGCATTGGGAGCTCGAGTCGGACGGTCATGCCGCCAATCATTTGATGCTCAGCTATCCGACGCGGTGGGCATCGATGGTCGGGGACGACGTGGCCGAGATGTCCAGCATTCAACGGTACTACGGGGCGATTGAAGCGATTGGCTGTAAGGTTGATGAGCTTCAACTCAAGGTGCCCAAACTCCTCGCGCGCTAGCCAAGGTGTTGCTGTTCACATGGCGCTCTATGGCGTGATTGTGTCTTGCCCGCCGTGATCCGATTAGGCAACATCAATTCGCGTGCGCGCGGAGCCGGCGTCGCACTGCGTTAGCGAAGTCGCTTCGCCGCATTTCGGATGACTCTGAGGTCATCGTCAAACCCGCCAAAGCTCTGCGTATCGAAGAATTCGTCGTAAGGATTCCGCAGGTAGGTCAACGCTGTGACGACTGTTACCAGCTGGTGTGACCGCCGTTCCCCACTCGTGGCCGCCTTCCGAACTCGCATAAGAAGCCGCTCAATGTCATCGCGAACCTCGGCCAGTTGCGCGGCATTCGTGGTCAAAATGTCGACCACGTCGTTGCACAAGACTTGGAGACCATTCGGATCGCTCGAGTCAAGCAGTTTTTTCGCCTCCTCGTGCGAGAACTTCAGTGCCTCGCCAGCTCCGATCGGCGAGAGATTCAGCATGTAACTCGATAGTCGGCGCTTCGCTTCGAGACGCTCGGGTTCCGTCAGTTCACTAAGACGCTGCTCGAGGTCGTTGAGCAGGTGTTCTTGGTCGACCTGTCCGAAGACAAGCCGATAGAGCGCCAGTCCTTCCTTGAGCTTCGCGTAGCGGCGCTCGTCCCGGCTCGCGTCAAAGAACGCGACATGACGTTCAATCGCCACGCTGTGCGAAGGATCCTTGCACTCGTAGATCCAGTGTGGGTAGAGACCGTGTTTGTAGCGTTGGATGTTTTGGTCCTGGGCAATGCAGTCGAATACGAGGGTCCAGGGACTGTGAGCGCCCGACTGCAAGCCCTCTGCCATTGATGCGATAGGCCAATCGCGAGCGATGGACGATCGCACGGCGAGGCAGTCCCGTCTATTGATTCGACCTTCCCGCTGCTCGAGGTCGACCGGATTCGAAGGCAGGTTCCAATGGAAGACATCGCGGCAGTGCAGATGAAAATCCAGCCCTTCCTGCCCGACCGACGTCGTGGCAAGCACAAACGGCCAGAAGGGCGAGTTGAATGCCTCGCGCACAACGGTTCGGCGTAGCGCTTGTTCCTCGCCATCCAGAGGCTCGGCTTCGATCGCTCGATCGTCATCAAAGGCGAGTGCGAAGTGCGTGGGAAAGACATGCGCGTCATCCTTGATGCGCACCAGCTCGCCGTGCCCGCTCGGGCCGTTTGTTTTCCGAGAACCACGGCCGAGCGCCCACACAGTTCCGTAGTGTTCGATCGCTCGTCCGATGGTGTCCGATCCACCGGCGTTTCGGAGCAGGTACGTGTGCTCGTCGAGCACGGCCTGCAGGTGGGCGTCCGCTGCGTGGACCAGCACACGTTCAGCGTATCCGCCCTTTCCGCGGGCGCCCTTCAGCTTCCACTGGGTTTGTTGCTTGTGTGTTCGAACAACTCGCTGATTTAGCGGCCGGTTGTAGAAACGACGCAAGGTCTCGAGTGTAACCGTCAGGAGTCTGGGCACTTCGCTCTCGAGTTCGGCCGCACCGTACACGGTGTGCAATGCGCGAAGCAGCGCGATCGCTGGCGAGAACGACGCGACGAGGGCCATGCGGCGAAGGTCGCCCTCGCTGATTGTCAGCGGGTGTTTCTGCTCTTCGCACCAGTTCAGGAACCAGTCCCGGTGCCGCTCGGTCGCGTCAGCACTGGCGTCCTCCGATCCCTCCCACGCACCGAGCCCATCTAGCATCGCCGAGGCGTGAGGACCACTTATCTCAAGGCGTGCCACCGCCTGCCACATGGGATGCTTACCAACCGGCGCCACAGAAACCCCTACTTCCTCAAGACGCATGCGAAGGATGGCCACCGCAGAATCGAGGACGTCCTCCGCCGCGAAAGCACCTGGCAGAAGGTCGAGGCGTGGTGCTCTCGGATTCACGAGCCTCGCGAGTTCCCACGACGGAAAACAGACGTCGAAAACGTGGAAAGAGCGTGTCTCAGCAAATCTGAGGGGCTGTCCTGCTTCATCTTTCTTCGCGCCGAGCCGAGCATCGGCCGCCTGACTCACGATCAGGGCCACGGACTTCGGCACAAATCGCCAGCCGGAGAAGAGCAGCATCTTCCGAGCCGGCCTGCGTTCGTAAAACCGATCCTTGTGGTAAGTGTACTGAGGGGCTGTCCACAAGAGAGGCGGGGTTCCATCGGCGCCCAGCGCGTGCAGTATTAGCTGACGAAGTCGGGGATTGCGGCTGGGCAGCGCCGGGTCATCAGGACTTGAAAGAAGTCCCCGCGGAACCCGCGTCTTCTGCAGCTTGAGTTTCCTTGTGAGCGCATAGCCTCTATCCATAAAGGACAGCAATGACGGCGTTGACTTCCAAAAGTCGGTCACCTGGCCGGCACCCGGGAGATATCGCCCGAGATCCCGATGAATCGAGAAGTACTCCTGCAACTCTGGAAGGTTGGGCAACGACCGATGGTGCACTCCTGACTCTGCAACTCCTCTGAGCGCCTGACCAACGTAGGCATTTCGCTCGGTTCGACTTACCACTTGGCGAATGTCGCCTTCAATCTTCCGTTTCAGTGACAGAAGCGCATCGTCACGTACTGCTGTGAGATCCAGTTGCCGGAGACGCTTGCCAAATGTCTCCAGGTTTGCCCGCACGCGCTTTGGAGTCTTGCGATCCCGACCAAACAGAAAATCCAGCGTCCGAAAGAAGTCCTCATGGTGGGCTGCCTCGCCTCCAGCTTTTTCATGCTCAAGTGTGAGCAAACGATAGGGTGTTGCCGATAGGATCAAGACAGGCGTCCTCGACTTGAACAGCTCACTCGACAATTGCCGCTGGTCCTTGGCTTCATCGATGACGGCCTTGAATCGCTGCACCTCGTCAAGCAACACGAGATCCGGCTGGAGAGCCCGTAGGGCGATGCGCTGCACGGCCGAGCGTAGGTGAGCGACAATCCTGTTGCGCCCACGGCATGCCGCGCGATCCGCCTCATCAAACGAATCGACGGCGGCCCGGAGTGCCGCCGGCCGGATATCAGAGCTCTCCGGCAAAGCCGAGATGTATGTCCGTAGCTGATCTTGGAAGTCCTTTCGCGTTCGGCGGGAAAACTCGGCCTCGAGCGGCGCCGATTTCGTTGCGCTGTACCATCTCTCCTCGCCAGCACTACAGCGAAAGAAGCGACGCCAGTGCATGTCCGAAACGTCGACGTCGTACAAGCGATGCACGAGAAAGAGCAGGAGACGTCGTTCCCACGCTAAGCCGGTGCCATTCGCCAACGATGTGCCCGGCGTAAAGGCGTAGAGCGCCACATTCGAATTCCCTGTGCCGGCGCGAACGGCGAGTTCGGTGACGCGATTTATGCTCTGCCCCGCATCGGCGACCAACTTCCGACGATTCTGCTCAGCGATCTCAGCGTTGGAGCAGAGATAGATCACCTGCAATGGTGTGCGTTTTCGCTTGGCCAGCTCTTCGATCACCCCGCGCGCCACAATCGTCTTGCCAAGGCCGACTTCGTCGGCCAAGAGGAAGCGCTGTGATCCCTGCTTGTTGCGGAGGCGCGTGAGGATCTGATCAACCGCTGCGCGCTGGAAATCGGCAAGAGTCAGTGCGCTAGGCATTTGCGTGACCCGCCTCGCCGCGTGAGGCAAGCTCGAGGTCGTCACAGAAGCGTGATAAGGACTCGTCGGAGATCGAAGTGAGTAACAGGCGGACACTTCGGACAAGATCCACGTCTTGCGCGACGGCCTGCAACAATCGCTCCAGCGTAACCGCCTCAACCAATTGCGAAACGGACGTGTGCCGCGACGCGGCGCGTCCCAACAGACCGGTTGACGCGGCGGTGGGGCGGAGTCGCGAAAGTCCCAGGATTAGGGCCGTCATAATGTTGATCGGATCGACATTCTCAAGCAGTGCCGCACGTGCAGCATCGTTGCGCCTTTCCGCGAGACTCGCCGAAAGGTCAAGCCTGGCGAGTGCGATCCGAGAAACGACCGTCGCGCCAAACCGCGCGCGAATCACGATGAACGCGGAGACGTCTGCAAGCTCTACGCCCTCGAACCGCAGCGAGCTGTGCACCAGATCACGGATCGGCTTCCAAGAGTTGTCGGCCGTCGCGAGAACTAGAGGCGTGCATTCGATGACGACGGCTCCGTCCGCCACCAGACTCGCTGGCAATGCGTCAATAGCGAGCCGGTCGATGGCGAGTCTGTGCGCGCGCTCATCGTAGGTCATGCGGAAGTCGAGAGCGGCAATTCGGCGAAGGCTCAACACGAGCTCATCGCGCAATCTGGTCTCCGCACTGATCGGTGAACGATCGGATGGTTTGTACTCCTTCAGCCACGCTTTCAGTCGACCCTTCTTATCCAGCATGAAGTCGCGGACGAAGTGGTCAATCGCCAGACCAGGGTGAATCTCTGCCATCAATTCGACATTGAAGGACGCGCGAACGCCCCAACCTGCGCCCGTGCCGTTCGCAGACCCGACGAATGTCACGGGACTCGCACCCTTAGGCTCATCGAACAAGAGCAGCTTCGCATGAATGCCATCGATCGTACCCGACTCCTCGTCGCCGAATTCGCCGACCGCATACATCACGGCCCCCTTTTGGCTAACGGCGCGCTGCTCAAGCTCCTCAAACATGTCTGGGTCGAGTTTATTGAATGCCTCCGGAGTGCTGAGCACGCGGAGTTCCCGGGTGCGGTCAAGTAGCACTCGCAGAAAGTCTGGCGTCAGGAAGGGGGATACGAGAATGCCGCGTTGCATGGACGCGGGAAGGTGGTGCCTAAGCGACTTCTCACCGAACCCTTGGCTCCGGAGATTCACCCCGGAGTCGCCTTCAGATGAGATGCGCAACTGCGTCGTCTTGAGGAGACCGGGAATCGCGCGAACACGCTCACAGATGGAGTTCGCCTCGCGAAGGTACCGCTCGAGTACTCGTGCGGTGTCATTGCCGAAAGCCGTGGCGCCCGCCCCCACCTCGCCTTCAACCATCCAGCCGAGCTCGAATGCGCTCGACCGTGTGGCATTCCGACTTCCGACCACGACTCGCATCTTCGTCGTTGGGGCAGTGCCCGTCGCCGTCGACGTGAACTTCAAAACCCAAAGCTTCGGATGAAACAACCCTTGCCGTGGCTGCATCGAGACGATGAAGGGCTCGAGTAGCGCAGCGAGTTGGTGTGGAACCGCGGTCGCGCTGGCCGAGAGACTGCCGGCGTGGACGAGAAGCCGTATGCGATCGCTAAGCTTCGTCGCGGCGATGAGGCCTGCCACCGGGTCACCGGCAAGAGCCTCTGGATCGGTTCCAAGCATCGAGAGCAGTCCCGCCACGAGCGCGTCGAACGACAGCCCGAACGAAGTACCGACAGCCGCGTCCAGTCGGTAATCCGGCGGCGGGCGCAAGAGATCAGTGAATCCCTGCCAACTGGCCCGGGCATAGGGGTCGAGGCTCACGCGGATTCGAGCGCGAGCCCGTCAAGGATATCCTGTGCGAACCGCTGCCCAACGCGGTGCCGATACGAGAGCTGAAAGTAGTCTCTGAGGTCGTAGTCCGTTGGCGCCTCCCACTCATTCAGGTGATACTCACTTTGGAGACGGCCACGAGCTCCGCGCATCATGCGTTCTCGTTCGCCCAGACAGATGCGCGCTTCCGCTGAGCGATAGGCGGCCAGTCCGCTCTGACAGGACACGATGAGATCGCGCCATGTGCGAAGAAACCCCAAGTCGCCATGCCGCAGCGCGCGCGCGACGCAGGGTTCCGCAAAGAAGGCATCGAGGTCCCAGTCGGCAAGCAACTCGCGGTACTCGTTCCACCACCCCGCGAATGCGTTTCCCGTCCCGGGGTCCTCCGCCCGGCGCTTCTTGAACAACAAGGCGTGGTACTGCAAGCGCGCCCCGCCAGCTAGAAGACTGAGAAGCTTGGCGTGGTGAACGATCGCTCTCAATTCGATCGGCAAGTCAGGAACATCCCACGGGTAAGCGAACTCAAGCTGTGTGATCCTAAACTTTCGGGCCCACTCCACCTGATGAGAAAGCAGTGACAGCGCGCCGTCGCCAGGTAGCAGTTCAAACCGCGCTCGCAGTTGCTTCGCCTCGTGGGCGGTTAGCGAGAACGAAATCGACGGCGCAAAGGTACCGTCCTCTGCGAGGATACTTGAGGTGTGAAGCGAAGGGTCCCAGAACGGCTCGTCACTGAGTTCGTGGATTGCGCCGTCCTCATCCTTCATCAACTCTTGCTCGCGCGAACCGCTCGAGAGTCGATCGAGATAGGCCGACTCGGACATATGGGCAGTGGTGATGCCGAGTTCGAGGAGTGCATTCCAGTAGATGTTTGACGGCGGCCGAACGATGTTGCGCTTCTTGTCTCGACCGATGACGCCTGCGGTTTCCGCTTCGCGCTCAACTAGAGCCGCTCGGAGCTTGTCCTGCCAATCCCTGGAAATGCGATCGGCATCCTTCTTTACCGCCAGTCGCTCAGCCTCGAGATGCCTGAAGACAGCTGGCAGGAACACGAGATACCGCGCTCGAGTCATGATGGTGTTCGTGGCCGGGTACAGCCGATCCGACAGCGAGCCGAGTAACACCAAGAAGCCGAGTTCGTCCAGAACGCCACGGGGCGTAATGGCGTGCAATAACGCGCGGGCGCGCGATATGTCTGCGTCTGACGCCGTGATCCACGCGAATCCTGACTTCTGGCTCATGGGGTTTCCGTCGTTCTAGGCAGCTCAGTCATGCGCGAACCAGTTGCTGCAGGCCTCCGTCGTTCCCGATCGAATGCGTCACGCCAACTCGCCGACTGACTGACTCCGCTTTCGGCAGATATCACTCCTGGCCTTGGGGTCGATGCGAACCTTGAGTTCCGATCATTTCGATGCGCCGGCCGTCGCCTGGCCACGAAGCGTCTCCCACAGTCGGGCGTGGTTGAGCAAAATGTCCTTCAGTCCGCTTTGCACTTTCTCAGAATTCAAGGCCTGAGTGCTCATCACCGAATGAGCATCCAGCGCTCCCATAATCGCCTCCAAGAGCTCGGTCTTCAGGTCAGGAGAGTTAGCGAACTGCTCTTTCGAGTTGTTCACTGCCTGCTGCCGCAGCTTCTCTGACTCCAGAAGTTTGCCTTTTATCACGTGATTCACGTACACAAGCTTGTCTTGCTCGGTGAGCTCACCGTCGAAGAGATCATTTACTCTCTCAATGAGTTCGTGCAGCAGAACTTTCTCCTTGTCCTGGACGCTGCCTGTGCCGGCCTCGGTAATCGGCGGTAGCTGCGGCGTGCCGCCTTCGTTGAGGGACATCGCTCGCCGCCCCAAGTTCTTCAGGGTGTGGTGCGTCATCACTACTTTCGACAAATCGATGTCTTCGCGCTCGCGACCGAAATCGAGCAGTGGCTGCAGGTGCTTGAAGAATATCGCACGCTTCTCGATGTCAGTATTGCCATAGTCGAAGATTTGCGATAGGAAAGTGTAGAGGCGAACGAACGCGCCGAGATCGCCCTTGAACAGAACCAACGCGTTCAGTTCGTTCTGCGCGGCCTCAGTGGCTGCGTCATCCTTCTTCTCCTTCGCCGTCCGCAACGCCTGCTGTGCGCTCTTGTACAGCTTCAGCAGGCGATCGAGGACGGGCTCGAGGGCCGCCACAAGTTCGCCTTGCTTCGCTCCTGGCTTCAGCTCCACTGCAACGACGCGATCCACCTCGAAGTCATCGTAGTACCCAGCTGCATCGAGCTTGGCGCGGAGATTGAAAACGAGGTTTGGATCGGTCGGTGCCGAGAGCGTCGCCGTGTCGTAGTACATCTTGAACGCGGCGAGCACATCGGCAGGATCGTTCTGGAAATCCAGGACGTACGTCGTGTCCTTCCCGGGATGCGCGCGATTCAGGCGTGACAAGGTCTGCACAGCTTGAATGCCGGCCAGCCGCTTGTCCACGTACATGCCGCAGAGGAGCGGCTGGTCGAAGCCAGTCTGGAACTTGTTCGCCACCAACAGGATCTGATACTCATTCCCTTTGAACGCCTCCCGAATGTCGCGGCCTTTGAGATTCGGGTTGAGCGAGCCGCTGTTCTCCGTGAATGCATCAAGGCCAGATGCGGAGTCGTGCACTTCGCCGGAGAATGCGACGATCGTGCTGATGGTGTAGCCACTCTCCTTGATGTACTTGTCGATGGCGAGCTGCCACCGCACCGCCTCGATTCGACTCGCGACGACCACCATCGCTTTCGCCTTGCCGTGCAGCAGCGGTGAAACGAACTCGCGAAAGTGTTCGACCACCACCTGCACCTTCTGCGAGATGTTGTACGGATGCAGCCGCACCCAGCCCATGATCCCCTTCAGCGCCGCGCTGCGCTCCACTTCTTTCTCGTCGTATTCCTTTCCCTCAGTCGCGAGTTTGAACGCCAGTTTGTAAGTCGTGTAGTTCTGCAGCACATCGAGAATGAACTTCTCCTCGATGGCCTGACGCATGGAGTACACGTGGAACGGCGCAGGAAGGTTTCCCGGCCCAGCCGGTTGGCTCGGATCCGGTCGCGTGCCGAACAACTCCATCGTCTTCGTCTTCGGCGTCGCGGTGAAGGCGACGAACGTGATGCCCGATTCGCTCGCGCGCGCGGCCATCTGCGCAGCAAGAATGTCTTCCGTGCTTACCTCGCCGCCGTCGTTCAACTCTGCGAGCTCGGCCGGGGACAGAACTGCCTTCAACGTCGCAGCGGTTTGCCCAGACTGCGAGCTATGGGCCTCGTCCGCGATTACCGCGAAGCGCTTGCCTTGCGTTGCTGCGAGCTCGCGCACTTCTTCGAGCGCGAACGGGAAAGTCTGGATGGTACAGACTACGATCTTCTTGTCGCCGGATAGCGCGCTCGCGAGTTGGCCGCTCTTGCTCCCGTCCTCGCTGGTGATCGTGGCGACAACGCCTGTCGTTCGCTCGAAGTCAAAGAGCGCATCTTGCAGCTGTCCGTCTATAACGCGTCGATCGGAGACGACTAGGACCGTGTCGAAGATCTTCTTGGCGTTTGCGTCGTGCAGCTCAGCGAGAAAGTGAGCTGTCCATGCGATCGAGTTTGTCTTGCCCGAACCGGCTGAATGCTGAATCAGATATTTTCCGCCCGGCCCGTCCTTGAGCACAGACGTTTGGATCTTGCGCGTCACGTCGAGCTGATGGTACCGCGGGAAGATGATCTGCTCGATCTGCTTCTTGTCGTTCCGCTGGGCGATTAGGTAGCGCCCAAGAATCTCGAGCCAGCTCTCGCGCTCCCACACTTGTTCCCAAAGATACGCCGTGCGATGACCACCCTTCGGGTTCACGGGGTTTCCCGCGGCGCCATGGTCGCCGAGGTTGAACGGGAGGAACGTGGTCGCTGGGCCGGCAAGCTTGGTCACCATTGCGACCTCGCTGTTGCTCACCGCGAAGTGCACCAGTGCGCCGCTCGGAAATGAGAGCAGCGGCTCGGCGGCTTGCCCCTTGGGCTTCGGATTGCGGTCGAACCGGTACTGATCGATCGCGTCCTCGACGCTCTGCGTGAAGTCAGTCTTGAGCTCCACTGTGGCGACTGCCACGCCGTTGAGGAACAACACCAGGTCGATGCTGTTCTCGTTGTGGAGCGAGTAGTGCACTTGGCGCACGACGCGAAGTCGGTTGGCCGCGTAGCGCGAGAGGATGTCCTCGTTGATGGTCAGCGCGGGCTTGAACTCTGCCAGCTTGAGCGGCTTCTTGAGGCCCAGCAGTTCGATGCCGTGTCGGAGGACGTCGAGCGTGCCGCGCTGATCCAACTGTTCGCGAAGGCGGGTCAGCAGCGTATCGCTGGCCGCAGCGCCGTGGTTCTTCACGAGGACTTCCCACGCGCCTGGTTGAGCGGCTTGGACCCAGGCAAGGAGGTCCCCGGGGAACAACGCACGGGCCCGATCATAGCCCGCCGCATCACCCTCGGCGTACAGCCAGCCATGGTCCGCGACGTATTCGCAGATCTCAGTCTCGAAACTGACTTCCTTATGAATGCTCATGCGATATCGCGGGTCTGAGAATGCATCTCGGCCGCACTAGTCAGTTCGGAGCCTGGCGCTTCACAGCATCAAGCGTTCGACCATCCGCCGTCTTCCACTCAAGCCAACCGTTGGCCGTTCGTCCGGTAAGTGCCACCGCAGCCATGCTTGGCGACCCGAAAGGGTGATCCTTCGCGAACACCACCTTACTCTCTTCGCGGCGCATGACGCCCGCATCGAGCAACCCCGTTCGGAAGCGTTCGTCCGAAGTACCGACTATCGAACGAACGTTCTCAAAGCGTCCGACTGATCCGGCCAGCACCACAAAACCCTCTTGCGTGTAAATGCCGCGACCGTCCGCGCCCGAAGTCCTGAGGAAGAACTGTTCGTCCGCTCGCGTTGCGCTCCCGGGCATGGCGACCGGATCGAAGGCTGGGAATCCGAGTGTTGCGAGCAGCATGCGGCCTGTCTCAAAGATCTCCATACAATCCGATTCCAAGGGCGCTGGTGTGTGCGGCCGGGAACCTGCGGTCGCATTCTCGTCGGCGTATCGAGCGGCTTTCCTGGTAGCCTGAAGGCAGTACCATTCCAAGAAGAGCGCGTGTGTCTGCGTCAGGCTGTTTGTTTTCGATATCAAGACGAGCGCACGCCCCCAAAAGTCCTTCTCCTTGTTGTGCGCAGCGAGACGCGAGCGAAGGTCTCCCGTCTGTCCGATGTATACCTTGGGATCGAGGTCCTCTTCTGTGTCACCGAACAGGAAGTAGAGCGCAACCTGGTTGCTCTCTGGCATACGGAGAAACGTCTGCAACTCGCTTCTCGGGACCTCGATTATTTGGACGATTCGGGTCGTGAGCTCCGCGACGCGGATACCTCTTGGCTCGCCTGTCGGCAGGAAGATCTGAATCGTTTGGGCCATCATACTCCCACGGTGTGTACGCGAACGTCGATCTGACCGGTGACAGCAGCGGAGATCAGCGCGGCGCGGCGTTCTTGCAGCAGGGCGACAGCGAGCACGGCTTCGGAGGCAAGTGATTCGACTTGGGCGACTTGACGCTCGATTTCGTCGATCAGAGCTCGCTGTTCGAAGATCGGCGGAAAAGGAATTGGCATTGTCCGGATGTCATCCAAGCTCAGCTGGATCTTTGTGCCCCCGTAACTCTGAGTCTCAAACCACGTTTTGCCGACGACGGAAAGCGCGACGTACCCAATCCATTTTGGATCGGCGCTCGACTGAAGAAGGCGCGCCAACGCCACATGCTGACTAACGTATGCATTCTCTAACGCGCCCGGGACGACCGCCACGGAACCCAAGTACGCCGTGATCGAGAACAGAACGTCGCCACTCTGAACCTTCGTCCGCGAGCCCTCCACGCCATCAGACACCGCGACACGCTGCACGTCCGATAGATCAAGTCTGATGCTGTCTCGAGTCAGATTTGCGATTCTGATGAAGAGACTTCCGTCATCCGCATAGTTCTGGGCCCATCCACGAGAACCACTCGTGAGAAAGAGGAGCTTACGCTTAAGTGGCGCCACTTCCCAATGCGCGGGAACCTCGCCAATCCATTCTACGCCGGACGGTTTCATCGGGGCGTCGGGGTTCAAGCCCTTGGTGACGGCGTGGGAGATGACGGCATGGCGCTTCTCCTTCAGCAGTTCCATCAACCGCTGCTGTTCGGCCACCAGTTCATCGATCTTGGCCGTCTCGCGATCGAGAAATGCAGCGATCAGCACCTGCTCAGATGACGGAGGAATGGGGATCTCGATGTTGTCGAGCTCGTACTTACCCAGGCCAACGCGCGTCAAACCATTCGCGAGAACCTCGAAACAGGCCTTGGCGTAGTGTGAGCCGAAAAGTCTCGTCACAAACGCGCCGATGACGAAAGCCCGTGGCCGAACTACGGCCAAGTGATACCCGCAGACAACGCCCGGGATACTTCGGGGGACATACGCTGCGACCGCGATGTCATCGGCGGTCTCAGAGTCCTTCGTGACTATCGTGTCACCAGCGCGAAGCGTGAACTTCTCCACCTGGTCCGACGATGCCGTCGCCTCCATGAAATCGATGTCTGCGGTGATCCTTTCGTTGTAGTAGACATCGGTGTAGTTGCAAAGGCGCACCGGCGCCTCGCCTTCATGCATCTTCTTGTCCACGTTACTGGGGAGAACCTGACAGGCTCGCTTGAGCCTCTTCACTTCCCAGTGCTCGGGGATTTCTCCGAGCAGCTCCACGCCGCTGTCCTTGTACGTCGAATAGCGCGGGAAGCTCACTTGGTCAGCTCCCCAATCATCGTCAGAATGCGGTCGGTAACGCCTTTCAGTTCCGCATCAATCTCGTTCAGCCGCCGCGGAGGCTTGAACACATAGAAGTGCCGGTTGAACGGAATCTCATACCCGACCTTCGTCTTCTCGTGTTCGATCCACCCGTCCGGCGCATGCGGCAATACCTCGCGCTTGAAGTACGCCTCGACGTCTTCACCAAGCGGCACGTTCTCTGTATCGCGCAATGACGTGTCGGGCACCGGCTTCCCTTTCCCCTTCCCCTTCTCGCCGAGCACGACTTTGCCTTTTACGCCCAGCTCCGGCCGCTCGACCGTAATCGTGCGGTAGCCGAACTCCTCGTTCATGAAGATGCGGCTGATCGGGACTCCTTCGCGCGTGCACTCTTCGAAGTTCCCAAAGATCCGCGTGATGTCCTCAATATGCTTTACGCCCAGCTCCTTGCGTTTGCTACCTAGGCTCTTGCGCAGCTTCCGCCAGAAGCCGCTTGCGTCGATGAGTTGCACCTTCCCTTTCCGCGAGGCTGGCTTCCGGTTGCTCACGATCCACACATATGTGCTGATGCCCGTGTTGTAGAACATGTCCGTTGGGAGACCGATGATCGCTTCCACAAGATCGTTCTCCAGCACATAACGACGAATCTCGCTCTCACCAGAACCGGCACCGCCGGTGAACAGCGGCGAGCCGTTGAGCACGATGCCAAAGCGACTTCCGCCGTCCCTGGCCGGGCGCATCTTTGAGATGAGGTGGAGAAGGAAGAGCAGCGAACCGTCACTGACTCGCGGCAGCCCAGGACCGAACCTTCCGTTGAAACCCATTTGCTCGGCTTCCTTGCGGACCTCCTTCTCAATCTTCTTCCACTCCACACCGAACGGCGGGTTTGACAGCATGTAGTCGAACTTCTTGCCGGGCAGTCCGTCCGCGCTGAGCGTGTTGCCGAAAATGATATTGCCGACGTCTTGCCCCTTGATGAGCATGTCGGCCTTGCAGATCGCGTAGGATTCAGGGTTTAGTTCTTGCCCATACATCACGAGGCGCGCGTCGGGATTGAGACTCGCGAGATGTTCGTCTGCCACGCTGAGCATTCCGCCTGTGCCGGCAGTGGGGTCATAGATCGAGCGGACGACGCCGGGCTTTGTGAGCGCCGCGTCGTCCTCGATGAAGATGAGGTTCACCATGAGGCGGATAACTTCACGAGGTGTGAAGTGTTCACCGGCAGTTTCGTTCGACAGCTCGGCGAACTTGCGGATGAGTTCCTCGAACACGGCCCCCATCTGCGCGTTGCTAACTGCATCCGGGTGCAAGTCGATGTTGGCAAACTTTTCCGTGACTAAGTATAGCAGCCCCGCTTTGGCCAAGCGGTCGATCTGCGTATGGAAGTCGAAGCTCTCGAAGATGTCGCGCACTTCAGGTGAGAATGCCTGCATGTACGCGCGCAGGTTCTCACCGATGTGGTCCTGATCGCCCATCAGCTTCTTGAGATCGAGAGGCGACGTATTGTAGAAGAGTTGACGCGACTCGCGCACGAGAAACGGAGCCGGGTTCACCTTGGCCTTCTCGCGCTTTTTCAGCTCGGCGAGCACACGGGGCTTCGATTTCTCCAGCACGCAGTCGAGGCGGCGGAGAACCGTAAACGGCAGGATGACTTTGCCGTACTCGGATTGCTTGTAGTCGCCACGCAGCAGGTCAGCTACGGACCAGATAAACGAAGAAAGATTTGGGTCAGTCATGTAGGCAAGGCTTCTCGTTTCTGAGGGATCTCGGAGAGCGCTGGGACCTTCGGCGCCGACCACATGAGTGGTTTCGGGCGGGGGCGCGTCAGAGCCCTATCGATGAACGTCACTCAACGTCCGGCCGTCGGCGTACTTCCAATCCCTCCAACCATTTCTGTGCGAACCCGTCACCATCGCGGCAGCATTGGACGGCGTCCCAAACGCAAAATCACGAGTGAACACCACATCAGTGCCGTCGCGTCGCAAAACGCCACTCTCCAGCAACCGATCGCGCCCTGTCTCTACAAATCCGCCATGGGCACTCTCAGTCAGCTCGGCCGGACCTCGCGACCCAGCGAGTACCACGAGGCCGTCCTCGCCATATACGGCCCGGGCGTCTGCATCTCGACTCCGAAGAACAACAATCGAATTCGGAGATTCGGTTTTCGCGAGTTCGTCGAAAAGAGCATACCCTAGCGTTCCGCTCAGCGTGCGAATCGTGTCGAAATCACCGGCAAGATCTGCCTCGAGGGATTCTGAGACGTGCGGCCGTGACGGCGTCTGGTCATTGTCGAGTGAGTAGCGGCCGGCCTTCTCGATGGCCTCGTGGCAGAACCACTCGAGGTATTTGACGTGGACATTCGTGAAGTGGCCTGTCTTTGAGACCGCCACGAGTGCGACTTCCCACCACTCCTTCTTCGCATCGTGTTGTGTGATACGTCGTCCGGCCTCCTCTGCCTGCCCGACGTACACCATGGGCTCCGCGCTCTCTGCGTTACGACCGACAAGGAAATAAACCGCGACCTCATTCAGCTCGGCGCGCTTGGTAGCCTTCGTTTTGAAGTCGGCGCGCGGGAACGCAAGGATCTGCACCGTGCGACTCGTGATCTCAGCGAGGCGAAGGCCGCGAGGATTTCCGTCGGGGAGAAAGATCTGGATTGTCGATGCTGGCATAGCGAAACAAACTTACTCCACGTCCGCTGGGTCTGACGGGCTGTGGCGTCGAGAGACCGGCTACCGTCTCGAGACACTCGAAGCTGTGGCCTAAAAGTGTAGAAGTTGCGATGTTGCGCGTTCTGCGACGTCACCACGATCGGTACGAGGCGTCGGAGTGAGCGTGAGAGAAACAGTGCTACAAACAGACCCCGGCACTTTGCAACACAAAGCACCGTCAGCATAATCGCCAACGGTGCTTCGCTTTACTCAGTCGGGACGGCGGGATTCGACCGGACTGTCGCAAGCCGAAGGCGAAGCGACGACGGAA
>JBBRBH010000024.1:0-60429 GCA_038205995.1 Gemmatimonadales bacterium
AAATGCGAGTCGTTCTGACATAGTGGTGCGCTCCCGCCACGGCATCGGACACCTCCCGGAGGATGTCCGAATGTGAAGCCGTCGCGTCGAGCTCACCCATCAGCCCGGTTTGTTACTCACCTATCAGCCCGGTCTGTACCTCCCAACCTATGACCACTGAGCTTGAACTCTGAGCTTCGAGCTTTTCCTCTCGCAGCAGATTGTGAGAGAGGCGCTACGTAGAGCTGCCCGCGCGCTCCGTGAGAACTTTGGTCGTGAAGCGCTGACCCTCGGAGATCCGCTCGATCTCGAGCGCCATTGCATCCACCGACTGTTGCAGCTGCTGGATCTGCGGCCGCGTGTCCGGACCGGACGAACTCTGAATCGATCCGCGACGGTCCACCCAGCGCGCCAGCGCGCGCGCGATCGGAAATCCGACCACGCAAAACGCGACCGTGAAGAAGAACGCCAGCGAGATATCCACGGCCTGCTGCGGAATCAAATTGGACGCGTCAAATGCCGGAGGGGCAGTCGAGGTCGCGATTGCCGGAGTCGCGGGCGCGTTCGCAGTTCCCTGCGCGGCAGCCTTCGCCTCCTGCGCCGCTTGCTTCGCTTGCTTCGCGATATCGCGCACCTGCTGCCGGATCTGCGACACCGTCGCTGGCGGGGCCGGCGCGGCCTGCCCCATCGTGGGAATAGGCGGATTCGCGGTGCCGCCGCCCTGACTGCTGTAGCCGCTCATGTTGGTCTCCCCGGAACTGGATTCGCTCTCTCTCCGTACGGAAGGTACCACGGAAAGTGTCGCCCGACACCCGAATTCCCTTCAAACCATTGCCCCGCTCCGGCCATCTGAGCATATGAGACGAAATGGACGTGAAACCGGATGGCCGTGGCCCTGCGATTCGAAGCTGTGATTGAGCCCGTGGAGAGCCCACAGGACGATGTCGCGCGCGCCGCAACAGGCGACCGCCACGCGTTCGAGCGGCTCTACCACAAGCATGTGGACCGGATCTTTTCGCTCTGCACGCGAATGGTCGGCGACAGCTCGCGCGCCGAAGAACTCACGCAGGATGCATTCGTTCGGGCGTGGGAAAAGTTGAATCAGTTTCGTGGCGACAGCGCGTTCAGCACCTGGCTCCATCGTCTCGCGGTGAACGTCGTATTGAACGACCGTCAGACGGAACGCCGGCGCCGCGACAAGCACGACGATTCCGTTGAAGATGTGGACACGATGGCGCACGGCGATGTTCGCTCGCAACCGATACCGGGACTCTCGATCGATCTCGAACGCGCGATCGCGAAACTCCCGCCGGGCGCAAAGAAAGTTTTTGTATTGCACGACGTCGAGGGCTTCACGCACGACGAGATCGGCGGAATGCTCGGCGTCACCGCGGGCGGCTGCAAAGCGCAGCTCCACCGCGCACGAATGCTACTGAGAGAGGCACTGAACGCATGAAGAACCCAGAGAACGAACACGAGGAACTCGACGCGGACACGCGCGCGATCGTCCGCGCCGCCGCCGAGCTTCCCAATTTGAAACCGACGCGCGATCTGTGGGCCGGAATCGCGGCGCGCATCGAGGCGCCGGTTGTCGCGCTTCCCGTGCACCGCGAGCGTGCCGCGCCTCGCGTTGCACCTCGCGTCGCACCCTCGTGGCGCCGATTCGCGATCGCGGCGTCACTGCTGGTGGTCGCGACGGCCGGGATTACGGTCTCCGTCATGAAGCCGTCCGCCTCTCGCGCAGGCGCTGTGGCCAGTGATTCAGTGCCGTCACCTTCCAGCGTCGATCTTCCATCGTTCGTCGCCGTCGCCCAGCCCGTCAGTCTCCAGACCGCCGAACAGACGTTCGATCGTGAGATCGCGGCAATGCGCGCGGTGGTCGACGCACGCCGCAAGGAACTCGATCCGGCAACGGTCAGGGTGCTCGAGAAGAATCTGAAGCTCATTGACGCCGCGATTTCGGAGAGCAAGGCCGCGCTGGCGAAGGATCCCGCGAGCGCGTTCCTGACAGAACTTCTCGCGCACGCATACGACACCAAACTGCAGCTGCTGCGCGGAGTGGCGTCCATTCCGTCTGGCATCTGAACCAATAAATATTTTCTCACGATGACACTCCTTTCCCGCTTCTCCATGCTGTTCGCCGCTGCCGCTCTTGGCGCGATTCCCTCTGCTGCGATGGCGCAGCGCGAGCTGACGCACATCGACAGCACCTTCGCCTTCAACAAGGACAGCTGGGTCGACGTCCGCGTGATCTCCGGCGAGATCACGATCACCGGCTGGACGCGCCCCGAGGCGAAAGTCTACGCGACGATCGACCGCGGCTGGATCGACGCGTCGCTCTCGTCGACCCGCATTCGCATGGAGACGCGCTCGGATCGCGGCCGTCAGGGCGGCGCGCGCTACGAGATCATGGTTCCGATCGGTACGCGCGTGCAGGTGAGCAGCGTCTCCGGAAGCATTCGCATCACCGCCACCGACGGCGAAGTCGAAGCCGGTTCGGTGTCCGGCGCCATCGAAGTGCTTGGCGCCACCGACCGCATCACGATCAGCACCGTCTCCGGCCGGATTCACGCGGCAAAACTGCGCGGCCGCACGAAGCTGCACACGACCAGCACTTCCATTGAAGCGGAAGACATCAGCGGCGACCTCAGCGTAGGCACCGTGAGCGGGCACGTCACGCTCGACGGAGTGAAATCCGCGCACGTGAGCGCTGGAACGGTAAGCGGACATGTGAACTACAACGGCACGATTGATCCATCGGGCAGTTACGAGTTCTCGACGCATTCCGGCAACGTGCATCTCCTGGTGCCGGACAACGTCGGCGCGGAACTCCAGCTGCAAACCTTCAGCGGCCGCATCACGAGCGCATTTCCAATCACGCTCATGCCGGGCGACATCTCGTCGATGGCGCGGCACAACAAGAAAATGGAATTCACGATCGGAAAAGGCGGCGCGCGAATCTCCGCCAATACGTTCAGCGGCAACATCACACTCGATAAATCGGGACACTCGAACCGCGAGGACAATCGATAATGCGACGGAAGATCTCTCTGCTGGCGCTCCTGCTCGGCGCCGCGATGCCGCTGCTCTCCGCATGCTCTACGATGCGCGCAGTCGGCCAGACGCGAAACAGAGCCCGGGACGATGATTCCCGGAGCGATTCACACAGCGAGACACCCTTCACGTGGTCGGGCACCGTCGCTCAGGGACGCTGGGTCTATGTGCGCAACCTGAACGGCCGCGTGCGCGTCGAAGAAGGTTCCGGAAGCAAAGTCGAGGTGACCGCCGAGAAGCGCTGGCGCAGCGGCGATCCGCGCGACGTGCAGATCTCGGTGCGCCAGATCGGCGGCGGTTCGGGCGATGTGATCGTCTGCGCGCTCTGGAACGAACGCTCGAGCTGCGATGAAGACGGCTATCATTCGCGTGGCGACAACTGGAACTGGTTCAACAACAGTCGCCGCGATGTCCAGGTCGAGTTCACGATCCATCTTCCACGCGGCGTGAAGATCAACGCGAGCACGGTGAACGGTGGCGTAGAAATCGATGGAGCGTCGAGCAGCGTCGTCGCGCATACGGTGAACGGCAGCATCGAGGCGCGCTCCACCGGCGGCAGCGTGAGCGCGCACACCACGAACGGCAACCTGACGATCAGCTCGCCCATGCTCGACGGCGACCGCAACGAGTACACCACGACGAACGGTTCGATCAGCCTCGAACTGCCGGCATCGGTGAACGCCGAGATCGACATGCGCACGGTGAACGGCCGTCTCTCGTCGGACTTCCCGCTCACGGTGGAGGGATCGTTCAGTCCGCGCCGCCTGCACGCGATGCTTGGCCGCGGCGGGCCGACCCTGCGGCTCTCCACTGTCAATGGGAGCATCCGGTTGCGGAAACTATCGTAAGGTAGGATCGTAGGGCATGACAACGGAGAGAAACTCATGCCCGACGTGACAATTGGTTTGTTCGGCTCGAAGGCCGTCCGCGCATCAACTCTGATTGCGCGCGGCCTTCTTGCCTTTGGCGCGCTTTCGGCAGCCGCCTGCAGCTTCGACATCGGCTCGAGTGGACCAGAGCAAACCGATGCCAACGCGTTCGCCTGGAACGAGCCGGTAGAAGCCGGCAAGACGATCAAGATTCGCAGTCTCAACGGTTCGGTTGAGGTGCGACCCGCGACGGACGGCAACGTGAAGGTCACCGCCTCGGTGAAGTGGCATAAGGGAGATCCGAAGAAAGATCTCACATTCGCGACCTCGAGCTTGGCCGATGGTCCGATGATCTGCGCGATCTGGGGAACGGGATCGTGCAGCGAGTCAGGCTTCAACTCGAAGACGAAGTGGGGACGCAGCCGCACTGACGCCGAAGTGGCGTTCATCGTGTGGGCTCCGACCGGCGTGAGAATCGACGCGTTCACGGCAAACGGATCGGTGAGCGTCACGGCCACCGCACCCGTAAAGGCGCAAACGATCAACGGTGGGATCAAAGTTGCGACGTCGGTGGGTCCGGTGGACGCCGAGACGGTGAACGGCAGCGTGGACGTTCGGATGACGACGCTCGGGCCGGACGGTCCGGTGCGCGCGCACACGGTGAACGGATCGGCGACCGCCTATTTGCCCGAGAAATTCGACGGCCGCGTGGCGCTATCAGCAACGCTTGGCGAAGTCACGAGCGATTTCGCGAGCGCCGATCTGCAGAAGAGTTCGAAGAATTTGACCGAGACGCTCGGGACGGGCGGCCGACTCGTGGACATTGGAACGATCACCGGCTCGGCGAGCCTGCACAAACTGAACGCGAAAGGCGAAGTCGCGGCACCGTAGGGGGAATACAACGAGGAACCGGGTGAGGAACCGGGTGAGGAACGGGATTATGAGAACAGGTTATAATTCAGAGTCCTTGACGGAGTTGTAACTGATGGGCTTTTCGAGATTCAGCGCGATTCCCCAGAGCGGGATCGCGGTTCGTTCCGGAGTTGAGGTAGCGACGCTCGTGCGGCGCACATACTCGCTGGTCTTTGCGAGTGTGCTCGTGACGATCGGCGGCGTCGCGTTGGCGATGACGCAGCAGGGGATGATGGATGCGGTGAGGGCTCACCCGTGGATCATGCTTGCGGCCGTCTTCCTGCCGCTCTTTGGCGCGCAGGCAATGCGTAACTCGTTCCCGCAGAATATCGGGTTCGTGTTTCTGTTCACTTTTGCGGAAGGCCTTTGGCTTGCGCCGTTTATCGCCGCGATGGAAGCACAGAGTCCGGGCGTCGCATCGGAGGCCGGTTTGCTCACGTTCTCCGCGTTCGGCGCGCTGACAGCGTATGCGTTCATAAGCCGCCGCAACTTCAGTGCGTGGGGCAGCTTCCTGTTCACAGGCGTCGTCGTGCTGGTCGTCGCGATGTTGCTGCTGATGTTCTTTCCGGTGCAGGGCGCGTTTACGTGGGTCGCCGGGATCGGCGTCCTGATCTTCGCCGGCCTGCTGGTGTTCGATACATGGCGAATCAAGAATGTGTACGGCCCCGATGATTACGTGATGGCGGCCGTCAACATTTATCTCGATTTGCTGAACATGTTCACGTTCATTATTTCGCTGCTGGGCGGCGGACGAAGGAACTAGCCGGCGAGTTGATCCATCTCGCGGGCCAACTGTACGTCGAGCCCCGTAATTCCTCCGGCCGAGTGGGTCGAAAGCGTCGCCCCGATCTTGGTATACCGAATATCGAGATCGGGGTGATGCTCCATCTTCTCCGCCGCCGCGGCGACGCGATCAACAAATCCGATTCCCTCCATGAACTTCGCAAACGTGAACGTCTTCACGAGCGAATCGCCCTTGCGTGCCCAGCCCGGCAGCGATCCAAGTTCACGCTGAATTTCGATATCCGACAACTTCGGTGCTGCTGGCATCAGATCTCCTTCGCGGGAAATGAAGCATCTCCGCTCGCTTCGCCGCCTGCATGAATGTGCACTCCGCCGCGACGTCGCGACCCTGCTCGCCTCACCGAAATCATTTCCGCCACCACGCTCACCGCAATCTCTTCCGGCGTGTCCGCGCCGATCGAAAGTCCAACCGGCGCGCGCACCTTCTCGATCTGCTCGTCCGTGATGCCCCACTCGCGCAGCACTTTCGCGGTGAGCGCAACCTTCCGGCGGCTGCCGAGCATTCCCAGATAGCGCAGGGGCAGCGGAACCAGCTGCCCCGCGAGCACCACATCGTGCTGATGGCCGCGCGTCGCGATCACCACGTATGTATTCTCGTCGAGCTGCGTGGCCGCGATCACATCGTGAAAATCGCAGACAATCACGCGCTCGGCAAATGGCAGCCGTGTTGAATCGGCGAAATCCGCGCGGTCATCGGCAACCGTTACGCGCCAGCCCGCAAACGCCGCAGCCTCGGCGAGACGCGCGCCAACATGCCCGGCGCCGAACACCACCAGACGAGGTTTTCCGGAGATCGGTTCCACGAGCATTCCGTTTTCCAGCGAGGGCAACTCGCTTTTCGAATCAAATGTATCGATGGCGAATTGCAACGGTGCGTCCACGGCGCCAACGTGCTGATCCGAGCTCGCGACCGCTTTCACCACGCCGGAGCTCCAGTCAATCCCTGTTGCCATCAGCGCGCGCTCGCCGCGCGCCATCAGCGCCGAGGCTTCCGCGTATACAGCGGCAAGACGCGCATCCGCAAAAACCGGTTCGATAAAAAGTTCTGCCGTTCCGCCGCAGGTCAGACCATAATCACCCGCGAGCTCGGCGTTCAGTGAGTGCGACGAGAGCGCCGGCACGCGACGTTGCAAAACATCGTGCGCCCGTTCGATGATTTCGGCTTCGAGACACCCGCCGCCCACCGTGCCGATGCGCGCACCGCCGGCGGTCACGAGCATCTTCGCCGTCGCGCTCATCGGCAGCGATCCATGACGCTTTGCCACCGACGCCAGCGCGGCCGCTCCCGCGCCGGATGTTCCGGCGGCAATCCGCGCGCACTCGGCGAGAATCTCGGAGAGGCTCATGGATGAAGTCTTATCGGGGCCGGCGCGTTCGCGCTAGCCGCCGACGCAGGCGCAGGCGCGGACGCGGACGCGGACGCGGACGGGGATGCGGGCGCGTCGGCGGGCGCGCGCCAGACCGTGCCGTCGGGCCACCGCTCCACCGCCACGAGGCCTGCGAGCGCCGCGAGCGAATCCGGCGGTGCGTAATCCTCGGCGCGCACATTAAACGCGAGCATCGCGCCGTGCTCGCGCGCGAGCTTTGCGCCGAACTCTTTCGCCGTTGCGGAATCGAGATCGGCCGGCAGTTCGGACGTCGCGCGCGACGTCGCAAACCAGATCGCCGCGGGCCAATTGGAATAGAGACGTGTGCCGGCGGGCGCCTTGGCTGCCCATGCCGTGAGCTGCGACGCGGTCCACGCGTGCCCCGCGAGATCGCCGCCCTCTGTGTGATAGTCGCGGATCCAGCCGAGGCTCACGTCGGACGATGCCCAGATCCAGCTCGCGACGAGACCCATGGTGAGCAGTACCACGTCGCGATGGTTCACGATCGCGGTTCGCCAGAACGAAGCGGCGGCCACGCCGACGCGCAGCGCGGTGAGAACGAGCACCGGTGAGAGTATGCGCTCGTCGAACGGAATGCCGGGATCGGCGAGCAGCCGTGATGCGGTCACGACAGCCGCATAGCTGAACAGCACGATCGCCGAGGCGCGATACAAACGAAGTTCGTTGGCCGGCAGAATTCCTTTTCGTGCCGCGCGCACCGTGCGAAACACGAGGGTAAACCCTGCGATCGCCACTGCGATCGCCGCGAGCGTGCGCGCCGAGCCTTCATCGAGTCCCGGCGCAAGCCACCGCGCGGCAGTATTGAATCCGGCAATGATGGTGTCACCGAAGCCGGCGGTGTAGATGCCCACCTCGCGAATCTTTTCCGCGCCCTCATGATGCGGACGTGTGATCATCCAGAGGGCGAGCGCGACGGCGGGCACGATGCCCGCTTCGAATCCGCGGCGCACGCGTTCGCGCCAGGCGGCGAGGAGTGGACCACTGACGGTCCACATCGCCTCGAATACGACGGCGATGACGAGCGCGATTCCCGCATAGCGCACGAGCGTCGCTGCCGCGGCGAGCGCGCCGAGCGTGACCGTGCGCGTGATGTCGGCACCGCGTTTCTCGCGCGCGAGCTGCCATGTGAACAGCACGAGCAGCGCGAGAAAAAGCGGTTCGCTGAGAATGCCCGCGTGCACGATGATCATCGCCGGCGTCGCGAAGACGATGCCAGCGACGGTGAGCGCGGCGATCACGCCGCCTGCCGCATTTGCTGCGAGCAGCAATGCGACAATGGTGACGGCGGCGGCGGTCGCCTCGACGAATCGCGCGGAATTTATTGGTGTGGAGCCAGCGGCGACTCCGACCGCGATCGCAGCCGGAAAGGCCGGTGGAAAGTGCACGAGTGGCGCGGTGGTATCGGCGCTGTTCCAGGCGGCGGAGGGAACGCGCAGTCCATCGCCGTGCGCGAGCGATGTGCCGGCGCCCAAGTATGCGAGCGCATCGGGGTCGAGCGAGGGGCCGGGCGGAGAGGTGAGATCGATGACGCCGGAGAACGCCGCTAGTCCCAGGAGGATCGCGGGGAAAAGAATTTTGGGGGCGGCACGGAGGCGACTCATACCCCTCAAACTACAGTGGGAGGCGGCAGCTGTTTCTCGTGGTGTATCAGATGCAACGCATTAAATCGAACATAGTCCGCAATCGCCACCCACCCAAAAAATCCATGCTCGAATAACTCTGTTCCACTCGCCGCAAGCCCGCGTACGTGCGTCTCGAGATCTGTAACGGCCCGATTAAGCCGCCCCGCCGAAACATCAAGCGCGATATGCTGCTGCGACGGCGCGAAGATCGCCGGCCCTTTCATCTTCGCCGGAAGCTCGCCTTTCACGAGCGTCGGCTTGAGAATGAATCGCCTCGCGATCGGCCGGAAAATGCGCGGGATCGAGCCCATGGCTTTGTCGCCCTTGATGGCGTTGAGCGCGACTTCGGTGGTGACCGCGACGTGATCGAAGAGCTGCGCCGGTGACCACTTTCCGGACGCGACAGGATTGGCCCATTGTTCGGCCGGCACGGTTCGGGCACGGGCGAGAAACCGTTTCGCAGCCTCCTTGTTCGCGATCAAGGCATCGTCCAAAGCAGCCATGGGTACCCTCATCGAGTGGACGGCGGAACGCAGATCACCGCACTTCCGGCTCAATAGTACGCGCCTATCTTCCTGAATGCACTCCGTCATGAAGCGTCGGCCGGCTGCGGGCGCGACATCGCTGGTTCTTGGCGCGCTGCTTCTCCTGAGCTGCCGCGCAACCGCGCGCACGAACGTCGAGGCGGCGGCGCCTGTCGAACCCAGTGTCACGTCGGCACCCTTATCGCCAGCGCAACGCCGATGGGTCGACAGCACGCTCGCCACGCTCACCCTTCGCGAGCGCGTGGCACAGATGGTCATGGTGTGGATGCTCGGCGACTACACCAGCACCCGCGATTCGACCTACCAGCAAGTGATCGGCTGGGTGGAGCGCGACCGGATCGGCGGAATTTCCATGTCGCTGGGCACACCGATTGAAGTCGCCGCAAAGCTGAACGACCTCCAACGAAGAGCACGCGTGCCGATGCTCGTGAGTGCCGACCTCGAGCCGGGGCTCGGACGGCTGGAGGGCGGATTGTTCGCGCACTACATGCTCGACGCAGGGAGCGCCACGGTGTTTCCGCCGGCAATGGGAATCGCCGCCACGAGACGGGACGAAGACGCTTACGATGTGGGCCGCATCACTGCTCTCGAGGGACGGGCCGTTGGAATTCAGATCAACTTCGCGCCGGTGGTGGACGTGAACAACAATCCGGCGAATCCCGTGATCAATACGCGATCGTTCGGCGAAGATCCGCAGCGCGTGGCGCGACTGTCTGCCGCATTTGTTCGCGGCGCGCAGGAGGGCGGCCAGCTCGCGACGGCCAAGCATTTTCCGGGACACGGCGACACCGACGCCGACTCGCACACGTCGCTTCCCGTTGTGACTGCCTCGATGGATCGCCTGAAGAGCACCGAGCTCGTGCCGTTCGAGGCCGCAATTGACCAGGGCGTGGCACTCGTGATGACCGCGCACATCGCGCTGCCGGCGATCGACGCGTCGGGAGTGCCGGCGACACTGTCGCCGAAGATCATCAGCGGCCTGCTGCGCGACACGCTGCGGTTTCGCGGCGTGGCGATCACCGATGCCATGACCATGGAAGGAATCGGCAAGGGTTACACGACGGAGGAGAGCAGCGTGCTTGCGATCAAGGCCGGCGCGGACATTCTACTCAAGCCGACGGATCCAACGAAGGCCATCGACGGCGTCGTTGCGGCCGTGGAGCGCGGCGAGATCACTCGCGGCCGCATCGACAGCTCGGCGCGGCACATCCTCGAGCTCAAGGCGCGGGTCGGGCTCGCGATAACATCGCAGGTCTCGCTGACGGCGCTGCGCGAAATTGTTGGTGCGCCGGAGCATCGCGCTGCGGCCGCGCGCATTGCGCGTGACGCGATCACGCTGCTGCGCGACGCGGACACGCTCGTGCCGCTTCGCACGAAGGGCCGGGCGCTCGTGGTGCAGTACGCGCCGGAGACTGAGATCAAGGCCGGCAGGATTTTCGGCGCTGCGATTCGGCGCGGGCGGTCGGCACTCGGCGCCACTCAACTCGCGCGCATCGGGCCGTCCGCGTCGCGCGATGAACTCGACGCACTCGGCCGCGCGGCGGACAGCTCGAGCATCGTGGTGATCGCGACGTATGTGCGGCGTGTCGAAGGCGAGGGGCGATTCGCCATTCCCGCGCCGGTGGCCGCGTGGATCGATTCCGTTGCGAAGCGCCGTCGAGTGATCGTCGCCGCGTTCGGGAATCCGTATCTCATCCGGCAGTTTCCGAACGTTCGATCGTATCTCGTGGCGTATGGGGTGAGCGACGACCTCGAACGTGCGGCGGCAAACGGACTCCTCGGTGCCACCGCGATTACTGGGCGGATTCCGGTCTCGTTGCCGGGGCTGTTCACGGCGGGCGACGGGCTGCGGCGCTAACGAAGGCCGGCCATAATCTCGGGTGCTCTATGCCCTTGCGCTTCGGGATTTGTTCGGTATATAACAACATCGTATTTCCGCACCCCGCATCCCAATCCCGCACTCCGCACCGGGTCGAAAGTTGTCCTTAGCTCTCCTCCGCCAAAATCTCTCCGAGATCATCGAGAGCACCCGACCGGGAACACCCGGTTTGACAACTGGCATCGCCAATCTGGATTCCGCGCTTCCAAACACTGGGCTTCCCCGCGGCCGCCTTACCGAACTCGTCGGCCTCCCCGGGTGCGGCAAAACTACTCTCGTCCGCCGCATCACCGAACGCGCCGTCGCCGACGGCTGGTGGGTCGCGTACATCGATGCCACCCGCACGCTCGCGCCGCGCGATTGGGCGCACGTCGGCGCAAATAATAAAGACGGCCTCTGGGTTGTGCGCCCCGACAATCCCACACGCGGCGCGTGGTGCGCCGATGTTCTCCTGCGCAGCGGCGCCTTCGCCCTCGTCGTGATCGACGGCGCTCCCCTCCTCTCCCGCGCCGTCGCCGTTCGCCTCACGCGGCTCGCGCGCGAATCCGACGCCGCGCTCCTCGTGTTGAGCGACGACGCAAAAGCTTCCGAGCTCGCGGGCTCGCTCCGATTGCACATCGCGCGCGTTGCGCGGCCGGCTGTTGCGGCCTCCGCCTCTCGACGAAGAACGCACGACGTCATCGTGGTGATCGAAAAAGGCGCTCCGTACCAAACCGTGAAAGTTTTTTCTTCTGGAGAAGTGGACCGTGACATCGAAGTGGCGCGTCGCGTGCGTACGCATCCCGAGGTTCCCGATCGGCGCAGTGTGGTCCCACCAAAGCGGTTCGCCGCACACAAGCACACGCCCGGACAACCACTGGGACACGCTGCCGATCGCGCTCGCCGAGGGAAAGCGGCCGATGCACGCCACACTGCGCGCAGTGAGTTCGGCTGCGGCGAGGGCGCACGTGCGCACGGGGATGTCGGTGACCGAGGCGAAATCGCGCTGCGCCGCGCTCGAAGTGCTCACGTGGGATAATGCCGTGATCGCCCGCGAACTCGCGCGCGCGTCCGCGGCATTTCTCTCGGCGAGTCCTCAGGTAAGTCCAGTGCCCGATACACCGGGCACCTGGTGGATCGGCGCGGGCGGATTCGAAACTATTGGCGGCGAGCCCTTGCTCGCGCGAACGCTGCTCGCGCTCGCGCAGGCGTGGCATCCGCAGGCGCGCGTTGCGATCGCGGACTCGTGCGTGGCCGCGCGCGCGGCCACGTGGTCGGTCACGTGGTCGGAAAATAAAAACGGATCAGCGCCACGCATTGTGCTGCACGGCACATGCGCGGAGTATTTATCGAAAGCGCCGCTCGCGCTGATTCCAATGGACGAGGAGTTTCGCGAGACGCTCACCGCACTCGGCCTTACGACCGCCGGCGCGCTCGCCGCGCTCGATCCCGGCGAGGTGGAACGCCGCTGGGGCGCCGAAGGACTCGTGAGCTGGCGTCTCGCGAACGGCGATGACGAGCGCAGGCCTGTGCTCATGCGCACGGATGCGTCGCGTTTCGTGAGCACCGAGCTCGCAATGAGCGCGGCAACTATGGAGCCGGTGCTTTTTATTGTTCGCGCTGCGCTCGGCCAGCTCGTGGATGCGCTCGTGCACGATGGACGCGCGGCGGCGGCTGTGGCGATCACGCTCACGCTCGACGATGCGCGGAGCGCGATTCCTGCGGGCGTGGTGAACTCGTCGAACGGTGTGCGGCACAATGAGATTTTGCACACCGTCACGCGCGAAGTGCGGCCGGCGAAACCTGTTGCGCGAGTAGCGCCGTTATTCGAGCGATGCCGCGCAATGCTGGATCAGTGGACGCTCACTGCGCCGGTCTCGGCGGTGACGGTGACGGTGAGCGCGACGGCGCCACTCGGCGCGGAGCAGGGAGATCTGCTTGCGGCTGCGTGGAGAGATCCGGCGGCGGCGGATGCGGCGTTTGAGCGGCTGCGGGCGACGCTTGGTGCCGGAAGCGTCGTGAGGCCTGTTGCGCGGGATGAATATCGGCCGGAGAAATCAGGCGCGTGGGAGGATGCGATGCTCTCTCTAGATGGCAGAAGGCAGATGGCGGATGGCAGACAAACTGCAGTGAGTTCGCGGTTGCTCGACAAACCAGAGCAAGTAGATGTTGATGCGCCGCGAGGCGTGCCGCGCGTGTTGTGGTGGCGCGGGAAGCGCGTGATGATCACGCGGGCGAACGGGCCTGAAAAACTTTCAGGCGATTGGTGGAAGGATTCTTATGCGCGCGAGTACTGGAGGTGCGAGAGCGATGAGCTCGCGCGGGATTTTTTGTTGTACCGCGATCAGAGCGGGTGGCGGCTGCAGGGGTGGTATGACTGAGATCATGACGCGCTTTTTAGCCCCAGATCTCGCCGAGCGCGCGAGCCCAGTTGCCGCCGAGAATCATCTCGATGTTGGCGTCGCTGTATTTGCGGCGGATCAATCCCTCCGTGAGATCATACATGCGTTTCGGGTGATCGAGGCCCCGAATCGTGATGCGGCCGTCGGTGTCGTTGTGCACGTGATAGCGATCGAAGTTGTGCTGGTTCGAGATGCCGGCGTTGCCGTCGGGCGCGTTCACTGGATTCGGATTGCCAACGAGATCGAGATCTCCGCCGATTCCCACATGCTCGACGCCGGCGAGTTTCGCGACGTGATCGAAATGATCGAGCACATGCTCCTGTGTGACCGGCTCGTCGAGCTTGATCATGAAACGGATCAGCGGAATTCCCATCACACCGCCGGTCTTCGCCATGCCGATGATCATCTCGTCGGTCTTGCAGCGTCCATGTCCGGGCACGAGCGCGCGGCACGAGGCGTGCGAAAAAACCGCCGGCTTCTTTGTGGCCGCGAGTCCGTCGAGCGTGGTGCGGTCGCCACAATGCGAAAGATCCACCGCCATTCCCACTGTGTTCATGCGCGAGACGATCTCGGCGCCGAATGGAGTGAGCCCGGCATCCGTATCAGCGAGAAAGCCGGAGCCGATGCGGCTCGTGGAATTGTAGGTGAGCTGCGAGAGACGCTGGCCAAGCGAGTAGAACGTGCCGACGTCGTCCACCGTGCGGAAATGCGTGGAGTCCTGGAAGGTGAGCATGATCCCCACCTTGTTGGATTTTTTCAGCCGTTCGAAATCGCCGACGCTCTCGATGCGAGTGAACCAGTCGGTGTAGCCGGCAATGAATCCATTCCAGTTCGCGTAGAAGCGGACGCCCGCTTCGTAGTTGGGCGCGGCCTGTCCGAGCGCAAAAACACGAATGCCCGACGAGCGATACTGCTGAAAATCTTCCGCGGTGAACGAGCGTGGCGTGTTCAGCCAGAGCTCGCTCTTGGGCGGATGGTCGGCGTAGTCGGCGAATCGAAATTGATTCAGCATGTCGATGACGACGGTGCGCTCCACAAGCCGCACCGCGCGCGCAGAATACTCGGCCGTCGATTCCGCAAAGAGCCGATAGCGCCCGCGCAAAATCGCCGGCGCTCCGACGGTCGCGAGAGCGCCGCCTGCAATCGAAGCGAGAACGCCGGTGGCGAGCGACGCAATTGCATCACGGCGCGAGACTGTCGTCTTGGGCATGGTTCGAATGTACGCTGAACTGCACTGCCACTCCACTTTTTCGCTCTTGGACGGCGCCGCCCACCCCGAGCAGCTCGTGGCGCGCGCCGTGCAGCTCGGAATGCCGGCCTTGGCGCTCACGGATCGCGACGATCTCGGCGGCGCGGTGCGGTTTTCGACGGCGGCGGCGACGGCGGGACTTAATGCGATCATTGGGGGGGAGCTGACGATGGAAGATGGAGGATCGAAGATCGAAGATGACAACCGTCCATCTTCGATCTTCCAACTTCCATCGCATTTGGTTTTGCTCGCCGAAACTCGCGAGGGGTACGGCAACCTGAGCACGCTCATCACGCGGGCGCGGATGGATCACACACGCGGCGTTCCGCGCGTCTCGATGGAGCTGCTCGCGCAGCACGCGAGCGGTTTGTTCGCGCTCACCGGCTCATCAAAAGGCTTGGTCGCGACACTCGCCGCTCGCGGTGAACACGACGCCGCGTGCGATGCAACCGCGGCACTCGTCGATATTTTCGAACGCCGCGTGGCGATCGAGTGCTGGGATCACTCGCTGCCCGAGGAGCGCACGGCCACCACCGCGCTCATCGAGATCGCGCGCGTGCTCGACATTCCGTGGGTCGTCACGAACGACGTGCGCTACGCCGATCCCGCGGGCCGTCTCGCGCACGATGTGCTCTGCTCGCTCAAACACGGCGCGACACTCGACGAAATGGGCACGCGCCTGCGCCCCAACGGCGAGTGGTATCTCAAGGGCGCGGCACAAATGGCGCGCCGCTGGCAGGGGCGCGAGGCCGGTGTGCGCGCGACGCTCGCGGTCGCCGAACGCTGCGCGTTTCGGCTCGCCGATTTGAAACCGACGCTGCCCGGATTTCCGCTGCCCGGCGGCGTGACCGAAGATTCGTATCTCGCGCAGCTGGTCGAGCAGGGCGCGCAAGAGCGCTGGGGCTGGCGCCGCACGGCGAAACACGACGCGCAGCTCACGCACGAGCTCGCGTTGATCAACAAACTCGGCCTCGCCGGCTACTTCCTGATTGTGTGGGATATCGTCCGCTTCGCGCGGCGCGATGGCGTGCTGTGCCAGGGCCGCGGCTCGGCGGCGAACAGCGCCGTGTGTTACGCGCTCGGCATCACCGCGGTCGATCCGATCAAACTGGAATTGTTGTTCGAGCGATTTCTCAGCGAAGAGCGCAAAGAAGCGCCCGATATCGATATCGATTTCGCGCACCGCGATCGCGAGCGCGTGCTGCAGTACGTGTACGAGCGCTACGGCCGCGAACACGCCGCGATGGTGTGCGAGCACATCACCTGGCGCGGCAAGAGCGCGGTGCGCGACGCGGCGCGCGTGCTGGGATTTTCTCCGGAGCAAGCCGGCGCGCTGGCGATGTTCAGCGATCGGTTTTCGGCAAAGGCGACCGCGGCGGCGCTGAGGATCGATGATCGAGGATCGAAGATCGAGGATCGAGGATCGAAGATCGAAGATCGAGGATCGATGATCGATGATGGAGGATCGACGATCGACGATCGACGATCGACGCCGAAAGTTGATCCGTTTGCGCCTGAGCGCTCGGATGCGAATGGGCCAGCGGGCTACTCGCGCGATCTCGATGCAAAGAAGATTTCGCTTGCGATCGGCTCGGCGATGGTCACTGGCACGCATGCCACCAATCGCGTGCGCGAAGAGCGGGTGAAAACTCGTGCGTCGTGGGCGTCTCCGAAACAAGAGGAAAACCGTAAAGCGCAGCCGAGTGCGAATTCGATTCTCGAGCAGGTTGGGCTCGACCCAAACGATCCGCGCGTCGCGCGGCTCGCCGACATCGTGCACGGACTGCATGAAGCTCCGCGGCATAGAGGGATTCACGTCGGCGGATTCGTGCTCACCAAAGAGCCGCTCTCGACTGTTGTGCCGATCGAACCCGCCGCGATGGACGAGCGCACCGTGATCCAATGGGAGAAAGACGATCTCGATCCCGTCGGCCTCGTGAAGATCGATCTCCTCGGACTCGGCATGCTCACCGCCGTGCAGGACTGCCTCAAATACATCCGCGCCGCGCGCGGCGTGAGCATCGATCTCGGCCAGCTCGACTTTCGTGATCAAGCCGTGTACGACGACCTGTGCCGGGCGGATACGGTTGGGGTGTTTCAGGTCGAGAGCCGCGCGCAGATGAACACGCTGCCGCGTTTGAAACCGCGCTGCTTTTACGATCTCGTCGTGGAAGTCGCGCTGATCCGCCCCGGCCCCATTCAAGGCGAGATGGTGCATCCGTATTTGCGCCGCAAAAACGGCGAGGAAGTCGTCACCTATCCGCACCCCATGCTCGAGCCCGTGCTCAAGCGCACGCTCGGCGTTCCGCTCTTTCAGGAACAGGGGATGCAGGTCGCGGTCGTTGCGGCGGGGTTTACGCCCGGTGAGGCGGATCTCCTGCGCAAAGCGATGGGCCACAAGCGCAGCCGCGAGAAAATGGAGGGGATCCGCCAGCGCATGATCGACGGCATGCACGCGAACGGAATCGCCGAAGATGTCGCCATGCGGATTTTCAATCAGATAAATGGGTTTGCCGATTACGGCTTTCCGGAATCACACGCGGCGAGTTTTGCGCTGATTGTGTATGCGAGCGCGTATCTCCGGCACTACTACGCGCCCGAGTTTCTTGCCGCGATGCTCAACGCGCAGCCGATGGGATTTTATTCCATCGGCACGCTCATCGAAGATGCCAAACGCCACGGCGTGCGCGTGCTGCCGGTGGACATCACGCGATCGGTGTGGGATCACACGCTCGAGTGCACGGACGGCACGGTGGTGGTGCCGAACAACGGAGTGATCAGTGTGCGGCGCGACGCGGCCGTGAAGAGCGACAAGAAAAAAGCTCCGCTCGTTCGCCTTGGCCTTCGCTCCATTCGCGGGCTGGGATCCAACGCGCGCGGCAAACTCGAGGCCGCTCTCGCCGAAACGCATTTCTCGTCCATACGAGACTTCGTGCAGCGGTCCGGACTCGATCGCCGGGCGCTGCGGTTCGTTGCGGAATCCGGCGCGCTCGACGCGTACGTGATGGACGAGCCTGCGGCGCGGCGCCGGCGTGTGGCGCTGTGGCGCGTGCTCGAGGCCGTGAAGGGCGACGCGGGCCCGCTCGCGCTTTTTCCGGAGACGAAAATTCCGGCGGGGCTGCCGCCGCTTTCGCCGCCGGAGATTACCGAAGCCGATTACCGGATGACCGGACTTTCATTGAACGGCCATCCGATGCGGCATCTGCGCGAGCTGCTGCTGCCGAACGGCGTGCTCACCGCGCACGCGGCAACCAAACAAAAAGACGGCGCGCGCATCGCCGCCGCGGGACTGGTGATTTGCCGTCAGCGCCCCGGGACGGCCAAGGGGTTTGTATTTCTCACACTGGAGGATGAAACGGGAATGCTGAATGTGGTGATCACGCCGCAGCGATTCGAAAAACAGGCGCTGCTGATTACGCGGACGCCGCTGCTGCTGGTGCGTGGTGTGTTGCAGATCGAGCAGACGGTGGTGAATCTCAAAGCCGAGGAATTCGTAGCATTGGGATCTGGCGCGGGTGCGGAGCATGCCAAGGGGCATAACTTTTACTGATGATCGAAGATCAAAGATCGAAGATCGACGATGACAACAACCAACTTCAACGAGACGGAAAATGGCTGAAGAAAAAAAGCGGGTGGACTACGCCGTCGATTACGTAGAGCTGATCGCGCCGAACGTTGGCGACAGCAAACAGTTCTACAGTGCGGCGTTCGGATGGACGTTCACGGACTACGGTCCGGAGTATGCGGGCTTCTTGCACGGACTCGACGGCGGGCTCAGCAAAGAGGCGCCGTCGAAAAGCGGCGCGCCGCTCGTGATTCTCTACGCGAGCAAGCTCGAGGAAGCGCTGAAACGAGTCGAAGCGGCCGGAGGAAAGATCGTGAGGCCGATCTTCTCATTTCCCGGCGGGCGGCGGTTCCACTTCACCGATCCCGCCGGAAATGAACTCGCGATCTGGTCCGATCACTAACCGCGGATCAGCACCTCGTAGCCGCCGTCATCCCAGAGCATCATCAGCTTTCCGTTCTCGATGCGAATCCGGAAGCGCTCCTCGCCCGCAGGTTTTCCCGAATGCTTGCGCACAGCAATCTTCGCGAAATCCTGCGCGGCGTCGTGCATCGGAACGCCCACCCAACCCTGCGTCTGCGTATTCACTAGCAGAAACGACTGGCCTGCGCTCGGCACGAGCCAAAGGGAATAGCTGCCGGCGGGAAGCGACGTCCCACCGATGTCGAGCGGTTTGTCGGTGGTGAGGGTCGTCGGAAAATTCGCGCCGAGGCGCCACACCGTGTCGAGCGGCACGAGCTTGCCCCAGATCACGCGGCCGCGTTTTGCGGGACGGCCGTAGTCGATCGCGACATTCGCAGCACCGAGCGTGGCGCGCACCGTATCGCGTGTCGACGGAGTGCCCATTCCCTTCCCCGCCGCGTCGTTGGCGGCCCATTTGCGCGCGATCGCCGCGATATCTGCGTCGCGAATCGGTGTGAGCTGCAGGCGCACGGTCGTGTTCGTCGCGTCGCCATGGATGAGTTCGCCACGACGATTCAGTTTGAATCCGCGATGGAAACCCTGATTGAAAATAATTTCCGCTGAGTCCGTGCCGACGATTTTTGTTTCGAAGGTGTTCGGCGAATTCTGGGCCGGCCCAAAACCGTAAAATCCAAACTGGTTCGCCCCTGTTCGCCGGATCGCCTGCACCGCGAGTTCTTGCCAGTAGGGCGATGTGCCGCCGACCGCCGGCATCGTCACGCCAGGCGCAGCGTTGCGCTTTAGCACGCGCTGGCCGTTTTCGATGACTTCGCGCGTGACGCTGTCGCCCGCGAAGGTCATGCTGAGCTCGGGCTGAACGACGTTTCCGTCGGGATTCACAATACTTTCGCGATAGTTCGCGATCGAACTGTCGCGGTTGAACGTGATCGAGTAGCGAAGAATCGTCGTCACCGGCGTGTGACGCACGACTGCGCCGTTGACGGAGTTGCCGTTGCGAGTGAAGCGCTCGACGGCAAAGGTGTCGGCGCCGAGGCGAACGATGAAACCGCGCGTCTGCGCGTGCGCCGGGGCGGGAAGACTCACGAGAACCACGGCGGCGAACTTCGAAATCCATTGCATTCCTGCTTACCTCTGGCACGGGGAATGGTGTATTATCGGCCAGTGTTCGATCTCATCAAAGAGCCAAGAACTTGAATATCGATAAGACCAAAGGCATAACACTGCAGCGGCAGGTGTACGCGTCAATCCGCCAGTCCGTGCTCACGGGGCGGCTTGCTGCCGGAGCGCGGATACCAACGTCCCGCGCGCTCGCGGATGAACTTGGCATCTCGCGCACGACGGTCGTGCTCGCCTACGACCAGCTTACCGCAGAAGGATTCATCACCAGCCGCGGCAGCGCGGGAAGTTTTGTCGCCGCTGTGCACGTCACGCGGCAGCGGCACTCGAGTCCCACGGCGCCGCCGGCAGAACAGCGAGTGCGCGCATCGCCAGCGGCGCGGCGCATGGTCCAGGTCGCTATTCGCGCGAACGGACTTCCGCACGTGCGGTCTGCATCAGTGCCGTTCAGGATCGGCGAGCCAGCGTACGACCTTTTCCCGGTACAGACATGGAATCGTCTCTGCGCGCGCATCGCCCGGGCCGCGGGAACTGCGCTTCTCGGCTACGGTCATCCCGCGGGTTACATGCCCTTGCGGCGCGCGATCGCGGCGTATGTCGGCGCGGCGAGAGGCGTCACCGCGACGGCCGCTCAGGTAATTCTCACGCGAGGCACGCAGCAGGCGATTGATTTCGCGACCCGTTTGCTCATCCGCCCCGGCGACTCCGCATGGGTTGGTGATCCGGGCTATCTCAATGCGCGGGCGATTTTGCACTCGGCTGGCGCCAAGCTCGTTCCGATTGCCATTGACGAACATGGCCTTCGCGTCGAAGACGGTATGCGCCGAGCGCCGCGCGCGCGCGTCGCATACGTCTCGCCCTCGCATCAGTTTCCGCTCGGCACACGAATGTCACTGCCGCGCCGGCTCGCGCTGCTTGAGTGGGCGAGCGCCAACGGATCGTGGGTACTCGAAGATGATTTCGACAGCGAGTTCCGTTACTCGCATGAGCCGATCGCCTCGCTGCAGGGGCTGGATGAACGGCAGCGCGTGATCTACATGGGAACGTTCAGCAAGACGATGTTTCCGGCGCTGCGCCTGGGATATCTCATTGTTCCACCGTCGCTGATCGAACTCTTTCTCACGGCGCGTACCACGTTCGATCATCTCGCGCCGAACATCGAGCAGGCGGCGCTCGCGGCATTCATGCAGTCGGGCGCATATACCCGGCACATTCGGCGCATGCGGGTGGAGTACGGCGCGCGGCAGAAGGCGCTGACCGCCGCGATCGATCGCGAACTCGGTGACGAACTGGAAGTCACGCCGTCGGACACCGGCATGCATCTCGTCGCGTGGCTGCGCGACACGTCTCTCGATGATGCGGCCATCGCGGGACAGGCGCGCGCGGCGGGCGTTGAAGTCGGGCCGATGTCGCTCTACGCGCTCCGCGCGAGTCTTCGGCCCGGCCTGCTGCTAGGATTTGCCGCAACGCGGCCGGGCGAATTTCGCTCGGGATTGCGCGTTCTGCGAAAAGCGATCGAGGCCGCGCGGCGCGGTGGCTAGTGTTTGGTTAGTGCGCGCGCAGTCCGCCGAACGCGAACGCCGTCCCCGCGCCCGCCGCAACGGCTTTCGAATGAATGTGCCGCAGCGCGGCCACATCCTCGACAGCCAGCCCGAGTGATTTGAACAGCGTCACGTCGTTCGCGCTCACGCGGCCTTTCACGGTTCCCGCGAGGAGGTCGCCGAGCTCACCGATGATGTGAGCATCGGTGATCGCGCCCTCGTTGCGCGGAATCAGAAAATCTCCCGCCTCCGCGAGCGTGGACTCGCGGCGATCCACGTACAGTCTCGAGCGAGCCACGGCCACTGAGTCGAGCTCACGCGCCGTCGGCAGCGACGCGCCCACGGCGTTCACGTGCGCGCCAGCCTTCAGCCAAGTGCCCTCGAGAATCGGCGTGCGCGCCGACGTAATCGTGCAGACGACATCCGCGCCGTCCACCGCCTCGCGCGCACTCGCGGCGACCACCACTTCCACGCCGCGCTCCGCGTGCGCCTTCGCCGCGAACGCGTTCGCGCGATCGCCGCCGCGGCTCCACACCCGCACGCGGGTGATCTTGCGCACGCAGCGCACCGCGTCGAGGTGCGGCATCGCAAGAACGCCAGCGCCGAGAATCGCGAGCTCGCTCGCGTCTTCGCGCGCGAGCAGCCGCGTCGCGAGCCCCGAGACCGCCGATGTGCGGATCGCGGTGATCGAACTCGCATCGGCAATCGCGAGCAGCACGCCATGCTCTGCGTCGAACAGCAGCACAACGCCAATGTGCGCGTCGTATGGCGTTTTGTCGTTGCCCGGGAAAACGGTGATGATCTTCGCACCGAGCGACGCTCCGGCTCCCGTTCCGACAATCGCGGGCATCGAGCCGAACGCATTGGGCGTTCCCTCGAGCTTCATCACCGTGCGCAGCGGTAACACGCTCGTGCCGTCGGTCACGCCGCGCAGCGCGCCTTCCATCACGGTGATGCATTCGTTCATCGGCAGCAGCGCGCGAACCTCGGCACCGGAGATCAGCAGAGTCTCGAGTTCTTTCATAGAGAGGAAACTGTCCAGTGACGGCGTCTAGTGGAAGAGCTATGTTCTTCCCGCGTTCACTTCAGCTTTGGGACTCTGATGCGCCGATTCACCCTGCTCGCGACGCTCTTCGCGATGTGCACCCATGCGGCCGCGGCACAAACACGCGTCTTCACGCACGCCGACACGCTTCGCGGCTCCAATACCCCCGAACGCGCGTGGTGGGACGCAACCTTCTACGACCTGCACGTGAAAGTGAATCCCGCCGACAGCAGCATCATCGGCGCCAACGGGATCACATACAAAGTGCTACAGGTGCTGCAGCCTGCGAGCGTGATGCAGATCGATCTGCAGCCGCCGTTGGAAGTGGACAGCATGGTGCAGAGCGGAAGGCATGTCGAGTTCCGCCGTGATGGCAATGCGTTCTTCGCGACGTTGACCGCGCCGCAGCGCGTGGGCGATCACAACACGGTGTGGGTCTACTATCACGGCGCGTACCGTCCGCGCGCGGCTGGCGTGCCGGGCCGCGGCGGTGGTGGACCGTTTCACTGGGATGTCGATTCTGCCGGCAAGGCATGGATTGCGACGTCGGATGAAGGGCCGGGCGGGAGCACCTGGTGGCCACTCAAGGACATTCCCGCCGACGAACCGGACAGCCAGCGCATCGCGATCACCGTCCCCGATCCACTCATTGATGTCTCCAACGGGCGGCTCCGCTCCACAACACACAACGCCGATCACACGACAACCTTCGAGTGGTTCGTCGCAAATCCGATCAACAGCTACGACGTCGCGATCAACATGAGCGCGAGCTACGTCCCGGTTCGCGACACGTTCGCCGGTGCGAACGGTCCGCTCACGATCGAGTTCTGGCCGCTCGCGATCCACCAGTCGAACGCGACGGCGCTGATGCCGCAGGTCAAGACCATGCTCGGCTGCTTCGAGAAGTGGTTTGGCCCGTATCCGTGGTACACAGACGGCTACAAGCTGATCGAGGTCTCGTATCTCGGGATGGAGCATCAAAGCGGAATTGCATACGGCAACAAATATCTGCCCGGATATATCGGCAGAGATCTCTCGAAAACCGGCGAAGGCATGAGCTGGGATTACATCGTCGTGCACGAGAGCGCGCACGAATGGTGGGGGAACAACATCAGCTCCAAAGACCACGCCGACATGTGGATCCACGAGAGCTTCGGGATGTACGCCGAGGCGCTGTACCTGGAATGTGTGAAAGATCGCGCGGCGGGAACGCGCTATCTCGTCGGCGTGCGCGGCAACATCAAGAACGATTCGCCGATCATCGGCACGTATGGCGTGAACGACACGCCTCGCTCGCAGGATCGCTACTACAAGGGCTCGAACATGCTCATGACCATGCGCGCCGTTGTCGACAACGACGCGCGCTGGCTGAGCACGCTGCGCGGGATGAACTCCGCGTTCTGGCACCAGACCGTGACGGCGAAACAGATTCGCGATTATATGAATACCGGCACGCACACCGATCTCTCGAACGTCTTCACGCAGTACCAGGAAACGACGATGATCCCCGCGCTCGAATATCGCAGCGACGGAAAAACGTTTTCATATCACTGGACGAATGTGATTCCGGGTTTCGACATGCCCGTCCGCGTCGGGCTGAGCGGCGACAGTACGCATTTCACGCGCGTCACACCGACGGCCGCGTGGAAGTCGATGCCGTCGACGATGAGTGATACAACGACCGTGATCGTCGATCCCGCGTTTTATGTGACCGCGACCCGCGCCCGTCCGTAGACAAAACACTCCACAGGAAACACATGCAGATCCCCATCATCGCGATGAACTTTCTCTACGCCATCCTCGGCGTCGTCCTGATGTATGTCACCTATCGCGTGATCGATATTCTGACGCCGCAGGTTGATTTCCACGTTGAACTCAAGAAGGGCAATGTGGCCGTCGCGATATTTCTCGGGGCGATTTTCATCGCGATAGGCATGATCGTCGGACGCGCGCTCAACTAGGGCCAACTAGGACCAACTAGGACCAACCAGGACCAAACTAGGACGCGCTCTCAGGCTTTCGCCGCAACGCCGGGGCGCCTGCTGGTGTCGAACGTGAGCAGTCCACGAGGGCTGTACCGCCCTTCGGGAGAGTCGAATGATCGCGCGCACGGCACTTCTCGCAGTCGCACTGCTTCTCTGCGCCGCCGCACCGGCGGACGCGCAAATCGAGACCTTGTTCCGCACGCGTGCTATTGAAGTCGCGCACCGTGCGGCGGCGCTGCTCTCATCGCCTGCAAAGTGGAATCGCTCCGACGACAGCGAGTGCAACGGCAAGGTGACGACGTTCAGCCTGCGATGCGCGCTGCAACTCGCCACCGATTCGGTGATCGCGGCGCACTCGTCCGCGCCGAAGGGACCGCACGTGATTGCACCCGACTGCCGCTTTCAGCCGGCCGACGGCTACACGGAGAGCAACTGCGGCGAGTTCTTCGACGAAGAATCGATTTTTGCAGTCGAGCGGGAAAAGGCGGCGTCGACTGGCGTGTGGCGGAAGGACGTGGCGCCATCCGAGGTGTGGGCGGGGAAGATGACGAACCCGTCGAACCAGGCGATCAATGAAGGGCGCCGGCTGATCAATGTGATCGCTCCGGGGAAATACCAAAATGCCCGGCTCGCGCAGTTCAACGACGATACGACCGTCACATTTGCGAAGCTGCAGGAATATTTCAGCACGCTCGCAGACCGGGCTGGCAAGCTGACAATGGACCAGGCGCTGCAGTCGTTTGACGACGTGGAGATCGAAATTTATTCCGGCGGCAGCGGGATCATGCGGACGTACACCGGCTGGTTCAACGTCACCGGATTTTCCGCGAAAGATTCAGAGCTGCGCTTTGTGGTCGACACCGCGCACGAGATTCTCACATCGCCGCTCGATATGGAGATCGTGAAGCGCGCAGATGCGATTCTGTCGAGGGACGCCGTGTGGAACCGCGCTGATGACCGAAAATGTGCTCCGAACGCGACGACGTGGAGCATCTACTGCGCGATGGAACAGGCGACGCGCGACGTCACCGGCGGATTTCATCATCGCCGACCCGCTATGGAGCAGGTGCGGCTGATTATCGAAGAGCGGACGAAAGACCGGAAGTACAATCATCGTCTGATGGATTACAACAACGACAAGACGACGGTGCTTGCTGATGTTCGCAGCCTCTTTGCAGAAGCGCTCGCGAGAATGAGATTGAAGGAATGAAAGCGCTCCTCTGGCTCGCTTTGCTGTTGACGACACCGGCAGCGCCGCAGATCGACGCCGCGCTGCCGGCCACGCCGAAGCTTAGCGTGCTCGACCGCGCCACCGCGCTGCGCAATGCGCGCCACGACAACACGCGCTACGACAATTTTTTCCGCAAGTACAGCAAGCGCTACTTCGGCATCGGCTTCGACTGGAAATATTTCAAGGCGCAGGGAATGGCCGAGAGCGAACTCATCGCGACGGCGCGCAGCTGGGTGGGCGCGCGCGGCGTGATGCAGTTGATGCCGTCAACGTTCCAGGAAATCCAGACGAAGCGGCCCGAGTTCGAATCGATCGACGATCCCGAGTGGAACATCGCGGCGGGCATCATGCACGACCGGTACCTCTGGAAACTCTGGCTGCCGATCGTCGCCGATTCAGAAGCGCCGAACTTCATGTTCGCGAGCTACAACGCCGGCGAGGGCACTATCGGCCGCGCCGCCGCGACATTGAAGGCGAAGCAACTCGATCCGCGCTGGCCCAACATCGAGCTTGTCGCGCCCGAGGTGCCGCGGTGGCGCTACCGCGAGACGCTTGGCTACGTAAAGAAGATCGGCGCGAACTACTCGGTTTTGCGCGCGCCCAAGCCGTAGAGCGCCGCGGCGTTTTCGCGCAGCACCATGCGCGCGAGTTCTTCGGCGCGGGCGCGGGTGATCGAGCCATCGCGCATCATTTGCGTAAGTGCCAGTCCGAGCGCGTGGCGCGCGAGCTTCGACGCCATGTATGCGCCGGCCTCCCACGATTGCTTCGGCCCGCCGTCGAATGCGTCGGTTCCGAACAGCACGCGCTCCGGCCACGCCTCGAGCCACATCCGCAGCGCTGCTGCGAGATTCGACGGGCCGGCGATGAGGTCTGTCATCGAGATATCGGCGTAGACTTTTCCGCGCCCCATCATGGCAAGCGTGTGATCGGTCATCGGCCAGCCGCCGTGAATGATCACGAACGCCGTGCCGCGCAGAGTCGAATCGTTCATCGCGCTCTCGAGCAGATACGGATCCGCGCCGCGCGCGGAGAAATAGCCGCCTGCGCCGGACGTCGAGTGGATGTGCACGGACATGCCGAGACGCCCCGCTTCGCGTGCGATGACTCTGAACAAATAGTCCTGCAGAGATTTGTATTCGGCGCGCGTCGGCACGCCGCCAGAGGCGTAGCGCGAGTATACGGAACGCGCGACCTCCGGATTGGGGTCGTCAAAATCGAGTGCGCGCAGGTATGCCGCCTCGAATTTCACCGCGACGGCGCCCGCTTTTTTCTGCCGTTCGAGCGTCGGCGTCACGATCCTCTTCACGTATTCGTCGAGCGACGCAGGCAGTTTCTCGACGGCAAGGTCGTGCATGTATCGCCGCAAGAGCTTGGTTTCGATCGCGTAGAGTTTCCGCGTGTCCGGCGTGCGCGCGGCCTCGAGCTTGCCGTCGAGCGGCAGCATCAGCGCGTCGGCGAACGAGACCCACAAGAATCGGGGCGGCGCGAGACTCGGACCGACGCTCACACGATTCGCGAGCATGATGTCGATCCCCGCGCGGTCGAGCGCCAGCTCCGGCTTCCCTCCCGCGATATCCTTTGTCGCGTTCGTGGCCGCTACCCAATCGGGATGGTCCCCGCGCAAGCGCAGGGGCGGCGTCGCTTCAGGAATCGCGTCAAGCGGAAGCGCGTCGTAATCAGTGTCCGGGGCGGCGCCCTTTGCGAGGTTCAGCATCGGGTGCGCGTGATTGTCGATCGCCTTGATGCCGGCGATGTATGTCTCGAGGCCCGGATCGACCGGCGGAGTGGAGCAAGACGCAGATGTCAGAACGATGACAAGCGAAAAGACAGCTGGTCTGCACGGAACGGCACAGCGCTGGAGGAAGTTCATGCGAATAGCATACGGGTCGGAGAACGATAACTTCAAGCCAGAGTTCCTTTTCGCTCATTGGAGATTGCATGATTCGCACGAGAGTTCACGGCTCCGCTCTGGTGATCGCGTTTGTTTCCGCCCTCTCGCTCGGCGCGCAGACTCCATCGCCCGCCACCGCCAAACCAAAGCCGCAGGATGGCAAACCGGCCGCCGCGCCGATGCAGCTCGCGGCGTCATACGATCCCTCGCTCTTTTCGGCGCTCCGTTATCGCATGATCGGCCCGCTCCGCGGCGGCCGCGTCACCGCCGTGACGGGCGTCGCGAGCAATCCGCAGCTCTACTACATGGGCTCCACCGGCGGCGGCATCTGGAAAACCACCGACGCAGGACACAGCTGGGCGAATATTTCCGATGGTCAGCTGCCCGTCGGTTCGATGGGCGCGATCGAGGTCGCGCAGTCGGATCCAAGCATCATCTACGCCGGCACCGGATCGTCGAAAATCCGCAGCAACGTTTCGATCGGCAAAGGGATGTTCAAATCGGTTGACGCCGGCAAGACGTGGAACTTCAGCGGACTCAGGAACGTCGGACAGATCTCGACGATCCGCGTGAACCCGACGAATCCAAATCTCGTGTACGTGGCCGCACTCGGAAATCCGTTTACGAACAATGTCGATCGCGGTGTATTTAAATCGACGGACGGCGGCGCGAGCTGGAAGAAAGTTCTGTACGTGTCCGACTCGAGCGGCGCAGCCGATCTCGAGCTACAGCCCGGCAATCCGAATGTGCTGTTCGCCTCGATCTGGCGCGGCCAGCGCAAGCCGTGGACCATCATCAGCGGCTCGAAAGAGGGTGGCATCTATAAGAGTGTCGACGCTGGCGAAACATGGACGAAACTCGGCGGCGGACTGCCGACCGGACTATTCGGCCGCAGCAACGTCGCGATTTCCAGCGCAACACCGAATCGCGTGTACGCGCTGATCGAAGCGGCGCCGGGCGGCGGTGTGTATCGCTCCGACGACGCCGGCGCGACGTGGAGTTTCGTGAACGGCGCGCAAACTCTTTGGACGCGCCCGTTCTATTACACCACGCTGCAAGTCGATCCGAACAACGCCGATGCGCTCTACGTTGGCAACGAGGGCTGGTTCAAGAGCACCGACGCCGGAAAAACTTTCCGCAATGCGCAGGCGCCGCACGGCGATCATCACGACATGTGGATCAATCCGAAGAACTCGGATTATATGATCCAATCGAACGACGGCGGCGCGACCGTTTCACTCGACGGCGGCCGAAGCTGGAGCACGCAGGACAATCAGCCGACCGCCGAGATCTATCAGGTCGCGCTCGACAACCAGTATCCGTATCGCGTGTACGGCGCGCAGCAGGACAACACCACGCTGATCGTGCCGTCGCTGCCACTCGGCGCCGGCCAGGCCGAAGAATGGCGCACCGGCCCCGGATGCGAGACGGGACCGATCATTCCGAATCGCACGAATCCCGATATCGTCTACGGCTCGTGCAAGGGACAGTTCAGCTGGATGAACGTGAAGACGGGAGAAGAGCGCCAGTATTGGGTTGGCGGCGAATCGCTCTACGGAAATGGCGGCGCGACGCTCACGTACCGCTTCCAGCGCGTTTCCGCGATGGAGGTCTCGCCGCACGAAGCGGCGACGATCTACTATGGGTCGCAGTATGTGCATCGCTCGCGCGACAACGGAGTTTCGTGGGACAAGATCTCACCCGATCTCACTGCGAATCCTCTGGGCGAGCCGCAGGAAGCGAGCGGCACGCCGATCACGCGCGATGCAACCGGCGAAGAGATGTACAGCGTGATTTACGCGATCCGCGAATCGCCGATCACGCCGGGCGTAATCTGGACGGGCGCGAACGACGGGCCGTTCTACGTGACGCGCGATGCCGGCAAGACCTGGACAAACATCACGCCGAAAGATTTGCCGCCCGGCGGCCGCGTGCAGAACATCGAGCCGAGCCCACATCGGCCGGGCACGGCGTACTACGCGTACTATCGCTTTTTGCTCGGCGGAGATTTCTCGCCGTATGTCTATCGCACCGATGATTACGGCAAGACGTGGACGAAGATCGTGAACGGTTTCGCCGCCGACGAACCGGTGCGAGTCGTGAGAGAGGATCCGGTTCGTGCGGGACTCTTGTATGCCGGCACCGAATACGGAATGCACATCTCATTCGACAACGGCGCGCACTGGCGAGCGTTCCAGCAGAATCTTCCTGCGACGCCGGTGACCGATATTAAATTCGGCCGCAACGACATGGTGCTCTCGACGCAGGGGCGCGCGTTTTGGATCATGGACAATGTGAGCGCGCTGCGTGAGCTGAACGAAAGGGTCGCGGCGAGTCAGGTGACGCTGTACAAACCGCAGGATGCGGTGCGCGGCCGTAGCGGACGTGGCGGTGGCGGCGGAGTTGGCCGCGGCGCAGGCGTTCAGTATCCGGCGCCGGGTGCGATGATCGATTACTACGTGGCACCCAGCGTGAAGGACGATGTGACCCTGGAGATTCTCGACGGCGCGGGAAAGACGATTCGAAAGTTCTCGAGCGCTGCGGTTGCGGCGGCACCACAGCCGGCCGCGGATGATGCGCCGCCCGAGGACGACACTGGCGGCGGTGGTCGTGGCGGACGCGGCGGCCAGGCGCGGCTCGATAAGAATCCGGGGATGCATCGGATGACGTGGGATCTTCGGTATCCGGGGCCGATGAGCGGCGCGGGAGTTGAAGGCGGCGGCGGGCCGGCGGCGATTCCGGGACTGTATTCGGTGCGGCTCGCGGCGGGCTCGCTCAGGCAGACGCAGCCGCTGAATGTGGTGGAGGATCCGCGGATTTTGCGCGACGGAATCTCGCTGGCGGACTTGAAGGATCAGTTCAACCACAATATCGCGGTGCGCGATATGGTCAGCGATGCGAACAAGACGGTCGCGCGGTTGCGCGCGGCGCAGTCGAAGCTGAAGGGCGCGACAAATCCGGCGCAGATCGAGCAGCTCAACAAACTGAACGAGCTGGCGGCGAAGATTATTACGTCACCGATCCGATACAGTGAGCCGAAGCTGTTGACGCACATTACGTATTTGTATTCGATGACGAATGGAGTCGATCAGAAGCCGGGGAAGGATGCTGTGGATCGGTTGAAGGTTTTGAAAAAGAACTTGGATGATCGCAAGAAAGAGTTGGACAAGATTCTTGGACCGGCGATGTAACAGACAGTTCGTAGGTGTCGGAACTGCCTAACAGTTATCGGGACTAAAGGCGTCAGTCCCCAGGACTCAGTTTCTGAGGTCTGGGGACTGATGCCTTTAGTCCCGATAACTGTTGAGCAGTTGGGCCTTGCCTTGACCTTCGACAACCATTTCCGCAGTCTTGTTGTCGAACATCTAGGCAACCCGTTCACGACGAGACCATGGCCGAGCGCACCGATCTCCTGCAGGGCACTCTCGATCTTCTGATTCTTAAGAGCCTGATCTTCGGCCCGCTGCACGGCTGGGGAATCTCGAAGTGGATCCGGCAGATCTCAGACGAGGTGCTGCAGATCAATCAGGGCTCACTGTATCCAGCCCTGTACCGGCTCGAAGATCGTGACTGGGTCAGCGCGAAGTGGGGGATCTCGCCCGACGGGCGGCGCGCGAAGTTCTACGCGCTCACCGCCGAAGGACGCAGGCAGCTCGCCGCCGAACGCACCGAGTGGCGCCGCTTCGCCGTCGCGATCGAGCAAGTCCTTCAGGCACGCTAGCGGAGATCACGCCAATGAAAGTGCTCAGTAAACTCCGGCGGCGCCTTCGCGCGCTTTTCGCAAAGCCCGGGCTCGACCGCGACATGGATGAAGAAATGCGGTTTCATCTCGCCCTCGAGGCCGAAGACCTTTCGCGCGCGGGCCTCTCGAACGACGAAGCCGCCCGGCGCGCCCGCGTGAAGTTCGGCGCCGTTGAAAATCACAAGGAGACCGCGCGCGATGGCCGCGGCGTGCTCGCACTCGAAACGATCGTTCGCGATCTGAGCTACATCGTGCGCGCTTTGCGCCGCGCTCCGGCATTTACGATGGCGGTCGTACTCTCGCTCGCACTGGGAATCGGCGCAAACAGCACGATGTTCACGATCATTCACGCGGTGCTGCTGCGACCGCTGCCGTACGCGAATGGTGAAGCGCTGCTCGGCATTTCTGGCGACAACCAAGGATCGGTGAGCCCGCAGGTGCTCGAGGCGCACTACCGCGAATGGGCCGCGCGGAACCATACGCTGTCGGCGATAGCCATCTACGACGATCAAAAAGGAACGGTCGTCGGGAGCGCGCTGCCCGAGTACGTCTCCGGCGCTGAGGCAGGTCCTGAATTGTTCGGACTCGTCGGAATAACCATCGAGCGCGGCCGCCTCTTCACGCACGCCGATCAGGACAGCGCCGCCGCACCAATCATCCTCCTGGGCGACGCGCTCTGGCGATCGCATTTCAGTGCCGATCCCGACATCGTCGGCAAAATTATCCAGTTCAACGACCGGCCGCGCACGGTGGTGGGCGTCGTGCGTGCCGGATCCGAATTTCCAATCCACGCGCAGTTCTGGTATCCGTGGAGACGGCCGTCGGGCAAGCAATTCTTCTTCTTCGGAAGTGTCGTCGCGCTTCCACGGCCGGGTGTTCCGCTCGCGCAGGTTCAGAAGGAACTCGTTGCGCTGACGGTCGCCGCAGATTCGGCGCTGCCGGCCGGGGTACGCGGATCGAAGCCAGTCGCGATGACGCTGCACGACCAGCTCTATGGTTCATCAAGAACCGCGCTTGCGATTCTCTTTGCCGCCGTGCTGCTATTGATGCTGATCGCGTGCGCCAATGTCGCCAATCTTGTGTTCGCGCGAACGCTGCAGCGTCAGCGTGAATTCGCAGTGCGCATGACGCTCGGTGCGTCGCGCCGAACGCTCGTATGGCTTGTGCTCGCGGAGAGTCTGCTGCTCGCTCTCGCCGGCGCAGCCGTCGGACTCGTGCTGTCACTCTGGGGGACACGCGTGTTCGTCGGCCTCAGTCCGGCGAGCGTGTCGTCGGTGCCGGATATCGGACTCAATGCGAAAGTGTTCGCATTCACCGCGTTGCTCGCTGTCCTTTCAGCGCTCGTCGTCGGCGTCGGTCCCGCGCTTCGATCCTCGCGCCGCGATCCGAGATCGTCGCTCGGCGAAGGAAGCGTGCGCGAAGGAACGGGACGATTTGCGAAGCGCATGCGGAGCGCGCTCGTAGCCGCGCAGCTTTCGATCGCGGTGGTATTGCTCGCGGGCGCAGGACTTCTGTTGAGAAGTCTCGACCGCCTGTCGAGCATTGATCTTGGATTCCGGCCGAGCCAACTACTGATCGTGAACGTGTCGTTGCCGAACCAGCGCTACCCCGGGCGGCGAGGGAGGGAGTTTTTCGATCAACTCGGCGAGCGGATGCATCGCACTGCTGGCGTGAGCGGCGTGGCATACGGCATTCCGCCATTGCTCGGGTTTATCAGCATGCGAACGTTGGGACCGCAAAGCACGGCTCCGGGCGTGACGCTGGCCGAGGGATCCATCGGGCCGAATTACTTCGAAACGTACGGCGTTGCGATTCGCGAGGGGCGCGGAATCCTCGCGACGGATGACAGTGCGAGCGCGCCGGTTGTGGTGCTGAATGCGAGCGCGGCAAAAGTTTTCTTTCCAGCGGGGCACGCTGTCGGACAGCAGTTCGCCGAGATCACCATCGACGAAGGCACGCAGCATCCAACGGTCGTCGGAGTGGTGGCGGATTTTCCGCAGCGTGATGTTGCGCAGCGCCCCATGCCTGAAGCATTTCGCCCCTCGGCGCAGACAGGCGGGCACCCGTACACACTGGGGATTCGCGCCACCGGCGAGGCCGTCGCGCTCACATCGATCGTGCGCGGCGCGGTACATGATCTCGATCCTACGCTCGCGCTCGGCACAGTGAACACAATGGAAAAAATCGTCGCGACATCGACGGCCTCCACACGATTCGCATCGCTGCTGCTGGGAGTGTTCGCCACACTCGCGCTCATGCTCGCCGCCCTGGGACTGTACGGCGTGATTGCCTACGGAGTCGCGCGACGTTCCCGCGAACTTGGAATCCGTGCCGCGCTCGGGGCGACGGGACGCGGGCTGATGATGCTCGTCGCCGGCGAAATGGTCTGGGTCGTCGCGCTCGGTCTCTTCACCGGACTCGGCGGCGCGTGGCTGCTCGCACGCGTGATGGCAAAGCTGCTCTACGGGACTCAGGTGCACGACCCGCTGACGTTTGTGCTGGTTCCAGCCGCGCTCGTCGTGACCGCATCGATTGCAACGATTGTTCCGGCGCGAAAAGCCCTGCGCGTGAACCCGATGGAGGTGATTCAGGCCGACTAGCTCACGCCTGCGATTGATACACTCCGAGAATATTCCCAGCCGGATCTTTGAATCGCGCGGTAATCTCCGGCGCATCCGCGCCGATATCCTGCACGATCGTTCCGCCGTTTGATTTGATCAGCTCTACAGTTTTCTCGGCGCTATCAACCATTACGTACACGAGCAGCCCTGGCGCGCCCTGCGCCGGCCGGCCGGTCACCCATGCGCCACTCACCTGCCCCACGCCATCATCAAACGCCGTCCGGCCATCGCCGCGCTTTCGAATCTCCCATCCGAAAACCTTCTGATAGAACGCGGCAGAAGCCGCGATATCGGTCGAGGGGATCTCGACGTAACAGATCTTTCCGTTCCCATATGTCGGCGGCATTAGCACCTCGTTGTGGTTTTCGGCGCGCCAACCGGTCCCGTCGTAGTTAGTTTGATAGCCAATGAACTGATCACCGGCGACTGACGCCTTTAGGTCCGACAACTGTTAAGCAGTTAGAAAGAATCGCGCGTGATCACCGAAGCGACCACGCGCGAAGATTCTTCCGACCGCAAGCCTACGTTTCTTTAGGCGCAGCGGGAGCCGGTTTGTCCCGTCGGGCCCAGTGTTGCCTGGGCACAACTGGTTGCGCCAGCCTCTCGAGCCGGGCGTTGTAAAAAGCGATGACGCGGGCTTTCACCGAGGTCTGTGTGTCTTTCGACTCAGCTTCGAAGGGAGCATACCGCTGCCCATCTCCACTGACTTCGAACCACCACCACTTTCCCATCGGTGCCGTCCGTCGTTCCTCAACGGTGCACGAATAAGCACGTCCACCATCTTGAAACTGAAACGGTCCGATCATTGCCTCTCCTGGCTAGCGAGCCACCTGACGCTTCGGTTTTCCACGCCGACGTGCTGCGGCCGACTTGAGCTGCCGAGCTTCGCTCGGCTTCACGTAATGCCGTCTGCGCCGCAACTCACGCAAGATTCCGGACTTCATCACTTTCTTTTTGAAAGCTTTGAGCGCCCAGTCGATCTTGTCGCCTTCGTCAAGCTTGACTTCGATCATTCGAACTTACGAGCCGAGCTTGGTGACGTTCTCTGCCGCCGGACCCTTCTGGCCCTGAACGACGTCGAACTCTACGCGCTCGCCTTCGGCCAGCGACTTGAAACCCTGGCCCTGGATGGCCGAATGATGGACGAAGCAGTCCTTCGCGCCGTCTTCGGGCGTGATGAAACCGAAGCCCTTCGCGTCGTTGAACCACTTCACGGTGCCTGTCGTACGCATGTTGCTACTCCTTACTGGTGTTATAACGTCGGCTGATATCTGACAAAAGGAAAAAGGGCCACATCTCCAGAACCTCTAGAGCGTAGCCCCGGGTCAGTCGGACGTGCGCGCCGAATGCGCATTTGTCCTGCTGGTACAGTAACGCAACCCCTGGCTTCGCGCAACTGTGGCCTCAGGGGCCGGTACAGGGGCTAGATTGAGCGTATGACGTTGGACGATTCGAAGATGGAGGATCGAAGATAGCCATCCTCCATCTTCCAACTTCCATCCTGCATCTGGAATAGCATGAATACTGAGCCGTTGAACGTGAAAACTGACCCTAACGAGCGACCTGAGACCCCTCACTCTGACTGGCGCAAAATAGTCGCGCGCTACCAGGGTTCGAGCGTGGGCCGGTCGCTTTTTCAATTGGTGACCACACTCGGCCTGCTCGTAGGGACCCTGGTCATCATGCACAAAACGCTCCACGCGGCGCCTTGGGTCACCCTCCTTTTGGTGATCCCGGCAGCCGGATTCGTGATCCGGACGTTCATCATCATGCACGACTGCTCGCATGGGTCGTTCCTGCCCTGGCCCAAGGTCAACGACGCGGTCGGATTCATCACCGGAGTGCTCACGCTCACGCCGTATGCGCAGTGGCGTCGCGAGCACGCGCTGCACCACGCGTCGTCCGGCGATCTGGACCGGCGCGGCAATGGCGACGTCACGACGATGACCGTCACCGAATACCTCGCGCTCAGCCGCTGGGGACGGTTCCGCTATCGGCTCTTCCGGAATCCGGCGGTGCTGCTTGGACTCGGACCGCTTCACATGATGGTGCTGCAGCGCTTCCGCTCGCGGAGCATCGCGACGGGCAACAAGCAGCTCTGGAATGTGTGGATGACGAACATCGCGATCGCGTCGCTCGTGACGATTCTGCTCCTGGCCGCGGGCGCGCAGTCGCTGCTGGTGATCTATCTGCCGGCGTGGTACCTCGCCTCGATGGGCGGCGTGTGGCTCTTCTATGTGCAGCATCAGTTCGAGGATGCGTACTGGGAATCGCACGAGAACTGGGATTACGCGACGGCCGCGGTTCAGGGGAGTTCGCACCTGCGGCTGCCGAGTGTGCTCCAGTGGTTCACGGGGAGCATCGGCCTGCACCACGTGCATCACTTGGGTCCGCGGATTCCGAACTACAGGCTGCAGCGGGCGCACGATGAGAATCCGCTGTTTCATGGAGCGCCGGTGATGACGATCGCGCAGGGAATTCGGGCGCTCGGGCTGACGTTGTACGATGAGAAGAAGCGGCAGCTGATCCGATTCAGAGATCTCAGGCGAAACGCGAGTTGAAGTAGCCAACGGCCAGCAACGTTTCAACCCGCCATGCCCTTGCAGTTCCGGTATCACAATGTACTTTACAGTACAAAGTGACCTTCGCCCGGAGCGCCAAGTGCCCACCTTCTCGCTGATCTTCCGCCGCTGGCTCCCGATCGCCGCGCTGACCACGATCACCTGCATGCTCGTCTACCTCGAGGTGCAGCAGTCGATCCGCTCCGCCGCGAATGATCCGCAAATCCAGATGGCCGAAGACGCCGTCGCCGCGCTCGAACGCGGTGACGCAATCGAAAAGATTGTCCCCGCGGCGAGGGTCGAGATGGAGCGCAGCCTCGCGCCCTTCCTCATCATCTACGACGAGAACCGGAAAACCATCGCCGGCTCCGGCACGCTCCGCGGGCTATCCCCCGCCCCGCCGACTGGTGTGTTTGAGTTTGTCAAAGCGAACGGAGAAGAGCGCGTCACCTGGCAGCCCGAGCGCGGCGTGCGCATTGCCTCCGTTGTGTTCCGAACAACTGCGAAGCCTGCGGCCTGGGTCCTCGCCGGCCGCAACATGCGCGAAATCGAAAAACGCGAAGCCTACGCGCAAAACGTCGCGGCCGGTGCCCTGGCCGCGACGCTATGCGTGACGCTGCTGCTCGTTGTTATTTCTTTTTCTTCGCCGGAGCCGCTGCCTTAGCGGGCTTCGCGGCAGGCTTCGCGTTTGGCTTCGCGGCAGGCTTCGATCCCGCCGGCGCACCCGAGAGCACCGGCTTCGAATCCTTGTCGTACGAGAATCTCACCTTCGCGCTCTCCTCGAGCGCGGCGATCGCGTCCTTCTTCGATTCGAGCGCGACCGACATCGTCACCTTCCGCATCAGCAGTGACGTGTCCTTCGTCGTCACCGGCAGATCGTACCAGCGCATAAACTCCGACATCACGGTATGCAGCGGCGCATTCGTGAACGCGACGTGCCCGTCGGCCCAGCCGAGCGCCTGATCGACCGCCTCCGCTGAGGGATCCGAAATCACTCCGTCGCCTGAGATCGCAACGGCCTTTCCGGCGCCGACCGTTCGGCTCTCTTTCGGCGTCTCGACCTTGACGTCGCCTTCTTTCACGCTCACGATCACTGCCGGATCATCCTTGTACGCGCGCACCGCAAAGGTCGCCGCGCTTGAGGTCGTAATCGCGACCTCCTTCGCATCAACTTCGAAATGCTTGCCGGCCGAGACGTGGAGCTTCGCGCTGCCGTCGAGCTTGAACGCGCGAACCTTCGTGCCGTAATCGCCGCCAACCACGACTCTGGAGTCCGAGCCGATCGCGGCGGTATCGCCGGGACCGAGCGGAAGATTGGCGCGCTGTCCGGCCTGCACCGATACCGGCTTCGCGCCGCTCGCCGTGAACGAACCCTCGGCCACTCCGTGATCACCCTGCTGCATCACCTTCCAGCCGCCGAATCCCGCGGCGATCAGCAGCACGACGCCGACGACGATCATACCGCCGCGTCCGCCTGCGTCGTTCGCCGCGGCCCGCTCGATCTTGCGCTTCGGCTCAGTGTGCTTTGATGCCGCGGGAGCCGATGCGCTCTTTGCGATCTCGGCGTTGATCCGCGTCCACACGGAGTCGACGGTTCCGCCGGAGGGCCTTCCGCCGTCCTTGGCGGTCGCGCGGCGACGCTGCTCGCGCGTCACGCCGGCACGCACCGCCGTCTGCATCGCGTTCTGCAGGTCCTCTTCGTTTTCGTGGTTCGCGTGATTCTCCCACACGGTGAGCATCGCGAGCTCAGCGACGGGAGGACCGAAACTCGGATCGCCGCCCTGCCTGGCCGCATCGGCGACGATGGCCGCGTATGAGGCACGGTGAATTTTCTCGAGTGCGCTCACGTCGCCCTTACGCAGGGCTTTCAGAGTGGCATTATCGACTGGCGGGTATGAGGCGGCCATCTATAAGTCTCCAGAGGACGGGTTAGATCGTAACGACACAGAATTACCGATTGGGAATGCCCTTCGCCAGCGGCAGGACCCTGACTCAGGGTATCTTTCGGAATGACGCCACGAACTGAGAACCCACAGTCAACGGCCGGGTTCTCAACGCTCGGCCTCGACGATCGACTCCTCACGGCGCTGACTATGCTCGGCTACGAGGAGCCCACACCCATCCAGCGCGCCGCAATTCCGCCGCTGCTCGAAGGCCACGATGTGCTCGCGCAGGCCGCCACTGGAACGGGAAAGACGGCCGCGTTCGCGCTTCCACTGCTGCATCTCGTCTCGCCCGGCGCGCCGCCGCGCGAGCGCACCGCCGCACTCGTGCTGGTGCCGACGCGCGAACTCGCGATGCAAGTTGCCGAAGCTGTACACAAGTACGGCAAGACGATGGGAATCGTTGCTGTTCCAATCTACGGCGGCGCTTCAATGGAAGGTCAGATTCGCACGCTCAAGCGCGGCGTCGATGTCGTCGTTGCCACACCGGGGCGCGCGCTCGATCACATCCGCCGCCGCACGCTGCACCTGGCCGCGGTGAAAATGGTCGTGCTGGATGAGGCGGACGAAATGCTCGACATGGGCTTCGCCGAAGATCTCGAGGCGATTCTCTCGGCCACGCCGCCCGAGCGACAGACGGCGCTGTTCTCCGCGACGCTGCCGCCGCGCATTACGTCTATCGCCAACAAACATCTCCGGAAACCCGTCACGATTCGAATTGAGCGGGATGCCGTCGCCGCCGGAACGATCGCGAAGGTGCGTCAGGTTGCGTACATCGTCGCTCGCACAAATAAAATGGCGGCGCTCGGCCGCGTGCTGGATGTCGAGCAGCCGGTATCGACGATCGTCTTCTGCCGCACGCGCACCGAAGTCGACGAGCTCACCGAGACGCTCAATGCGCAGGGGTACCGCGCCGAGGCGCTGCACGGCGGACTGAATCAGGAGCAGCGCGACCGCGTGATGAAGAAATTCCGCGCAAACAAGGCGGACTTGCTCATCGCGACGGATGTCGCCGCGCGCGGGCTGGACGTGTCGCATGTGTCGCATGTGGTGAACTATGATGTGCCCGCCGCGGCGGAATCGTACGTGCATCGCATCGGGCGCACGGGGCGCGCGGGGCGCGCGGGCGTCGCGATCACATTCGCGGAGCCGCGTGAACAGCGGATGCTGCGGAACATCGAGCTGCTCACGAAGCAGAAGATCGAGATCGCGGCGGTGCCCACCGTTGCCGATCTGCGCGAGCGCCGGATTGAATCGACGCGGGCGGCGCTGCGCGAGACGATTCTCGCCGGCGGGCTTGAAGGCTACCGCGGAATTGTCGAGGCGCTCGCCGCCGAATTTGATGTGCTGGATGTGGCGGCGGCTGCGGTGAAGCGAGCGGAGCGGCCGGATGGAGAGAAGGAAGAGGCGGAGATTCCGTCGGCGGCGGTGCGGCCGGCGGCCGGCGACCGGGGACCGAAGGGCCCGCGCGCCGGCGCGCCGCTCGAGCGGTCGCGGGCGCCGAAGCCGGGCAGTCCAAAGCGCGGCGCATCGCGCGAGTTGCAGGGCATTTACATCGGCGGCGGCAGAAAACTGAAGATCCGTCCCGGCGACATCGTGGGCGCGATTGTGAACGAGGCGAAGCTCGACGCCGAGTCGATCGGTTCGATTCAGATTTCGGAGCGGCACTCGACGGTGCTGGTGCCGAAGGACATCGCCGATCATGTTATCGCGGCGCTCAGCGCGACGTCGATCAAGGGAAAGAAACTCATCGTGAGGCGCGACCGTGCATGACGGCTCATATCCGGCGGCTGTTCGACCATCTGGTCTGGGCTGACGCGCGCGCGCTGAACTCGCTGCGCGTCATGCACGCGGCGCCGCTGGACGCGATGCGTTTGTACTCGCACATTCTTGCCGCGGAGCACGTGTGGCTCTCGCGCATCGACGGCAACGAACCGGAAGTTCCGGTGTGGCCCGCGCTCGATCTCGACGAATGCTCCGCGCTCAGCAAGAAGAACAAGACGGCATTCGCGCTGCTCGTGGAAACGATTTCCGCTGGCGAACTGCAGCGCGCCGTGCATTATCGGAATACAAAGGGCGAAGAGTTCACGAACACGGTCGAGGACATCCTCATGCACGTGGCGCTGCACGGCTCGTATCATCGCGGGCAGATCGCCCGGATCGTGCGCGGCGAGGGCGGCGCGCCGCAGTCCACCGATTACATCTTCTTCATTCGCGAGCGGATCTGACGCCGTGACCGAACCCGCGGCGGTCTTCGACGAATCGCCGCGAGCGTTCGGGTCGCTGACGGCGCGGTTCGTGGCGAGCCTGATCGATCTCGCGGTGCTCACAGTGCCGTCGCTGATTCTCGAGCGGCTGCTGGTGCATCAGGGGCGTGCGGCGGATTTCGCGATCACGGTGCTGACCTCCGTCTATTTCGTTCTCGGCTACAGCGCGGCCGGCAACGGATACTCGGTGGGAAAGTTCGTGCTCGGAATTCGCGTGGTGAATGCGAGCGGCGAACCGCTCTCCGTGGCGCAGGCGGCCATGCGCTGGTTCATGTCGATCGGTATTGCGCTGCCGATCGCATTCCTGGTGATCGGATTCGAGCGCGGCGCGCCGGTGCAGACGGGTCCGGCGTTCGCGATCGTCGTCCCGATCCTTTGCATCGTGGTCGTGGACTCGTACATGGCGCTGGCGCATCGCGTGAGCCACCAATCACTGCACGATCTCGCGGCGGGGTCGTGGGTCGTGCGCCGCGCGCACGAGGGCGCGGTGCCCGAGACGCCGCCGCTCGACCGCAAGCACTACAAATGGATGGTGCTCGGCTGCCTGTTGATGGCACTCTGGTTCGGCCAGGCGTATCCGTGGGCGCGCGTGATCGGCCAGCGCTCGGTGGAACTGATGAAAGCGCGCGCGGTTGCGCTCGCAACGGGAAAGGCGAAGACGCTGATTGTTGCGCCGGGATTCGCCGTTCAGAACTCGGACACGGTGTGGGCGGTATCGGCGATCGCGACGATTCACGCAAAGCCGCAAACCGAGTTCGAGGCCGAGGCGCTGCGAAAGGCGCTGGCGTGTTCGCTGGCGCGATCGGCGCCGTTGTCGTTTCGTGGAGCGGAGCTGGATCTGATTGTGGGATTTGATCCGGGGGCCAAGGGGACGCGGCCAACGGTTTCGTATTTTGCGGACCTCGAACTCACGCCTGGGGCGTGCAACGGCAAATGAAGCGAGAGAAAAACACAGAACGTTCGGTTCGCGCATTGGCGCTGTGCGCTTTCGTTGCGGCATGCGCGTCGGCTCCGGGTCCAGAGGTGAGCGAGGCTCCGGCGATGGGGAAGATCACGGTGCAGCATACGCTGCTCGCGACGCCGAAGACTGTGGCGTGGGGCTACTACGACGCGGCCGCGACGCCGGTGTTGCGTGTGCGCTCCGGAGACTTTGTGGAGGTGCACACACTGATCACGCAGTCGCCGGCGGGGCTCGAGCGGGCTGGAGTGAAACCGGCCGATGTCCAGGCTTCGCTTCGCGCGATCTACGACTCCGTGACCGGAAAAATGAAGGGGCCGGGCGGACACATTCTCACGGGCCCGATTTTCGTGGAGGGCGCGGACTCGGGTGATGTGCTCGAGGTGCGCATCAAACAGATCGAGCTCGCGATTCCGTACGCGTACAACTCGTTTGGCGGGCGCAGCGGGTTCATTCCCGAGGACTACGGGTACTCGAAAACGAAAATCATTCCGCTCGACAAAAAAACCGGGATGGCGCACTTCAACGACAACATCGACATCCCGATGCGGCCGTTCTTTGGCTCCATGGGAGTGGCCCCGCCGGCCTCGATGGGAAGAGTGAACAGCGCGCCGCCGGGAATTCATGCCGGCAATCTCGACAATAAGGAACTCGTCGCTGGCACCACGCTCTATATCCCCGTTCATACGAAGGGCGCGCTGCTCGAGATTGGCGACGGCCACGCGGGACAGGGGAACGGCGAGGTGGACATCACCGCGCTGGAGACCTCACTCGTCGGACGTTTTCAATTAATTGTGCGAAAGGATTTGAAGCTGACGTGGCCGCGAGGCGAGACGCCAACGCATTGGATTGCGATGGGCATCGATAAGGATCTCGTGGTTGCAACCAAAACTGCGGTCCGGCAGGCAATCGAATTTCTCGTCACCATGAAAGGGATGAACAAGGATGACGCGTATCAGCTGGTGAGCGTCGCGTGCGACGTCGACATCACGCAGCTGGTAGACGGGCCTGTGGGCGTTCACGTGATGATTCCGAAAAACATTTTCAAGAAATGAAAACTTCGGCAGGTCCGGCGATCGATCCAAACGCGACCTGGTTCATCGTCGCGATCGTCGCGAGCGCGGCGGGGATCGCGCTCGGGCTGCTCTGGGACATCTCGTGGCACATGACCGTGGGGCGCGACACGTTCTGGACTGCGCCGCACTTGCTCGAGTATCTGGCCGCGATCACGGCGGGCAGCGCGTGCGGCTATGTGGTGTTGCGCACGACCTTCGCCAACCCCGGGTCGAACGACACAGCGACCGTGCGATTCTGGGGATTCCGCGGCCCACTCGGCGCCTGGATCACGATCTGGGGCACGCTCGCGATGCTCGCGTCCGCGCCGTTCGACGACTGGTGGCACAACGCGTACGGACTCGATGTGAAGATCGTGAGCCCGCCGCACATGGTGCTGTTTTGGGGAATGCTCGGCATTCTGGTGGGCGCGCTCGTGCTGACCGCGTCACAGCAGAATCGCTCGGGCGAGCACAACTCGGTGCGGGACGCATGGCTCTATGCCGCCACGGGCGGAATCGTCGCGCTGATCTTCGCCAACGGCACCATCGAGTACTCGTGGCCGAACGAACAGCACGCAGCGATTTTTTATATCGTGTGGGCCGGCCCGTTCTGCGCGCTGCTCGCGGGATACTCGCGCGCAGGCCGTCTCAAATATCCGGCCACGGCCGCGGCGCTCGTGTTCATGGCGCTCTGGTTCGCGATGGGGCAGCTCCTCCCTCTCGTGCACGCGATCCCGCGTCTCGCGCCGATCTGGAATGCGCGCACGTATCTCTGGCCGCCATACTTCCCGACGATGCTGGTCGTTCCGGCGCTCGGGATGGACCTCGTGCGACGGCGGCTCGCGGGCAAAAATCCGTGGCTTGTATCCTTCGCACTCGGCGCGACGTTCGTCGTGCTGCTCCTCGCAGTGCAGTGGCCGATGGCGACATACATGGTCGGCCCCGATTCGCACAACTGGCTGTTTCACGGACAGGAATGGCCGTATTCATCGCGCAGTGGCGAGTGGCAGCATCGATTCTGGGCGACGGAGCGCTCGTCGCAAACTGATCCCGCGACCTTCGCGTTGGCCGCGCCGGGACTGGCGTTCGCGGTGATCGTGGGAACGGTCTCGAGCAGACTTGGCCTCGCCTTTGGCGACTGGATGTCGCGCGTGAAACGGTGAGCCGCGTGGCCGGCGTGACGCGGCGAATCGCGATCATTTCCGGCGCGCTGACGGTGGCGATGCTCTGCTCCGCGCACGTCGGAAGTCCCGACGTGTTCTGGGAGGGAGCGGCCGGCGCATATCCGGTGCGTGTAATTATCCGAAGCCCCGACGTGATTCCGGCGCGCGCGGAGATCACGGTGCGCGTGACCGGCAGCGGCGTGAAGCGCGTGACCGCGACGACGCGCGCCTGGTCGGGCAATGACGCCGGCGCACCACCGCCCGACGATGCCGTGAGAGTCGCCGGCGACTCGACGCTGTGGACGCTACAGCTCTGGATGATGCGCCAGGGACCGTATGCCGTGCTCGTGAACGTCGAGGGTTCGGCGGGCGGAGGCACGGCGACCGTTCCCTACACCGCCGTCGCACAGCGCGTCCTCAAGATGGATCCCAGGGAGGGTATCGCGCTTTCGCTCGCCGGAATTTTTCTCATCACGGGGTTGCTGACGATCATCAACCTCGCGGCCGGCGAGGCGACCGTCTTTCCGGGTGAGCCGCCGAGTGACGTGGTGCGAGCGCGAGGCCGCCGCGCGCGATGGGTCGGCGCAGCGTTGATCGTTGCGATTCTTGTGGGCGGACGATTGTGGTGGAACTATGAGGATGGCGTGTATGCGCTCGACGTCTTCAGGCCCGCGGCCGCGAAGGTTTCGGTGCGAGATGATACCGCTGCTCGCAATGCCCGCCCCACACGCCCCGGCCGCGTCGAGGCTCACGCGCGTATTCTGCGCGTGGCGATCTCCAGATATCAATTCGATCAACGCAAATGGCTGCCGCTGATTCCCGACCACGGCAAACTGATGCACCTCTTTCTCGTTCGAAAGGACGGACTGGGCGCGATCGCGCATCTGCATCCGGTCATGCTCGACTCGGTCACGTTCGAGAGCGCGCTGCCATCGCTTGCGGCAGGGGCGTACTATGTGTTCGCCGATGTCGTGCATGAAAACGGGTTCGCCGAAACGCTTCGGGAAATCGTGACGCTGGACACAGCGCCCGGACTCGCGTGGAAGCAGAGTGATGGCGACGATGCCGTGTTCCTCGGAAGCGGAGCCGGCACGCCGTGGAGGTTCGACGATGGCTCGACGCTCTCATTCGACGGCGCGAGCGCCAAACACGCTGCGAAGGCGGACGCAGGACTTCGATTTACACTGCGCGACCCAAGCGGCAAGCTGCTGAACGTGGAGCCGTACATGGGAATGGCCGCGCACGCCGTCATCGTGCGAGACGATGGAAAGGTGTTCGAGCATTTGCATCCGATGGGAAACACGCCGGCGATCGATACACCTTCTGCGATGGGTTCAATGACAAGTTCGTTCCCCGGCGTGATCGAGTTTCCGTGGGCGTTTCCGAGCGCGGGGCGGTATCGCGTGTGGGTGCAGTTCCGCGTATCCAAGTCGATTCGCACCGCCGCGTTCGACGTGGTGGTGGGATCGTGAGGCGAATCGTTTTTCTCTTTGCGTTCATTGCAGCGGCGTGCGGAGGCAAGGGGAGCAGCTCGACATCGCCGAACGGCAACAACGGCAACACCGGCAACACCGGCAACAACGGCTCACTGCAGAACGGGCGAATTCCGCTGGCGGCGGCTTCGTGCGGAACATCGACCGCGCTGCTGACCGTTCCTCCGATTCCGCTGAGCTCGATGACGGGCTGGATTCCGGTGGGACAGATGTCGCCCTCGGGGCACACGTTTCCCACGGACCATCAGTACCTCTACATAAACGGCAGCCCGGGGCAGACGGTCTACAAGAATCCCGTGCTGGTCGCGCCCGCGGATATGTACGTCACGTACATCCACGCGGGCACCACGACCCCGCCCGGACTCGCCGACTACTCGATCGAATTCGCGGTGTGCAAAGAGGTGTACGGACAATTCGGGCACGTGAACAGCATCTCGCCCTCTCTTCTCGCCCAGGTCGGCCCAATAGATCAGGGGTGCAACTCATATTCGCCGAATCCCGGCACCACAGTGCAAACGTGCGAAAGCAAACTCGTCGCGGTCCTCGTGCACGCTGGTGACGTACTCGGAAGCGCGGGCGGCGATCCGCCACACAGCATCGCGCTCGATTTTTCATTCTGGGATGGGAGAGTTCCCGCCGCGGTGTTCGCGAATCCCGCGCGCTTTCCGGCGAACAGCGATCTCTTCGACAGCTATCACGTCGTGGGCGCGAGCGATTATTTCGCCGAGCCGCTCAAGACGCAGATCGGCGGCATGATGGGCACGTTCGACGGCAGCGTGCATCGCACGATGCTGCCGCTCGGCGGAACGATCGCCGTCGATATCGCCGGCACCGCGATGGGGCACTGGTACAATCCGACGCAACCGGTGGTGCCCGAGACACCGCATCTCGCGATCGCGCCCGACAACGTCGTCTCGAATCGCGTTGGCTTTTCGATCGGACTCTCGTTGCCCGGATGGACGCGAGGTCTCGTGGAGTTCACGCCGGTGAGCGCCGGAAATGTGAATCGAAATCCGGCGCAAGTGACTGCGGATGGCAACATCTATTGCTACGAGTCGCCGAACGACTGGATTCTTCTGATGAAGATGCCGACGTCCACAACAGTGCAGCTCGAGGGACGCACCGGCACGGTCTCGTGCGCGGCGGCGCAGCCGTGGACCTTCACGGCGGGAGCGTCGTTCACTTACTCTCGCTGAGCGCCGAATGCAGATTGATCGACTTACGTCTGCCCGAGGTCTCTCGTGTTTCGAATCCGTCATCTCGCCGTCATCGGCGCCGCCGCTCTCGCCTCGCTTTCTTTTTCCGATTCGCTGAGCGCGCAGGCTGAATTCAAAACTCCGTCGCTCGCGATGCGCTGGCGAAGCATCGGGCCCTTCCGCGGAGGACGAACAAAATCAGCAGCGGGCGTGCCGAGCCAGCCGAACGTTTTTTACATCGGCATGGTCAATGGCGGTGTGTGGAAAACCACCGACTACGGCCGCGTGTGGGTTCCGATCTTCGACGAGCAGCCCTCGGGATCCATTGGCGCGATCGACGTTGCGATTTCGAATCCGAACGTCGTCTATGTGGGATCGGGCGAGGGACTGCACCGCCCCGATCTCGCGACCGGCGACGGGATGTACCGCTCGGGCGACGCGGGAAAAACGTGGACGCATCTCGGCCTGCGCGACGCGCAACAGATTCCGCGCATCGCAGTCGATCCCACAAACGAGAATCGTTTGTTCGTCGCCGCGCTCGGACATCCGTACGGACCCAACGCCGAGCGCGGAATTTTCCGCTCGACCGACGGCGGAAAATCTTTTCAGAAAGTGTTGTTCACCGATGACTACACGGGCGGCGCCGACGTCGTACTCGCGCCGAACGATCCCAACACGGTGTATGCCGCGCTCTGGGCTCACCAGTACGGGCCGTGGGAGAATGGAAGCTTCGCCGGAAAAGCGAGCGGACTCTACAAGAGCACTGATGGCGGCAACACGTGGAAGCAGCTGACGAACGGTCTCCCGACGATTGCCGACGGACTCGGCCGCATGCAGATCGCCGTGAGTCCGAGCGAGCCCAAGCGGCTGTATGTGGTTGCGACCGCGAATACGCCGGCACTGTATCGCTCGAACGACGCCGGCGACACATGGAGCGTCGTCACGACCGACAATCGCATCGCGGGCAAAGCGGACGACGAAGGCGCGATCACGGTGAATCCGCAAAATGCGGATATCATCTACGAAGCAAACACGGTTGCGTGGAAATCGGTTGACGCGGGAAAAACCTGGACGGCCCATCGCGGCGCGCCCGGCGGCGACGACTACCAGCGTTACTGGATTAATCCAAACAATCCGAACATCCTGCTCCTCGTTTCGGATCAGGGCGGCGTGATCACCGTCAACGACGGCGTCACATGGAGTTCGTGGTTTAATCAGCCGACGGCGGCTTTCTACCATGTCGCGGCGGACAACGCGTTTCCGTACCGGCTCTGCAGCGGCCAGCAGGATTCGGGATCGGGCTGCGTCGCGAGCCGCGGTGACGACGGCACGATCGGCTATCGTGAGTTTCATCCGATCGGCGTCGAGGAGTACGGCTACGCGGCGCCAGATCCTCTCAACCCCGATCTCGTGTACGGCGGCAAAGTCACGCGCTGGAATCGTAAGACCGGACAGGTGCAGCAGGTGGGGCCGAACGCGGGCTCAGGGCGCGGCGGCGGTGCGGGCGCAGGCGCTGGCGAGAATTTTTTCCGCGCGGTGCGCACGGCGCCGATCATGTTCGCGCCAACGAATCCGAAGAAGCTCTACTACGCGAGCAACGTCGTATGGGAAACGGTGAACGGCGGCGGCACCTGGAAGCGGTTGAGTCCCGACTTGAGCCGCGAGACGTGGGAAGTTCCGAAGAACGTCGGCGCGTACATGGGAACGCCGGCGGCGGCCGTCACGCGACGCGGAGTGATTTACACGCTCGCGCCGAGCCCGGTGGACAGCAACACGATCTGGGCGGGCACCGATGACGGATTGATTCAGGTGACCCGAGACTACGGCAAGAGCTGGAAAAATGTGACGCCGCCGGAAGTCGGGCCCTGGGCGAAAGTTTCCATCATGGACGCGTCGCACTCCGACGCGAACGTCGCATACGCCGCGATTAATACTTTCCACCTCGACGATCTGCGTCCGCACATTTTCCGCACGCGCGACGGCGGCAAGACGTGGAAAGAAATCGTCACCGGCATCGACAGCGGCGCGACGATCAACACGGTAAAGGAAGACACCAAGCGGAAAGGACTGCTGTTTGCCGGCAGTGAGAATCAGGTGTGGTTCTCGCTCGATGACGGCGACCACTGGCATTCACTGCGGCTCAATATGCCGGCGACATCTATTCGCGATCTGATCATCAAGGACGATGACGTCGCGGTGGGCACGCACGGGCGCGGCTTCTGGATTCTCGACGACATCTCGGCGCTGCGTCAGTGGAGCGAGACAGCAGCGCACGCGGATGTGACGCTGTTCAAGCCGGCGACGGCGACGCGCGTGCGCTATAGCATGTACACCGACACGCCGGTGCCGCCGGACGAGCCTTACGCGGACAATCCGCCCGACGGCGCGGTGATCGATTACTACCTGAAGAACGATGCTCGTGGGCCGGTGACGCTGGAGATTCGTACGCCCGCCGGACGCGTGATCAGGAAGTATTCGAGCACGGATCCGGCTGAATCAGTGAAGGATGTGGGGAACTGGCCGTCGTACTGGTTCCGTCCCGCGCAGGTGCTCTCGACGAAGGCGGGGCTGCAGCGCTTCACGTGGGATCTGCATTTCACAGCGCCGGCGGGCGAATGCTCGCTGCCAATTTCCGCGTCGCCGCACAACACCAAGTGCGAGCCGGAGGGAATTTGGGTGGAGCCCGGCGTGTATTCGGCGGTGCTCACAGCAAACGGCACGAGCTATTCGCAGACGTTCTCCGTGCGGATGGATCCGCGCGTGAAGACGCCGCTCGCCGGACTGCAGCAGCAGTTTACACTTTCGAAGCTGCTGTACGACGCGACGATCGAGTCGCCGGCGAACGCGGTGAAGGCGCGCGCACTTCGCGCGCAGCTTGCGGACCGCAAGCGCGGCGCGAGCGCACTGGCGGCCGAGATTGACGCGCTCGACAAGAAACTTTCAGATCTCGCCGGTCCGGAGAACACGGGCCGTGGCGGACGCGGCGGCGGCGGCGGTCGCGGCCGCGGCGGTGCGCCCGCTCCGGTTTCGTTCGGCAGCATCATGGCCGAGTTTTCGGCGCCACTCTCCGCGCTGCAGGACGCGGATGAGCCGCCGACGGCGACCATGGTCGCTGGGGCGAATGAGAAACTGAAAGAATTTGCGGCGCTAAAGGCGAAGTGGGACGCGATCGTGAAGGGCGATGTGGCGGCGCTCAATGTCAAACTGAAGGCCGCTGGGGCGCAGACTGTAGCGCCATAACGGGGCGAATGGCGACTGGGGAGCTGGCGAGCGATTCGCAAATCGCAACTCGCGAATCGCTCGCCAGTTCCGCATTCGCCATTTGCCCAGTTACGGCTGAACCCGCCCCTTGCCTTCGATCACATCCGACGCGCGATCGACCAATTTCGCTTCTCGCGTCACCGCAAGCGCGATGCGCGCGAGTTCCGTATCCGCTTCCGCCCACGATTTCTGCTCGATCGCCTCGCGCGCGCCGGGCATCGTCTTCACGCCGTATCCCGTGTAGTACCCCGGCGCGTAGAGCAGATGTTTGTACCACGGCCGCTTCGGCAGACCGTCTGGCGCGAGCAGTTCCTGGTCGCCCCGGCGAATGATGTCGTTCACCTGTTTCATCATCGCGGCGCTCATGCCGCCAGCCATCGCCGCATTGTACAGTTTTTCATAGCGCGCGGCGGCGCGCGTCAGCGCCTCGGCTGAGTTCTCGAGCGACGCAAAATTCAGAACCGGTGCGAGCGCCTCTTTCTTTGGCGGCGCCAGCGGATTCCGCGGATCGTTCGTCGCCGCGTACGTTCCGTCGTCGATCTGCTTGTTCGTCTCCGCGATTTTCGCGGCCTCGCTCTCGCGCAAATCTTTCAGCTCGCCGACATAGCCGTGCACCGTTTCGGCGAGACCGCCGAACTCGAACGGCAGCACATCGGCATCGGCCATGCGCATCACGGCGGATCCGATCGTCTGCGCGAGCGCTTTTCCGTAGACGAACGACGTGTCGCTGTACTTCGTGTACCACGCGAAGCTGTCGTAGATCGAGTGATAGATGCCGCCGCCGTCTTCGCCGCCGAAACCGGCGTTCAGCGTGGGCACGCCGTCGTGCTGGAGGAACGGCGTGAAATCAGAGCCGGAGCCGAGCGCATCGATCCGCAACTCGGTTCTGTCGCGTGCTTCAGCGCGCGACTTCTTGTTGCCGTTCGCGATCGCCCCGGCCTGCGCGCGTTTCCACACGGTGAGATTCGTTTCCGGATCGATGACATCCTTTTCGACTTCACCAATGAAATGTTCGAGCGTGTGCGATCCACCGACGCCAAAAAATCCGCGGCCGTTGCCGTCGGTGTTGATATAGAGCACGGCTTTTTTCGCGAGCTCGTCGGCATGCTGCTCCGCCCACTCGGTTGAACCGAGCAGCGCGGGCTCCTCGCCGTCCCACGCGGCGTACACGATCGTGCGCTTGGGTTTCCAGCCCTGCTTGAGGAGCAGGCCCATCGCGCGCGCCTCTTCGAGTTCCGGCACGAGACCGGAGATCGGATCCTCCGCGCCGTTCACCCAGCCGTCATGATGATTGCCGCGGAGGACCCATTCGTCAGGGAACTGCGAGCCCTGAATTTTCGCGATCACGTCGTACAGCGGCTTGAGACTCCAGTCGAAGTTCACTTTCAGATGCACGCGCGCCGGTCCGGGGCCCATGCGATAGGTGATCGGCAGCGCACCGCGCCACTCCTCTGGTGCAACGGGGCCCGTCATGGCCGAGAGCATCGGCTGCGCGTCCGCGTATGAAATCGGCAGCACCGGAATTTTCATGATCGTGGTGGCGTCCTTCAGCGGCAGGCGAACGGCGTCGCGCGTTGCGCCAACGCCGGGCGTGAGCGGATCGCCGGGGTACGTTGGCATATCCATCACGCTGCCGCGCTGCACTCCGTCTTTCGGGCGCCACGGTCCGTTGGGATACGCTTCTCCCTGTGCGTAGCCGTCGTCTTTCGGATCCGAGTAAATGAGACAGCCCACTGCGCCATGCTCGTACGCGACCTTCGGCTTGATCCCTCTCCATGAACCGCCGTAGCGAGCGATCACGATCGCGCCTTTCACGGAGATGCCGCGACGATCGAGTTCGTCGTAGTCGGCCGGCACGCCGTAGTTCACATAGACGAGCGGCGCGGTGACGTCACCGTCGGCGGAGTACGCGTTGTATGACGGGAGCTGTTCGGATTTCTGATTGCTCGTGGGATCCTGCGCGAGCACGGGTTCGTCGAGGCGCGCGGTGAACTTGGTGGGCGCGACCATTTCGAGCAGCCGCTCTTTCGGAGTTGGAAAGAGCACCTGGAACTCTTCGATCGTCGCGTCCCATCCGTACGATTTGAACTGATCGCGCAGCCACTCGGCGTTGTCCTTGTCGTACGGCGAGCCCACATGATGCGGCCGGGCGGAAAGCCGCCGCATCGCCTCGCGCATGCGCGACGGCTCCGGAATCAGCCGGAATTTATTTTCCCAATTGCGCTCGACCGTCGCGCCGTCGGCAGAGTACCCTCTCATCTCTCCGCCCTCGCGCGCGGCAGCGGTGAGAAGCGCGAACGCTGCGGCGGGCATTGCGAACTTGCGTGCGAACGGCGACATGATTTACTCCAGCGCGAACTCTCGCGCGAAGGTGAGGTCGAACGAGAATGTTTTGGCCTTGCTGCGCGATTCGATCGCGTCGGCCACGCGCTCGAGTCTATCCGGAATCCCCATCAGCTTTTCCTGCGCCGCGCGCCCCATCTCGTTGAGACCCTCGAGCGCGTCAATTTTCCACCATGCGAGCTGCTCTTTCACAATCGACAGATAGTCGCGCGGCCCGTAGATGCCCACGCGGCGCACGACGTCGGCGAGATCGCGAAAATGCGGCATCTTCACGCCCGGCATGTCGATCGCCGGCATCACCCGCAGCGCCGACTCGAGCGCCTGATTGGGATCGCGCGCGAGCACTTCCTTGAAAATCGTCCGGTAGAACGTGTAGTGCCGCGCTTCCTCCGCAGCGACGTTCTTGAGAATGACGCCGATGGTCGGCTCATGCTCGCCCGCGAGCTTGCCGGTATTCGCGTGCGAGACCTGCGTCGCGCGCTCCTGCAGCGTGGTATACACGAACACGCGGTACGGATCGCGGTCCCACGACGGATCGAAACCGGCGCGAATATACGCGAACTGCATTTGCTCGATCACGACCGGATTGAAGAGGTCGGTGTCGCGCGCGTAATCGTGGAGTACGGCACCGTGGCGATCTTCTTCCGCGGTCCAGAGATAATTCCACTTGCGCCAGAAACTGTTTTCATCGGTGTACTGCGCGATGAGGCGATGAAAGTGCGGCAGGCCTTCTTCGGTCAGCAGGTTCAGGCCGACGGCGACGCGCGCGGAATCGTGGATGCCGCGGGCGCGCTCGCGCAGGGCCGCTCGCTGGGCTTCCGGATCGGTGCCATCGTTCGGATACAGCAGTTCCGACGGATACCAGAGGACGCGCTTTGCTTCGTGCGCTTCCATCAGCTTGTCTACGACCGGCTCAAGGTCGCCGAGTACTTCGACCTTTGAGAGGGTTTCCTTATCGTTCGGTTTCACGCGCGTCCGGGTAGGGGTCAGGCGATTCGAACAGAAATCTACACGGCTCCACGGCGGGTGTGCGAGTGGCAGGAACGCGCGGCGGGAGCTAGATACAGAGGGCTGTCGGTCTACTCACGCGGAGTGCGGTCATGGTCAAGTTCTCTGGGTTCCTTGGAGCGACGGTCGTGGGCTACGTCGCCTGGTGGGCCGTCGACGACTACGGCTTCATGACCGCGTTCATCGTCAGTACGATCGCCTCAGGCTTCGGTCTGTACTACGGAGTGAAGCTTGCCAAGAAATACCTACCCTGAACTGCTTCCCTGATATGTACACGGCGCACCTTTCCCGGCTCATCAATCGCGAGCTTGCATCGCTCCGCGACGAACTGCTCGCATACCCCGACGAGAAGCTGATGTGGGACATGCCGAAGGGGCTGCCCAACTCCGGCGGCAACATCGCGCTGCATCTCATCGGCAACCTGCGTTTTTTCATCGGCACGCAATTCGGCGCGACCGGGTTCGTGCGTGAGCGCGAGCTCGAGTTCTCGAGCAAGGACGTGCCGCGCGCAGAGCTGATCAACAACATCGAGAAGACTGCGGATGAGGTCACCCGCGCGCTGGCGACGCTCGACCCTGCACTGCTCGAAAAGGTTTTTCCGGTTGAAGTCGGCGGCCACAAGATTCAAACGGGACTTTTTCTGCAGCATCTCGCCTCGCATCTCGCGTACCACCTCGGACAGGTGGACTACCATCGCCGCATCGTGACGGGAAATTCCGTTTCGGTCGGCACGATACCGGTGCCGCCGCTCGCGATGACATGAGCCGCGCGTCCAGCTTTTTCGCCGCGTGCATTGCGGCCGCGCCGCTCCTTGCCGGCGCGCAGGCGACGCTCACGCCGACCGAGCAGAAAATCCGGGAGACAATTCAGAAAACGCACGACGAGCAGATCGCCTATCTCGCGCGCGTGGTGAATATCCCGAGCAGCACACTGAATCTCGCCGGCGTCCGCAAAGTTGGCGCGGCGTTCAAGGCGTCGTTCGATTCCCTCGGATTCGAGACCAAGTGGGTGATGCTGCCGGATGCCACGCAGCGCGCGGGACATCTCGTGGCCGAGCACAAGGGGAGAGCGGGAGGGGTGAGGATTTTATTGATCGGCCATGTCGATACGGTGGTCGAACCGGACGGGCCGAACTGGGTGCGCACCGATTCGATGGCGAAGGGGATCGGATCGGGCGATATGAAGGGCGGCGACGTGATCATTCTGTACGCGCTCAAGGCGCTGCAGGCGGCGGGCACGCTGAAGGACATGAACATCACGGTCGTCTTCACCGGCGACGAAGAACATCCGGGTGATCCGCTGACGATCACGCGCAAAGATTTGATCGACGCGGCCAAGCGCAACGATATTGCGCTCGCGTTTGAGGGCGGCAATCGCTCTGACGCGACGACGGCGCGCCGCGGCGCGAGTTCGTGGCGCGTGACGGCCACGGGGCGGCAGGCGCACTCGGCCGGAGTATTTGGCGCCGCGGGTGGATATGGCGCGATTTACGAACTCGCGCGCATCATCGATCAGTTCCGCGTGCAGCTCGCGGGCGAACAGTACCTCACGTTCAACGTCGGCACGATCGTCGGCGGCACGGATGTCGAGTACGACACCGTCGGCATCAAGGGCACGACGGCCAGCAAGCTGAACATCATTTCAAAGTCGGCCATCGCGCACGGCGATCTGCGATTCATTTCCGAGGAGCAGAAAGAACGCACGCGCGCCAGGATGCGCGAGATCGTCGCGAAGCATCTGCCCGGCACCGACGCGAAGATCACGTTCCTCGACGAGTACCCCGCGATGTCGCCGACGGCGGGAAATGCCCGCGTGCTCGCGCAGTACGACACGGCGAGCCAGGCGCTCGGCTATGGCCCGGTGCGCGCGCTCGATCCCGGTTTGCGCGGTGCGGGCGACGTGTCGTTTGTCGCGCCGCTGATGGACGGCATCGACGGACTCGGCGCGCTCGGCACCGACTCGCACGCGCCGGAAGAACGCGTGAATCTCAACGCGCTCGAAATGCAAACCGAGCGCGCCGCGCTGCTGCTCGAACGGCTTGGCCACCAGAACGCCTCGAAATTCATTCGAACCCCAGTTCCGGAGTGAACATGATGCGCCGACTTTTCGGATTCGCCGCGACACTCGCGCTCGCCGCCGCTGCACTCGGCGCACAGGATGCGACCACCGTCATCCACACGTCGAAGCTGCTCGACGGAAAAGGCGGCACGATGGCGAATGCCGATATCGTCGTCGTAAATGGAAGAATCGCGAGCGTCGGGCCGGCGCGCGCGGTGCCAAAGGGCGCGCGCGAGGTTGACCTGCGCGGCAAGACCGTGCTGCCGGGTTTGATCGATGTGCACTCGCACCTCACCTGGTATTTCAACAGAAAGGGCCGCTATCATACGAACGGCGACGGTGACACGCCGATCGAAGCGATCCTCGGTGCTGCCGCAAATGCGTACGCGACGCTCATGGCCGGATTCACCACGATTCAAAGCCCGGGTTCGGCCGAAGATGCCGATCTCCGCGAGTGGATCGCCACGCAGGGGCTGCCTGGGCCGCGCATTCTCACCTCGCTCGTCGCGCTGCAGGGCGGCTCGCCCGATACGCTGCGCATGCGTGTGCAGCAGCGCAAAGCGGCGGGCGCGGATCTCATCAAATTGTTCGCATCGGCCAGCATTCGCGACGGGGGCAAGCAGACGCTGACCGACGAGCAGATCACGGCGGTGTGCAGCGAGGCGAAGGCGCAGGGACTGCGCACCATCGTTCACGCGCACAGCGCGGAATCGGTGCGCGCCACGGCGAACGACGGCTGCGACCAGGTCGAGCACGGCATCTTCGTCACGCAGTCGGAACTCGATTTGATGGCGGCGAAGCACGTCTATTTCGATCCGCAGTGCTCGCTCGTGTTCCACAACTATCTCGATAATCGCGCGAAATACGACGGGATCGGCAACTACAACGAGGCCGGATTCGCCGCGATGGAAAAGGCGATCCCCCTCGCAGCCGACGACATTCGCAAGGCGCTCGCGACGAAGGGACTGAAGATCACCTATGGCACCGACGCCGTCGCCGGCGCGCACGGCCGCAACGCGGAAGACATGATCTGCCGGGTGAGGGACGCCGGCGAATCGCCGATGCACGTGATCGTGTCGGCCACATCGGTGAGCGCGGAATCACTGCGCCTCGGCGACAAAATCGGCTCGCTCGCGCCGGGGATGGAAGCGGACATCATCGCGACCGACGGCGATCCCACGGCGGACATCACCGCCGTGCGTCGCGTCAGCTTCGTGATGAAGGGCGGGAAGGTTTTTCGGAACGACGGAAAATAAGATCTAGCGCTTTCTGCCGCCGGTCCAGAGCGCGACCGCACCGCATTCGCCGTCGACGTGGAAGTCCGACGGCATGTTGCCGCCGCGCTTGTACACCTCGACCGCTGCGACCGAGTTGAGGTCGACGATCTCGTCGATGAGCACGGAATTCGCCTCGTTCAGCGTGTTGGACGCCTGCATGTGGCAGCCCGCAGTCGGGCACACCTGCCGCCCGTCGACGACGATGGCCATGGCGCACCCGCCGGCCGATGACAGCACCACGGACTGCCCGCTATTCGTGCGCCCCATGCGGACGCCGTTCACAGTGCCGAGCAGCGCGCTGACGCGAGAGCTATTGCGTTTCTCGATTTCTTCGGGCCCCAGGAACACCGCGCTGAGCGTGCCCTTCTGCCCGCTGAGCCAGCGCTGATAAAATCCGGAAAGTTCGAGCGGCGATTTTGTTTTGTTCGCGTTGACCTTCACCTGCGCGAGCTGTTGCGAGAGCCGCGTGAGCGCGATCGTGATCGTGACTGCGGTATCGGGGAGCTCGACCTTGCCAAAGTAGGGGGAGAATCCGATGCGCCGCACGTCGAGCGTGAAGGTCTGCTTTTTTCCTGCACCCATGCTGATGATCCCATTTTCGTCGCTGATCTGCGCGTGACCGCCCTCGAGCGAGAGGTACGCGTATGGAATCGGCACGCTGTCGCCGCTGATAACGCGAATCTTGCGATCCTGCGCGCGCACCGTGCCGGCTGCCAGCAGTGCCGCGGCCAGACCGCACAGCGATCTCTTCAAAAACGCGACCGGCATTTCGATCTCCTCAGCGCTCGGGCAGCGTCGCCAGGAATTCCTTGAGATGGCTATCCCACACCGCCGGGATCGAATGTGTTCCATGGCCGCGCGTTTGCTCGCTGATCGGGACCATGACGAACTTCGCGTTCTTCACGCGTGCGATGAGTTTCTCCGCGATGCCGAGCTCGGGTGGATTCACGAAGTCGTCCGCCGAATTGATCGCGAGCACGGGAGTGGTGATCTGCTCGAGATGCGATGACGGATCGTAGTTCCGCGACGCGTTGAAATAGTAGAGCATGTTGTTCGCATCGGTGGTGCGCATCGCGTCGTCGATGTACTTGCGAATCACGGAGTCGGCTTTGTCGCGCGAGGGCGCCTGCCGGTGCTGCACGAGCGGTGCGCTGGACATGATGTAGAGCTGGCCTATTGCAGCGCGCAGGCCGTGTGGCTGCGTGGTGTATTCGCCGCCGTTGTATCCGGGATCGGCGGTGATGTCGTCCATGATCATCGTGCGGATCATGCGGTTGCGGCCGGCGAGCTGCGTAGGCGCGCAGGCGAGCGGCACGAGGCCGTCGACGAACGTGGGGAACGTGTAACCCCACACCCACGCGTGCATGCATCCCATCGAGGTGCCCATGATGAGGCGCAGATGGTTCACTTTCAGGCCTTCGGTGAGCAGCATGTGCTCGGCCTGCACCATGTCGTCGTAGTCGTAGTGCGGAAACTTCGCATGCAGGCCATCGCTGGGCTTGCTGCTGCCGCCGTGGCCGATGCCATCCGGCAGCACCACGAAATACCTGGCGGTGTCCAGCATTTTACCGGGGCCGAACAATTCGCCGGACCAACCCGCCGAAAGAAACGCGCGGCCGGTTCCGCCCGTGCCGTGCAGGACCATGAGCGCGTTGCGCACGATTCCTTGGGCATCTTTGCGGGGAGTGCCGAGCGTGGTGTAGTGAAGCCGCAGCTCCGGCATTGTTTCGCCGGAGACGAACTTGAAGTTCTTGGCTATGTAGTCGCCCTGGACTCCTTGAGCGGAGAGTGTCGAGGCGAGCAGGAGCAGTGCGAGTGGGCGCATAGTGCCTTAGAGTGAGAGCTTCGAGAATGTACCTTGAACGCGTGTGGACGGTTACTGGTTGCTGGTTGCTGGTTGCTGCCTGCCGGGTGCTGGTTAATTGTGCGTGTTCGAGAAGCCATATTGCATCACGAACTATCACGGTTAACCAGCAACCAGAAACCAGCAACCAGCAACCAGTACAAGAACAGTGAACTCGCAGGTCGCAGTCAACACTCCAGTCTGGGACGACCTACAGTGGCGCGCGCTGCCGCCCTTGAACGCGGACGTGAGCGCCGACGTCTGTGTCATCGGACTCGGCGGCTCGGGCCTCACGGCCGTCAGCGAACTGCTCGACGTCGGCCGAACCGTGATCGGCATCGACGCCGCAGATGTCGCCGCTGGCGCTGCGGGCCGGAACGGCGGGTTTCTTTTGGGCGGAACGGCCGATTTTCATCATGACGCGGCGGCCGCCATCGGCCACGACCGAGCGCTGCGCATCCATCAGCTCACGCTCGAGGAAATCCGCCGCATCGCGGATCTCGCGCCCGGCACGGTGCGATTTCCGGGATCGCTGCGAATCGCGGAATCGGTTGAAGAAATTGCGGATTGCGTTCGCCAGCGAGATGCCATGCGCGCGGATGGAATCGCGGTTGACGACTACGACGGCCCGTTCGGCCGCGGACTCTTCTTTCCCGGCGATGCCGCGTTCAATCCGCTCGCCCGGTGCCGCGCGCTCGCGCTCGGCAATATCGCGCGCGGTGCACAACTCTTTTCGAACACGCGAGCCACCGCGTTCAACGCCAACGAAGTGGCCACTCCAGCGGGAAAGATTCGCTGCGATCGTGTGATCGTCGCGGTGGACGGCAAACTCGAGACGCTCATTCCCGAGCTCGCGGGCGCGGTGCGCACGGCGCGGCTGCAAATGCTCGCCACGGCGCCGACGAGCGAGATCTCAGTGCCCTGCCCTGTGTACGCGAGGTACGGCTTTGATTACTACCAGCAGCTTCCCGACGGCTCGCTCGCGCTCGGCGGAGGCCGCGACAAGACGCCCGACACGGAATGGACGTCGTCGAACGCGCCAACGGAGTTCGTCCAGGACTATCTGGACGGAGTGCTGCGCGACAAGCTGCGCGTCAATGCGCCCGTGACGCACCGTTGGGCCGCCAGCGTCTCGTACACGTCGAACGGTCTCCCGGTACTCGCCGAGGTGCGGCCGGGCGTCTGGGTGATCGGCGGGTACAGCGGCACGGGAAACGCGATCGGCGCGCTCTGTGGCCGCGCCGCCGCGCGGCTGGCCAGCGGCGACACGACTGAATTCGCTAGACTTCTGATCAACGCAGGAACACCGGGGAGCAACTGATGGTCGACATCACCATGGACGGCGACAAGATCGTGTTCGAAGTGGAAGGGTGGGACAAATTGTGGGCGCTGAAGAGCCGCCTTGAGATTCCGATTTTGCACATCAAGAGCGCGCGCGTGGACGAGGACGCCGCCAAGGGATGGTGGCACGGCGTGAAGATCGGCGGCGCCGACATTCCGGGCGTGATCACGGCGGGCCAGTTCTACACGAAAGGGCGCTCCATTTTCTACGACACGCACAAACCGGAACACACGATCGTCGTCGAGCTCGAGCACGAAGACTACGACGCGCTGATTCTGCAGGTGCGCGATCCGGCGGGCGCCGTGACGCTCATCGGCGGCGCCACGAGCAACAGGGCATAGGACAATCACCATGCCAGTGCATCTCGCGGATCCAGATCACAACACGTCGTTCACCAAGGGCGTCTTCCTCGGAGAAATCCGCGAATCGCTCGTGTTTCCCTTTCCCGAACTGACCGCCGAAGAGAAGGAGAGCCTCGCGGCGATCCTCGACTCGCTGCGCTCGTGGGCGAAAGACAACGTGGACTCGGCGAAGCAGGATCACGACGGGCGCTTTCCCGACAGCGTCCGCACGGGCATGGCGGAGCTCGGACTGATGGGGATGAATATTCCGGAGGAGTACGGCGGATTCGGCGCGAGCGCGATGCTGTTCAATCGCGTGTTCGGCGAAGTCGGCGCGACGGATCCGGCGCTCACCGTGTACTTCGGCGCGCATCAGTCGATCGGCTGCAAAGGGATCACGCTGTTCGGTTCAGATGACCAGAAGCAGCGTTGGCTCACCAAGTGCGCGAGCGGTGAACTCATCGCCGCGTTTTGCCTC
>JBBRBH010000025.1:0-59714 GCA_038205995.1 Gemmatimonadales bacterium
CGATGAAAAAGAGATCGTTCGCGACATACTCGGGCACACGCGTCCCAAGGCGGGGATGACCTCATGAGCACCTTCTGGACGCTGGCGAGGGTCGCACGCGCGCTGGACCAACCCGGTGGTCCGCGCGACGACCGCGCGATCCGTGCGATCACCACAGACACGCGCACGATTCAGCGCGGCGATCTGTTCGTAGCGCTCACCGGCGAGCACCACGACGCGCACGACTTTCTCGCCGATGCCGTCGCAAAAGGCGCAACCGCGGTGGTCGTGAACGATGCCGCGCGCGCCGCGGGACTCGGCGTGCCGGCGTACGTCGTGCCGAATACGCTGCACGCGCTCGGCGCGCTGGCCCGCGCGCGCCGTCTCGCGTGGGCCGGACCTGTGATCGCTGTCGGCGGCTCGAATGGAAAGACCAGCACCAAAGAGCTGATCCGCGCGGCGCTCAGCGCGCGGCTCGATGTGCACGCGACGACTGGCAATCTCAACAATCAGGTCGGCGTTCCCCTCACGCTGCTCGCGATTCCCGACGGCACCGATGTGGTCGTCGTGGAGCTCGGCACGAACGTCCCCGGTGAAATCGCGCTGCTGCGAAACATCGCGGCACCGAACATTGCCGTGATCACGACGGTGCAGGAAGAACACCTTGAGGGCTTCGGCGATCTCGCCGGCGTCATGCGCGAGGAGGCGTCGCTGCTCGACGGCGTGGCGACCGCCATCGTTCCCGCGGACGAGCCTGCGCTCGTGTCGGAATCGGTGCGGCGCGCCAAGCGCACCGTCACGGCCGGACTCGGCAGCGGCGATATCATGGCAGCAGCGCACGATCTGAATCCGGATGGATCTGGCTGCGTGGTGATCGATGGTGCCCGCATCAACGTGCCATTGAAAGGGCTCCACAATCTCCGCAACGCGATGCTCGCTCTTGCCGCGGCGCGCGAGTGCGGTGTGCAGATCGAGGATGCGGGCCGGGCGATTGCCGCAATGAATCTCTCGAGCATGCCGGGCATGCGGTCGGCGGTCGAGCCGCTTGGTGAAGCCCTGTTGATCAACGATGCCTACAATTCGAATCCGGGTTCCGCGCGCGCCGCAATCGCGCTGCTCGCACAGGTCGGCGCCGGACGCCAGCGCGTGGCCGTGCTCGGCACGATGCGCGAGCTCGGATCAGCCTCTGCTCGCGCCCACGCGGAGATCGCCAAGGCCGCGCTCGATTCCGGTGCGCAGATCGTGGCGGGCATCGGCGATTTTGCCGGCGCGCTGGAGCAGGCGGGGGGCGGCGATGCTCGCGTGATAACCGCGCGCGATGTGGACGATCTCTGGCCCAAGCTCCAGCCGCGCCTCGCCGCCGACGCCGTGATTCTCCTCAAAGCGTCACGCGGAGTCCGTCTCGAGCGTCTGGTACCACAGCTCACTGCGTGGGCCGCGGAAGACGTCTCTCCCTATCGAACGAGCTAAGGTTTCCATATGGCATCTGCCCGCCGTCGCCTGTCATCCGCCATCTGATAAGGGATGCTCTACTACTTCTTGTATCCACTTCGGCTGCACTTCGGGCCCTTCCGCGTGTTCGGGTATCAGTCGTTTCGCGCGGCGGGCGCCGCGGTGACGGCGCTGCTCGTCGCGTTCATCGTCGGCCCGATGTTCGTGCGCTGGCTGCAGCGGATGCAGATCCATCAAGTGGTTCGCGAAGGCACGCCGGATTCGCACGCGTCGAAGTCGACGACGCCAACGATGGGTGGCGTCATCATTCTCGTCGCCACGCTCGTGCCGACGCTGCTCTGGATGCGTCTCGACAATCGCTACGTGTGGCTCGCCCTCGCTGTCACCCTGTTGATGGGTGCCATCGGGTTTCTCGATGACTACTTGAAGCTCAAGCAGAAGCGCGAAGGAAAAGAGAACCGCGGGCTCGTCGAGCGCTACAAACTCGCGGGACAGGTGACGATTGGTCTCGCGCTCGGCATGTACGTATGGAAGGCGCCGCTCAACGCGCTGCCGGGCGCGTCCACGACGCTTCCGTTCCTCAAGTACATGCTCGTGGTTCCCGCAACGATCGGCGCCGCCTGGCTGTACGTGCCGTTCGTGACGTTCGTGATGACCGCAACCAGCAATGCCGTAAATCTCGCGGACGGCCTCGACGGCCTGTCCGCCGGCCTCATGGCCATCGCGATCGCGACCTTCGCCGTGTTCGCATACGCGATGGGACGCACGGACGCCTCCGCGTACCTCCAGCTCTTTTATCTGCGCGATGCGGGCGAACTCGCCATTTTCTGCATCGCCGTGTTTGGCGCGTGCGTCGGATTTCTCTGGTACAACGCGCACCCCGCGCAGGTCATCATGGGCGACACCGGCGCGCTCGCGCTCGGCGGCGCGCTCGGCGCCGTAGCGGTGCTGCTCAAGTCGGAGTTCCTGCTGGTGTTCATCGGCGGAGTGTTTGTCGCCGAGACGACGTCGGTGCTGATTCAGCGGTTCGTGTTCAAGTACCGGCGAAGGCGACACGGACTCGCGTACGCGCAATCGCATCGCGTCTTTTTGCGCGCGCCCATACATCATCACTTTGAACTGAAGGGCTGGGCTGAAACGCAGGTCGTCGTGCGCTTCTGGATTCTCGGCATCCTCTGCGCGTTCGTCGCGCTCAGCACACTCAAGCTTCGGTGATCCGCGAGCGTATTCTTCGCGGTGAAGTCGCGGTGATCGGACTCGGCCGCAGCGGGAAGGCTGTCTCTCAGCTGCTGCGCCGCGCGGGAGCGCGTGTGTACGGGTCCGACGCGAAGGAGGGCGGGCACGATCTCGACCGGATCGCAGCAGCCACGCTCGTCGTCGCGAGCCCGGGCATCCCTCCCTCGGCGCCGCCGCTCGCGCGTGCGAGAGCGGCGAACGTGCCGATCGTGAGCGAAGTGGAGATCGCGCTCGCGTTTCTTCCCGCCTCCAAGTTCATCGCGGTCACAGGCACCAACGGCAAGAGCACGGTCACCGCACTCATCGCGCATCTGCTGCGCGCGCTCGGGCACAATGCGATCGCTGCGGGAAATATCGGCACACCGCTGTCCGAGGTGGCGCTGCAGCTGAACCCGCCGGATTGGGTCGCCGTGGAGCTCTCGAGTTTTCAACTCCACGACACCCCGAGCATTGCTCCGGCGGTCGGTGTGCTGACGAACCTCGCTCCCGACCATCTCGACCGGTATGCGTCTCGCGACGAATACTACGCCGACAAGATGCTCCTGTTTGCGAATGCCGCACCGGCCTCGCTGTGGGTCACGAACGCGGACGACGCGGAGGTTGAGCGCCGCACCGCGAACCTCGCGGGAACACGCCATCGCTTTTCGCTGCTGAACGCGGCGGCGGATGCCGGCCCCGGCAGCGTGACCGGATCGTGGAATCTGCTGGGATCCCATTTCATCGAGTCGAACGGCATTCCACTGATCGGCAGCCACAACATCGCGAACGTGCTCGCGGCGGCGCTCTCCGTTGCCGTCGCGGATGAAGCGCACCGCACGCCGGATGCGCGCGTGAGACTGGCCGATGGCGTGCGCTCGTTTACGGCGCTGCCGCACCGGCTTCAGGTTGTTGCCGACGTGGACGGCGTGGTCTGGATAGACGACTCCAAGGCGACGAACGTGAGTTCTGCGCTCGTGGCGATCGAATCGATGACGCGGCCCAGCATTGTGCTTCTCGGAGGGAAGCACAAGAACGAGCCATATACGCTGCTGCTCGAGGCGCTCACGAAGCATGCGTCGCTCGTGGTGGCGTACGGCGAAGCGGCGCCGATCATTGAAGCCGATCTCGGCGGCCACGTGGCGATGGTGCGGCTCGGGTCGTCTTTCTCCGATGTGATCGCGTGCGCCCGCGCGGCCGCCCGGCCGGGCGGCGCGGTGCTGCTTTCTCCGGCCTGCTCGAGCTACGACATGTTCACGAATTACGAAGAACGCGGCGACACGTTCCGCCGGCTCGCGAACGATCGATGACGGCTATCGCTGCGTCTGCCTCCAGGGGAAATCTGGAGCGCGATCGCTGGCGCATGACGATCGAGGCGCGCGCGCTCGTGATGGTCACGGCGGTGCTGCTCGCGTTCGGCCTCGCCTCGCTGTACAGCGCGAGCGCGTTCGAGGCGGTGCGCGACAAACTGCCGAGCAGCTATTTCCTGGTGAAGCAACTCACCGGTGTCGGGATTGGTCTCGTGTTCTTTGCGATCGCTGCCAAGGCCGAGGCCGATTTATGGCGGAAATACGCGTGGGTCGTGATGGGGCTCGCGCTCTTTGCCATGCTGCTCACGGTGCTGCCGTTCACGAAATTCATCTCGAAGGATATCCTGGGCGCCCGCCGATATCTCATGGGCGGATCGATTCAGCCATCGGAGTTCGCGAAGCTCGCCGTGATCGTGTGGACGTCGATGCTGGTCGTGAAAAAGGGCGATCAGCTGAAACGGTTTTCCAAAGGGCTGCTGCCGATCCTGCTCGTGATCGGCGCGCTCGACGTCATGGCGATGCTCGAGCCCGATCTCTCTACCGTGCTGTTCTTCTCGCTGCAGATGGTGATCATCGTGTTCGCGGCGGGTGCGCGCATTGGGCATTTCGTGTTTCTCGGAATCGTGTGCACGCCGATTCTGTGGAAAGAGACGCAGCGCCTGCAGTACGTGATGGAACGTTTGATGGGCTTCTCAGAAATGGCCGGCGCGGCGCACGCGAAGGTCAACTACCAGCTCGTGCAGTCGCTGATTGCTGTCGGATCCGGCGGGTGGTTCGGCGCGGGATTTGGCGAGGGGCGCCAGGTGAACGGATTTCTTCCGCTCTCGTACGACGACTTTATTGGAGGCAGCATCGGCGAGGAGTGGGGCTTCGTCGGGCTGGCGGCGCTCATCGCGCTGTACGCGCTCTGGGGATGGCTCGGATTTCGCATTGCGAAACACGCGCGCACGCCGTTCCAGTCGCTCGTTGCCGTAGGTATCACCACGACGATGATCATCACGGCTTATCTGCATATCGGCGTCGTGATCGGCCTTCTGCCGACGACAGGGCTGACGCTGCCGTTCATTTCATTCGGCCGCTCGAATTTAATTCTTTCGATGCTCATGACGGGCATCCTGATCAACATCGGCAGCGTGAAGGAGCGCGTGATGGGCGAGCGCGCGACAAATCCGACGCTGGTGCCGGCGCGGTGAGGAGATCGTTTTCGTGAACGTGCTCTTCGCCGGTGGCGGCACCGGCGGGCACTTGTATCCGGGGCTCGCCATCGCGCGCGCACTCGTCAGAATCGATTCCTCGGTGCATCCGTATTTCGTCGGCGCGGAGCGCGGTATTGAGCGCGACATTCTGCCGAGCACCGAGTTCTCGCACACGCTGCTCGATCTGCACCCGGTGTACCGGCCGCAGATCTGGAAAAATTGGAAGACGATCCGCGGCGCATTCAGCGCGTGGAGCGGGATGGCACGGATCGGCCGCGCGCACCAGCCGGCGCTGGTCGTCGGAACCGGCGGTTATGCCAGCGGCGCCGCGCTCGCGTGGGCGTGGACGCACGGCGTGCCGATCGTGCAGCACATCGGCGACAGTCATCCCGGAGCAACGGCGCGGCTTTTCACGCGAATCTCTCGCGAGGCATATCTGGGATTTCCCGAGGCGGAGCGATGGCTGCCGCACACGGGATGTGTTTTCCGGAACACCGGAAATCCCATCGAACCGCCGCCGGATATCCGTCCGGACGCAACGGCTGCGCGCGCGAAATTTCATTTTCCGCCGAGCGCGCGAGTGTTGCTGGTGTTCGGGGGAAGCCAGGGGGCGCGCGCGATGAATCAGACCGTGGCCGCGTGGGTCGAGCGCGGGCTGCCGGAATCGCTCTGCGTGATCTGGGCGACCGGCGCGGGGCAGTACGATTCGTTCAAGCAGCTCGATCGCGCGGATGTTCGCGTGGTGCCATACCTTTCGCCGATCGCAGACGCGTATGCGGCGAGCGATCTCGCATTTGTTCGCGGCGGGATGATGGGAATCTCGGAGCTGTGTTCATGGGGTTTGCCGATGATTGTGTGTCCGCTGCCGAGCGCGGCGATGGATCATCAGACGTCGAATGCAGTCGCGCTCGAGAAGGCTGGCGCCGCGGTGCATCTGCCGCAGCGTGAACTCTCCGCTGCGACACTCGATGCAACAGTGCGCACCCTCATCGAGCATCCCGCGACGATGGCGTCATTGCGCGCGCACGCGCTCGAGCGTGCCCGGCCGCGCGCCGCCGAGGAAATCGCGAGATGTATTCTCTCACAGATCCGGAATCCTCTTCTGCAGCCTGCAACGCTGTGAAAGGCTCCTCGCCATGCCGCTGATCGACGAAACCGACCCGCGCCCCATCCACTTCATGGGCATCGCCGGCGCCGGAATGTCCGCGCTCGCCGAGCTGGTCAAGCGCCGCGGCGCGAGCGTCACCGGGTGCGATCAGCACGCCGATGGCGCGGCGGATCTCGTGCGGCTCGGCATTCCGGTGCATACGGGACACAACCCGCTGCACGTGCATGGACAGCGCGCGCTCGTGGTCAGCTCGGCGATTCCGAAAAATCATCCAGAGATCGCAGCCGCAAAAGCCGCGGGCATTCCAGTGATTCGCCGCGCCGAAGCCTTGGCAGAAGCAACCGCCGGTGGTGCGCTCATCGCCATCGCAGGCACGCACGGGAAGTCGACGACCACCGTCATGACCACCGACGCGCTCACCTCGGCGGGATTGAATCCCACCGGGGTCGTTGGCGCGCGGGTCACGAGCTGGAATGGCAATCTGAGCAGCGGCGGAAACGATGTCTTTGTGGTCGAGGCCGACGAGTACGACCGGAGTTTCCTCGCGCTCTCGCCTGAAGTTGCGATCGTCACGAATCTCGAAGCGGACCATCTCGATATTTATCGGGACCTCGACGATATCCGCGGCGCGTTCAACCAGTTCATTCGCGGCGCGCGCTGGATCGTGCTCTGCGCCGATGATAAGAACGCGAACAATCTCCACACGCCGCCGTCGGCCGAGGTCGTGCGCTACGGGATCGGCAGCATTGAGGCGCGGCTGGTCGCGCGCAAAATCTCGACGAGAGACGGCCGCATGAGTTTCGACGTGCACTACGATGGCTCGCGCCGTGGCCACATCAGCATCGGCGCGGTTGGCGAGCACATCGTGTTGAACGCCCTCGCCGCGATCGCCGTTGGCCTCGCGCGGTTCGGCGTGACTGTTGAGCAAATGGCGGGAGGACTCGCGACGTTCGCGGGCGCCGAGCGGCGCTTTCAGCGTATTGGCGAGGCGCGCGGCGTGACGATCATCGACGATTACGCGCACCATCCAACGGAAATTCGCGCGACGCTTTCTGCCGCGAGGCTCGCGTTTCCGGGACGGCGAATTGTTGCGGCGTTCCAGCCGCATCTGTATTCGCGCACGCGAGATTTTGCCGCGGAGTTCGGTCTGGCGCTCGCGAAGGCCGACGAACTCTTTCTCGCCGAGATCTATCCGGCACGGGAAAAACCGATTGACGGCGTCACCAGTCTTTTGATTGCCGACAGCACGACGATCGCCGGCCGGCGCCCCAAATGGATGGGAGCGCGGGAGGAAATGGCCGCCGCAATCGCCGCGACGGCGAAGGAAGGCGACGTGGTCATTACGATCGGCGCCGGCGATGTCACCAAGAGCGGGCCGGAACTTCTGGCGCTGCTGAAAGGATGATGGAGGATCGAAGATCGAAGTTGGACGATCAGAAACCTGAAACCGGAAGACTGAAACGGCGGTTCCGGCTCGCCGGTATCGCGATGCTCGCGCTCGGCGCAGTCGCGAGCCCCTGGTGGGGCCGCGCCGCCCTCCGCCATCTCGATTTCTTCCGCGTCCGCCGCGTGGAGATCGATGGCGCGCGTTACGTCAGCCCCGATGAGATCGTTTCGCGATTGAGGATAGACACCGCGCAGTCACTCTTTGACGACGTGGGTCCGCTGGAAAAACGCGTGCGGGAGCATCCGTCGGTGCGCGACGTGCGTATCGAGCGGAAACTTCCCGGCACGCTGCTCGTGCGAATCACGGAAAATCTGCCCGTCGCGCTGGTGCAAGCGGCGAACGGACTCGTGGCGGTGGATGCGACTGGACGATCGCTTCCAATCAATCCGGCCACGGCCGACGTGGATCTTCCCGTGCTCGCCGTGCGTGATACGCTCACTCTGCGCGTGCTCGGCTCCGTTCGCGAGCACTCGCCGGCGCTCTTCGCCCGCATCGGCGAAGTGCGGCGGTATCCGCGGGGATCGTCGTTTTACCTGCTGTTCAAGCTGACCGAGTCGCCTGGTAACACGGCACACGATGTGCTCGCTGCCGGTGACATCACAGCTGATCGATTGTCCGACATCGTTCCCGTCGAGCAGGATCTGGCGCGAAGAAAACTGCGCGCGACCGAGCTTGATTTGCGTTTTCGTGACCAAGTGATCGCCCGTCTGCCATAACAAAACACTCGCCCCTCGCCCCTCGCCACTCGCCACGCGCCACTCAGAGCATGAATCTCGACCGTCTCGTCGCTGGCCTCGATATCGGTTCCGCCAAGACCACCGCCGTCATCGCGGAGGTCGTCGGCGATCTCCCCAAACATCCGACAGTCAACATCCTTGGCGTGGGGCAGGCGCGCACCACGGGCCTGAACCGCGGTATCGTCGCGGACATTGACGAGACCGCCCGCTCGATCACGAAGGCGCTCCAGGACGCCGAACGCATGGCGGGCGCGCAGGTGCAGACCGTGTATGCCGGGATCGCGGGCTCGCACGTGCAGGCGATGACGTCCAAGGGAATCGCCTCGGTGACCGGCGCGGAAATTTCCAAGGCCGATATCGACCGCGCGAATTCCGTGGCGCGCGCGCAGGCGATTCCGCAGGATCGCGAACTGATTCACGCGATTCCGCAGGAGTACACCGTCGACAAAAACATCGGCGTGCGCGATCCCACCGGAATGATCGGCACTCGTCTCGAAACCGAGATGTACTTGGTCACGATCGGGTCGTCGCCCGCGATGAATCTGCGCAAAGCCGTGGAGAAAGCGGGATACAAAGTGGGCGAACTCGTGCTCGAGCCGCTCGCCAGCGCGCTCAGCGTGCTCACCGAAGACGAAAAAGAACTCGGCGTCTGTCTCGTGGAGATGGGCGCGGGCACGACGGACATCGCCGTTTTTCACGAGGGAAAAATCCGCCATCTTGGCACCGTGAACTACGGCGGCAACAATGTCACGAGCGACATCGTGCACGGGCTTGGCGTGACGCAGTCTGACGCCGAGAGGCTCAAGGACCAGTACGGCTGCGCGTACGAGCCGATGGTGCTGCACGGTGAGACGATCAGCCTGCCGAGCACCGTTGCGCAGGGCGATCGCCAGATTCCGCGCGAACTCCTGGCGCACATCATCCATCAGCGGACGGCCGAGATCTTCGAGCTGGTGCTGCGGGACGTGGAGGCGGCGGGATTTCTGAAGCGGCTTTCGGCGGGAATCGTGGTGACCGGCGGTGCCGCGGCGCAGCCCGGAACGGGTGAGCTCGCGAGCGAGATATTTGGCGCGGGCGCCCGGGTTGGCGCGCCGGGCCAGTTGCTCGGCGGACTCGCGGATTCTGTCGAGGCGCCGCGTTATTCGACTGTCGTCGGACTGGTCCAGTACGGGGCGCATCGCCTGGCGCTCGGCGCAGGGAGCGCCAAGGGGAAGCGAATTTCGATGGCGACAGCAGCGCCGAGCATGGACAAGCTGGCCCAGCGATTCAAGACTTGGCTGCAGGACTTTTTCTAGGAGGATGGAAGATCGAGGTTGGAAGATGGATGACTGCAGACATCGAAATCACGAATCTTGCGGGCGCGCCGGCGTGTGGATAAAACCGCAGCGGCGCGCTCGTTCTTTTTTCTCCATTCAGTCGTCCTAACTACGTGACGAGCGGCATGCATATATTTTAGCCGTGCGCCGAACATCTTCGATCTTCCAACTTCGATCTTCCATCGCCCCTACATGAGCATCTTCGAGTTCGAGGAAACCCCCGCCCAGAGCGCCAAGATGCGCGTCGTCGGCGTCGGCGGCGGCGGCGGGAATGCGGTCAATCGCATGATCGAGGAAAGCCTCAGCGGCGTTGAGTTCATCTCGGTGAACACCGACGCGCAGGCGCTCCTGAACTCGAAGTCCGATATCAAAATCCAGATTGGCAAGAAGCTCACTCGCGGACTCGGCGCTGGCGCGCGTCCTGAAATCGGACGCCAGGCGATCGAGGAAAATCGCGAAGAAGTTTTGCGCGTGCTCTCCAGCTGCGACCTCGTGTTCGTCACCTGCGGTATGGGCGGCGGAACGGGAACCGGCGCGGCGCCTATTGTGTGCGAACTCGCTCGTGAGGCTGGCGCGCTGACCGTCGGTATCGTCACCAAGCCGTTCCTGTTCGAAGGCCGCAAGCGCATGCGTCAGGCCGACGAAGGAATCGCCGAGATGGCCAAGTACGTGGACACGCTGATCGTGGTCCCGAACGAGCGTCTCCTCGCCGTGGTCGGCAAGGGGATTCCGTTCCAGGACGCGCTCAAGAAGGCCGACGAAGTGCTGCTCCACGCGACGAGCGGAATCTCGACGATCATCAGCGGCATCGGCATGATCAACGTCGACTTCGCCGACGTGCGCACCGTTATGAAAGATGGCGGCGCCGCCCTGATGGGCACCGGCATCGGCCGCGGCGACAACCGCGCGATGGAAGCAGCGCAACAGGCGATCTCCAGCCCGCTCCTCGACAACGTTTCGATTTCGGGCGCCACGGGCGTCCTGCTCAATGTGACCGGCGGAGCCGATCTCTCGATTGGTGAAGTCACGGCGATCGCCGACATCATTCACGATGCAGCCGGCGACGATGCGGAAATTATTTTTGGCGCGGTGCAGGAACCGTCGATGCAGGGCGAGATTCGCGTGACAGTGGTCGCGACGGGCTTTGGCAAGGCGCTCTCACAGCCCTCGCATTCGTCGATGCACACCACACGGGTTTCGACGGGCACACCAGTGATTCCGATCGACGGCGCCCGCGCGCGCCCTGTGATTGGCAGCGCGTATCAGGGCGGACAGAGCGGCAGTGCAGGCGGTGCGGCTCCGGCGCGCCGTCCGAATCCTGCTCCGACGCCCGAGCGCCGTCCGCAGGCGGATCTCGATGATCTCGAAATTCCAACATTCATTCGAAGGCAGATGGATTGACCGGGCCCGCACCGACGCGATCGCGCGTCGCCGTGTGGTTGGTCTTCGCGGCGGTCGCCCTTCTGGGCGCCGCCGCTCTGAGTCTCGGGCCCTCGCCTCGTCGGGTCGCGTCAGGCCTTCCCGCGGGGCCTGCGGGAGCGTGGAGCGCCGTTGATACGTTGGCGAGCGGCGAGTCGCTGGCGGCGATCCTTGCTCGCGGCGGGCTCGCGGCGGCCGATATTGCCGCCGCGCTGCGGGCCGCCGCCGTGATCGATCTGCGACGAATTCCGTCCGGGATGGAAGTCCGCTTCACGGGTGACAGCACCGGCGGCGCGGATCCTCGCCCCACCGATGTTTCGCTGGCACTTTCCACTGACCGAACGCTGCACTTGGTGCGCGCCGCGAACGAATGGACGTCGCGTGATGAGCGCACGCCCTGGATCACCGATACCATCGTGATGCACGGTGTGGTGCATTCGAATTTGTACGATGCCGTGAACGCCGGCGCGGGTGATCTCCTCACGAAGGCAACGCGCGCCGAGCTCGCATGGTCTGTGGCCGATATTTTCGAGTATCGCATCGACATGAGCCGCGATCTGCAGGACGGCGACGCCGTGCGCGCGGTCTTCGAGCGGCAGCGCTCGCCCGCGGGCGTCATGCGCGTCGGAGCTATTCTCGCGGCGGGCCTCGAGCGCCGCGGAGCGGAGATTCAGGCGATTCGTTTCGTTTCGCGCGGTGAGACGCGCGGCGAGTACTACGACGCCGACGGTCGCTCGCTGAAGGCGGAGTTCCTGCGCGCGCCGCTCTCATTTCGCCGGATCTCGAGCGTCTTCGGGATGCGCGAACATCCGATCCTTGGCGAGTGGCGCTCGCACAAAGGGACTGACTATGCCGCGGCGAGCGGGACGCCGGTGCGCAGTATTGGCAATGGAATCGTGCTCTTCGCCGGAACGCGCGGCGGATATGGAAACAGCATCGATGTGCGCCATCCAAACGGATTCGTGACCCGGTATGGCCATCTGAAAGCGTTCGCGAGCGGAATTCGAACCGGCGCTCGAGTTTCGATGGGGCAGACGATCGGATTCGTGGGCATGACCGGCCTCGCAACAGGGCCTCATTTGCATTTCGAGGTGCTGGTGGGCGGAGTGCAGCGGGATCCGCGGTCCGCGCTGAAATCGAACTCCGGGCCGCCGCTCGAGCGGGGCGAGCTGGTGGAGTTCGATCGCGTGCGGCATGAGGCGATTGCACGGCTGGATCAGCCAGCGGGGGCAATACGGGCGGCGGTGGCGGGGCACTGAATGTAGTTTTCGCCGATGCTAATCTGGCTCCTCGCGATCGTGCTCGGCTCGGCGCTCGCTTTTCTGCAATACCGGTTCGGCGGCGCAGCGTATGCGAGACTTCCGCTCGCGTTGCGCGGCGTGGCGCTCGTCATCATCATCGCGCTCCTGCTTGATGCGTCCGGTGGTCCGTCGCGCCGCGTGCGGCCGTACGCGGCGCTCGATGCGTCGGCAAGCTGGCTTTCCAGCGGAGATACGGCGCTCTGGAGAAGGGCGAAGGCGAGCGCTGATTCCGTCGGCGCCGATACGCTGCTGCTCGTCGGTGATTCGGTGCGCAGCGGTGCAGCCCCCGCCGCTCCCGGCGACCGCACCACGCGCCTTGGTCCGCTCGTCGAGCGTGCGCTCGGCGCTGGCCGCGCCGCGGTGTTCGTGACCGACGGCCGCGTTGACGATCCCGCGCGACTCGCCGATCTGCCCTCCGGTTCGCGCGTCGTTGCGATCGAGGGAAAATCGCAGCTGGACGCCGCGGTGGTTTCGATCGAAGGCCCAGCCGCGGCCGTCGTCGGCGACACGGTGGACTTTACCGCGACCATCGCCTCCGGTGGCGTGGGCGCACGGGCGGGGAGAATTTCGCTGATGCAGGGGAGCTCGACGCTCGTCACTGCGGTGGTCGACTCCCTCGCGCCGTATGCCGAGCGCACCGTGCGGCTCCGCGCGCAGATCGGCGGCGCGCCGGGCGCGCGCGCTCTTCGCGCTGTTGTTACGACCGCCGGCGATGCGCTCGCCGCGAACGATACACTGACCTTCGCCTTCGATGTCGCGCGCGGTGCGACGGCGGTCTTCATCTCGACCGCGCCCGACGAAGACGCGCGCTACGCGCTTGAAGTGCTTCGCGGAACGCTCGCCGTGGCAACGCGCGGATATTTTCGCGTCGCGCCCGGCCGCTGGGTGCAGGACGGTTCGCTCACCGTCGTGCCCGAGGAGGAAGTGAAGCGGAGCGTGGCCGACGCGCCGCTCGCCGTGATTCATGGCGATACGGCAATCTTCGGCCCGCCACGAACCTTCACGCGCGGCTCGCTGGCGCTGATCGCGCCCCCGGCCGCGAAGGGAGACGATTTCTACGCCGTCGGCGCGCCGCCGTCGCCGCTGCTCCCGGCGCTCGGCGGATTGCCCTGGGACTCGCTGCCGCCTGTCGAGCTGGGCACCGCGCCGCGCGAGTCCGAGTGGATCGCGGTGACGACGCGGCGCGCGCGGCGCATGGACGAGCGGCCGCTGGTCGTCGGCAGCGCGAAGCCGCGCCGAACGGTCGTCGTGCCGGCGTCGGGACTCTGGCGCTGGAAGTTTCGCGGCGGCCGCAGCGGCGATGCCTTCACGGCGCTCTGGGGCTCGGTGTTCGATTGGCTGACGGGTGAGTCTGCCGATGTTCGCGCCGCGCATCCGGCCACGGCGTGGCTCCGCGCCGGCGAACCGGTGCGCTGGCGCCGCGGCAGCGCGCGCGACACGATTGCGACAATCGTGATGCGCGCGAGCGGCTCGCAAAAGGCCGACACGCTGACGCTGCATTTTGCCGGCGAGAGCGGCGTTGCCGACACGCCGCCGCTCGCGGCGGGCGTGTACGAGACGCGCACGGCGGGCGGTGACGGCCTCCTCGCCGTGAACGCCTCTTCGGAGTGGATGCCGCGGCGGCCGGTCGTGCGCTCCGGCGCTGTTGGTTCCGCGCCCGCGCCCGATCGCGCTCCGCGAGCGAGAGGCCTCTGGTGGCTCTACGCGCTCGCGCTGATCGCGCTCTGTGCCGAGTGGACGCTGCGGCGACGGGTCGGACTCAGGTGAGTCGCGCGATTCAGGCGCCGAAAAAATCGTTGTGGCAGCGGATCAAGGATGTCGCGCTCACAGACGTCGCGGTCATTGCGCGCGGCGGAGTGGACGCGGGTTCGCTCGAGCGTCTCGAGACGCTGCTCATCGAATCGGATTTCGGTGTTCGCGTCTCGGCGCGGCTCGTCGCCGATATTGAGCGGCGGGCGAGGAAAGGCGAGATCACATCGCACGATGACTTCGAACTCGCCCTCCGCACCGCCGTGGCAACTGCGCTCACCGGCGGCAACAGCGATCCCGCGCTTGTTTTCGCGAGTGAAAAACCGACGGTGATTCTCGTGCTCGGCGTCAACGGCGCGGGCAAGACGACCTTCATCGGTAAACTTGCGGCGCGTCTCGTTGGAGAAGGGAAGCGCGTGCTCGTCGCCGCCGGTGACACGTTCCGCGCCGGTGCGGTGGATCAGCTCCGCGTGTGGGCTGAGCGCTCGGGCGCTGATTTTGTTTCCGGTGCGAGCGGCGGCGATCCCGCCGCCATCGCGTTCAGCGCGATTGACGCCGGAGTGACGCGTGGCGCCGATGTCATCATCGTGGACACGGCGGGACGCCTGCATACGAGCGACGATCTCATGGAGGAACTGCGGAAAGTGGCGCGCGTGATCGCGAAACGGCTCCCCGGCGCGCCGCACGAATCGCTGCTCGTGCTCGACGCCACCATCGGACAGAACGCGGTCGCGCAGGCGATGGCGTTCCATGCGTCGGTGCCGGTGAGCGGTCTCGTCGTGACGAAACTCGACGGCACCTCGAAAGGCGGCGTGATCGTCGCCGCGCACGAGGCGATTGACGTGCCGGTGAAATTCGTCGGCGTTGGCGAGGCCGCGAACGATCTTCGCCCGTTCGACCCGAATCAATTCGCACAGGAGTTGTTCGACCGGTGAACGCGCAGCGGCCTCGCACGAAGGGGCCTTCGCTCGACACCGCTGTCACGTATCTCAGCGGCGTAGGCCCCGCGCGCGCCGACGCGCTCCGCCGCCTCGGCATCTTCACGGCGCGAGACCTGATGCTGCACATTCCGCACCGGTACGAGGACGCGAGCACGGTTTCGCAGATCGCGCGGCTTCGCATCGGTGACGACGCGACCGTGATTGGCACGGTCATTTCGAAGGGCGTGATCCCCACACGAAAAGGGCTGCGGGTTTTTCAGGCCGTCGTTCAGGATTCGAGCGGCCTCATCGAGGCGTCGTGGCCCGGGCAGCCGTTTCTCGATCGATCGATCAAGAAAGCCGACGTGCTGCTGCTCACGGGCCCCGTGCGATTTTTTCACGGCCGCGTGCTCGCGCCGCGGGAGTTCGTCAATCTCGGACCAGAAGACCCGGACAAGAAAACGAGCAGCACAGCCGGCGGGCGGGTGCTCTCGGTGTATCCCGCCACCGAGGGGTTTTCTTTCAAGCAGCTGCGCGCACTCATCGAACGGCATCTCGATGAATATCTCCCGCTGTTCAAGGAATACATTCCTGCGCCGCTGCTCGAGGCGGCCGGCGTGCCCGCGCTGCCGGAAGCGTTGCGCGCCGTCCACCGGCCGAAGACGCTCGCCGAAGCGCATGCGGGCCGCGCGCGGCTGGCGTTCGAGGAGCTGCTGTGCGTGCACATCCTGCAGCTGCGCGCGAAGGCGCTCGCCCGCGAGGCGCGTGCCGGAATCCATTTTGTGAACAAGCGCTCACTCACGTCGAAGCTGAAGTCGGTCCTTCCATTTGATCTCACCAGCGCGCAGGTCCGCGCGACGCGCGAGATCGTGAAAGACATGACGAGCGATCAGCGCATGCATCGTCTGCTGCAGGGCGACGTGGGCTCCGGCAAAACGATCGTCGCGCTCTTTGCCTCGCTCCTCGCGATGGAGAACGACTATCAAGCCGCCGTGATGGCGCCGACCGAACTCCTCGCCGAACAGCACGCGCGAACGTTCGCGAAGCTGCTGGCGCCGCTCGGCATTTCGCCGCTCCTGATTACCGGCGCGATGTCTGCGCGCGAACGAAAAGCCGCCGCCGTCAGGCTCGCGAGCACCGAGCCGCTTATCGCAGTCGGGACGCACGCGCTCACTCAGGAGAGCACGCAGTTCGCGAACCTCGGCCTCGCCGTGGTGGACGAGCAGCACCGGTTCGGCGTGGAGCAGCGGCTCGCGCTCGGGAAAAAAGGAGCGCGTCCGGATGTGCTGCTCATGAGCGCCACGCCGATTCCGCGCTCGCTCGCGCTGACGCTGTACGGCGATCTCGACGTGAGCGTGCTCGACGAACGTCCGCCGGGCCGGCAGCCGGTGACGACCGCACGCCGTCCCGAGAAAGCGCGCGCGAAAGTGCTCGACTTCGTTGAGGCGCAGGTGGAGAAAGGACGTCAGGCGTACATCGTTCTCCCGCTGATTGAAGAGAGCGACAAAGTCGCCCTGCGCAACGCGACCAAATCGTACGAGGAGCTCAGTGCCGGCAAGTTCTCGCACCGCCGCGTGGCGCTGCTGCACGGGCGTCTCGACGCCGAGGCGAAGGACGAGATCATGCGCCGCTTTCGCGATGGCGAGGTGGACGTTCTGGTGAGCACGACGGTCATCGAAGTTGGCATCGACGTCGCGAACGCGACCGTGATGCTGATCGAACATCCGGAACGCTTCGGCCTTTCGCAGCTGCACCAGCTTCGCGGCAGAGTGGGGCGAGGCGCCGAGGAGAGCTTCTGCATTTTGCTCGGCGACGTGAGTCCCGAGGTCGCCGGGCGGCTGGAAATCTTCGTCGGCACCGACGACGGATTCGAGATCGCAGAAGCGGATTTGCGGCTGCGCGGGATGGGCGATCTGTTCGGCGAGCGGCAGAGCGGCGAGCCGACGTTCCGCATCGCGGACCCTCTGCGCGACGCCGTACTTGGCGAGGTCGCGCGCGCCGGCGCCGCGCGGCTCCTCGCCGAGGACCCCGATCTCAAGAGCAAGGCGAACAAGCCGCTGCACGATGTGCTGCGCAAGCGTTATGGCCGCGCACTGGAACTCTTTCGCGTCGGATAGCGCGACTCGCTATGCTTCGAGCACCTCCTTTCAAGCAGGTCATCTGAGTTCAGAGCCTGACGCGACTCGACGCGCCGCAGATCGCCTTGAACGACTGGCGCCCGTCGGCACCGCGCTGGCGACACTGGCGGTGCTGCTCGCGGTCGGCCTCGGTGTCGATCTGTGGACGCGCGCGCGTCTCGTTGAGCGTCAGCGGCTGGACATCGACCTTCGTCTCTCTCCGTACGCGAACACGATCGCGGTCGCGCTGCGGCGGCGGCTCGAGCGGCTGAACGGCCTGCGGGATTTCGTCGAAAGCAAAAACTCGGTCGCGGAGATGAACCGCGATTTTCCCGTGCTTGGCGAGGGACTCGTGCAGGGCGCGTCTGGTGTGCGCGCGCTCGAGTTGATCAAGGATGGAACGATCGGGTGGGTCTACCCGCTGAAGGGGAATGAAAGTCTGCTCAACCATCATTTCGCACTCGACACCACCACGCAGAGCGGACGCGATCTTCTGCGGGTGGCGCAGACGGATTCGATCGTGATCACGGGGCCGTCAAAGCTGCTCATCAGTGGAGTTGGGCTGGTTGGAAGCATCCGACTGCACTCGCGTGATCGCTCGATGCCGACCGTTGCGAGCGTCATCGTCGATGTGGACTCGATTCTCGCGGTCGCGGGGCTGCTCAATGGGGCGCCGGCCGTAGATATTGCGCTGCTCGACCGGAGTGGATCGCCGATGGGATCGGCGCAGCGGAATAAGCCGGTCGATCCAGTGCGCGTGGATGTTCCCGCGCCGGATGGACACTGGACGCTCGTCGGCGCTCCGGTCGGCGGATGGAATGCCGCCGTCGCGGGGTCGCTGCTCGCGTTTCGCGCTGCCGGACTTGCGATCATGCTGCTCTTCGCCGGGCTCGTCTATCTCATTATTGAGCGGCAATCGAGTTTGACCGCCGCGGTGGACGAGGCCACGCACGAACTGCAGATCGCCAATCAGGAGCTCGGCCGCGAAGTGCACGTACGGCACGAAGCCGAGGCCGCGCTGCGGCGGCAGGAAGAACAGTTGCTGCACGCGCAAAAGATGGAGGCGGTCGGGACGCTCGCCGGCGGAATCGCCCACGACTTCAACAACGTGCTGACGGCGATCATCGGATTCGGCGGGCTCGCGCTGGATCGCACGACCGATTTTGCGAAGACGAACGGCGACAGCGAGGAGCTCGCCGGCATTCGGCAGGACGTCGAGGAGATTTTGCGCGCCTCGCAGCACGCCGCCGTGGTCACCAACCAGCTGCTCGCGTTCAGCCGGAAGCAGGTCGCGCGGCCGGAAGCGCTGGATGTCGGAGCGGTCATTCACGAAGTCGAGGGGCTTTTGCAGCGCCTGATTGGCGAGCGCGTGCGGCTCGAGACGCGGATTGCGACCGACTTGCCGAACGTGTTTGTGGACCAGGGGCAGCTCACGCAGGTGCTCGTGAATCTTGTCGTCAATGCGCGCGACGCGATGCCGGACGGCGGGCGTGTCGCGGTCGACGCGTCGCGGGAGCATGTACATCCAGAGAGCGCGAGGGCGGCGCGCGGTGTGCCTCCCGGTGACTATGTCGAAATCAAGGTCGAGGATTCGGGACACGGAATGTCGCCGGAGGTGCTCGCGCGAGTGTTCGAACCGTTCTACACCACGAAAGGACTCGGCAAGGGGACGGGGCTCGGGCTCTCGACGGTCTATGGAATCGTGGGACGGCTCGGCGGGCGCGTGCTCGTCGAGAGCGTGCTCGGGGAGGGCACCGTTTTCCGCGTGCTGCTTCCCGAATACAACGTGGAGTCCGTCGAGGAAATTGCGACGCCCGAACTGCCGGTCTCCGGCGAGCGCTCCGAAACGATTCTTCTCGCGGAGGACGAGCCCGCGGTGCGGCAGCTGGCGACCCGCGTGCTTTCGAGACTGGGATTCACGGTGCTGGCCGCGTCCTCGGGCGAAGATGCGATCGCCGTGAGCGAGAGTCACTCGGGCCGGATCCACGTCCTCCTGACCGATCTCGTGATGCCGGGCATCAGCGGGCGCACGACGGCGGAACGAATCTGCAAGCAGCGTCCGGACATGCGTGTCCTGTTCATGTCGGGCTACTCCGAGGAGTCCGCGAACCTCGCCGACGTCGACGGCGGCCGCGCCGTGCTGCTGACCAAGCCGTTCACCCCCGCGAGGCTCTCGAGCTTCGTGCGTGAGGTGCTGGACGGCGCTTAGATTGTCATTTATGCAAATCTCTATTTTCCGTCGCGCCGCTGCGCGCGCCGCTGCGTTCGCGGCTGCAGCAACACTCGTTGCGGCTGTCACCGCCGCCTCCAAAAGCGCCGCCCGCGCGGTACCGTGCGACGCCGACAACGCCAACCTGACGCTGCCGCCGGGATTCTGCGCGACCGTGTTCGCCGATAAAGTCGGCGCGCCGCGGCACATGGTCGTCGCGCCGAACGGCGATCTCCTGGTGATCGGAAACCCGTTCGCGACGAACGCCGAAGCGGGCGGCGCGCGTTCCGGCGGATCGCTCCTGCTGTTGCGCGACGCCAACGGCGACGGCAAGGCGGAGACGGTCATCAAGCTCAAACCCGCAAGCGGCTCCGGCATCGCGCTCACGAACGGATATCTCTACTCGTCCTCGGGGCCGTCGATCGTGCGCTACAAGTACGCGACCGGCGACACCGTGCTCGGCGCGGCCGACACGATCGTCTCCGGCATCGCGACCGGCGGACACACGGCGTACAACTTCGTCGTGATGGCGAACACGATCTACATGAACGTCGGATCGCAGACGAACGCGTGCCAGCCGGCGGCGCAGGATCGCCGTGGCAAGGCACCGGGAGTGGATCCGTGCGTCGAGCTCGACTCGCGCGCCGGCGTATGGACGTTCGACGCGAACAAGAGCGGGCAGCATCCCGCGGACGGCGCCCGTTACGCGACCGGCATGCGCAACTCGGTTTCACTCACCGTGAATTCGCGCGACAACACGCTCTGGGCCACGATGCACGGCCGCGACCAGCTCAACGACTGGGGATTCAGCGACGATTACAGCGCCGAGAATCCCGGGGAGCAGGTGAACCACATCCTGAAGGGCGACAACTTCGGGTGGCCCTATTGCTACTGGAGCACTGAGGAGAAGAAACTCGTGACCGCGCCGGAGTACGGCGGCGATGGCAAGCAGAGCGCGCGCTGCGGAGCGGCGAAGCAACCGGATTACGAGTTCCCGGCGCACTGGGCGCCGAACGACATGCTGTTCTACTCAGGATCGGCGTTCCCGGCGAAGTACAAGGACGGCGCCTTCATCGCGTTCCACGGATCGTGGAATCGCGCGCCAAAGCCGCAGCAGGGGTTCCGCGTGGTCTTCCTCCCGATGAGCGGCGGCAAGACGGGGCCGCACGAGGATTTCGCGATCGACTTCTCGAACGCCGGCGGTCCGGGCAAGGATGGACGGCTGCATCGTCCGACGGGGCTCGCGCAGGGCGCCGACGGTTCGATGTATATCGCCGATGACGTCGGCGGGACGATCTACAAAATTAGCTACAAAGGCAGATGATGGATTCAGTCCGCATTAACGAACTTTCGAACCACGAAGGAAAATCCGTCACCGTTCGCGGTTGGGTGACGCATCTGCGCTCGTCCGGAAAAGTCGCATTCATTGTGATGCGCGATGGAACAGGAATTCTGCAGACCGTGCTCGTGAAGAGCGCAGTGGCTCCCGAGATATGGGATCACTTTGCGCGGCTCACGCAGGAGACGTCGCTCAGCGTGACCGGCACGGTGAAGGCGGATGCGCGCCAGCCCGGCGGCTACGAGCTTGGCATTTCCGATCTCTCGGTCATCGGCGAGAGCCCGCTGGACTATCCGATCCAGCCGAAAGAGCACGGCATCGACTTTCTCCTCGACAACCGCACGTTCTGGCTGCGCTCGCCGCGGCAGGTTGCCATCGCGCGCATTCGCAGCGAGCTCGAGCAGGCGACGCACGATTTCTTCTATCAGCGCGGATTTCTGCGCGTCGACACGCCGATTCTCACGGCGGCTATCGGCGAGCGCAGCGGATTATTCTCGACCGAATATTTCGACGAAGGGAACGCCTACCTCGCGCAGACGGGCCAGCTCTACGGCGAGGCGGCCGCGGCGGCGTTCGGAAAGATCTACACGTTCGGCCCCACCTTTCGCGCCGAAAAATCCAAAACACGGCGGCATCTCACCGAGTTCTGGATGATCGAACCGGAGGTCGCGTTCAACGACACGCATGACAACATGACGCTGCAGGAGGACTATCTCAGCTTCATGGTGCAGCGCGTGCTCGAGCGGCGCGGCGCGGAGCTGAAGGAACTCGAGCGTGACGTCACAAAACTCGAATCGTGCACACCGCCTTTTCCGCGCATCGACTACACCGACGCGGTCGCGACGCTGCAGCAGAAGGGAAGCAAGGTTGCGTGGGGCGACGATCTCGGCGCGGAGGACGAAGCGCTGCTGGTGGAAGGCTACGACCGTCCGATCTTCGTGATGAATTATCCGAAGGAGGCAAAAGCCTTCTATATGAAAGAGAATCCGGACGATCCGCGCACGGTGCTGTGCGACGATTGCCTGGCTCCGGAAGGATACGGAGAAATTATTGGCGGATCACAGCGCGAGGATGATCACGACAAGATTTTGCATCGGTTGCGGGAGGAGAAACTGCCCGAGGCCGCGTACTCGTGGTATCTGGATTTGCGGCGCTATGGAACGTTTCCGCACTCGGGATTTGGGTTGGGGCTCGAGCGGACGGTCGCGTGGATCTGCGGAGTGCAGCATATCCGAGAGTGTATTGCGTTTCCGCGGATGATGCACAGGCTGAGGCCGTAGAGCTGGCAGCCGTCAGTGGTGAAATCGCGGTGCGGAATGCGGGATTGGGGTGCGGGATGACTCAACTCTCCCACTGAGTCCCGTACCCCGATCCCGCACCCTGCATCGGGTTCAGCCGAGAGCTCAAGCCTTCAGCTTCACCTCGTCCCAAAGCTGATCGAGCACTACCAGCCCCGCCGTCCGAACGTCAATTCCCCGCGCAGCAGCGAGCTGTTCAACACCCTCAAACCTCGTTTGAAATTTCAGATTCGCCCGATCCAACGCGAGCGAGGGATGTACTCCCGCCTTCCGGCACAGATTCACAACCGAAAACAAAAGATCTCCAAGCTCCGACTCGAGCATCGCATGCCGCGGATCTCCTGACGGCACTCCATGGGTCTCGAATACCGCCCCATGCGCCTCGACCACCTGCTCAACTTCCGCCGTCTCCTCTCTCACCTTCTCGAGCGGCCCGCGCACATCCGGCCAGTCGAATCCCACTCCTGCGGCACGCTCCTGGAGCCGGTGCGCGCGGTGCAGCGCCGGCAATCCCTCCGGCAATCCCTCGGCGAGCGAACCCCGCGACTTTGATTTCATCTGCTCCCACGGCTCGCGCGCGCCGGTCGATTCCCCGGGCGCGTAGAGCCAGGGATGCCGCTTGGTCATTTTGCTCACGAGTGAGCCGGCAATATCGCTCGCGTCAAACGCGCCGCGCTCCTCGGCAATGATCGCGTGGAAGAGCACCTGGAGCAGCACATCGCCGAGCTCGCTCCGCATCGCCGCGTCGTCGTGCGAGCGAATCGCATCATCGAGTTCGTGCATCTCCTCGTTGAGGTACGGCCGCAGCGAATCGTGCGTCTGTGCGCGGTCCCACGGGTCGCGCGTTCGCAGATCGCGCATGATCGCCAGCGCATCGTCGAGTGTCGCGCGCGCTCCTTTCTGCTTCACGTTGTCTTGCATCGCTCCTCGGCGCTCTCTAACTTTGACGTGCTGGGCCACAAAAACACGAGTGGAATGATCGCGAAATCTACCGCCAGCAGCATCAACACGGATCAAGCCGTTACCACGCGCGCCTGGGTCGATATCGATCTCGGCGCGCTGCTGCGCAATGGAGAGGCGCTCGCGAAACAGGCGCGGGTGCCGCTGTTGCCGATGGTCAAAGCGGACGCGTACGGCCTCGGCGTCGAGCCCGTCGTGCGCACGCTTTCACAGCTCGATCCGTTCGGTTTTGGCGTCGCGACGATTGAAGAGGGCGCCGAGCTCCGCGGGATCGGCGTCGCGAAGCCGGTGATCGTCTTCACGCCGATGCTCCCGGCCGATTACGCGCGCGTCCGCGCAGCGAACCTCATCCCGGCGCTCTCGACCGCATCGTCGATCGCTGCGTGGAAGGAGAGCGGCGGTGGCACGTGGCATCTAGCGGTCGACACCGGCGTGGGCCGCGCGGGTGTGCGCTGGGACCACATGGGCACTGTTGCGGATATGGTCTCGCGCTTTCCGCCCGATGGCATGTACTCGCATTTCCACTCGTCGGAACTGGACGACGGATCGATGGAGATTCAGGAGCAGCGCTTTCGCGACGCGATTGCCGCGCTGCCGCATCGGCCCGCCGTGCTGCACATCGACAACAGCGGTTCGATTGTCCGGCGCTCGCCCTCGCCGTGGAGCGTCGTGCGGCCTGGCGTCTTTCTCTATGGTTCCGGCAGCGGCGAACGGGCCGCGATTCAACCGGAGCCCGTGGCGCACCTCCGCGCTCGCGTCGTCGAGCTTCGCGATCTGAACGTCGGTGACAGCGTGGGTTACGGCGCCACGTGGAAAGCCACGCGTCCCTCGCGTGTGGCGACGCTGGCCGTCGGGTATGCGGATGGCTACCGGCGGTCGCTCGGAAATCGCGGCGAAGTGCTCGTGCACGGCAAGCGCTTTCCCGTGATCGGAACCGTGATGATGGACATGGTCATGCTCGACGTGACCGGCGGCGTGTGCGCGCTTGGCGACGTGGCGACGCTCGTGGGAAGCGACGGAGGCGATCTGCTCTCGGTGGATGAGGTCGGGACGCGCGCGGGACTGAACGCGTACGAACTTCTCACTGGCCTTCGTCAGCGCATTTTGCGCATCGCCTCATGACGGGAATGCCCGGAATGCGAGGCATGGCGAATCGGCGCGCCGCGATCATCGTGCTCGACGGCGTCGGAATAGGCGCGGCGTCGGATGCCGCCAAGTACGGCGACGCGGGAAGCAACACACTCGGCAACGTGGCGAGCGCCGTCGGAGGATTGACCGCGCTCACAAACCTCCAGCGCATCGGCCTCGGCGGAGTCGCCAACCTCGCGGGCATGCCGCCCGCCGCGTCACCCACCGGCGCTTTTGGCCTGCTCGAGCCATCGGCGGCCGGAAAGGACAGCACCACCGGTCACTGGGAGATCGCCGGCGTTCGGATCACGATTCCTTTTCCGACGTATCCCCACGGATTTCCGATCGACGTCCTCGCGGAATTCGCGGCGCGCACGGGTCGCGAGGTTATCGCGAATGAGGTCGGCAGCGGCACGGACATGCTCGACCGCTGGGGCGAGATGCACGTGCGGACGGGCGCGTGGATCGTGTACACGTCGGCCGATTCCGTATTTCAGGTCGCGGCGCACGAAGATGTGGTTCCGCTGCCGGAACTCTACGCGGCGTGCGAGAAGGCGCGTGAGATGCTGGTCGCGCCGCACAACGTGTCGAGAGTGATCGCGCGGCCGTTTAAGGGGTCCGCTGGCGCTTGGGTACGCACAACAAACCGTCGGGACTTCTCCGTTGCGCCGCCGTCCGAGACGCTGCTCGACGCGATGGCCGCGGCAGGGATACCCCGCACGGGGATCGGCAAGGTGGACGATCTGTTCGCCCGCAGGGGCATCGAGGGGGGGCATACCACAGGCAATTCAGAGGGAATCGAGCGAATTCTCGACTGGATCCGCGCGGGAAGTGGGTTCCTGTTCTGCAACCTTGTAGATTTCGACCAATTGTACGGGCACCGGAACGACGTTCCGGGGTTCTATAAGGCGTTGCAGCAGTTCGACAACGCCATTCCGGCCATCACGGCCGCCCTTCACGAGGACGATCTGCTTTTCATCACCGCTGACCACGGCAACGATCCAACTACGCCGTCCACCGACCATGCACGCGAAAACGTTCCGGTGCTCGCACTCGGACGCGCGATTCGCCCGGGCCCGATCGGACGGCGCGCGTCGTTCGCCGATCTCGGCGCAACTGTGGCTGAATGGATGGGACTCGAGTTTCGCGGTGTGGGGAAATCGTTTCTGCCGCTGATGGTGCCGCGTTGAGCGCGCCCTCGTTGGAGCTGCGCACCGCCGCTCGGACCGCGATGCGCAGCGCCTACGCGCCGTATTCTGATTTTCGCGTCGGCGCGGCGCTGCTGGCCGACGACGGCACGATCATTGTCGGCTGCAACGTGGAGAATTCTTCGTTTCCCTCCGGGAGCTGCGCCGAGCGCGGCGCGCTCGCGGCGGCCATCGTCGCGGGCCACCGGCACTTTTCGGAGTTGGTGATCGTCACCGACGCCGACGAGCCAACGTCGCCGTGCGGTATGTGCCGGCAGGCGCTGGTTGAGTTCGCGCCGGATTTGCAGATCACCAGCATCACCACTTCGGGCGCGGAGGCAAGCTGGTCGCTCGCCGACCTGCTGCCGCATCCGTTCACGCCCCAGTCTCTGCATCACACATGAATCGTCGTATTTACACGGTGCTCGCGGTGCTGCTCGCCGCCGGCGCTGGCGCCTGTGCCGAATCGCTTGATGCCGGAGCCGGCTGTCCCAAGCTTTGCCCGGCGCAATCACTCGCGGTGCTCGATACGGTCATCAACCCGGTGCTGGTGTTCGACAGCACGTTCAACGGGTATCCGGAGATCGGCAGCGAACAGGAAATTCTGCTCGCCACGCGCGGCGATACGCTTGAGACTCGCGGCGTAATTCGCTTCGACACGCTGACGACGACATTCATTCCCAGGGGCGACTCGACGGTCGACACGCTGCAGTCGATCGTGCACGTCGATTCTGCCTACCTGCGGATCGTCATCGACACCACGCGGGCGCGTCTACCCGCCGTGATCCGATTCGAACTGTACGATGTGGACGACACGCTTGCGCTCGACACGCTCTCGGGTCCGGTGAACTCGCACTTCTCCACCGACCGCCTGATCGGCGGCATCACGGTGCAGCGCGCGTTTTTGCCGGAGACGCTGAGCATCCCGATCATCGGCGACTCGCTGCTCGAAAAACTGCGAACGAGCGCCCGACTGCGAGTGGGAATCCGTGTGGATGGCAGCGGTCCCGTGTGGCTTCGCATCGGCACGCTCGAGGGGTCGGCCCCGGCACAGCTGCGCTATAAGGGTTCGACGGACCCCACGATCTCGATCTTCGTGATCAACCCGTCCTCGGGCACGCCGAACAACGGCTCGGAGCAGGGAATCCGAGCGGCTCTTGCGGATTACTCCGTGCTCGCGAAAAGTGCGATACCGCAATTCACGAACACCATGAACGTGGGCGGGAATCCGGGGCGGCGGGCGTATCTGCGGTTCAATATTCCGTCGCACATCGTCGATTCGGCCACGATCGTTCGCGCAACGCTCAACCTCACGCAGCGGCCGATTCCGTACGGCGACAAGCGCGACACGATGACGATTCACGCGCAGATCGCGCTCGCGAGTCCGTACGTCACCGATCTTCGGCGCGCGGCGACGATCATCTCGGCGCCGGGTCTCGACGTAACCGATTCGCTGCTCATTTCGCCGCGTGATTCCGGGCTGAAAACGCTCGACATGTTCGCGCTGCTGCGTGCGTGGAAGGGACAGACCGCCATTCTGAATCCGCCGCCGCGCGCCATCGTGCTGCGCGCCTCGCCCGAGAACGTGCTCCCGTTCGAGGCCAGCTTCTGGAACAGCAACAGTCCGGCGGCACTGCGACCCACGATGCGCATTTCCTACATACCGAGCATCACCTTCGGAGTGCCCTGATGCTATCGATGCGACCGACGCGACGGCTGCTACTGCCGCGATACCTCTCGCGTTTTGCGGCAGCGGCTTCGTTTTTCGCCGCCGTCCCCGCGCTGTACGCGCAGGGCGGACTGAGCATTCAGGGATTCGGGTTCCCGGGCGGCGAACTCAGCTCACGCGCGCTTGCCACTGGCGGATCGCTCGCGGACTTCGATGCGAACTCGCCCATCAATCCGGCGTCGCTTCTCGTTGGCACGCGCGCGACGGTGTATCTGCAGTACGACCCGGAGTTCCGCTGGATCACTGGTCCTGGCTTCAACTCGAGCCAGGTCACCGCGCGATTTCCGATCTTTATGATCAGCGGCAGGATCGGCAAGGCGCGATTCAGTCTCTCGTACGCGAACTATCTCGACCGCACGTGGACGAATACGTACAAGGACACGACGATGTTCGGCGCGACGCCGGTGCCTTCCACGGTGACGGTCGTCAGCACCGGCGGCATTTCGGATGCGCGCGCGGCCATGAGCTACACGTTCTCACCGAAATTGACGATCGGCGTCGGCATTCACCAGTTTCCGGGCGGCACACAGTCGCTCTACGGCCGCACGTTTCCGGCCGACTCTACGGCGTTCGGCGCATTCGCGCAGACGAGTTCGTTCAATTTTAGCGGATCGGCCATGAGCTTTGGTATGCTCGCGACGCCCTTCACGCACTGGAACTTCGGTTTGTCGGGGCGCGTTGGCTTCACGATGCGCCTGCATCGCGGCGACTCCACCACGCTCGCCGAGGCGAAGGTGCCGAATCGGTTCAGCGTCTCCGCGGCCTTCGACGGCATTACGGGAACGATTCTGACTGCACGATTCGCGAGTGAACAGTTCAGCGCGATGAACGGGCTCAGTGCGCACGATCTCACTATTTTTGATTCCAAGGAGTACGCCGGGGGACTCGAGACGGCCGGCCCGAAGTTCGGCGGAGTGCCGAGCGCGGTTCGGCTCGGCTTCCGGTCGCGCGGGCTTCCGTTCGGTGTCGGCACGAGCCAGGTGACGGAGAATTCGTTCACGGGCGGTATCGGCATTCCGCTCTCGCTTGGCCGCGCTGCGCTCGACATTTCTCTGGCGCGGGCCAGCCGCAGCGCCCCGAGTATCGCGCTCTCGGAGAAGTCATGGATTCTCAGCGTCGGAGTTTCGATCAAGCCGTACTTCTAGCAGCGGCAGCGAAGAGTTTCCTATGACCGCAGTCGCGGGAACGCTGCCATTAATCCTCGTCGCGGACGACGTGGATGCGAACGTTGAACTGCTCGTGGACCAGCTCGCGACGCTGGGCTTCGCCACGGTGATCGCGAGAGATGCGCCGGAGGCAATGGCGACCTGTCTCGAACGCCGCCCCGATCTCGTGATCCTCGATGTGTCGATGCCCGCCGGTGACCTTGGCGTGGCCGATCGCGATGCGGGGTTCGAGGTGTGCCGCCGTCTCAAGCGCGACGCGCGCACCGCGCGAATTCCGATCATCTTCGTCACCGCGCTCGGCGACACGAGCGATCGCATCAAGGCAATTGAAGCCGGTGGCGACGATTTTCTCACGAAGCCGCATCACCGCCTCGTGCTCAACGCGCGGGTGCGCGCCCTGCTCAAGCTCAAAGGCGCGACGGACGCGCTGGAGGAGAGCCTGAAGCGCCTGCGTGAGCTTCAGAAAGTGCGCGACGACCTCATGAAGATGATCGTGCACGATCTCAAGACGCCGCTCACCTCGGTACTCGCGACGCTCGAGATGGCGCGCGACGGCGATTTCGGCGCGCTGACGCCGACGCAGGCGCGCGCGCTTTCCGATGCCGAGGGAAAGTCGGAGGATCTGCTCGCGCTGATCGAGGATCTGCTCGAGGTCGCGCGCATCGAGGAGCAGACGGTCACGCTGCAGCCCGAACCCATCGCGCCGGCGGCGCTGCTCTCGGAGATCGTGTACGACTGGGGGCTGCGTTTTCAGCAGGAAGGCGCCGCGGCGACGGTGGACGTCGCCGATGATGCGCCGGTGTTCAGCGCCGACAAGATTTTGCTGAAGCGCGTGCTCTCGAATCTCGTGCAGAACGCGCTCACGCACACGGCGGGGCCGGTGAAGCTGCAGCTCACGGCGCGGAACGATGCGAACGGGATTCTCATCACGGTCGCCGACGACGGGCCGGGTATTCCGAGCGAGTACCAGGAAATTATTTTCAGGAAATTTGAGCGCGTTCGCGCGGCGAACGCGCCGCGGGTGCGCAGTTCGGGCCTCGGGCTCACGTTCTGCCGGCTCGCGGTCGAGGCGCACGGCGGACGCATCTGGGTGAAGAGCGCGGAAGGCGAGGGAAGCACCTTTCACGTGCAGCTGCCGCTGGTGCCCTCCGAACCGGTTCGCTCGATGAGCCGCACCGGAGAGTTTCCCGCTCCGACTGCCGTGAAAACATGAGAGCGTATCTGCGCACCTTCGGCTGCCGCGCCAACCAGTACGACACAGAAGCAGCGCGCGCGATGATCGAGGCGGCGGGCGGAATGATCGTCGCGACACCGGAAGAAGCGGACGTCGCGCTGTTTAACTCGTGCGCCGTCACCGCCGCAGCGGAAGCGGATTTGCGGCAGGAAGTTCGGCGTGCGGCTAAGGGGAACAGCGCGCTGCGCACGCTGGTGATCGGCTGCGCCTCGGCGCGCGACCATGGGACGATCGCGGCGTTGCCCACAGTGAGCGACGTGATCGCAGGCGCCGATCTCACGGCGCTCGCGATGGCGCTCGGGCTCGATCCGGCGCTCGCGGCGGCGCGCGCCGCCACGCAGACCGGATCGCGCGCGCTGCTGCGAATCCAGGACGGATGCGACGAGCACTGCACATTCTGCGCGACGACGCTGGCGCGCGGCGCGCATCGGTCGCGGCCGGCGGATGACATTGTGCGCGAGGCGATCGCGCTCGCCGGTGAACATCCGGAGATCGTGATCACCGGGATTCACATTGGCTCATACGGAACAGAGATTGGCTGTTCGCTCGGGCAGTTGCTCGAGCGATTGGTGCAGGAAGTACCGCGCGTGCGTTTTCGTCTGACGTCGGTGGAGGCGACCGAGGTTGATGCGCGGCTCGGTGAGCTGCTCACGTCAGATCCGCTGCGCGTGGCGCCGCATCTGCATGCGCCACTGCAGTCGGGGAGCGATCGAGTGCTGAAGCGGATGGGCCGGCATTGGTACACGGCGGCGTCGTACGCGCGCCAGGCGGAGAAGATCGCCTCGCGGAGTGCAGTGTTCGCGCTCGGCGCGGATGTGATCACCGGATTTCCGGGTGAGACGGATGAAGATCACAGCGCGACGGTTTCGCTCGTGCGATCACTACCGTACACCTATCTGCACGTATTTCCGTATTCGGAACGGCCGGGAACTGCCGCGGAGCGGCTGGGCGGTTCTGTGGCTCCGGCTGTCGCACGCGTGAGAGCATCGGCGCTTCGCGTGGTGGCCGAGGAGAAGCGGGTGGCGTACCGGCGTTCGCGCGAGGGCGGAGAGGCGGACACCGTAGTCATCGGCGACGGCGATCGTCGCGAGGGGCTGACCGAGGACTATCTTACCGTGAAGCTGGACGACCCGACGATTCCGCGTCGCTCGCGGTTTTCCGGGACGCTCTTGAATGTCGACGGGTTGTTGTCCGTCCGTCACCTGTCTTCCGTCATCTAGCAACGTGCCCACCGTCTACATCGAAACGTACGGCTGCCAAATGAACGTGAGTGATTCCGAGTTGATGCTCGGAAAGCTCACGGCCGTTGGCTATGAGTCGGTGGACGGTCCCGAGGGCGCAGACGTGATTCTCGTGAACACGTGCGCGATTCGCGAGAACGCCGAACAGCGCGTGATCGGCCGCATCGGTGAGCTGCGGCGTTTCATGAAGAAGGACACGATCCTCGGCGTCACCGGCTGCATGGCGCAGCGGCTCGGGCCGAAGTTGCTCGAGTCAAACTCGCGTCTCTCGCTCGTCGTCGGCCCGGACGCGTACCGCGCGCTGCCGCACCTGATCGAGGGCGCGCGCCGCGGCGAGCGATTCACGGCGACGGATTTCGATTTGGAAGAACACTACGAAGATTTCCAGGCGCGCCGATTCGACGGCGTGAAGGCGTGGATTCCCGTGCAGCGGGGCTGCGACTATCGGTGCACGTACTGCATCGTGCCGTACACGCGCGGACCGGAGCGGAGCCGCCAGCTCGCCGATGTCGTGCGCGAGACCGAAGAAGTCGTCGCCCAGGGGCTCACCGAGGTCGTCCTGCTCGGACAGACGGTTAACTCCTACACCGATGGCACGCACGATTTCGCCGACTTGCTCCGCGCGGTCGGCGCGGTCGATGGCATCCGCCGAGTGCGCTACACCAGCCCGCATCCGAACGACTTCAGTGATCGCGTGATAGACGCGATGGCGGAGACGGACACGGTGTGCGAACACGTGCACCTTCCGATGCAGAGCGGATCGAGCCGCACGCTGAAGCGCATGCTGCGCAGATATTCGCGTGAAGAGTATTTCGCGTGCGCCGCGCGTCTGCGCAGCGCGATGCCCGGTATGGGTTTGACAACCGACATCATTGTCGGATTCCCTGGCGAAACAGACGACGAGTTCGACGAAACGATTTCCGCCGTGCAGGACGTCGGCTTCGACGACGCGTTCATGTTCAAGTTTTCGATGCGGGACGGCACGCCCGCGACGCGTTTTCCGAAAGAGCTGCTCGTGCCGGATGACGTGATCGACTCGAGATTCGAGCGGCTCAAGGACACGGTACGCGGCATCGCGCGCGAGCGGAACATGAACCGGCTTGGCGAGCGTCGCGAAGTACTTATCGAGAAAGAGGCACGCAAAGGCGGCGATCTGCTGCAGGCGCGCTCGCGCGACTATAAAACGGTGATTGTTCCCGGCAATCCGCAAATGATCGGCAGCTATATGATGGTCGAGCTGACGGGCACGACGGGTTCGACGTTCACGGGGACGCCGGTTCAGGAGAGGGCAGCGCTTCCGCTTGCTCCGTGAGAGAACCGCAGGACACGCCCTGACACCGGGCGCGGCAATCTGATCACCGCTGCGCGAATGGGATGACGCTCCCGTTCGCGCGTGTTGTTATCCGTGATGGGTGCCACTCATCACGTGGGCCGTCTTCTCGTATGTCGCCGGACTCCTCGCCGGATCGTCCGGCGCCACGGCGGTTCCCGCGCTCACCGCGTGCGGGGCGGTGCTCGCGGTGTCGCTCCTTGGCGCGGCCGCCGGCAGATCATGGATTTCACGCCGGCGGTTCCTCGCGCCGGCCGCGTGTGCCCTGTTTGCGGCGACCGGCGTGCTCGTCGCGCGAAATGTGCGAGCGCGCGATGAACAGTGCATCTCGCGCGCGTGGAGCGCCGGGTCGTGGCGCGTGGTGCGCTCCGGATCGCCGTGCAATCCGCCCGTGCTCGATGATTCGCTCGTCTCGCCGCTTGAGCGCTGGCGCCGCAACGCGGGCGCGAGAATCGACACGCTCTTTCGCGCCGATGCACCGCTCGTTCGCGCGCTGCTGATTGCCGATACGCGTTCGATCGCGCCGGACATGCGCGATCGGTTCGCGGCGGCCGGTTTGATTCATATTCTCTCGATCTCGGGTCTGCACGTTGCGATCATCGCCGGCGCCGTCCTGCTCGGATTCGAGGCGCTGCGGATGCCGCGGGCCAAAGCGCGATGGGCGGCGCTCGTGGTTACCGCAGTGTACGTCGCCGCAATCGGGGCGCCGCCTCCGGCGCTCCGCAGCGCGACGATGCTCGCCGTCGCGACGGTCAGCCGCTCGCTCGACCGGCCCGTGTCGCCATGGGGAGTGCTCGCGCTCGGCGCCGTGATTCCGCTCATCGATCCGCACGTCGTGAACGACATCGGCTGGCAGCTGAGCGTCGCGGGATTTGCGGCCCTCACCGCGGCGGGAATCTGGTCGCGGCGCCGCTTGGGAAAGCTGCGCGGCTGGCGGCGGGCGCTCGCGAGCGATCTCGCGGTCTCGATTCTCGCGACGATCGTCACCGCGCCGCTCGTGATGTGGGTGTTCGGGCGGCTCAGTCTCGTCGCGCCGCTCACGAATATCGCCGCGTCACCCGTGATTGCGGTGCTGCAGCCGACGCTCTTTTTGGCGCTCGCGATTTCGCCCGTTCACGCGCCGGCCGCGTTTGTTGCGGCCGCGGCGCATCCGCTGCTGTACGCGCTCAACGGCATAGCGACGGTGGGATCGATGGTTCCGTTTGGTTCGCTGCGAGTCGCGCCGTCGCTCGCCGTTGCGCTGCTGCTCGGCGTTGCTGCGGTCGCATTGCTGGTGGCCGCGGCCGGCCGGCGCGCATTTCCCGCGCTGACCGTTTGCGTCATCGCGGTGACGGGGTGCGTGTGGACGATTGCGGTGCCGTCGGGAAACGGATTGCTCGAGTTGCATATGATCGATGTGGGGCAGGGCGATGCAATCGCGCTGCGCACGCCGAGCGGACGCTGGATGCTTGTGGATGCGGGTCGAACGTGGAACGGCGGCGACGCCGGACGCACGACCGTCATTCCGTATCTGCGGCGACTCGGCGGCGATCTCGCGCTGTTCGTGCTCACGCATCCGCACGCCGATCACGTTGGCGGCGCGGCGACCGTGCTGCGGGCGCTGCATCCGGAGGCATATCGCGACGCCGCGTTCGCCGGCGGAACGCTGGCGTATCACGAGTCACTGATTGCGGCGAGAACGCTTGGCGTGCCGTGGTCGCGCGTACATCCGGGAGACTCACTCTCGATTGATGGCGTGAGCCTGATCTTTCTCGCGCCCGACTCGGCGTGGACGGCGCATCTGCGCGATCCGAATCTGGCGAGCACCGTCGTGCTCGTGCGCTATGGCGGGATTCGATTTCTGCTCACCGGCGATGCCGAGGCGGCGGAGGAATCGTGGCTGCTCGCGCACGCGGCGAGCGAGCTGCATGCGGATGTGCTGAAGGTTGGACACCATGGGAGTTCAACGAGCAGTTCCGCTGCGTTTCTCGATGCCGTACATCCACGCGTCGCGCTCGTTTCCGTTGGAACCGGGAACGGTTACGGCCATCCGAGTCCGGCGGTGATGAGCGAGCTCGCGTCGAGAGGGGCTGAGGTCCTGCGCACGGATCAGCTCGGGTCGATCGTGATCAGCACAAACGGAAATTGGCTGCGGGCTTCGGCGGCCGGGCGCGAGTGGAATGTCGCCATCGCGAGATGAACCGGTGGCTACGGCTGGTTAGGGTTCACCCTTGCCGCACGTGTGTCTCGGACGGCACTTTTCTCCAATGGTCCGCCACACCGCCACATCTGTCGTCACCATCGAACGCTTCATCATCGAGCAGGAGCGCCTCCACCCCGAGGCCACCGGCGCACTGTCGGGCATCCTGTACGACCTCGCCGTCGCGGCGAAGATGATTGCGAACAAGGTTCGCAGTGCCGGGCTCGCCGATATTCTGGGCGCGGCGGGCACGGACAACGTGCAGGGCGAAGCACAGCAAAAACTCGATATTATTGCCAACGAAATTATCGTGAAGGCGATGGATCACGGCGGCCGGTTGTGCGCGATGGCCTCGGAGGAATCCGAAGAAATCATTCCGATTCCCGACAATTTCAAACACGGCAAGTACGTCCTGCTGTTCGATCCGCTCGACGGGTCGTCGAACATCGACGTCAACGTTCCGGTCGGAACGATTTTCTCGGTGATGAAAAAGACGACGCGCGGTCCGGCGGGCACGCTCAAGGACATGCTGCAGCCCGGCCACAAGCAGGTCGCGGCCGGCTACGTGATTTATGGGTCCAGCACCATGCTCGTATACACCACGGGTCAGGGCGCGCACGGCTTCACGCTCGATCCGTCGATCGGCGAGTTTCTGCTCTCGCATCCCGATATCAAGATTCCCGAGCGCGGCCGCTACCTCTCGGTGAACGACGCATACGAGCAGCATTGGTCGGAGCCGGTTCGCGGTTTGATGCGCCGGTATCGCGGACTCGACGGCAAGCGGGACGCGATGAACGTCCGCTACGTGGGATCGATGGTCGCCGATTTTCATCGCAACCTGCTCGGCGGCGGCGTGTTCGCGTATCCGCCCAACGCGGCGAATCCCGGCGGGAAACTCCGGCTGCTGTACGAGTGCAATCCGCTCGCTTTCATTTGCGAGCAGGCGGGCGGCGCCGCCACCGACGGCACCATCAGAATGCTCGATGTGCAACCCACCTCGCTGCACCAGCGCACCGCGATTTACGTCGGCAGCAAGTGCGACGTGGAGATCGCGCGGGAGATGTTGGGTTGATGTTGAACGGAAGTCATGGCTGAGGAGCGCGACACTCCGTCAGGAATCCCCGTTTCGCCGGTGTACCGTCCGGGCGACGTGCATGCGGACTACTCGCGCGACATCGCAGATCCCGGCGTGTTTCCGTTCACACGCGGTATTCAGCCGTCGATGTACCGCGGCCGCTTGTGGACAATGCGCCAGTACGCGGGGTTCGGCACCGCGCAGGAAACAAACGCGCGCTTCCGCCATTTGCTCGAGGCCGGGCAGACTGGACTTTCCGTGGCATTCGATCTTCCCACGCAGATGGGGATCGATTCGGATTCGCCGCGCGCGCAGGGCGAAGTCGGGCGCGTGGGCGTCGCGATCGATTCCGTTGAAGATCTCGCGACGCTGCTCGATGGCATTCCGCTCGACACCGTCTCGACCTCCATGACGATCAACGCGACCGCCTCCACGCTGCTCGCGATGTATGTCGTCGTGGCGGAGGAGCGGGGGATCGCGCGGTCGGCGCTCAGCGGCACGATTCAGAACGATATTCTCAAAGAGTACATTTCACGCGGCACGTACGTCTATCCTCCGCAGCCATCGCTCGCGCTGATTGCCGAGACATTCCGGTTCTGCGCGGCGGAGGTGCCGAATTGGAATCCCATTTCGGTGAGCGGCTACCACATGCGCGAGGCGGGCGCGACGGCCGTGCAGGAACTCGCGTTCACTTTTGCGAACGGCCTTGCGTACGTCCAGCGCGCGATCGACGCGGGGCTGCGCGTGGATCAATTCGCGCCTCGTGTGAGTTTCTTCTTCGCGTGCCACAACGATCTGTTCGAGGAGGTCTCGAAGTTTCGCGCCGCGCGCCGGATGTGGGCGCGGCTGATGCGCGAGCGGTTCGGCGCCAATGAAGCCAGCTGCAAGCTGCGTTTTCACACGCAGACCGGCGGCGTCACGCTGATGGCGCAACAGCCGCTCAACAACGTCGTGCGTGTCGCCGTGCAGGCGCTCGCGGCCACGCTCGGCGGAACGCAATCCCTGCACACCAACGGCTACGACGAAGCGCTCTCGCTGCCCACGAGCGAGGCGGCGACCCTCGCGCTGCGCACGCAGCAGATCGTCGCGTACGAGAGCGGGGTGGCGAGCACGGCGGATCCGCTCGCGGGCTCGTACTACGTGGAGGCGCTCACGAACGAAGTCGAGAAGCGCGCGCTCGAACTGCTCGCTCGCGTCGAAGAGCTCGGCGGCAGTGCGAAAGCAATCGAGGCGGGGTTTTTCCAGGAAGAAATCGCGCGCAGTGCCTACAGCTATCAGCTCGCGATCGAACGCGGCGAGGCGGTGATCGTTGGGCTCAACAAATTCGCCGATGAGAAAGACGCGCCGGTGATACCCTCGCCAAACTATGCGACGCTCGAGGCAGGGCAGATCGCACGCGTGACGGCGCTCAAGAGTTCACGCGACGGTGCAACGGTGAACGCCGCGCTCGCCGTGCTCGCCGCCGCCGCACCGCACATCGGGACGCCGCAAGGCGAACTGATGCCGCTGATCATCGCCGCCGTGCGTGCGCGAGCAACGGTCGGCGAGATCAGTGATGCACTCGAAGGCGCGTGGGGGCACTACCGGCCGGCGTAGCGCCGCCGATGGTGCTTACGGCGCGAGCACCTCGAGAACCAGCTGCCCCGATTCCAGATAAAAGATGTACAGCTTGTGCGTTTTCTCGTCGACCGCGCACGCCCGCGCGCCGCCGCCGGTCTTGACCGTCTGGACGACGGAAAATGTGCTCGGCGAATCCTCATGCACGATCGTCACCGTGTTGTCGACGCGATTCGCGTTGAACGCGAGCTTCGTGCCGGAGTCGAACGCATTCTGATCGGCTCGGCTGGCGACCGGCATGCGCGCGATGACACCGCCGTCGTCGGCATTCACCACGATCATCTCCTTGTCGCACGCCATGAACAAGCGGCGCGTCTCGCGATCCATCGAGAGTCCCTGCGCCGTGCCGCATCCGGCGATCTTCCACGTCGCTTCGATCTTCAGCGTCGCCGCATCGACTTTCTCGATCGACCCTTTGGTTTCGACGTTCAGAAACAGCTTGCCCCGGCCGTCCGAGACTCCCGATTCGAGGCCGTCGCCGATCGTGGACTTCATGAGCAGCTTCCCGTTGGTCATCTCGACAACCCAAGCGTCTTTGTCAACCCATGCGAACGCGCGCTTCGTGAACGGATCGTAGATCGAGCCGTCCGCTTTCACGTCGAGTTTTCCAGTGACGGCGAGCGTCGTCAGATCAAACATGGTGCCGTTGCGGACCATGCCGCGATTCTGGTCGGGAGCGATCGCATAGCCACCGCCGCCTCCGGCGATCGTGCCGATCACCTTGTCCGAATCCACGTCGACGATTTTGTCGCCCAGGCCGTAGAGGCGACGGTTCAGCGTATCGACGATGATGTAGTCGGCCGTGGCTTTGCCGATCACGAGACGCTTCACCACATGATAGTGCGTCGCTTGTGCCGCGACGGTGGATCCGGCAACGACTGAACACGCGAGCGCCGCGAGCGCAGCGGCGGCAAACGTTCGACGGTTTTTCATGAGGGCGCCTTGAATGAGAGATCCGGCGATCTAGAGAGTCAGACTGGATCGTATCGAGTTTTGCGCCGACGCGCCTGACTCGTTTGTGCGATAGAGACGATCAGCGTGAACCCCCTATGATCCAAGGAATTGGGAGGATCTCATGCGGTTACTGGCAGCACTCGTGTTCGCGCTCGCGCACGTTCAGGCTCCGGTGCGTCCCGCGCAGATCATTCTCATTCGGCACGCGGAAAAGCCGGATGATCCCGCGGACCCTCATCTTTCGCCCGCGGGGGTGAAGCGCGCCGCGAAACTCGTGAGGTACCTGACTTCTGATCCGGCGCTGACCAGGTTCGGCGCGCTCGCGACGCTGATTCTGGCGGATCGTTCGCTTTCTGGAAAAACCATCGTGATTTATTCGTTGTACAAGGAACGCGATGTCACGCGAAAATCGTCACGCGATTCCGCGAGTGTCCCGCGCGGGCATCACGAGCGCGCCGCCCCGAAAGCCGGCGCCCGCAATGACCAACGGGTCTACGACCTTGACCTTCGGCCGGCACTCATGATCGGCGCGACGGGCGAAGCGACGTGGGCTGCATCGTTCTCGGGGGAGCCGAGAGCAGGCGCAGTCGGTTAGGGCGGCGAGCTGAACCATGAACGGACCGCTCTCCCCCGAACTCTTGCTGCAGATGCACGCCTATTGGCGCGCCGCGAATTATCTCTCGGCGGGGCAGATCTACTTGCTCGACAATCCGTTGCTCAAGACGCCGCTGACGCTCGACCATATCAAGCCGCGTCTCCTGGGACACTGGGGCACGACGCCGGGGCTGAATTTTCTGTATGTGCACCTCAACAGAATCATCAAGCAGTACGATCTCAACATGATCTACGTGGCGGGACCTGGACATGGTGGCCCCGGCATCGTGGCGAACACCTATCTCGAGGGCACCTACAGCGAGCTGTATCCGGAGATCAGCCGTGACGAGCGAGGAATACAACGGCTCTTCAAACAATTTTCATTTCCCGGCGGAATTCCGAGTCATGTGGCGCCTGAGACACCGGGGTCGATCAACGAGGGCGGCGAGCTTGGTTATTCGCTCGCGCATGCGTATGGCGCCGCGTTCGACAATCCCGACTTAATCGTCGCATGTGTTGTCGGTGACGGCGAGGCGGAAACCGGCGCGCTCGCCGCGAGCTGGCACTCGAACAAGTTCTTGAATCCGGTGCACGATGGTGCGGTGCTGCCGATCCTGCATTTGAACGGCTACAAGATCGCCAATCCCACGGTGCTGGCTCGCATTACGCCGGAGGAATTGGAGCAGTTGTTCCGTGGGTATGGCTACCACCCGTACGTTGTCGAAGGCAGCGACCCTGCCGAGGTGCATCAGAAACTCGCTGCGACACTCGACACAATCGTGGCCGAGATCGCAACGATACAGCGCACGGCGCGCAGCGAAGGTTTTCATACGCGGCCTCGCTGGCCGATGATCATTTTTCGCACGCCGAAAGGATGGACTGGACCGAAAGTGGTGGACGGACTTCCGGTCGAAGGCACATGGCGTGCGCATCAGGTGCCGCTTGCGGAACTCGCGACGAAGCCCGAGCACCTCAAGCAGCTCGAGCAATGGCTGCAGAGTTATCGGCCTGGCGAATTGTTCGACACGAACGGTTCGCTGATTCCCGAACTTGCCGAGCTCGCGCCGAACGGGAACCGGCGGATGGGCGCGAATCCTCACGCGAACGGCGGACTGTTGCTTCGCGATTTGAAGATGCCCGACTTCAGGGACTATGCGGTTGCAGTTCCTCAACCGGGCACGGTGGTGGCCGAAGCGACTCGCATCATGGGAGAGTTGCTGCGCGACGTCGTCACGCTGAACGCGGAGAGCCGCAATTTTCGCGTCGTAGGTCCGGACGAGACGGCGTCGAATCGCCTGACGGCGCTTTTTGAAGTCACGGATCGCGTGTCGACGGCCGAGATCTTGAGCACGGATGAGCACATCGCTCCTGAGGGTCGAGTCATGGAGGTGCTCAGCGAACATCTCTGTCAAGGCTGGCTGGAGGGTTATCTCCTCACGGGCCGGCATGGCCTCTTCTCCTGCTACGAAGCATTCATTCACATTGTCGACTCGATGTTCAATCAGCATGCCAAGTGGCTGGCGGTCAGTCGCAACATTCCGTGGCGGCGGCCGATCGCATCGTTGAACTACCTCTTGTCGTCGCACGTGTGGCGACAAGATCACAACGGTTTCACGCATCAGGACCCCGGGTTCATCGATCTTGTCGTGAACAAGAAGGCGGATACCGTGCGCGTGTATCTGCCGCCAGATGCGAACACGCTGCTCTCGGTGACGGATCATTGCTTGCGAAGCCGCCACTTCGTAAACGTTATCATTGCCGGCAAACAGCCCGAGCTGCAGTACCTCGATATCGACGCGGCCATCGCGCACTGCACGGCCGGACTCGGCATCTGGCATTGGGCCAGCAACGATGGCGGACGAGACCCAGACGTGGTGATGGCGTGCGCCGGAGATGTGCCGACGCTGGAAACGCTCGCGGCTGTTGAGCTGCTGCGAACACTTGTGCCCGATCTGAGGATTCGTGTCGTCAACGTCGTGGACCTGATGACGCTGCAACCGCAGACGGAGCATCCGCATGGCTTGAGCGACGACGCGTTCGATGCGCTGTTCACGCGAGACAAGCCGATCGTGTTTGCGTTTCACGGGTATCCGACATTGATCCATCGTCTCACGTATCGGCGCACCAACCATGCGAACTTGCACGTGCGCGGCTTCAAGGAGGCGGGCACGACGACGACTCCTTTCGATATGACCGTACTCAACGACCTCGACCGATTTCACCTGGCCGGCGACGTGATTGATCGAGTGCCCGGCCTTGCGGAGCGCGCTGCGGACGCCAAACAGTTTCTGCGTGAGAAGTTGGCCGAGCACCATCGATATATCCGCGAGCACGGACAGGATATGCCCGAGATTCGGAACTGGGCGTGGCGGGGACGGTGATGCCTGGCTGATCTGGTCGAGCGCGTTTCTCGATCCGTGGATTGCGCTCTACTCACTCAACGCGAAGTACCGCGCGCTCATGTGGCGCACGAGCGCTGTGCCTTTGCACTCCGAAGAACTGATTATCGACCGTGTAGTGGTTCACGCTGCCTGCCTGCGACGGGCTCGTATCCGGCGTCGCGGATCGCCTGTGCAATCGCCCCAGGCGTCGTGCGAGCTTCGTCGTAGCTCACGGACGCCGATCCTACCGATGCGGCATCGACGTGCGCTCCCGGCAGACCTTCGATTGCCTTGCGCACGTTGCTCACGCAGCCGCCGCAGCTCATGCCAGAGATCGAGGTTGTGAGTTGTTGCATTGGGTCCCTCAAGAGAGTGATGGTCGCGATGAATCACTTGGCCGCGGACCTGCGCTGCGAAAGCGACGAGAACGACGCTCCTGTCGAACCGTAGCGCTGCGCGCTGTCGCCGAACATCGCACGATCGTGGGGGTAGAAGAGTCGACCGATTCGACGCAGCGTTCATGCGCGGTGCGGATCATTCGTGACACTACCTGATCGTCGGCCTCCGCATTAGCGTGCTTTGGTGTCCATTCGTCGCTGCATCGCCTTCGTCACGAGCGCGTCCATGTTCCACCTGATGCTGGTGGGCGGCGGTGTCGCGTGTGCCACCAATCACGGCGTGTCCTCGCTCGTGCCATCTTCCTCGCACACCGACATGACGGACCACGCGGATATGTCGATGGATCACGATCCCGTCGAACACCATCACGCGCCGTGCGAGACGCCCGCGCTCGCTGACTGCTGTCAGTCCATGACGTCGTGCGCTGCATCATTGGCGATATCGACGGTCGTGGCGTCGTCGTTTGACGTTGACGCGAACGGGCGCGTCGTCGAGATGCTGGTCACCGCGCCGCTCTCACGGACCGTCGCACCAGAGCCGCCCCCTCCGAAAGCTTAGCGCGACCTCACAACTCGGTGTTCCTCATCCGGCAAGGCGCGCATGATTGCGCCGCTGCCGGACGCTGACGCACGGTTCGCGCAGTCTCGGCGGCTGTGGCGTCGGGGCCTCTCATTCGGAATCTCTGATGTCTCTTCGATACGTGTTCGCCGCGGCGCTCTGCGCCGCGGCTGTTACTGCGGCACCACGTCCGCTCGCTGCGCAACAGCGACCGATGACTGATTCGAGCATGAAAACGAAGTCGCCGATGGCGATGGACATGCCTGGCGCGGACATGCCAATGAATCCTCTCGGTGTGTCGATGGAACGCTCGGGCTCGGGCACCACGTGGATTCCGGATGCCGCGTCGTTGCCTTCGCACATGTTCACCGCGGGGAAATGGGACCTGATGCTGCACGAATTCATTTTCGCGCAGTACGATCACCAGGGCGGGCCGCGCGGCGCCGATCAGATCGGCAGCCTCAACTGGGCAATGCTCATGGCGAGCCACGATCTCGGCGGTGGGCGCCTGCGCCTGAGCACGATGCTGAGTCTCGACGCCGCCACGGTTTCGAAGCGCGGGTATCCTCAGCTGCTGCAAAACGGCGAGACGTTTCTCGGGCAGCCGCTCGTCGATCGCCAGCATCCGCACGACTTCTTCATGGAAGTCGCGGCGATGTACGATCGCGCCATCGGCAAGAACCTCGCGCTCGAGCTCTATGTGGCGCCGTCCGGCGAGCCGGCGCTCGGCCCAGTCGCGTTCATGCACCGACTCTCCTCGATGGACAACCCGATGGCGCCGATCGGCCATCACTGGCAGGACGTGACGCACGAAAGTTTCGGCGTTGCGACGATCGGAGTGTTTTCCAATCGATGGAAACTCGAGGGCTCGGTATTCAACGGCCGCGAGCCGGACGAGAATCGCTGGAACTTTGATATCCATCCGCTCGACTCGTACTCGGCGCGGTTCACGTTCCTTCCCGACTCGCAGTGGAGCATGTCCGCGGGATTCGGATTTGTTAAATCTCCGGAATCGGCGGACCCGGGGCACTCGATGCATCGCACCGTGCTCGCGGTGCAACAGGCGCGACCGCTCGGAATGGACGGCCAAATCGCCCACACATTTATGTGGACCGCAATGGCGCACTCGGATCAGCTCCGCATTTCGCAGAGCGCGCTCGCCGAACTCGAGGCGGTGCTCAACGCGAAGAACACGGTGTTCGGTCGAGCGGAGTTCGTCCAGAAGACCGTGGATGATCTCGTCCTTCCCATCGGGCCGGTGGCGTTCACGGCGGAGCGCATGTTCGACATTGGCGCGCTCTCGCTCGGCTACATCCGGGAGATCGCAAGCGGGCGCGGCGTCACGCTCGGAGCGGGCGCGATCGGCACAGTGAACGTGGTGCCGAGTTCGCTGCAGCCATTTTACGGATCGCGCACGCCGGTTGGTGCGATGCTGTTCGTGCGCCTCCGCGCCGCGCGAGGCGGGAAGATGAACGGCATGAACGGCATGGCCGGGATGGTCATGTGAAGGAGCACGGGGGCATGGACATGAAGGGCATGGACCACACGCATCATACGGAAGAGGCGCCGCCCGGTCATCACGACATGTCCGATCCCGCGATGGCGAAGGAAATGGAAGGCGAAATCAAGCTTCGCTTTTTCGTTGCGCTCGCACTCACGATTCCCGTCGCTGCGCTCGCGGGGCACATTCCAAGAGTGCCGATGCTGGTGCACGCGCCGCTCGCGAGCTGGATCGGCCTCGCGCTCTCGACGCCCGTCGTGTGGTGGTGTGGCTGGATGTTCCACGCCGGCACGGTGAACGCGCTGCGCCACCGCAAGCTCGACATGTCGGTGCTGATCACGACCGGCGTCCTCGCTGCATACCTGAGCAGCGTCTACCTCACGATCATCGGATATCCGACCGCGTACTACGAAGCGGCTTCGATGCTCGTGACGTTCGTGCTCTTTGGCCACTGGATGGAGATGAAATCGCGGCGCGGAACATCAGAAGCGCTGCGCGCGCTGTTCGATCTCACTCCGCCGACGGCGCATGTGATTCGTGACGGCGCCGAAAAGGAAATCCCGACTGCCGAAGTTGTGCTCGGCGACAAGCTCAACGTTCGGCCCGGTGAAAAGATTCCGGTGGATGGCACGATCACCGAGGGAGCGAGCGATCTCGATGAAGCGCTGATCACGGGTGAGAGTGTTCCCGTTCACAAGACAGTCGGCGGAACTCTCGTCGGCGGATCGATGAATACCACGAGCGCGATCACGATGGAGGCCACGCGTGTTGGGAAAGACACGGTGCTCGCGCAGATCGCGGATCTCGTCGACAAAGCGCAGAAATCGAAGGCGCCGGGACAGCGGCTCGCCGATCGCGCGGCAGCGGTGCTCGTGATCGTCGCGATCGGAGCGGGTGTGATCACCTTTCTCGCGTGGTCTCTCGTGGCGCACGCGCCATTTCTGCAGTCGCTCACGTTCGCGATTTCTGCCGTCGTCATTGCGTGCCCCGATGCGCTCGGCCTCGCCACGCCGACGGCCGTTGCAGTCGCCACCGGACTCGGCGCGCGGCACAACATCCTGATCAAAGACGCAGCGACACTCGAGGGCGTGAGCAAGATCGACACCATCGTGCTCGACAAGACGGGCACACTCACCCTCGGTGCGCCGCAGGTCACTGAGTTGGTTGTTGCGCAGGGCGCCGACAGGGCGCACGTGCTTGCGGTCGCCGCGGCGGTGTCAGCCGCATCGGCGCATCCGTTGTCGAAGGCGACCGTCGCATACGCGGCCGCGCAGCCCGGCTACACTCCGCTTGCTGCGACCGACACGGTGAACATTCCGGGAATGGGCATGCAGGGGAAAGCTGGGACGGAGGTTGCGCTGGTGGGCAGCGCGAAGCTCATGTCGGAGCGCGGTGCGAATCCTTCCGCGTTCGACGCCGCGGCCACTCGAATGAGCGCAGACGGAAATTCACTCACGTATGTCGCTGAGGGAACGCGCGTTCTCGGCGTGTTCGGGCTGAAGGATGCCGTCCGCCCAACATCTGCCGCGGCGATCAAGGATCTGATCGCGCTCGGTGTTACGCCCGTGTTGATGAGCGGAGACAACAAACCCACGGCCGAGCGCATCGCACGCGAGGTCGGTATTGAGCGAGTATTTGCGGAGGTGAAGCCGGAGGAGAAGGCCGCGCGAATCGCGGAACTACAGAAGGAAGGTCACGTCACGGCGATGGTGGGCGACGGTGTCAACGACGCGCCCGCGCTCGCGCAGGCGGATATCGGCATCGCGATCGGCGCCGGCACCGACGTTGCAATTCAGGCGGCGAAGGTGGTGCTGATGCGATCTGATCCCGCCGACATCGCGAGCGCCATCCGGCTCAGCAAGGCGACCGTGAGAAAAATGAAGCAGAATCTCGCGTGGGCGAGCGTATACAATCTGCTCGCCATTCCCGTCGCGGCAGGGGCCTTCTATTCAAGCCTCGGCTGGTCGTTGCGACCGGAGATTTCTGCGCTGCTGATGTCGCTTTCGTCGATCATTGTCGCTCTCAATGCGGTGTCGCTCCGGCGGGCGCGGATATAACTTTCGTACATGCCCACGTACGAGTATCGCTGCCCAGACGGACACGAATTCGAGAAGTTCGTGCAGAAGATCAGCTTGGCGTCATCCGAGCTGCCGTGCCCCGTTTGCGGCAAGATTGCCGAGCGCAGGATTTCGGCAGGCGGCGGATTCGTGTTCAAAGGCTCGGGTTTCTACATCACGGATTACGGCAAGGACGGAAAGAAAGATCTGCGCGCGAATGCGGCCGCTGCGTCCGCAAAAGACGGAAGCGCGAAATCGGAAGCCGGATCGTCGTCCGAAAATTCTTCGTCGAAAAGCGAGAACTCTGAAAGCTCCAAGAGCCAGAGTTCCAAGGGCGAAAATTCCAAGAGCGAGAGTTCCAAGGGCGAGAGTTCCAAGAGCGAAAGCAAACCGGAGAGCGCGAAGCCCGAGCCGAAGAGCGAAAAGCCTGTTGTTGCCGCTCCCGCGCCGAAAAAGGGGAGCTCCGATACGTGAGCGCTGATGCTGTGATTCGCGCCGAGCTCGTCCGCGCGGCGCAGGCGCTCGGCGTGACCGAAGAAGTGAATCCCGTGATGGAGCGCCCGCGCGATCCCGCGCACGGTGATTGGGCCACGAATCTCGCGATGACGCTCGCGCGGCCGCTCAAGAAAAAACCGGCCGAGATCGCGAAGGATCTCATCGCGGCGATGAATCTCTCCGCAGCAGGTGTGGCCGAGGCGACGGTCGCCGGTCCCGGGTTCATCAATTTCCGAATCGCCGCAGGATCGCTCGCGAGTTCGCTCGTGAAGATTCTCGATGAGCGAGAGCACTTCGGCCAATCGCAGACGGGGAAGGGCGAACTCGTCAACGTCGAATTTGTCTCGGCGAATCCCACCGGTCCGCTGCACGTTGGTCACGGACGGCAAGCCGCGCTCGGCGACGCGATCTCGCGCCTCCTTTCGCACGCCGGCTGGAACGTCACGCGCGAGTTCTACTACAACGACGGCGGCGGGCAGATCAACAATCTCGCGCTGAGCGTGCAGGCGCATCTGCGCGCGCTCGGCGGCGAGCCACTCGCGATTCCCGAGGGCGGTTATCACGGGGAGTATATCGGCGAGATCGCCGCGCGGTACGCGGCGGAACATGCCGGCGACACGCACGGCGAGGACCTGAACGCGATTCGGCTGTTCGCAGTGAAGGCACTGCGCGCCGAGCAAGATCTCGATCTGCAGGCCTTCGGCGTGACGTTTGACATCCACTATTTGGAATCGTCGCTCTACGCCGACGGCAAAGTTGACGAGACCGTAGCGGCGCTCGGCCACGCCGGCCACACGTTCGAGCAGGACGGCGCGATGTGGCTTCGCACCACCGACTACGGCGACGACAAAGACCGCGTGATGCGGAAGAGCGATGGCAGCTACACCTATTTTCTTCCCGACGTCGCGTACCATGTAACCAAATGGCAGCGCGGTTTTCATCGCGCGATCGACGTGCAGGGTGCGGATCATCACAGCACGGTGACCCGTGTTCGCGCCGGATTGCAGGCGCTCGAGATGGGAATTCCGAAAGGATATCCCGAGTACGTGCTGCACCAGATGGTGACGGTAATGAAAGGCGGCGAGGAAATGAAAATTTCCAAGCGCGCCGGCAGCTACGTCACCGTGCGCGATCTCATCGACGAAGTGGGTTGCGACGCCGTGCGCTTTTTTTTCCTCATGCGCAAAGGCGATTCACAGCTCGTGTTCGATGTTGACCTCGCGCGCTCGCAGTCAGAAGAGAATCCGGTCTACTACATTCAGATGGCGCACGCCCGCCTCTCCGGAATTTTTCGTGTCGGTGAAATCGACCCGGAAACAATCACCGCCGATGGCGTCAAATGGGAATGTCTCGCGGAACCAGAAGAGCGTGAGCTGATCAAGCTCCTGCTCGACTGGCCAAAGCTGGTGCAGGGCGCGGCCGAGTCGCTGGAGCCGCATCGAGTGGCGAACTACCTGCTCGAGACCGCCCGCTTGGTGCATACTTGGTACCACAAACATCATGTACTCGGCGAACCCGATCACATCATGCACGCCCGTTTGGTTCTGGCAAAATCCGCGCGAATCGTAATTGCAAATGCTCTGTCGGTGCTTGGCATTTCCGCCCCCGAGCGAATGTAATTCGAAGTGGGTCCGCATACCGATGACCGACAACCGTGAACCGCCAACCCGCTTCTAAATGTCCGTCCTTGTAGTCGGAAGTGTCGCCCTGGATTCCGTCGAAACGCCCTTCGGCAAAGCCGACGATGTGCTCGGCGGCTCCGCCACCTATTTCTCCGCGAGCGCGAGTCATCAGACTCCGGTGCAGCTCGTCGGCGTGGTCGGCGATGACTTTCCAGTCGAGAAACTCGAACCACTCGCCGCACGCGGCGTGGATCTCTCAGGGCTCGAACACGCGAAGGGCGAATCGTTCCGCTGGCGCGGCCGCTACCGCCACGATCTCAACTCCGCGGAAACGCTGGAGACGCGTCTGGGGGTGTTCTCGCACTTCAGGCCGAAGCTTCCTGCGCAGTTCCAGAGCGCGAAATACGTCTTCCTTGGCAACATCGACCCTCGCCTTCAGCTCGATGTGCTCAAGCAAATCTCGAAGCCCACGCTCGTCGCGTGCGACACGCTGACCTGCGGGAGTGAGAGCCGTCGCGACGATCTCATTGCGCTGCTCGCGCACGTCGATCTCGTGACGCTGAATGATGCCGAGGTGCGTCAGCTCACCGAGAAATCGAATCTCGTGCAGGGCGCGCGGTGGATTCTCGAGCGCGGCCCGAAGACCGTCGTGATCAAGAAGGGCGAACACGGCGCATTTATGTTCACGAGCACGAGCGTGTTCTACGCGCCGGCCTATCCGCTCGAGTCGGTGTTTGATCCAACCGGCGCCGGCGATTCTTTTGCCGGCGGCTTCATGGGGTACCTCGCGCGCACGAACGATCTCAGCGAGAAGAGCATGCGCCGTGCGATGATCCACGGTTCGGCCATGGGCTCGTTCGTCGTCGAGGGTTTTTCCGTTACGCGCCTGCTCGAAGTGAACGCCGCCGACATCGCGCGCCGCGTAGCCGAGTTTCACGAACTGGTCGCATTCGAGAAATCATTGCCCGCATGACGGACGATTCGGGTTCGCTCAGTTATCGCGACGCCGGCGTCGATATCGATGCGGCAGACCACGCGATGCAGCGCATCAAAACGCTCGTACAGTCGACGTACACCGCCGGCACACGCGGGGCGTTCGGCGGATTCGGCGGCATGTTTCGGATGCCCGAGGGACTGCAGAAGCCGTTGCTGGTCTCGAGCGCCGATGGCGTCGGCACGAAAATCAAAGTCGCGATCGAGGCGGGGCGTCACGATACGGTCGGCCATTGCCTCGTGAATCACTGCACGAACGACATTCTGGTGCAGGGCGCGGAACCGCTCTTTTTCCTCGATTACGTCGCGTTTGGCGCGCTGGTGCCGACAACAGTTGAAGCGGTCGTTGCGGGTGTTGCCGCAGGCTGCCGCGAGAATGGCTGCGCGCTCATGGGTGGCGAGACCGCCGAGATGCCGGGCCTTTATACGCCGCCGGATTACGATCTGGCCGGATTCATCGTTGGCTGCGTTGAGGAGGATCGCGTGCTCGGCGCGCCGCGCGTGCGCGAGGGCGACACGCTCATCGGCCTCGAGAGCAGCGGGCTGCACACCAACGGGTATTCACTCGCGCGAAAGATTGTCGAGCGCATGGGGCTGGCATACGACGATCCGTTTCCGAACTCGGATCAATCGGTCGCCGATGTTTTGCTGTCAATTCATAGGACCTATCTCGCGCTGATGCGGCCGGTGCTCGATGGCGTCCACGCGATGGCGCATATCACCGGCGGCGGACTCCCCGGAAATCTCAACCGGGTGCTGCCGGCAACGCTGGATGCGGTGGTCGATACGACCAGCTGGGAAACGCCGAATGTGTTCAGGGTTTTGCAGGAGAGTGGGGCCGTCGAGACGGACGAAATGTTTCGCGCGTTCAACATGGGCGTCGGTATGGTAGTGATCTCGGACACGGCCGGAGCGGCGCGCGTTCACGAACGTGCGTCCGCACTTGGCGTTCCGGCGTGGACGATCGGAGCCGTAACGAAGGGTTCGGGGCGTGTCATCCTTAATGGAGGGACCAACTGATGAAGTGTCGTGTGATTCTCGCAGGACTGCTCGCAACCGCGATCGCAGCGCCGATGCAGGCGCAGTGTCCGACTGCGGCGGCCGACGGCTGCCGAAAGGCGGCCGATCTTCTGAACTTCATGACGCCGCAGCTCTCCACGGCGCTCGTCGGTGGCAACCCGACGCTCGGACAGGGCGGCGTACTCGGAGGCCTGGGAAGGTTCTCGATCGACATTCGCGCCAGCGCCGTCAACGGTCAGCTGCCGAAGTTCAACAACGTCGGACTCAGCATCACGGGGGAGAAATCCTCGACGTTCACGAGCGACAAGCAGTACATCCCGTTTCCCTCGGTGGACCTTGGCGTCGGTGTCTGGCGCGGCTTCTCGCTCGGCGTGACACACGTCGGCGGCGTGGACGCGATTCTCACGGCGACGTATTTGCCCACGAACGTCGGCGGCGACAACAGCGGCACTGACAAGACGAGTTTCAAAGTTGGCGGCAGCAACCCGCACTTTGGCTACGGCGTGCGCGTCGGCCTGCTCGAGGAGTCGGCGGTCACCCCCGGCGTCTCGTTCGTCTGGGCTCAGCGCGATCTGCCGACGCTCTCGCTCTCCAGCACCGTCGACGCATCGGGTGCGAACCCCGGCGGCACGCTCTCGCTGAACAATTACTCCGTGAATACTTCGGTGTGGCGCATCACCGCTGCGAAGAGCTTTTTGATCTTCGGAATCTCGGCGGGTCTCGGTCAGGACAAATACACCTCGAACTCGTCGGTCACGGCGACGGTGAATACCGCGGGAAATCCAACTGGCACTAAGGTTGTCGACTTCTCGATGACGCGCATGAATTACTTCGCCGGCTTCTACATGAACCTCTTCGTGTTCAAGCTCGAAGTCGAAGCAGGTCAGGTCACGGGCGGAACGGTTCCGGTCGCGATCAACAGTTTCGGTGCCGATCCCGCGACGTCGCGTGGCTACATCACGGCAGGTCTTCGCTTCGGGTGGGGCCGCTAGAGTTTGACGGCTGAGCACGTCCCGGCCTCCGCGCGCGAGAAGAACGATCGCGCGTGGATGCGCCGGGCGCTCGCCCTCGCCGAGCGTGGCTGGGGCCAGACGGCGCCGAACCCAATGGTCGGCGCCGTCGTTGTTCGTGACGGCATCGCGGTGGGCAAAGGATTCCACGCGAAGTTCGGTGAGGCGCACGCCGAGGTAAATGCGCTCGCGATGGCCGAGGACCGCGCGCGCGGCGCCGAGTTGTACGTGACGCTCGAGCCGTGCAATCACCACGGGAAAACTCCGCCGTGCGTGGACGCGATCATCAAGGCGGGGGTGAGGCGCGTTGTCGCCGCGGTTCGTGATCCGGGCGGCGACACGGCTGGCGGCGCCGAGCGGCTGCGCGCGGCCGGAATCGAAGTCGAGTTCGGAATTGAAGAACGCGCGGCGCGTGAACTGAACGCCCCGTTCTTTTTTGCGGCGAGCGGCGCGAGGCGGCCGTGGGTCACGCTCAAGCTCGCGATTTCTCTCGACGGCGCGATTGCGGGCCGTGAGGGGTCGCCCCAATGGCTCACCGGAGAAATCGCGCGGAAATACGTCCACAAACTTCGCGCAAACAGCGATGCGATCGCGATCGGCGTGGGCACCGCGCTTGCGGACGACCCTCAGCTCACCGTTCGCCACGGCCGTCGGCCGCGCGTTGCGCCGCTGCGAGTGGTATTCGACCGCGCCGCGCGGCTCCCTCTCAAGTCGCGCCTGGTGAAATCGGCGCGAAGGGTTCCGACACTTGTCATGACCGATCAGGCCGACGCCGGAGCCCTCCGCGCCCTCGAGGCCAAGGGGGTGCAAGTAGTGAGCGCGCCCGACATCATCCCGAAGCTGGAAGTCCTTCACCAGCGCGGGGTTCGCTCGCTGCTCGTGGAGGGTGGGTCGGCGGTGGCGGGAGCGCTTTTGGCCGCCAAAGCAGTGGACCGCCTGATTATCTTTCAGGCGCCGGTCCTGCTTGGGGCCGGCTCGCTTCCCGCCTTCGCTGGGGTCGGCGAGATCGAGCGACTTACCGTTATAGAACGGCGGGAGTTTGGGGCGGATCTGATGACGGTGTACTCCGCCTCAACAGCGAACCACGAGTAGCTGGTTTCTGGTCTCTGGTTACTCGTCGGGCCAGTACGACCAGTTACCAGTAACCAGAAACTTTCAACTCGTTTTTATTTTCCTTTGTTCACCGGCTTAGTCACCGATGTCGGCACCATCGACCGCGTCCAATCCACCGACGCCGGCCGTGAGTTCCGCATCCGCAGCTCCTTCTCCAACCTCGCTCTCGGCGAATCCATCGCCATCAGCGGCGCGTGCCTCACGGTGCGCGAGTTGGGCGATGGATGGTTCACGGTTGCGGCGGTGCTCACCACGCTCGGCCGCACGACCATCGGTGACTGGAAAGCTGGTCGCAGAGTTAATCTCGAACGCGCGATGCTCCCCACGGACCGGCTCGGTGGCCACATGGTGCAGGGGCACATCGACGCGGTGGCAGACGTGACTTCGGTAGAAAAACTGGGCGACGCCCTGCTGGTCACTCTCGCGATCCCGCCGCAGATCGCTCTGTTAGTGGTATTGCACGGTTCCATTGCGGTGGATGGCGTAAGTCTCACGGTCAACGCCATTCCCGACGCGCACGCCGTTCAGCTCTCGCTCATCGATTTCACCGTGAAAAGCACGACACTCGGCAACCTGCGCGTGGGTCATCGCGTGCAGGTCGAGGCCGATGTGATTGGCAAGTACGTTCAACGACTGCTGGCGCCGCACTTGGCCGCGGTCACTGAGTAACGAGGAAATGCATATGTCATTCGGAGCGATAGAGCAGGCCATCGAAGACTTGCGCGCGGGAAAATTCATCGTCGTCGCCGACGACGAAGACCGCGAGAACGAGGGAGATCTCATTGGCGCGGCGGAGTTCATCACGCCGCAAATGGTGAACTTTCTGATGAACGCGAAAGGCATGATCTGCCTCGCGCTCAGCACCGAAAAAATTGCGCAACTCGATCTCCCCATGATGGGCGCCGAGAATACGGACGCATTGCGCACCGCGTACACGGTCACCGTTGACGCTGCGCCGCGATTTGGCGTGACCACCGGCATCAGCGCGAGCGATCAGGCGGCGACGATTCGCGCAGCCGCGGACCCGCATGCGCAGCCGGGAGACCTGCGGCGCCCCGGTCACGTGCACCCGTTGCGCGCTCGTGAAGGCGGCGTGCTGCAGCGCGTGGGTCACACGGAAGCGGCGGTCGATCTCATGCGGCTCGCCGGTCTCCAGCCCGCCGGCGTGATCTGCGAGATTCTCAACGCCGACGGTACCACCGCCAAGCGTCCGGATCTCGATCGCTTCGCGCAGACGCACGGCCTCACGTTCATCACGGTCGCTCAGCTTGTGGCGCATCGCCTGCGCACGGAACGGCTCGTGCACCGGGTGGCCGAGTCGCGGCTTCCGACGGACGTAGGCGAGTTCAAGATTATCGGCTACAAGAACGATGTGGACACGCACGAGCATGTCGCCCTCGTGTACGGCGACATCTCCAGCGGCGAGGGCGTGCTGGTTCGCATGCACTCGAAGTGTCTCACCGGCGACGTGTTCCACTCGCTGCGCTGCGACTGCGGATGGCAGCTGCACGAGGCGATGAAGCTCGTTGGCGCCGAGGGGCGCGGCGTGATCGTGTATCTCGACCAAGAGGGCCGGGGCATCGGGCTGCTCAACAAACTCAAGGCCTACGAGCTGCAAGACAAAGGCGCGGATACGGTGGAAGCGAACGAGCGTCTCGGCTTTGCGCCCGATCTGCGCAACTATGGAATTGGCGCGCAGATTCTGCTCGACCTCGGCCTGAAATCGATCAGGCCGATCACGAACAATCCCAAGAAGCTCATCGGCCTCGAAGGCTACGGACTGAAGGTCGACGACCGAGTGCCGCTGATGGCGCCGGAGTCGGCCGACAACGCGGACTATCTCGAGACGAAACGCCGGAAGCTCGGCCATCTGCGCGCGCTCTGATGGCGGATTTTCAGGGGGAACCGAGCGGCACGGGTCGCCGCTTCGCCGTTATTGGCAGCCGCTTCAATGAGAACATCACCTCGAAACTCGTCGAAGGTGCGCTCGAGTGCCTCGTGAATCACGGCGCGTCGCTCGACGACATCGACGTCGTTTCGGTTCCGGGTGCGTGGGAGCTGCCGTCGGCCGCGGAGCGGCTGCTGGCGAGCGACCGCTACGACGCGATCATTGCGGTGGGCGCGGTGATCCGCGGCGAGACTCCGCATTTTGATTTTGTTGCCGGCGAGGCGGCGCGCGGACTCTCGGAACTGCAGCGCGAGTTCAATGTTCCGATAGGTTTTGGCTTGCTCACGACTGACACGGAAGCGCAGGCGGCAGCGCGCGCCGGCGGCGATCACGGCAACAAGGGATGGGATGCGGCGCTCGCCGCACTCGAGATGGTGGACCTGTTCTCGCGACTCGACTCGGCTCACGACGACACGGCGGACGATGGCGAGAGTTGAATCGCGCGGCCGCGCGCGGGCGCTTCAAGCGCTCTACGCGTGGGACATGCGCGCAAATCAAGAACTGCTCCGCGTCGCCGAACTTGTTTGGGACGATCTTGCAGTGGCCTCCGACGAGCGTGAGTTTGCCCGCAAACTCCTGCACGTGGTGCTCGCGGAGGGCGCGGCGCTCGACGCCGAACTCGCCGATGTCACCACGAACTGGCGCATCGAGCGCATCGGCGCCATCGAGCGCTGCGTGCTGCGGCTCGGCGCCGCCGAGCTGCACGAAAATCTCACTCCGCCTCGGGTTGTGCTGCAGGAATCGGTGCGCCTTGCCGAGCGATTCGGCAGCGAGCAGAGTGCGCGCTTTGTGAATGGCGTGCTCGACGCGCTCGCGCGAAAGATGGGACGTTTGAAGTGAAAGTTCTCGTCGTCAACTGGCAGGATCGTGAGAATCCGCTGGCGGGCGGCGCCGAGATTCACCTCCACGAAATTTTTGAGCGGCTGGCGGCGAAGGGGCACGAGATCACGCTGCTGTGCGGCGGCTGGCCGGGTTGTGTCCCACGAACGACGCTTGACGGCATAGTCGTCCACCGCGTGGGCACGCGACAGACCTTCGCCCTGAAGGTGCACGCGTACTGGGCAGTGCATCTTCGCGACAAGCCGTTCGACATTCTATTCGAGGACATCAACAAAGCGCCGCTGCTCACTCCGCTGTGGGGGGGAAAGGCGAAAGTCGTGGTGTGCGTGCCGCACTTGTTTGGGGGCACCGTGTTTCAGGAACTCGCGTGGCCGCTCGCGACCGCGGTGTGGCTGAGCGAGCGTCCGCTCCCCCTCATTTACAAATCGGTTCCGTTTCAGGCGATCAGCGACGGCACCGCGGACGACCTCGTGCGTCGCGGCATCGCGCGCGATCACGTGAAGGTGATTTATCCCGGCGTGTCGTTCGATCACTACACGCCGCTCGCGTCCGAGCGCGCGGGGACTCCGACGTTCTCGTATGTGGGACGCCTGAAGAAATACAAAGGCGTCGATCTTGTGATTCGCGCGTTCGCGAAACTCACGGACCCATCCGCGCGGCTCGAGATTGCCGGAGCCGGCGATTATCGCCCCCGGCTGGAGGCGCTGGCCGCCTCGCTTGACCTCGGTGCGCGAGTGAAGTTTCTTGGCTTTATCAGTGAGGCGGAGAAGCTGTCGCTGCTGCGCCGCTCGTGGGCCGTCGCGCTCGCGTCGCCAAAGGAAGGGTGGGGACTCACGAACGTCGAGGCGGAGGCGTGCGCGACGCCGGTGGTCGCGTCGAACTCGCCCGGAATTCGGGAGTCGGTGCGGGACGGCGAAACGGGGTTTCTCGTGCCGCACGGCGATATTGACGCGATGGCGGCAGCGATGCGGCGGCTGGCGGCATCACGCGATTTGGTTGCATCGATGGGGCTGAAGGCGCGTGCGTTCGCGGAAACGTTTACGTGGTCGCGCGCCGCGGATGAGACGGAAGCGCATCTCGCCGGCGTGATTCAAGGGAAACAGAACGGAGGACGACGCTAGATGGCAGCGCTCACCGTCGGCAAGATGTACGAGCGGCTGAAGGACGTGCTTCAGCTCGAACTGCTCGGCAGTCTCAAGGGACTCGAGCGGCAGATCACGATGGCCGATGCCTCGGGCCCCGGCCTCGTGCTCGCCGGCTACACGGGACGATTCGTCGAGTCGCGCGTGCAAGTGCTCGGCGAAACCGAGGTCACGTATCTGCGCCAGCTTGGCGAGGACGAGCGCAAGAAAATCCTGAGGCTCTTTCTCACCTATCCGATTCCCTGCGTGATGGTGACGAAAGGGCTCGATCTACCGCCGGGAATGGAGACTGAGGCGAAGGCGAACGGCGTCGCGATTCTCCGGTCGCAGCTCAAGACGCAGGAGTTCTACAAACGGATCACACCGTTCCTCGAAGCCGAGTTTGCGCCGTCGACGAATCTGCACGGCTCACTCGCGGATGTGTTTGGCGTGGGGCTCCTGTTCACGGGCATGAGCGGCATTGGAAAATCCGAGTGCGTGCTCGATCTCGTGGAGCGCGGTCACCGGCTCGTGGCGGACGATCTCGTGATGGTCACGCGGCGCGGCGCCGACGTGCTGATCGGGCGCGGACACGAGCTGTCGCATCACTATATGGAAATACGGGGCGTCGGACTGATTGATATCCCGAAGATTTTTGGAATTCACGCGGTGCGTCAGCAAAAGCGCATCGAAGTGATCGTGGTGCTCGAAAAATGGGACGCGCTCGCCGCGGTCGAGCGGACCGGCCTCGACGGCGAGACGTCAACGATTCTGGATGTCGAGCTGCCGAAGATCACGGTGCCGCTCAATCCGGGGAAAAATATCACGGTCATCGCGGAAGTCATCGCGATGAATCATTTGTTGCGCTACAGCGGCGTGCACTCGGCGGAAACCTTCAACGAGCGGCTGAAGGATTCCATGCGCAAAAAGGCGGATGTGGGCCGTTACCTCCAGGACGATGACGAGTAGAGCGAGCACGCCAGCGCACGGTCTGCTGCGCCGCGCGATCGTCGCAGGCCACGGCGACTTCGCGGCTGGCCTCATTTCGGCCGTGCACCAGATCAGTGGAAAGGGCGACGCATTCCGCTCGGTGAGTAATCGCGACTTGAGCGCGGTGGGGCTCGAGGAGATGCTGCGCGCGGTGGTCTCGGCAAACGATGCGAAGATCATCTTCACCGATCTTCCCTCGGGCAGCTGCACGATCGCGGCGCGGCGTCTGGCGCGCGAGGATCCTTCTATGGTCGTCGTGACGGGCGTGAATCTTTCGGCGCTGCTCGCGTGGGTGCTCGGCACCGAGAGCGGCGTCGCCGCGTGTGAGCATGCGGTGGAGCGCGGCCGCGGCGCGATGACGGTGATTCCGGGCAGCGTGGCGACGGAGAGTGGCCTTGCCCATTGAGCTGTACCGCATCGACGATCGGCTGGTGCACGGGCAAGTCGTGGTTGGCTGGGGTCAGCCGCTCAACGTGACGTTCGTGGTGCTCGTGGATGACGCGATCGCCGCGAGCGAGTGGGAACAGGAGCTGTACCGCATGGGCGCGCCGCCGGAGATGACGGTGACGTTCGAGTCCGTTGAAAGTGCGCTGAAGCATCTGCCGGCGTATCAGGCGCGCAGCGAACACGGGATTCTGCTCGTTGGCGACGTCGCGACGATGCAACGGCTCGTGAACGGAACGGGGTCGATCACGGTCGTGAACGTCGGCGGCATTCATCACAAGCAGGGCAGGACCGCGCGCCTGCGCTACGTCTTTCTCACGCCGGAAGACGAAACGGAGCTGCGTGCGCTCGCGGCGAGCGGCGTGACGATCACGGCGCAGGACGTGCCTGCCACCACTCCCGTTCCGCTCGAGCAAGTGCTCGCAGGAACCGGCGAGTGATGCTCGCGCTGCAGTTGCTTCCGCTCGCGCTGCTCGGCGCGGTGCTCGGGCTCGACGTTGTGAGCTTTCCGCAGGCGATGATTTCGCGGCCGATCGCCGCGGCGACGCTCGCGGGCGCGCTCGTCGGCAAGCCGGCGCAGGGATTGCTCGCCGGCGCGATGCTCGAACTCTTCGCGCTCGAAACGCTGCCGTTCGGAGCGAGCCGCTATCCGGAGTGGGGCTCCGGCTCGGTGGTTGGCGGAGCACTCTTTGCGATACAGCCGAACGCAACCGCAGGAGCGCTCACGTTCGCGGTGTGCGCCTCGTTGATCACGGGCTACGCCGGCTCGTGGTCGATGGTGCTCCATCGCAAGCTCATTGCACGCCTCGCGGGACGGATGCGCGATGCGCTCGCCGCCGGATCGTGCGACGCCGTCACATCGCTGCAGCTGAGCGGCCTCACCTCGGACCTCCTCCGCGGCGGCGCGCTCACCTGGATTTCGCTCTTGATTCTCGTGCCGCTCTCGCAGGCCACGCTCGCTCACTGGAGTGCTTCGGCAGAGCTCTCGCGCGCGGTCGTCGTGATCGCCGCCGGCGCGGTGAGCGGCGGCGCGATTTGGAAAATCGTGCACAACACGAAAGGCGCTCCTTGGTTTCTCCTCGGTGGCGCTCTGATTGGAACGTTTCTGCTCGTCGTGACATGAGCGTGACCGCTCCGCAACTCCCGTTCTCCACGCGCGCAGCGATGTTTCTCAGATTGCTGGCGGTACAGGGCGCGTGGAATTACGAGACACTGATGGGGAACGGAATCGCATTTGCCGTCGAGCCCGCGCTGCGTCTGCTGCCGGGCGGAAAAAACGGCGAGGCGTATCGTGCGGCCATGGCGCGGCAGGCGGCGTACTTCAACGCGAATCCGTATCTCGCGGGCATCGCGGTCGGTGCGCTCGCGAACGCGGAACTCACGGGGCAGGATCCCGATCGCATAGAACGATTTCACACGGCCTGCTGTTCGCCGCTGGGGAGTGTCGGCGACAGACTCGTATGGGCCGGATGGCTGCCTGCCTGCTCTCTGATGGCCCTGGCCGCGTTCGGACTCGGAATGCGTCCGGCTGGCGTCGTGCTGCTATTTCTCGGATCATATAACGCCGGCACGATGTCGCTGCGGTACTGGGGACTGCGCGTTGGCTACCGGGACGGACTCGGCGTCGCGAGCGCGCTCGGCGTTCCGCTGCTTCGCAGGGGACCGGCGCAGGTCGCGCGGCTCACGGCGCTGCTCGCCGGAATCGCGATTCCCCTTGCCGTGCGCGGAGTGGTTGGACCAGCTCGCGGTGTGCTCGAACTCGTATTCGCAGGAGCCGCCGTCGGCGCAGTGACTCTCGCGCGACTCCACGGACGCGTTGAGGGATGGCGCCTCGCCGTGGCGGGACTCGCGCTATTCATCCTTCTCTCCGTGGTGCGCTGATGGTCGAACGCCGGGTGACGGTCGTGAATGCTCACGGAATCCACGCGCGGCCCGCGGCCGAAATCGTGAAGACCGCCGCGCGCTTCACGGCGAACATCACAATCGAGAAAGACGGCCTCGAAGTGAACGGAAAGAGTATTATGGGGGTGATGATGCTTGCAGCCGAATGCGGCTCTGAGGTGCTGATCAAGGCGGATGGCGCGGACGAAACCGGTGCTGTCGACGCGCTTGCCGGCATTTAATTTGGCCGATTCCCAAGAGGGTCTTCTGCTGTTGGTCATTGTGGCGCTGTCATACAGGACAAAGACTCCCTCGGCATGACCCCCAAGAATCAGGACGCGCCGATAGCCCAAGTCTTGTACAAAGAATTTGAAGTCTGAAATTTCCTTTGTATTATCAGCTGTTGTCCACACTAATCCCGGTGTGAACCAAACCACCAGCAAATCTTTGTGTTTTTCACGCTCCAAGAACCAGCGCACCTGCGTCATTGTGAAGTGTGTCATGCCCCGATAACCAATTCCGACGTCAATGGAGTCAAAGCCGTTGCATTCCAAAGTTCGATCCGCTGTGGCTGCGAATTCGAATACATCCGTAATGATTTTGTTTTCGGGAGTACCGCTTTCTCCTCCCCGGTAGAACCCCTCTTTAAATGCCGAACGTCCCAATGGAAATGCGATTCGATAAAAGTGATTTACCAAATCAACACTGCCGTCATATTTTCCTCTGCTAGCTAGTTCGCACTGAATATTGTGGCTGGAAACCCGAGCCAGGTGATCTTGTCAGTGGAAAATCCGGATTCGATTTTCACACCGGCACCATATGCGGTAGCGAAATGAAA
>JBBRBH010000026.1:0-58567 GCA_038205995.1 Gemmatimonadales bacterium
GGTCGGGGTGGTTTTTGTGTGTGTTGTTTTTGTGGGGTTGGGGGCGGGGTTTTCGGGGGTGCTGGCTCCGTTCTGGTCGTTGTTTGTCGTAGGCGTTGGTTTTCTTTTGCTCGTAAGGATAGGCATCACGGCGTTGTCGCTGCTATTCGGTTCGACATGGACCGTCAATGTTGCAGTAATCGCTTCGATTCTTTGCGTGGCGCTGATCGGAGCGCGGCTTACTGCGGCAAATCGACAGCTGCCGGTGATCACGTGCCTCGTTGCGCTGACTGTTCTTCTCGCGATCTCGGCGCTGCTGCCGCCGGGTCAGCTTGTGACGACGCTGCCGTGGTTGCGCTGGATCATCGCGGCAGCATACGTCGGCCTGCCCGTGCTGTTCGGAACGATGATCTTTTCGCAAATACTCGCTGAACAGGAGTCGCCGGCAGCGGCGCTGGCGTTCAACACCCTCGGCGGCGTGGCGGGCGGGGTACTCGAGTATGCGTCGATGGTGCTCGGCATTAGCGCACTAAACTGGCTCGCGATTGCGGCGTATACGCTCGCGGTTGCTGTGCTGCTGCTGAAACGCCGCCCTGTTTCGTAAGTGCGGAGTTCATAGTTCAAGTTTACAGTTGATGGTTCAAGTTTACAGTTCATAGTTTGGCAGTGTCATTGCTCTCTTTTTCGAGCCTTGGTTTTTCCAGCAGCCCAAAGCATTGAAAGAATAGCCGTGACACATCCAAACTATGATCTGTAAACGTGAACCATAAACTATGAATTCATACTACGAATTCTCGGCGGCTTTTCTTTATCTCGAACGAGCTTCTTCCGGAATCCGATCAGCATTCGCCGGATCTCGATCACCTCCGCCTTCCTTGCCTCGAACAACGCGCGCGGAATAAGCTCGACATCAACAGCAAATTGAAGGTGAGATTCAAGCTCAGAGCTTGAGCCGATGCTGATCTGTAGGTAGTGAGCGAACTCGGCGTCGGATCCACGGCCTGTCCCCTCAGCGATATTCGCCGGAATGGCTTCGGCTGCGCGGCGCATTTGACTCATAAGCCCCGCGTTTCCTGTTCGAGGCAATTCGCGCGCTAGTCGGTAGATGTTCAGCGAGAGCTGGTGCGCTTTTTCCCAGATTGCAAACTTGCGAAAATCTTGCATGAATCGAAGGTAGGGAAAGCGCGCCGCGGAAGTGTCATCAACGCCGCGGCCTTCGAATCATTCTATTTCGGCGTTCGCAGTGAGCTCCTGGTTCTATGAACTCTGGACTTAAACTCAATCAGAGCGCAGCGCGACGTTCGGATCGGCTTTCGCAGCGCGCAGTGCCGGCACGGCGCTCGCAGCGATCGCAACGATGAGCATCACGGCGCCGACCACCGCGTACACGACGGGATCTTTCGCCGACTGCTGGAACAACAGCGGCTGTAGCCAGTGTGCTGCGGCGAGCCCGATGATCGTTCCGAGTGCCACACCAATCAGCGCGAACTGCACTCCCTGCTTCGCGATCAGGCCGACGACATCGCCAGGCCGGGCACCGAGCGCGACGCGTACGCCGAGCTCGTGCATTCGCTGCGTGACGTTGTAGCTGATCACTCCGTACAAACCAACGGCCGCGACGATCAGCGCCAGAAAACCAAACGCCACGAACATCGTCGCGCCGAGCCGCCACGAACGCTGGTTCTGATCGACGATCTGCGCCATCGGCCGCACCACGACGTAAGCGCGGCCGGGCATCACCTTCTGAATCGCCTGCCGCAAAACTTCCGACTGCGTCGCCGCATCGCCGCGAATTCTCACGAGCAGCGAACGCGCGTTGTATTTCCATTGATCAACGGGAACATACAAATGCAAACGCGCCGAGGTCAGGTCGTTGTGCGCGATGTCTTCTGCGACTCCGACCACCGTTCTGCATGGCGCCGTGTCGGCCATCATGCGCACGCATTTTCCAATCGCTTCCTGTCCCGGCCAAATCACCCTGGCCATTCCTTCGCTCACAACCATGACCGGCGGTGCGTTCGCGCGATCGTCCGCTGCGAACGCGCGCCCTCGAAGTATGCGCGTGCCCATCACATGGAAATAATCCGGCGACGCGGCCTGATACGTGATGTAGCCCAGGCGCTCAACAGAATCGATTCCGGCGACGAATAGTCCGGTTGAATTCGCGCCCGCGAGCGGAATCGTCACGACCCGCGCGGCGGATTCAACTCCGGGGAGGGCCTGTGCTGCCTGCAGCATCGCGCGCGAGAGCTGCATAGCTGCGCTGTCGTCGAGCACCGTATTGCGCATGTTGGGCGTCACAGCGAGGAGCGGCGCCGGCTCGTAGCCGATGCGCATTGCGCGCACGTTGTCGAGACTGCGAACGAAGAGCGCCGCGCCAACAAGCAACGCAACCGCCATCGCGCCCTGCGCGACAAGCAGCACGCTGCGCGCGGCCGATCGCTGATATGTGCCGCCCCGAGAACCCGCGCGAAGTTCATGCGCGAGATCTCCTCGGCCAGTGAGAAGAGCGGGGGCCAGTCCGGTCAGAACTGCGGTCGCGAGCGTAATCGCGATCGCCACGCCCACGGTTCTCCAATCGGTGAAAATCGGAATCGATGCGTCGGAGCCGCCGATGAGCAGTCCGCGAATCGCGCCGCCACCCCACTGGGCAACCATGAGCCCTGCCGTGCATCCGATCAGCGCGAGCACGAGACTCTCGGTAAGCGCCTGCGCAACGAGCTGGCGCCGCGTGACGCCGAGTGCGAGCCGCACGGCGATTTCACGCTGCCGCTTGAGTGCGCGCGCCAGAAAAAGGTTTGCGACGTTGGCGCACGCAATCAACAGCACGAGTGCCGCGACGCCCGCAACCCACAGCGCTGTCTTCGCCTCGAGCGCGGGGCTTGGTCCTCCTCCAACGCGCAACGCAGATACTATCGCGGAGGGCTTCGCAACTTCCGCTGGAGGAATGTCGGGTTCGAAACCGCGTCGGGCATTCCAACTCTTTATTGCGGCCTGAGTCGCGTCAGTCGATGCCTGCGCGAGTGTGACGCCCGGTTTGCGCCGCACCATGATTTCCATCCAGCGCCAGCTGTACTTGGTGTAGTACGTTTGCGCCGTCGGCACGCTCGGATTCTCGCCGCCGAACGTCGTGATCGGAATGAATACCGCAGGCGGGTTGTCGTCGGCGACGCCCGCGAAGTTTTCCGGTGCTACGCCGATGACGGTGGCGGCTACGTAGCCGACCTGAATAGGCTGCCCGATCACATCGCGGCCGCCGAGTTCATTCTTCCAATAGGAATAGCTCAGCACCGCCACGTCTGCGCCGCGCGGCGTGCTGTCCTCGGCGACAGTAAAGAACCGGCCGGCTGCGGGTTTTGCATCGAAGAAATTCCAGAATGACCCGCTGACCATCGCGATCGGATATTCCCGCGAGGCCTCGCCGGTGCCAATCGCGGCGACCGTGTGCGCGAAGCCGGCGTACTCGGAGAACGATGTCGTCGAGCGCTGCACATCGAGGTAGCGCGTGTACTCCGAGTTCCAAAACGTGCGCTGCGTACCGCGATTGAAATTCTGGAAGTACACGCGATTCACTGTAGACGGATCGCGCAGATACGCATACGGCCGGAACATGAGGCGATCGACCACGCCGAACATCGCGGCATTCGCGCCGATGCCAAGCGCGAGCGTGATGATCACCGCCGCAGCAAATCCGGGCGCGCGCAGAATTCCGCGAAAGGCCAGCCGAACATTCTGTGTGAGTTCGTCGCGCATACCGGACCTCAGTCTGACCGCAATGCGGCGTTGGGATCTGCCTTCGCGGCGCGCAGCGCGGGCGCTGTGCTCGCCGCGATCGCGACGAACAATAGTACGACAGCCACGCCCACGTACACGATTGGATCCTTTGCCGACTGCTGATAGAGCAGGGGTTGCAGCCAGCGACTGGCGACCAGAGCGAGAATGACCCCGAGAACAACACCGGCGAGCGCGAAGTTCATGCCTTGGCCCACAATGAGGCCTAGAATATTCCCGGGCTGTGCGCCGAGTGCCACGCGAACGCCGAGCTCGTGCATGCGCTGGCCCACATTGTATGCGATCACGCCGTAGAGTCCCACCGAGGCAACAATGAGCGCGAGCAGTCCGAACGCCACGAACATCATCGCACCGATCTGCCATGATCGGCGTTGCCTGTCGACGAGATCGCTGAGCGGCCGCGCCGTGAGGAACGAAAGACTCGCGATCTCCTTCTGCAGCGTACTGCGGACGCTCTCCGTCGCGCGGGCGGGATCGCCGCGCATGCGGAGCAAGAGGCGGCCGGCGCCGAACTGCGGATACTGATCAAGCGGCATGTAGTAGCGGTATGGTTCGTCAGCCACCGGATTGTGCACGGCGTCTTCGGCGATTCCGACGATCACAGCGCACGGCGGCACGCTGCCGACGGCCACCGGCGGCGGGAGCGCGATCGTGATGCACTGTCCGATCGCATCTTCTGTTGGCCATATGCGCTTCGCCATGCCCTCGCTCACAACCAAAACCTTCGGCGCATTTGGGCCATCCGCCGATGTGATGCCGCGTCCGCGAAGGATGCGCGTTTGCATTGCCGCGAAATAATCCGGTGTCGCAGTTTGACTGTCGAAGCGTCCGAGTCTCGATACCGAGTCGATGCCGCGAATGGACAGATTCTGTGTGGTCGAGCCTTCGATCACAGAACTGCTCACCCACGCCGCATACTCGACTTCCGGAAGCCGCTGCGCCGCGGCAATGAGCCGGCGGATTTCGCCTTGCTCTACGCTATCACCGAACGTCACGCCGCGTCTGTTGTATGTCACCTGCAGGACTTTCGAGGCGTCGAAGCCGAGATGCATGTTTTGCACGTGGCCGAGGCTCTTAATGAACAAGCCGGCTCCCACGAGTAGCACCACAGACAGCGCGCCCTGCACAACGAGCAAACCTGAGCGCAGCCGGGAGCGCACGAACGTCCCTTCGCGCACGCCAGACTTCAGCGATTTCGCGAGATCTTCCTGCTGCGCGAATACCACCGGCCCAAATGCGGCGAGTACTCCGGCGAGAATTGCGGCGCCGACCGCAACCGCGAGCGTGCGCCAATCGGTAACGACACTGAACTGCGTGGAGTCGGGAATGAAATACTTCGCGAGTGCGGTTCCGCCCCACTGCGCGATTGCGATGCCGACTGCACATCCAATGAACGAGAGCAGCAGACTCTCCGTGAGCGATTGTGCGAGCAAGCGCCGTTTGGAAACGCCGAGCGCGAGACGAAGCGCGACTTCACGACGGCGGCGGAGCGCGCGCGCGAGAAAGAGATTCGCGACGTTCGCGCATGCAATGAGCAGCACGATCACGGCGACGCCGGTCACCCAGAGCAATGTGCGCGCCTCGAGTCCAGCGTCCGGTCCATTTGCTGTTTTGAGAGGGCCCGCGATGCCGTGCGGGTCACCTTTCTCAACTTGAGTGAAGTTGGGGTGAATCGCGCGCGCGAGCACCCTGCTGCGGATAAACGCATTCGTCAGATCAGCGTTCGCCGTGGTGAGGCTCACGCCAGGTTTGACGCGCACCATCGCCTGCGTCCAGTCCCAGTTGTAGTTCGTGTAGTACGTGGTGGCCGCCCAGGGACCCGCGTTCGCCCCGTACGTAGTGATCGGAAAGTAGATCGAAGGCGGCGGTCCTTCGGCAACGCCGGTGAAGTTTGGTGGCGCGATACCAATGATCGTGCAGTCGTAGTCGCGAATCTTTATGGTTTGTCCGAGCACGTCACGCCCGCCGTAGTGCGACTGCCAATAGGCGTAGCTGAGGACGGCGACGAGCGCGCCTGTAGGCGGTTGATCTTCCGCTGCGCTGAAGAAACGTCCGGCAACGGGCTGCGCGTCGAAGAAATTGAAGAAGCTCGCCGTCACTGCCGCCGTGGGCTCTTCGCGCGCTTCGTCACCGACGCCAACCACCGCGAGGTTCAGTGAGAATCCGGCGAACTCCGAAAACGAGCTCGTCATCTTTTGGAAATCGAGATAGCGAGTGTAGGGAAATACCGTATTGGTGGAGTGCCGCGGAAAGTTCGTCTGGAAGTACACGCGCCGAACGGACGCTGGATCTTTCAGATAATCGACGGGGCGGAACATCAGCCGGTCGATCACGCCGAACATCGCGGCGTTTGCGCCGATGCCGAGGCCGAGCGTGATCACCGCCGCGGCAGTGAAGCCCGGAGCGCGGCGGAGTCCGCGGAATGCATAGCGGAGATCCTGCATGAGCGTTTCAACCCAGGCGAAACTCCACGCATCGCGCGCGCGTTCGCGAACGCCCGTGATATTGCCGAGCTGGCGGTGCGCGGCGTAGGCGGCGTCGTCGGGGTTTGCGCCAGAGGCGATGGCATCACGCTCAAGCATCTGTTTATGGAATGAGATTTCGTCTTTGAGTTCGCCGTCGAGTTTGCCGCGGCGGAACAGATCGAGGAACCGCGTGAAGAGTTCGCGCATGATCGTCTCCTAGTTCGTGCGCATGACGAGAGCGACGGCGGCGACGAGTTCCGAATAGCTCGTGTGCTGCGCGCCCATCTGCTTTCGCCCTGACGGAGTGATCGTGTAGTAGCGTGCGCGCTGGTTGTTCGGCGTTTGGCCCCACTCCGCGCGAATCAGGCCGCGCTGGCGCATGCGCTGAAGGGCGGGGTAGAGCGAACCTTCTTCGACTTGTAGCACTTCTTTGGAGAGCCGCTGAATATGCTGCGCGATGCCGTAGCCGTGCATGGGCTGCGCGGTTAGTGTCTTTAGCACCATCATTTCGAGAGTGCCCGGAAGGAGGTCGCGTTTGGTTGTCGGCATGATGATAAGAAGTAGAGGGTCTAAGGGATAGACAACCTATGGCTATGAAACGTTTGAAGGGCAGATCTCGATGCGATGCAGGCTGCAGGCTGCAGGGTGCGGGATTGGGATTGGGGTGGACGGTACGGACATAGGGGTGAGGCATGAGTGAAGGGGAGAGGCAGGCCAGTAGAACGGCCATCGGGGTGGCGATGTTGCGGGCGGCGCACCAGGTGCTCGATGGCGGGCCGAAGGTGCTCGACGACACCGTCATCGTGAGCTTGCTCGGGCCGGCGCTCATGGATCGCGTGCGGGGAGAGGCGGAGCGTTTCGACATTCCGCGGTCGCTGGCGCTGCGCGCGCATGTGCTGTTGCGAAGCCGGTTCACGGAGGAGCGGTTGCGGCTCGCGGTCGAGCGTGGGGTGACGCAACTGATCGTGCTCGGCGCTGGGCTCGATACGTTCTCGCTGCGGCAACCGGACTGGGCGCGAACGCTTCGCATCTATGAAGTGGACCATCCGGCGAGCCAAAGCGTGAAGCGCGGAATGATCGGGCGCGCGGAGATCCCTATGCCGCACAACGTCACCTTTGTTCCGATCGATTTTGAGCATGATACGCTGCAGGATGGCTTGGCCCGCGCGGGATTTGATCCGGCCGCGATGACGTTCGTGTCGTGCCTCGGCGTGCTCGTGTATCTCACGCGCGCGGCGATTGACGAACTGTTCGCATTCATCGCGCGACTGCCGGCCGGTAGCGAATGCGCGTTCACATTCGGCGGCAAGCAAGATGAAGAGCGTCCCAACGAGACATCGCTCGCGGCCATGGCGGCGCATGCGGGCGAGCCGTGGATTTCCACTATGGAAATCGATGATGTCCGCGCGATGCTCGTTCGGGCCGGTCTGCCCGGGCCGGAGCAACCTTCGCCGGAGCAGATCCTCGGCTGGCTGGGCGATCGGACCGACCAGCTGCGCCCGCCGAAACGAAATGCGATTGCCTCCGTAGTGGTGGGCGGGCCCCTCACACTGACGTCCACATCTTGACAGTCAAGATGTAACGGCGCTAGCGTGCAGCGAGCACCAACACCCGCACCGGGAGCGAACGTGGAAGAGCCGAGCACCGACGTCATTCAGGGCACGATGGACATGCTGATCCTGAAGACGCTCAGCCTCGAACCGATGCACGGGTTCGGCATCTCGCGCCGCATCGAGCAGATCTCACGCGGTGTGTTCAAGGTGAATCCGGGCTCGCTGCTCACGGCGTTCCAGCGGCTCGAACGAGGCGGCTGGCTCGATTCCGAATGGCGGCAGACTGAAAATTCGCGGCGCGCGAAGTTCTACTCGCTCACGCGCACCGGGCGCAAACAGCTTGAGTTCGAGACGGCGGACTGGACGCGTCGCGCGACCGCCGTCGCGCGGCTGCTCAGGGCTGAGGGCTGACGATGTCACTGCGGCGGCAAATTTCGCGCGGCTTCGCGGCGCTGACAAACCGCGCCGCAGCGGACCGTGATGTCGCGGACGAAGTCGGGCAGTACATCGACGCGGCGACCGCGGCGCACGTCGCGCGCGGGCTCTCGCCCGACGATGCGCGGCGCGCGGCGTTGCTCGAAGTAGGAAACACGACCCGCGTGCGCGAGCAAGTCCGCGGCTACGGCTGGGAGTCTGCCGTCGAGTCGTTCATCACCGATTTGCGGTACGCGCTGCGGATGCTGCGCAAGAATCCCGTATTCGCGCTCGTGACGATTGCGGTCGTTTCGCTCGGCACCGGCGCGGTCACAACGATCTTCAGCGCGACGAATGCGATGTTGCTGCGTTCACTTCCCGGAGTGACCGACGGTTCGCGACTCGTCAGCATCGACCGCAAGGATCGCGATCTCAAGGGCGGCGTGTCGGCCTCGGTCCCGTTCCTCGTGAACTTCCGCAGCCGAGCGAACGATTTCAGCGGCATAGCCGCATGGTCGCAGCTACCGCTGACGGTGACGATCGGCGGCGCTGGCCACGCCGCGTACGGCAACCTCGTGAGCGGGACGTTCTTCACGGTGCTCGGCGTGCGGCCGGAGCTCGGCCGGCTTTTCACGGCCGAAGAGGATGGCGCGCCGCTCGCGAGCGCCGTGATGGTGATCTCCGACGGGTTCTGGCGCTCGGCGTTCGGCGCGGACAGCACGGTGATCGGCCGCGTCGTGCAGGTGAATGGGCATCCGTACACAATCATCGGCGTGGTATCGCGCGCCTTCCGCGGCATCTACACACCGCTCAAAAGCGATGCGTGGGTGCCGCTCACGATGACGGCGCAGCTGCGGCCAGGCCACGACCTCACGGATCTCTCGGATTATTGGCTCAAGCTCGTCGCTCGGCTTGCGCCGGGCGTTTCACGCGCAGCTGCACAGCAGAGCGCGACGGTGCTCACCGCGGCGTGGGCCGAGTCCGGCATCGAGGGGGCGTCGTGGGCGCGCAAATACAACACCGCGCGCCTCGTGCCGCTCACGGGCCTTCCCGAGGACGCGTCGAATGCGATCATCGGATTTTTTCTGCTGCTGCTCGGTGCGTCGGGACTCGTGCTTCTCATTGCGAGTGTGAACGTCGCCGCGATGCTCGGCGCGCGCGCGATTGCGCGGCGGCGCGAGATGGCGGTGCGTGCGGCGCTTGGCGCGCGTCGCGGAAGGCTCGTGCGGCAGCTGCTCACGGAGACGATCGTGCTGTTCGCGTTCGGCGCAGCCGGGGGGATCGCAATTGCGCTGGCCGCCACGCGCGCGCTCGAGCGCCTTCCGCTCCCAGACGAGATTTCGCTCGATTTGGCGCCGGATTATCGCGCGATCGCGTTCGCACTCTTGGCATCAACGCTGATGGGCGTCGCGTTCGGGCTTGCGCCGGCATTCCAGGCCGCGCGGGCCGATGTTGCGCAGCGCATTCGCGACGACTCCCCTTCTGGCGGCGCGCGCCGCAGCCGCAGTACGAATGTGCTCATCATTGCGCAGCTCGCCATGTCGCTCCTGCTCTTGGTCGGCGCCGGACTTTTTCTGCGCGCGCTCGATCGCGGGAGCCGGATCGATCCGGGGTTCGATTCCAGCGGCGTTGTCGTGACTGCGCTCAACCCTCAGGCTTGGGGATATGACTCGGTCAAGTCGAGCGCGTTTTATGAAACGCTTCGCGGACGTGTCGCGGCGATCCCGGGCGTGACAGCGGTCGGCTACACCGATGTTGTCCCGCTCACCGCGCAGAACAACGGCGCGTGGGTGCGGCGCCCAGAAGACCGCTCGGGCTCGGATGCGACGCGTGTGCGGGCCGAAATTGCGAGGGTCGACGAGGGCTTTTTTGGAGTCGTCAAAATTCCGGTGCGCGCTGGCACGGCAATCACGCGGAGCGACGATTCCCGTTCCGCGAAAATCGCGGTCATCAACGAGACGTTCGCCAAGAAATTCTGGCCCGGCGGCAGCGCCGTGGGCCGAACGTTCCTGATGGACAGCGTGCTCGTGACGGTCGCCGGTGTTGTGCGCGACTCGAAGTATGTCTGGCTCACCGAAGCGCCGACTCCCTTTGCGTATTTTCCGACCGCACAGCAGTGGCAGGGTTGGCAGCCGCGACTGACCCTGATGGTTCGAGCGACCCTGCCAACCGATCGAATCGGCGTCGAGATCCAGCGCGCCGTGCAGGCGATTGATCCGGCGCTGCCGCGGCCGGCGGTTACCGCACTGCGCCAGGAGAACGCGGTTGTGCTGTTGCCGCAGCGAGTTGCGGCGATGGTGACCGGGGCGCTCGGCGCCGTTGGTCTCCTGATGGCCACGGTCGGACTGTACGGGATCATGTCACACTCGGTGACTCGGCGGCGGCGCGAGATCGGAATCCGCGTTGCGCTCGGCGCGCGCGGAAGTGATGTGCTCGGCATGGTTGTGAAGGAGGGAATGAAGCTCGCATCGTTTGGCGTGGCGATCGGGCTGTTGCTCGCGGTAGGGGCTACCCGGTTGATGGCGAGCTATCTGTTCAACGTAAGTCCCCTCGACGTGATCACCTTTGTCGCGATGTCGGCGCTCTTTCTTGCGGTTGCATTTGTTTCGAGTTATTTGCCGGCGCGGCGGGCGGCGAGAGTGGATCCGATGAAAGCACTCAGGACCGACTGATTCGCCGCCGCAGGTTCGATTGATGGCGGCGCCTTGAGTAGATTCAGTGACGCGCGACGATCGAGTTCGCGCCGGCATCGAAATACGAGGAGCCTGCATGCGCACACTCTTTCGAGTCATCGCCGCCGTCTGTCTGGCCGGCGCTCCGCTCGCGTCACAGACCGCGCCCCCGCCGCGATTCCAGTCCGATATCAATGCGTTCCTGAAGGCCGACTCCTCGTCGCGTCCGCCCGCCGGCCAGATCGAGTTCATCGGCAGCAGCATCTTCCGCCTCTGGAAATCGGTCGTTGCCGACATGGAGCCGATGCCGGTGTTCAATCGCGCGTTTGGCGGTTCGCAGACGCCCGATGTGCTGCGTTACATGGATCAGATCGTGATCCCGTACAAACCGCGCGTTGTTGTGTACTACTGCGGGAGCAACGACGTAAACGCGGGCGCCTCGGCAACCGACATCATCGGGCGTGTTGAAGAGTTTCATCAGCGCCTGCTGACGGCGCTGCCCGCGACGAAGATGATCTTTGTGTCTGTGATCCACTCGCCGGACAAACGGAAGCGCTGGGCAGTGGTGGACTCGGTCAACATCGCGATGCGGGTGTACTCGTCATCGGCAAAACAGTTCGAGTTCGTGGACATCAACCCCGCGCTCGAGGGACCGATCGGATCGCCGGTCGGCGAACTCTACCTCGCGGACTCGCTTCACTACAGGACGGACCGGGACGCATACGCTCGCATGACGCGCGTGGTGAAGCCGGTACTGCGCGCGGCGTGGACGGCGAAGTAACGCTCAGCGCGCGCGCGCTGCTGTTCGACATGGACGGCACGCTGGTCGACTCGCGCGCCGTCATCGCGCGAGTGCTCCACAGCTGGGCCGAGCGCCACGGACTCGATCGCGAGCGCGTCGAACGCTTGCCACACGGGCAGAAGACCCGCGATACAATCGCCGGGCTCGCTCCGCATCTCGATTTGATGACCGAAGTCGCCGCGCTCGATGCGGCCGAGCTCGGCGATCTCGATGGCATTGTCGAGGTGCGCGGCGCGCGTGCACTGCTCGATTCGCTGCACCCGGGCCAGTGGGCGCTCGTGACTTCCGCCGATCGTGAGTTGGCACGCCTTCGACTGACCGCGGCGGGATTGCCGCTGCCCGAAGTGATGATTTCCGGCGAGTCGGTCGCGCGCGGCAAACCGGATCCCGAAGGGTATCGGATGGCCGCCGACCGGCTGGGCGTCGCGCCGGCTGAGTGCATCGTGTTCGAAGATGCGCCTGCTGGAATCGCCGCGGGCCTGGCGGCCGGCATGCGCGTGATTGGAGTGGCAACTACATCGGCACGCGATGAGATGCGGGCGTGCACGACCATCGTGGACGACCTTTCGGTGATTTCCGCCACGACCGACGGCTCATATCTCTCGCTGAGGGTGCGATGAGTCCCATCGACGCTCGAGTCAAACATTTTCACGAACTGCACGACTCGGGCTGTTTCGTGATTCCGAATCCATGGGACGTGGGGAGTGCGCGATTGCTCGCGGGCCTGGGATTCAAAGCGCTTGCGACTACGAGTTCGGGAATGGCATGGTCATCCGGTCTCCCGGACAATCACGTTTCACTCCCTGCGGTACTCGCGCATCTGCGCGCGATCTGCACGGCCGTCGACGTTCCGGTCAACGCCGATTTCGAGGGCGGATTTGCCGTTGAACCATCGGGCGTCGGCGCGAACGTGGCGGCGGCCACGCAAACCGGCATCGCGGGACTTTCGATTGAGGATTCAACCGGCCGTGCGGAGAATCCGCTTTTTGAGTTCTCGCTCGCGGTCGATCGAATTCGCGCGGCGCGCGCGGCGATCGACGCGAGCGGCACCGGCGTTTTGCTGACAGGCCGCTCGGAAGGATTTATTGCTGGCCGGCCGGATCTGAACGAGACGATTCGCCGGCTTCGCGCATACGCAGAAGCTGGCGCCGACTGCCTCTATGCGCCGGGTATTCGCTCGATCGATGAAGTGAAGGCGATCGTCACGGCAGTCGCGCCGAAGCCGGTGAATGTGCTGGTCAGCGGCGACTGGGCAACTGTCGATGAGATCGCGGTCGCGGGCGGCCGACGGATCAGTGTGGGCGGAGCGCTGGCACGAGCGGCGTGGAGTGGATTTTTTGCGGCGGCAAAGGAAGTCGCGGAGCAGGGAACGTTCGCTTCGCTCGGCCGCGCAGTGAGCGGGAATGAGATGAACGGGCTGATGAACGTGGCGTCTAACGGAGTGCAGTAAGAGGATCCACGCGTGTCGCGCGTCGCGCAGGGATGCAGCATGCAATGAACGCGGCCAATAGCAAAGCGCCCGCCGCCCCGAGAAATACCGGCACACTCGCGTTCGCCAGCCCGAACACTTTGCTCGACAGCAAGCGCACCGCAACCGCTGCACCGACGGTGCCAAGTGTGACTCCCAAGCTGGTGAGTGTCACGCCGCGCAGCACGATCGCGCGAAACACGTCGCCGCGATCTGCGCCCAGTGCCATACGAATTCCAATTTCACGGATTCGCTGCCCTACGAAATGAGAGAGCAAACCGTATAGCCCAACGGCCGAGAGCAGCGCCGCGAGAATGGCAAACGCCGTCGCGAGGAAACTCTGTGTGCGCTGCAACGCGAAGTTTCCGCTGACAATCGCGCTCATCGGCACCATTTGCTCGATGAGAAAATTGGGCTCGACGCCGCGCAGTGCATCCCGCACGCGCGGCGCGATCGCGCCTGGGTCGCTCTGGGCAAGCACCACGACATCGGTCCAGAATGCCGGTGATTGGTACGTGGGAATAAACATGTCGGACGATGCGGTTTTTCCCATACGCATATCCGCGACCACACCGACGATTTCAATGGGTGCTTCGTTCGGCGCGGCATAGGCCATCTGCTTCGGCAGAATTAGCTGCTTGCCGACCGCGCTCTCGTTTGGCCAGAGCGCCTTCGCCAGCGACTCGTTCACGATCATGACATTCGGTGAGCCCACGCGATCTTGATCGGTGAAGTCCCGGCCGGCGATCATGCCCGTGCCCATTGCCTTGAAATAGCCGGGTGTGCTGGCCCGTAAAACTGTATTCACGCCTTTGCGCTCCGAATTGTCGAGCGGTACGATAGGCCCGAATCCATAGATGCCAAGGGAGCTCGACGGATATCCGGTGACGGCGCCTGCCGCTTCCACTCCCGGAATTCGCCGGAGCGCCGCGAGCGCCTCCTCGAACAATCGAACCCGGGTTTCACGCTGTTGATACCGGTCGGACGGCGCGGTGAGATGAAGCGTGAGCACCGGATCCGGTGAAAAACCGCGATCGCGCGACATCAGCGCCATGAAGCTGCGAAGCATGAGTCCCGACCCAACCATCAATACGAGCGACAATGCGACTTCCATGACGATGAGCGCGTGCTGCATGCGCTGGCCGCCGCGCACGACTCCGCGGCCTATATCGCGCAGGGCTTTTCCGGGGGCGGCCACAGACACGCGAAGCGCTGGCGCGAGCGCGCACAGCACCCCCGCGACCACCGACACGGCAGTCGCAAACGCGACGATCCGTCCATCGATCACGATCGCATCGAGCCTCTGCAGCGACGACGGCAACAGACGAGCCATCGCGCGAGTGCCGCCATATGCGAATGCGAAGCCCGCGATTCCGCCGAGCAACGCGATGCAAATGCTTTCGGTAAATACGAGCGATATGAGCCGCGCACGAGACGCGCCGAGCGCGGCGCGCAATCCGAGTTCCGCTTCACGCGATGTGCCGCGCGCGAGCAACAGTCCGGCGATATTGGCGCAGGCGATGCACAGCAGCAGCGTGACCGTTCCCAGCAAAAGGCCGAAGGCCCCCCGGATGCCGCCAATCGCATCTTCCATGAAACTGCTCAGTGCGACCGTCCATCCGCGATTGGTCTCGGGATAGCTCGCCTCCAGCTGCGCCCCCAGCACTGAGGCCTCGGCCTGAGCGCGTTCGATCGTGACGCCGGGCCTCAGTCGCGCAACGCTGAAGAAAAAGCGATCGCGCCGCGAGACGGGGTCCGCATGTCGATGCGACACCGTCCACACATCGCTCGCGAGATATTGCGGAAACTGAAAACCACGGGCCATGACACCGATGATGGTATGCAGCTGTCCACGCAACATGAGGGACTTTCCGACGGCGTGCGTATCAGCGCTCATGCGATCGCGCCAGAAATGATCGCTCAGCACAACCACGGGTGCCGCCGCCTCCTCGGCGTCGGCCGGCGCGAAAGTGCGGCCGATTGCCGGATTCGCGCCCAGCACTGCGAACAGATTCGACGTCGTGACGAACGCAAGGACGCGCGTTGGTTCATCCCTGATCTTCACGATATCCGCGCCATACGAATACGCGGCCACGCTCTCGAGCGACGGCAGCGTGCGGAGGTCCGGCAGCTCCGCCATCGCAATGTTAGCGCCCGCGCCCTGATATGCGTCGCGCACGATGACGAGACGATCGGGTTCGCGGTATGGCAGCGGTTTGAGCCAGACCGCGTAGGCGACCGCGTAAATCGCGGTGGTCGCGCCAATGCCGAGCGCCAGCGTCAGTACAGCAGCGGCGGTGAACGCCGGAGTTTTGCGCAGCGAACGGGCCGCATAACGGATGTCCTGCTTGAGTGCATCAAGTGCTTGAAATCCCCGCACGGCCTGACCTCGCTCGACGAGAAGTGTGACGTTGCAGGACATGCTCGCGGTGCGCGACGCGCGTCAATATTGAGACTATGTCAGACGGCAAAGCGTTGCCGCGCCCAGTTGCCTCCCGCGCCGACACGCACCATCATGAATCCATACGCCTGACCGTCTGCCTACAAAACCATCCACCATGCCTACCTCCCGTCGCTCTTTCCTCACTCACTCCGCCGCAACCGCCGCCGCGCTAACGCTTGGCACGCGCGCGGCGCATGCCGCAGCAGCCTTAACCGAGCACGGCGTTCGCGAAGATGCCGCAGTGCACGCGTTCGAGGAAAAGATGATTCAGGCGCATCCGATTCCGCTTGGAAGCGTGCGCGTGACCGGTGGCCCGCTCAAAACGGCGCAGGATGTCACAGCGAAATATTTGCTCTCGCTCGAGCCCGATCGCATGCTCGCGTATTATCGCGTGCGCGCCGGACTTCCTCAGAAGGGGCAGCCGTACGGCGGATGGGACGGCGACAAGCGCAATCTCACAGGCCATATAGCTGGGCATCATCTCTCCGCCGTGAGCCTGATGTATCAGGCGACCGGTGACAATCGCTTCAAAGAACGCGCGGACTATATCGTAAGCGAATTGAAAATCGTGCAGGATAAAAACGGCGACGGCTACCTCGGCGCGCTTGAGGGCCTTCGCGAGGCGTTCGCGCAGGTGTCGAAAGGCGACATTCGCTCCGGCGGATTCGACCTCAACGGGCTTTGGTCGCCGTGGTACACATTGCAAAAGACTTACTCGGGCCTTCGCGACGCGTACCGGCATACCGGAAACAAGACGGCACTCGGGATGAGCGTGAAGTACGCCACGTGGGCCGAGGGCGTGCTCGCGCCGCTGACGGATGTGCAAGTGCAGAAGATGCTCGACACGGAGCATGGCGGCATGAACGAAGTGCTCGCCGATCTGTACGCCGACACAGGCGACAAGCGCTGGCTCAAGTTGTCGTACCGTTTCGAGCATCACGCGTTCACGGATCCGCTCAAGCGGCATCAGGACAACCTCTCGGGCAAGCACGGCAACTGTCAGATTCCAAAACTGATCGGCTCGGCTGCGCGCTATGGATACGTGGGCGACACGGCGGATATTATGGCCGCGTCGTTCTTCTGGGATCGCGTCGCACAGCATCACAGCTACGCGACTGGCGGGCATGGGCTGTCAGAATACTTTGGGGCGCCCGATATGCTGAGCGCGCGAGTGGACGGCCGCGCGTGCGAGACGTGCAATGTGTACAACATGATCAAGCTCACGCGGCGTTTGTTCTCGCTGCGGCCTGACGCGAATTACGCCGATTTCCACGAACGCGCGCTGTTCAATCACATTCTCGCGTCGATCGATCCCGAGGATGGACGCACGTCATACATGGTGCCGGTTGGACGCGGCGTGCAGCAGGAATATCAGGACATGTTGCAGAGTTTCACGTGCTGCGTGGGCACCGGCATGGAGAGCCATGCGCTGCACGGCTACGGCGTGTACTACGAATCGCCCGATACGCTCTGGGTGAATCTCTTCGTGCCGTCGACGGCGCAATTCACGACGGCCGGCGTGAAGCTCACGATGGATACCGGATTTCCCGACGGCGAGAACGCGAAGATCACACTCGCGATGCCAGCAGAAAAAGAATTCACGCTCGCCGTTCGGCGGCCCGTGTGGGCGGGTGATGCTTTCACGATTCGCGTGAACGGCACGACGATTCCAACGCCAACACTCGCAAGTCTTCGCGATCTCAATGCAGGCGGCCGCGGCGGCGCGCCGGGAATGGAAGCCGCGCAGGCGAGTTCGTACGTGGAGATCAAACGCGTTTGGAAATCGGGAGATGTGGTCGAACTGACGATGCCGAAGACGCTGCGACTCGAAGCGACGCCGGACAATGGGCAGGTGGCCGCGATTATGTGGGGGCCGCTGGTGTTGGCGGGTGATCATGGGCCCGCGCGCTCCGAGCGTCGCAGTGCTGCGCCCGCCGCGCCGATTCCCGTGTTCGTCACGAATGACAGCCCGATTGATGCGTGGGTCGTCGCGAACGGTGCGCGCCAGGGTGATTTCAAAGCGCAGAATGTGGCGCGCGTGATTGGTCAGAGCGCTTTGCCGACTGACGTCACGCTCGCGCCGTTCTATAGAACACAGCGTCGTAACTATAGCGTGTACTTCGACGTGCTCACGCAAAGAGATTTCGATTTGCGCGGTGCGGCGATGGCCGCTGATCGCGAGCGCGCGCTCAAGCTTGAGGCGGCGACGATCAGTTCTGTTCAGCCGGGCGGCGTGCAACCCGAGCGCGACGCGAATTATCAGAGTCAGCCTGCGGATCGCGCGGTGGGTCGGACGAACGGCCGCGGCAGCCGCGCCGGCGCCGGATGGTTCTCGTTCGATCTCGCGGTTGAGCCGGGTGTGCCCAACGCGCTGATCGTGACCTACTTCAACGAACTCGGTCTCCCCGCGCCGCTCGGCGATTTTGATATTCTCGTCGACGGCACAAAGATCGCGCACTATGAGCCGAACCAAAGTGCGGCGGGATTCTACAACGCGCAGTACGAGATCTCGCCGGCGCTCGTGAATGGGAAGTCGAAGGTCACCGTGCGGTTCGCCGCAAACGGAACCTCGCGTATGGTTCCTGTTTGCGGCGTTCGCGTCGTTCGCGCTAAGGCTTTGTAAGCATCCGCGCTGCAGTGATCTTGTCGCCCTGCTGGAACTGATCGACGACGTCCATGCCTTTGATCACGCGGCCGAGCGTCGTAAAATCGCCTTCGTTATGCGGCTGCACGGCGTTCGCCAGCGTGTAGCCCGGCGTTCCCGTATCGAGTCCCGCTGAAGCCCACGCGACAACGGCGCGTGTGAGTCCGCGCCGCGTGACTTCGTCGCGGAGCCGCTTGGCGCCGGGAATGCTTTCCGCCTGATCAACGAAGTTGGGCACGACGCGTGGGAACGCGGTGCCGACGATCGAACCGGATTCCACGATACGGACAAACTCTTCGACGCCGAGCGGCGCGTCGCCGGGATACAGTTCGATCGTGAACTTTCCGCGTGGCGTTTCCCACTCGGCGGTTGGCCGCGGCGCGCCCTTGTAATCGGGCACAACGTATTTCTCGACGAGCGCTCGGTATTCGGCGAGCGGGCGCGTGTTCGGTGGCGGCACGGGTCGCTGCGCGCGGCCACCACCGCCGCCGCGGCCAGTTGGCGGAGGCGGCGGATTCACCCGCGCGAGACCTTCGGCGGCGCTGGATGAAATCCACCAGTCGGGCGACGCCTTTGCGGTTTCCAGCGCGTGCAACGCGTCGAGGTCCCTGAAGTATGTACCGAGCGTGCGAATGGCTTCCGTGCGCACGCGACGGTCCGCGTCGTAGAGTTTTCCGATTACGATCCGCTCCGCTTCTGCGGCCTGGCCGGCACTGTCTGCTTGCGGCTGAGTGAGAGCGCGAATCGCCCACATGCGAACATCGGCGGACTTATCAAACGTGAGGTTCATAATGACCCGAACCGCCGCGGGGTCGCGCGGACGGAACAGCGCCCACGTTGCGCGCCAACGAATCTCGGCGTTTTCGGACGTCGTGAATTTGGTAATCGGACCGAGATCGCCGCGCGTGTTGCAGCGACCGATCGAGAAGAGCGCCTCTTCGATCGCCGGAGTCGAGCGCGCACTCTCGGTGGCCGATGAAAGAAAGCGAGCGAGTACTTCACGCGCGCTGGCGGTTTTGATTTTGCCGAGTGCGGTGGCAGCTTCCGAAAGTTCTGTCGGCGGGAGTTTCGAATCTGTGAGAAGCGAATCGAACCACGCGACCGTGGTTGAATCCTTCAACTGGCCGGCCGCCCAGATTTCCGTTGCGGCCACAGCGGTATCGGCGTCGAGCGGCTTTGCTCTCAGCAGCGCGTAGCCCGCTTTGTTCGCGATGCGGCCGATGGACTGCGCGGCGCGGCGGCGAACTTCCGGATGCGCCGATTTCAGAATGCGCGAGAGATCCGTGGTATCGAACTCGCGATGATCTTCGAGCATGATCAGGCGGGCGAGGTCGTCAATATCGTGAGACGACAGCGGCCGGCGCGCACTCTGCGCGCTAGCCGACGAAATCGTCGCCACAGTCAACGCGAACGCAAAGAGAGTTCTCATGGGGCTCCGCGGCCGCCACGGCCCGTGACCGCCGGGATTGTCATCGGCGGAGCGGGCGGAACGTAGTTCCAGTTCAAAATCGAATTGAAAACCATGTTGAATTCGCCGTGGTTCTGCCAGCGATACACGGGATTGTTGGCGAACATGAGCACGCGGCCGTTGCCGTTGTGCGCGTTCGGAACGTCCATCGCAAACGCGCGGCCCTTCAAATTGTCGGCGCCAACCATGAGTCCGCTGAGCACCGAGGCATCGCCGCCCACGTACTGCGCAAGAACATTCGCCTGATCGGCGACGCCGACTTTGAAGACCTGCGAGTTCTGGCCAAACTTGATTGGGAAAATCTTGCTGCCGTAGCCGTAGAACACCGGATGCTCGGGCCGCATGATCTCCGCGGTGATCAGCGGCTTCTGCGCATTCACGTTCACGGGATTCTCGGTGTCGATGGTGCGCGACAAGCCGAATTCTATTGGGAAACGTACGGATTGAAGCGTAGTAATAAGCGTGCCGCCGCCGTCGAGGAATTTGTTGAACGCCTCCACGCCCGCGGGGCCGAAGCCGCCAGTCATGTCCGCCGTTTCGCCGTATGCGCCGAGTGTCTTGTACTTATCGCTCTTCTGATACGGCACCGGTTTCGCGGCCGGCGCGGCGAGAATGGCGGCTCGGTTCACGTTCTGCGCGGCCATGATGATCACGTCGTAGTCCTTCTTGAGATCACCCTTTGCGACGCGCTCCTTGAAGATCAGATCGAATGGAATGCCGAACTGGTCAAACGCGTGACGGTACCAGCCGAGCTCCTGCGTGTTGCCCCACTGCGAGTAGAGCGCGACGCGCGGCGCAATCGCGTCGTGCGATCCGATTGTCGGCAAGGCAGAGATCGCCGCCGCGGTCAGGCCGAGCTGCTGCGCCTGCGTACGTGCGTCGGCGAGTTCCGCTGCCGAGCCGGTGATGATGAAGGAGCCGGCGGGGAAGGTGACTCCCTCGGCGGTGAATTCTTTTTCCGCGATTTTCATCTTCACCGCTTTCAGGCGGTAGCGGAAGCTGATCATGTTGTTCGATCCGAGGTGCGCGACGGCAAGCGCAGCGGTGCCTGATCCGGCGACCGGTACTTTCACTTCGATGGTCTTGATGTTTGTCGCGGCCGCCTTGAGGATCGTGCTGTCTTTGATTTCCTTCACGTCCACGTTGAACGCGTAGCCCATCGACCAGCCGCTGTCGTCGTACGTCTGCAGCGCAGGGTCGGGATAGTCCTGCTTCTCGAGGAGATTCTTCGCGAGACGGCCGTAGGGCTGGTTGAGTTTTACGATGTACGAGCCGACGGGGAATGTCTCGCTTCCCGATTTCGTGGCAGCGGTCAGTTGTCCGACTTCGATCCCCTGCGCGCGCAGAATATTCAGCAGCACGGCGACTTTGGTCATGTCGCGCTGCACCGGGAACACGAATGCGTACGGCGCCTTCGACGATCCGTCTGCCAGCGAGTTGCGCGTCTTGATGTAGAAGTTCTCGAGCACGAGCTGCGGGAACATCGACGTGAGCTGCAGTCCGGACAGCACGCCCGTCTCGGAGTAGTTCGTGTTGTCGCGGCGCGTGAACATCTGCACGCCGTTGGTTGGAATTGGAATGCCGCGATACCACTCGCGCGGCTGACCGCCGCCACGGCCGGTGGGAATCGCAGGTCCTCTGCCAACACCGCCAACACCGCCACCACCGCCAACGGGCGCCGCCGCCGCTGCTCCAGCACCGCCGGCTGCCGGAGGCGCGCCACGTCCGCCGCCACCGCCACCGCCGCCGCGTCCACCGCGACCCGCGGTCGTATCTGCACCCGGCACTACAGCGGGCGTCGGCACTCCGCCTTCACGGCCCGACTGGATCTCGTACATCCGCATCATGCCGTTGTGGTTGTACGCGACCGATCCGAGATATCCCGGCGACCAGCCGTCCATGAACGCGAACGTGTACACGCCCGGCATTCCCCACTTGGTCATCTGCGACAGTTCCCAGTTCGCAAAGAACGGGAGCTCCGTGAACAGAATCGGATCGAGGTTCGGATTCTGCGGAGGGCCGCCGCTGTAGATGTAGAGCAGCGGCTGCGCCTCGTGCAGATCGTGCATGATCGGCGGGTGCGCCGTGAAATACCAATCCGTGATCGCGCGCATCGAAACCTGCGAGAGGTTGATGTCGCGATTGTTGTCGTGAAACACGTACTTGCCCCAGTACGGAACGCCGGCACCGCCGCCAAATCCGCCGCGCCCGCCGGTGCCGGTGGTGTCCGCGGGCTTGCCGCCGCGCGCGATGCTGTCTGCCGCGGCGACTTCGAGGCCGCGATAAAACCAATCGACGTTGCGATCGCGGCCGTCGGGGTCGGCGGCCGGCGTGATCGAGACATACTCACTGTTTCGGATCTGCGTGATGAGCGGTGACGTCTCCGTGATGAGACGATACGCGAGCTCCATCAGCATTTCACTCGGCCCGGTCTCGCCGCTGTGCAGGCCGCCCATCAAGTGATAGTGCGGTTTGGTTTTCTGCATCAGCTCGCGGACCTGCGCTTCGTTCATGCCGCGCGGGTCGGCGATTTTTGCAAGGTTTGCGCGGTTCGACTCGAGGTTCTTGATGTTCGCTTCGGACGAGATCCACACGACGACGAGCTCGCGCCCTTCGTCCGATTTTCCAATCGTCTCGATCTTCACGCGCGGCGACGCTTTCGCCAGCGCGCGGTAGTATTTCAGAATGTCGACGTAGTAGGTGAGTTTCGCCGGCGCGCCAATGTAGTAGCCGAGCACATCCTTCGGCGTCGGGATTCCCGCGACGCGCGGGAGGTGATCGACGAGCGGGCTGCCGTACTTCGCTTCGCCGGTCCACGTGGCGTAGAGTTTGGCGAACTCTTCGTCCTGTTTCTGGTTCGGGTCGCGGGTTTCGTTCACCGTCGCCTGCGAAAACGCGGCGGAGCATGCGAGCGTCGAGAGTACTGCGGCTGTGAGGGCCGAGCGAAGAAAGCGGGGGAGGGCGGGGATCATGAACTGCTCCAGTGTACGGCGGGGGAGATAATAATCGTTCGCTCGCGACGTCGGCGTAAGCCTTTCACGAGCAAAAGCTCACGGGTCGCAGTCCAAGTTCACGGGTGATGGGTTGGCAGTTTCACGGCTATCCCTTCAGAGCTCAAGTTTTGGGGTCTCTTGGCTTTTAGCTAAGAAAAACCAAAGGCTCGAAGCTTGGAACAGATAGCGATGACACTGCCAAACTATGAACAATGAACTTGGGCTGCGACCTGTGAGTTTTTCCTAACGGCAGACGGGGTACGACGGATCGGCACCGCTGATTGCCGGTCGGTCTTTGCGCTGCGCGATTGCCCACGCAATGTCATGAATGAATCGCGCGAACCGCGCGGAGTGATCGTACTCGATGTACTGCGGTTCGTCGGTGACCTGGTGATAATCTTCCGCGTAACCGAGCGAGAAATACGTCACAGGCACATCGTGCTTCACGTAGTTCACCTGATCGCTGCGGCAAAAGCGATTCATCGGATTCGCGAATACATCCCATGTCTTGTCGATCGCCATCACATCGGAGCGCGTGGCGTTCACGGAATCGATGATGTCGCCGAACTCGCGCGAGAGACGGCGCGAACCGAGTGTCTGGAGCGAGGTCGGCCCGCCGAACTTCACCTGATCAGTGCGGCCTTTGCCGACCATATCCATGTTGAGCGCTGCGGCGATGGCGGTGAGCGGAATGGTCGGATGATCGGTGAACCACTTGGAACCGTTCAGGCCCGACTCCTCACTCGTGTGCGAAACAAAAACCACCGAGCGCGCTGGCTTCTCACTCGCGAATTTCTGGGCGAGCTCGAGCAGAACCGCGGTGCCCGAGCCATCGTCATCTGCGCCGTTCATGATGGAGTCGCGGCGCGGCGGGCGAATGCTGCGCGCCCGAGCGACCAGCGAGTCGATCACATGCTGCTGCGCCTCGGTCGGACGGCACACCGGATCGTTCGCGCCCTGCGGCCGCGTGACGATGTTGACCGCGCGCGTCGAATCGTGATCGACGGCAACGGCATTCACGCCATTGTGATCGTTGTGCGCGCTCATGAGCACGTATTCTCCGGCGCGCGCGGGATCCGTTCCCGGAAGGATCGCGATAACGTTGCGAGCGGGCGTTTTGGACATGTGCCACTCGTAGCTCCACGCCGCGGAAACGGATTCTCCAGAAGCTCCGACCGACAGCTGCTCCACCGGCTTACCAAAAAGCTGTGCAGCGGTCGACGCCGTAATCGCTGCCGCGCCGATCGCGCCCGCGCCGTTCGGGCGCGCGGCCGCCTGCATGCCGCCGCGTCCGCTGAACGCGCTGGTGATTGCCGCCTGCGGAATCGAATCCGTCGAGATGATCAGAACCGCCAGCGCGCCCGCAGTCTGCGCCCGAATGTCGCGCGCCGCGCCGCCAGCGCCGCCACGCCCGCCGCCGCCGCCTCCGCCGCCTCCGCGTCCGCCCCGGCCCGCGAGGCTATCGGCGCGCACCTGCGCTTCGACCTGCGCTGCCGCTGCCGCCCCGAACTTGTTGGGAACCGAGTCGCAGCGCAGCACACGCGCGGCTCCGCGGCCGGCTGGAATGAGTCCTGATTCGCTGGCGTTTGAGGTGAACACCGCGATCTTGCCTTTGAACACCGCAGGATCGAGCGCGCTCGTGTCACGCCAGCGTCCGGCGAAGACCACGGGGATTCGCACCGCCGCCATCGTTGCTCCGAATCCGTTTGCCGCGGTGGGAACAACCGGAACGAAATCGCGTTTCGCCGCGAGCTGCTTGCCCCCGAAGGTGAACAAGGACGTGAGACTATCGAACGTCGTCGGTCCGTAGGCGAGTTCCTGAAAGAACGTACCGTTGTCGCCGCCGGGCTTGAGGCCGAGCTTCTTAAACTCGGACTCGATGTACGAAGTCACTTTGTAGTTGCCGAGCTCGCCGACGCGGCGGCCCATCATCGAATCGTCCGCGATTTGATAGAGCCTCGTGCGCAGGTCGTTCGCCGTGATGGCGGACTCCGTCGGCCGCGGCGCCCATTTGTAGGGGCCTTCGTCGGGCCACACTGTTCTGCCGCTCGCTGGTGCCTGAGCCGACGCCTTCTTGACGGATGCCATTGTGCCGGGCGCGGGCGCCTTCGTGGCGGGCGGCGTCTGCGCGGAGGCAGTGGCGGCAGCGAGCGCGAGTACGAGCGAGAACGATGTGCGGGGCACAGGCGTAATCCTGTCAGAAGTGGCAGAGAGGGACGAACAAAGTTACTCTATGGCCGAGCCTACACCCAAGGACATACCGATGCGTCGCACACTCATCCAGATCGCCGCCGTCGCGGCAGCCACGTCCGCTCTGTCGCTGGGAGCGCAAGCGCCCACCGTGACAGCTACGGCGAACCCCAACGCCACGTTGCCGTGGGGCGCCCCGAGCGCCGCTCCCGTCTCCAAGTGGACACCGCCCGCCTCGGCAGGGCGGCAGCTCACGCTGAACGATCTGCTCACGTGGAAGGGAATTCGCTCGCCCGCGCTCTCGAACGACGGCAAGTGGTTCGCATACATTCTCGCGCCGAACGAAGGCGACGCCGAAGTGATCGTGCGCGCGACTGCGGCAAGCGGGAAGGAACTGAAATTCCCGGTGGGTGACGCGAGCGGCGGCGGCGGCGGCGGTGGCGGCGGCCGCGGCGCGGCGGTCGCAGGCGGCAACCCGTCGATTTCGGGCAACAACAAATGGGTCGCCTTTCTCGAATACGCGAGCGGCGCGAACGCCGGTCGCGGTGGGCGCGGTGGCCGTGGCGGAGCCGGAGCGGCCCCCGGCGCTGGGACGGCGGCGGCCGCACCTCCCAAGCTGGCGATCGTCGAGCTCGCGACCGGAACGAAGCGCGAGTTCGAGAGCGTGCGCAGCTTCCGTTTTGCCGGCGACAAATCGGATTGGCTCGCGATCCTTCACAGCGCGCCAGCCGGCGCGGCCGCGGCTCCGGCGGCAGGCGCCGCTCCGCGCGCGCCAACGGGTACGACGCTCGAACTGATCAATCTCACCGGCGGCATGGCGGTTCCGATCGGCGATGTCTCCGAATTCGCGTTCGATGATTCAGGCGACTGGATTGCGTATGCGATCAGTGCAGCGGGGGATGTCGGAAATAGCGTACAGCTTCGTCAGCTCTCCACGGGCATCTCGCGTCCGCTCGATGTGGGCAAGGGGCAGTATCGCCGCATTGTGTGGAGCGATTCGACGGACGCGCTCGCTGTGGTGCGCGCGGTAAGCGACACGAGCGGCGCCGACGAAGACGCTGCCGTGCTGGCGTGGTCGCACGCGGCGCGTGCCGACGCCAAAATGATGGAGATCAACGCGAAGTCGGCCGGCGTCACCGGCGGCCTGGTGGTCAGCAGCGATCGCTCGCCACAGTTCGGCGATCACGACTCGGTGATCTACTTCGGATTGCGCGATCCGCGTCCGCCGCGCCCGCGCGCGGCCGGCGCACCGTTCACTCCGCCGGCAACCAACGGCGTCGCGCCGGGTGGCGGCGCGGGCGGTCAGGTGGCCGCCGCTCCGCAGACTGACGCCGAAGTGCCGTCGCTTATTCTCTGGCACTGGAAGGACGCCCGGCCGCAGCCGGAGCAGCAGGTGCAGGAGGCGCAGGATCGCGCGTTCAACTATCTCGCCGCGTACAGCGTCGCTTCGGCGAAGGTCACGAAGCTCGCCGACGAAGCAATGAAAACGGTGACCGTCGGCCCGAAGGACACGTGGGCGATCGGTACGGACATCTCGCCCTACGAGCGCAATCAGGGAATTAAGGGATTTGCGTTCCGCGATATCTACGCCGTGAACGTGAACACCGGCGAGCGGAAAGTCGTGCAGAAGAAAGTCCCGGGCGGTGGTGGCGGCGGCGGCCGTGGCGGCGGCGGATTCGCGTCGAACTTCTCGCCCGACAACAGCAAGTATCTCTACTACGATACCGGAGACTTCAAACTCTACGATTTCGCGAGCGGCACCACGAAGACGATCACCACGGGCGTCCCCGCGAAGTTCTGGGACACTGAGGACGATCACAATCAGGTGAAGCCCGCGATTGGTGGCGCGCTCGTTGGCTGGGCCAAGGATGGCTCAGCAGTGTACGTGCGCGACAACTGGGATATGTGGCGTCTGCCCGTGAGCGGAACGGGCGCAGTGAACATCACGGGCGACGGGCTCAAGAATCAGATCAAATATCAGGCGCGCCTGATTTCGGATCCCAAGGATCGCGGGCTTATCGATCCGGCGAAGCCACTGTACGTGAAGACCTACGGCGAGTGGACGAAGAAGGAAGGGCTCGCGCAGGTCGATCCGGTGAAGGGCGGTGCGAAGGTGCTGTCGTTCGAGAGCGCGAAGGTCGACTACCGCCATGCGCGCGACGCGAACACGTGGGTGTACACGCGTCAGACGGTGGCGAAGATGCCTGACTGGTACGCTGCGGAGGGCGATCTTTCGGCCGAGCGCCGGCTTACCGATGGCGCGCCGCAGCAGAAGGACGTCGCATGGACGCCGGGCGCGCGGCTCATCGACTACACCTGCGACAACGGCGGCGGACATCATCAGGCGATTCTGATGCTGCCGGCGGGATACGAACAAGGAAAGAAGTATCCGATGCTGACGTACATCTACGAAAAGCTTTCGCAGAACTTCAACGCGTACTCGGAGCCGAACGCCACACGGTATTCGAATCCGAGCGTGTACACCTCGCGCGGCTACGCGTTCTTGATGCCGGACATCGTGTACCATGTGAATGATCCGGGCCGCTCGGCGACGTGGTGCATCGTGCCCGCGGTGAAGGCCGCGATCGCGACCGGCATCGTCGACGCTGATCGCGTCGGACTGCAGGGTCACAGCTGGGGCGGATACCAGACGACGTTCGTCACGACGCAGACGAAGATCTTCAAGACCGCGGAGGCCGGCGCGCCGCTCACCGACATGGTGTCGATGTTCGGTTCCATCTATTGGAACAGCGGCAGCACCGACGCGTCGATCTTCATCTCGAGTCAGGGCCGCTTTACCGGCGGACCGAACGAAGTGCCGGAAGCGTACGCGAGAAATTCACCGCAGAACTTTGCGCAGAATCTCTCGATTCCGTTCATGCTCCTGAGCAACGATCGCGACGGCGCGGTGGATTTCAATCAGGGCGTGACGTACTACAATCACCTGCGTGACTTGGGCAAGGACGTGATTTTGCTTGAGTACGCAGGCGAGAATCACGGTCTCGCGCGGCCGGCGAACCAGAAGGATTACAATCTCCGCATGACGGAGTGGTTCGACACATTCCTTCGCGATCAGCCGGCGCCGGATTGGCTGAAGGATGGAGTGCCGCGGCTCAAGATGGAGGCGCATCTCAAGGAACGGCGCGCGCTGGTCGATCCGAAGGCGACGCCGGTGGTGACGCCAAAGATCGTACCGTAGAATCAGAGCGTGATATCGAGTGGCCGGCCGTCGAACCGAACCTGAGTGACGTTCGGCGAGCCGGCCACTCGAACAGCCACCCGCTGAGTTCCGCCGAACATCCTGGAGCCCTGCGCGAGTTTCAGCGTGAGTTGGCGAGGGCTGTTCTTCCATGATGTTGCGACGCGCATCCATTCGCCGTTGCGATGGTCGAATGTTTTTCCGTCGTCTTCGTACCACGACGACTCGCCGTCGGCACCCGGATACACCACGAGCATCAGCGGCTGATCGCTGGGTTCGTCGGTGTACTGCTTCACCGGGCCCATGGGAATGACAGCGCCGGCGCGCACGTAGAGTGGCGTGAGGCCGAGGTCGACGGCACGGTCGATCTCGCGTCCGCCTTCGACTCGCTCTTCGGTCCAGAAATCAATCCACGATCCGCGGGGCAGATAGAGTTTGCGGGTGGTCGCGCCTTTCTCGACGACCGGCGCCACGAGCATGTCGGATCCCCACAGGTACTGATCGCCTCTCGCGCTGGCGGCCGCGTCGTCGGGATAGTGCAGCCACATCGAGCGCATGATCGGCATGCCGGTCTCGTGGCAATCGCGCACGGCGGTGTAGAGATACGGCATCAGCCGATAGCGGAGTTCGAGATATTTTCTGCAGATGGGCTCGATGCGAGCATTGTGCATCTCGCTCGGATCCGCCGTGTAGTTATTCACTTCGCTCGGTCCGCCGTCACCGCCGTCCCATCCCCACGGCAGATGCAAATGCCAGTTGCGGCCGTGCGATCTGAAGAGCGGGCAGAACGCGGCAAACTGGAACCAGCGCACAAATAATTCGCCCGTGTAGTCTGCCGTGGGATAGAATCCGCCGATGTCGGTGCCCCAGTACGGAAGGCCCGACAGTCCGGTGTTGATCGCGACCGGCACATGTATTTTCAGCGTTTCCCATCGCGATTGAATATCACCGGACCAGATGAACCCTCCGAACCGCTGATTTCCGGCGGACGCGTTGCGATGCAGCGCGAATGGCCGCTCGTTCCATCGATAGAGCTGCGTACCCTCCCAATACATGCGATGGCGATTCAACTCCGACGGTCCGTCGAATCCGTCGCCCTGATCGGGCCACCAGCCGTCGACGCCCAAGTCCATGAGCGGTTTGTGAAACGGCCAGTAGCAGGAGACTTGGCGATCGGGCGGCCATTTGTTGTCGGGCGTGCGGCCGCTCGGCAGCGGCGGCGCGGTGCATTTGTCGTGCACGGTGCCCGTGAGACGGTGGCCCTCGATCACGATGTGAAGAATGACTTTGAAATTCTCGTCATGAAGTTCCGAGATCATCCGTGCGGGGTCCGGGAAGTTTGTTGGATGCCACGTGAACTCGCCGTTGCGGGTATTCCAGCCGCTCGGTGTGAACTCGGTTCCCAAATAAATCAGTGTATCGCACGGCAGTTTTTTCTCGCGCATGGTGCGCGCGATGCTCATGACTTCGTCGCGGCCGGCAAGCGTGCGGTGCGACTGCTGGTAACCGAAGGTCCAGCGCGCGGGCATCTCGGCGAAGCCGGTGAGTCGCGCGTATTCGCGCATGATGACTTTTGGATCGCGCGATGCAACGACGAACAGTTGTAGCGGGAGCGCGACATCAGCGGGCGGATTGAACTTCCCCTCCGTGCCGGTGAAATCGAACTGGCCATATGGCTGGTGGATGAACATCGCCCAGCCATCCGTTCCGATGAGCCATTGGATTGGCGCGCGAGTGCCGTGCGTGGCCAAGCGATAGCCGCCCTGGCCGATGATCATTTTGTCGGTCGAGCCTTTGCGATCGAACTGCGGTCCGCCTTCGCCGAGTCCGAGGAGCGGGCCGGTCGGGAGCATGAACGACATGCCGGGCGCGGCGGCGTCGAGCGTGAGTTTTTGGACCGGCTCGCCTTTTGCAGTTTCGACGATCAGCGTAGGCGGCGAGTCGGTGAACTTGACGATGAGCTCGCCCGCTTTGACTCTCGAGAGCGGAGCGGCCGCACGTTCGTGGGCGACGGTCTTGCCGATTGCGTCTTTGATCAACTCGCCCGTGTCGGGAACTGCCGTGGGTTTGCCGCCCTCGATCGGGCGAATCGTCAGACGAACTGTTACGGGGCTCAGCGAGGCGACCTCGATTTCCACCGGCTTGCCTGCGATGACGATATCGGCCGCGAGTCCGCGAATGATCTCGGGACCGAATGCGGCGGCGGCGCTTACGGCGGTGAGTTGCTTGATCGCTTCACGACGGGAGAGCGAGTCGGGCATCACGAGTCCTTGCGGGGAGAGAGCGCAGAGCGAACGTTATTGGAGATGAGATTAATAATGCAGGGTCTGGGCGTCTTCACGCTATTGGTTTCGGCGACGGCGTTAGATGCGCAGAACATTCAGTATGGGCGGAAGTCGCTGCCGTCCGATTCTGTTGCGACGACTGTCGTTGCTGCGGAGAGCGAGGGTGCTCGGTTTCCGCACCTTTCGCCGGGTGACACGGCCGAAACCGGTTTTCTCGCGAGGGGCCGCGCCGGGAGTTCCGAACGAAAATGCGTTGATGTCGCGGGTCTCAATGAAGTTCGCTCTGGAGAGTTCATCGTCGGACCAGTTTCCTTCTACAGCAATCTTTGGCATCAAGGACTCGCGAAATTCTATTGGGTGCCGGTCCACACGACGTGGGTGTCGCCGCCGCCGCTCACCGTACGCGCCGCGAGACTCGATGCGCCGACGGAGCAGGTCGTGTTTGCACAGGGGAATGTTGTGCGGCCGACGGGTATGTTCACGGGACTGTTCTATGCCAGTGCATTTCGCCTTCCGTCCGAGGGTCGGTGGCTGCTAGTCGCGAGTGCCGGCGGAAACTGGGGCTGCTTCATCTACACTCTGAAATAGGAATCGCATTCGATGAGAGTTTTTCTGAAACGCGTTCTAATGTTGTCGATCGTCGGAACTTCACCGCTCTTCGCGCAGGCCGCGAAGACGCCGCCGAAGGGCGTCGCGATTCCGCTCGCGATTTCGGCAATTAAGGAAGCCGATCTCAAGCGCGACCTCTACGCGATGGCCGGCGACAACATGCGCGGCCGCGAGGCGGGGTCGCTCGACGAGATGCGCGCGTCGATGTGGGTGGCCGATCAGATGCGGTCGATCGGACTCAAGCCGATGGGCGAAGACGGCACGTATTTCCAATGGTGGAATATGCGCCGCACGCGCATCTCCTCGGTGGCCAGCTCCGTGACGCTCGACGGCAAACCGCTCGCGTTCTGGACCGAGATAGCACCGACGTCGAATCTGAGCGGTGATGTCTCCGCGCAGACGGTGTTTGTTGGCGACGGCAAGGATACGACGATCGACGTGCGAGGGAAGGTAGCGGTCGTGATCATGCAGCCGCCGACTGCGGCCCTGCGCTCAACGACCAACACGTACGAGTATCGCTACGCCCGCGCCGGAATCACGGCGACCGGCAACGCGCTCACCCGCCGCGGTGCGGCGGGCGTGATTGTCGTTGCGGATTCTATCGCGGACATCGCGTACGAGGGCGTCTGGAGACTTCAAGAGCGCGGCGCGTACGATGTGATCGGCGGTGTTCCACGAAATGCCGTGACGGCTGCGCCGCCGCCGACGCCGCGTACGAGCGGGGCGCCGGTGTTGTTCGTGCACCGCTCGGCCCTCGGCGCATTTCAGCAGAGCGGCCACAGCGTGACCGTGCACCTGAGCATTGAGAGTTTCGAATCACCATCGGTGAACATCATCGGCGTTGTGCGCGGGACCGATCCGAAGCTCCGCGATGAATACGTGCTCTTTAGCTCGCATCAGGATCACGACGGCGTGCGTTTCAGTGTGGACGGCGACTCGATCTGGAATGGCGCCGACGACAACGCGAGTACGAGCGTCGCGCTGCTCGCGAGCGCCCGCGCATTTGTACAACAGCCGGGCAAGGGTTCGGTGCTCTTTGTGTTTCACGGCGCCGAGGAACGCGGCTTGCTCGGATCGCGCTATCACGCGGCGCATCCGGTGGTGCCGCTCACGCAAATCGTCGCGGTGCTCAACGGCGATATGATCGGCCGCAACAATCCGGATTCGGCCGCGCTGCTCGGCTCGCAGCCGCCGCATCGCAACTCCACGGAGCTCGTGGACATGGCGCTCGCCGCGAATGCCGCAACGGGCAAGTTCATCATCGATTCGCTTTGGGACCGGCCGACGCATCCGGAGGGATGGTATTTCCGAAGCGATCATGTGCCGTACGCGCGGCTGAACGTTCCGTCGCTCATGTTTTCGACGAATCTGCATCCGGATTATCACACGCCGCGCGACGAACCGAAGAACATCGACTACGCGAAACTCACGCGTATGACGAAGTGGATGTACATGACCGGCTGGATCGCGGCGAACGCGGCAAAGCGGCCGGCGATCGACCCGGGCTTCAAGCTGGAACGCTGATCATGCGTCGCATGCTGGTTGCGCGCGCCGCGCGTGCGGCGCGTCTTGCGCTCGTGCTCCCGGGATTGCTCGGCGCGCAGTCCATCACGCCGTCGATTCGCAACTGGCGAACGCAGCACGAAGCCGAGATCGTGAAGGAGCTCGCGGATTTCGTCGCGATTCCTGATGTCGCGCGCGATCACGCGAACATTCTCCGGAACGCGGCGCTGCTGAAGACGATGCTGGAGCGGCGCGGCATCACGGCGCGAATCTTCGACAACGGCGACGCACCGCCGGCGGTGTACGGCGAGCTGCTCGCCCCGGGCGCGACGCGCACCGTCGGCCTCTATGCGCACTACGATGGCCAGCCGGTGAATCCGCCCGAGTGGGCAACGCCGCCGTTTCAGCCGACGCTGCGCGCGCAGCCGGCGCCCGGCGGAACACTCGGCGCGATTCAGACGTTGCCGTCAACAGGCCGCGTGGATCCCGAGTTTCGTCTTTATGGTCGCGGCACCGGTGACGATCGCGCGCCGATCGTCACGATGCTCGCCGCAATCGACGCACTGCGCGCGACCGGCAACAAGCCGACCGTGAATCTGAAATTCTTCTTCGATGGCGAGGAGGAAGCGGGCTCCGCTCATGTCCGCACGATTCTCGAAAGGGAATCGGCCGCGATGCGCGCGGATGTGTGGCTCTTCTGCGATTCACCAATGCATCAGAGCCGCCAGATGCAGATCGTGTTCGGCGCCCGCGGCGGCACCGGCGTCACGATGACCGTGTACGGTGCGACGCACGCGCTTCACAGCGGCCACTACGGGAACTGGGCGCCGAATCCCGCGGTGATGCTCACCGATGCGATCGCATCGATACGCAGCGGCGACGGCAAGATTCTGATTGATCACTTCATGGATGATGTTCCGCCGCTTTCGGCGACGGATCGCGCGGCGATACGAGCGTTGCCGGTGATTGACGGCGAACTCCGGCGCGAACTCTTGCTCGGAAAGACAGAGGCCAACAATGCGCTCCTCGCCGAGCGGATTCTGCTGCCGGCGGTGAATCTGCGCGGAATCACATCGGGGCAGGTGGGAGCCCTGGCGACGAATTCAATTCCGACAGAGGCGAGCGCGTCGATTGATTTCAGGCTCGTGCCGAATCAGACGGGAGCGCGCGTGCGCGAACTGCTCGAAGCGCATTTGACCGCGCGCGGCTGGTTTGTGGTGCACGGAATGCCGGCGGATTCCGTGCGATTGAATCATGAGAAGGTCATGCGGCTCGACTGGGGCGGCGACGGATCGCCAGCGGTGAAGACGTCGATGGATCTGCCGATTTCAAAAGCGATTCGCAGCGTAGTGACTGAGGCGATCGGTTATCCGGTGCTGGCCGCGCCGATGATGGGAGGGAGTTTGCCGATTGATAAATTCGCGACGGTATTGAAGGTGCCATTGATCATCATTCCGACGGCGAATCATGATGACAATCAGCATGCGAAGGATGAAAATATTCGGGTCCAGAATTTGTATGATGGGATCGAAGTATTCGCGGCCCTGATGGTTCGTCTTGGGCCGGCGTGGACTGGAGTTGTCCCATAGAAGCTCCCGGCTCTGAAGCTCAGAGTTCTGCGGCTCCCCGCTAAGATTGGTTCACGCTCTCTTTTCAAAGTTTTCAGCTCGAGTATTTTCAACAGCTTCGAGCTGTGATGGGCAGGAGCTTTGAGCTTCAAAGGGCAGAACTTGAAGCAATCCTAGCTGGGAGCCGCAGAACTCTGAGCTGTCGAACTGTGAGTTGAACAACTACTACACTTACGATTGCGGGCCGAATACTTGATTTCTCCCGGCCTTCTTTGCGGCATACAACCTCGTATCCGCATCCGCAATCAATTCCGCTGCGGTCTGTTCCTTCTCCCGGCTGAAATTCGCCAGACCAATACTCACCGTAATCTCCGCATGGGCCGTCCGGCCTTTGCTCCACTCGAGCACAATTGGATCATGCTCGATCAGCGATCTGATCGATTCAAGTTTGATCAACGCTTGTTCCGCCGTACTGTCCGGCAGCACTACGACGAATTCTTCGCCGCCATATCGCGCAACGAGATCGGTTCGCCGCACGGATGACTCGAGTGTCTGAGCGACCTGCCGCAGCGCCCGGTCGCCCGCCGCGTGACCATGTTTGTCGTTGAACTCCTTGAAATGATCGACATCGATCATCGCGACTGAGAGCTCAGTCTTGTGTCGCATGGCGCGGGCGAGCTCGTTGCGAAGGAAGTCATCCAGAAAGCGCCGGTTGTAGGCACCGGTGAGCGCGTCTGCGGTTGAAAGTTTACGCTGTTTCTGAATGCCGCCGACAATGAAAATGTTTAGCGCCGTCGCCGTCGCGAGCAGAATCACCCGAGAGAACGTCTCCGACTCAGAAAACCGTCCGTAGAACTCGTCGGTGATCCGAGCCTGCGCGCCGAAATGCCAGAGCACGAAAAACACCGATCCGGCCCACTGCGCCATGCAAGCGACGCCGGCCACGAGCGCCACGCGTTTGTCGTAACGAAGGCAAGTCGCGCCGAGCGCGAGGAAGTACGTGTCGAACGAGAGCCGATTATTGAGGAGGACGACTGGCCCGACCATCAGCCCGTAGAGCAACAGCGTGAGCGTGATGAATGAGATATCGAACAGGCTCGTCGCCACAGGCAGCCAGCGCTGCCGCCTGTCGCTCGCGACGAGAAAATAAATTCCCACCGACAGGAGGCAGGCCGCCGCGGTGACGTAGAACCCGATGAAATGTTGCTCGCGATGCTCATTGGCTGCGGAGACGATATCCGTGACCGGCACGAGCAACAGCGCGAACGTGAGCACGACGCGAATCTTGGAGATGAGCGTCTCGCCCTCTTTTCCGGCGTCGAGCAAATACTGTTCGGGTCGATCCCAAAAACGCGGGGCCCGCTCTGGTTTCGGGGATTCCATGGCCCCCTAAGCTAGCTCAAAGTTCGACGGCTGCGAGCTCTGCGGCTCCCAGCTAGGATTGGTTCAAGCTCTCTTTTCAAAGTTTTCAGCTCGAGTTTATCAACAGCTTCGAGCTGTGATTGACAGAGCTGTGAGCTTGAAAGAGCAGAGCTTAAACTAATCCGAGCTGGGAGCCGCAGAGCTCAGAGCGATTTAACTGTGAGCTACCTTAAAGCGGGACGGATCGAGCTTCTTTTGTAAGCCAATCAGCATCCGGCGGACTTCAATGACTTCCTGGCGCGGAATGGTTGCGGTCAGCCGAAAGACATTCACGGCAACATCGTGAGCCTTCTGCCAGACGGAGAGTTTGTTGAAGTCTTGCATAAGCGAGAACGTACCGGAATTCTCGCGAGATAGTGCCACCTGATTGTTGCGCACGTAACCAGAGTATTGCGACGAAATATTCGCTAGCTCAAAGTTCGACGGCAGAGAGCTCTGCGGCTCCCTGCTAAGATTGCTTCAAGCTCTCTTTTCAAAGTTTTCAGCTCGCGTTTTTCAACAGCTTCGAACTGTGATTGACATAGCTGTGAGCTTCAAAGGGCAGAGCTTGAACCAATCCTAGCTGGGAGCCGCAGAACTTTGAGCTTGCCAGCTTTGGGCTGACCAGGGGTCCTCACCAATACAAAAAAGCGCTGCGCCAAATCCGAAATCGCATGTTCGCTCTACGCCAAAGGCGTGTGCTACTTTCGAATGGTGTCGAGGGCCTGCAGTCCCTTAAGAACCGAAGCGGGCGCGAGAAATGCTGAGCCGTGACGCATGCGCGGCGCGTGCAGGGAATCGGTGAACGGTTCGAAATGCGCGAAGTCCTTCGTGCGCACAGCGCCGTACCGCCCGCGGGTGTATTCGTCGTAGTACACATACGACCACTCGGCTGTCTGCAGCACCGACGGGCCTTCTGTGTCTTTCGCAGTAAACGACGGCGACGCCGGGCCATATGGGCCGGTCGCGTGCTTGCTCGAGGCGATCCGCAGATTTCTTGTCTGCGTCGGGAAAAACGTTTCGTCTTTCATTACCAGGAAGTACGTATCGCCGCGTTTGGTGATCGTGCCATCAATCGCGCAGAATCCGCCGTCGTACAAAAGCTTCGCGGGCGAGTACGTCTTGAAATCTTTCGTCGTGACGTAGTACAGCCGGTGATCGGCGCGGCCGCGATTGGTTTTCTGCGCAACGCTGTCCGTCGCGGGAAAACGGCCGGGAATCGACGTCGCCCACGCGATCACGTACTCCTTGTTCACGTCGTCGTAGAAGAGATCGGGCGCCCACACATTGAGCGCGGTCGGCTCGTGCTCCATCGCTGGCACGCGCGTCTGTGCGGACCAATGAATGAGATCGGACGAGTGCGCGACGCCGAATCCATGATCGGTCCAGGCGACGGTCCACACCATGTGAAACATCTTATCAGGGCCGTAGATGATGCTCGGATCGCGCATCAGTGTGCCCTTCGAGTTCCAGTCCTGCCAGCCGATTCCATCGCCGGTGATCGCAGGCGTGATGACCGACTTCCCGCCGTTGAGTGCGCTCCAGGTGATGCCGTCGGCACTCCAGGCGAGATGGACGCCATCGTCGCCGTTGCCGCGGAAATACGAAAACAGATAGGCGGGCGGGACGGATGATCGAGGATCGATGATTGAAGATCGACGGCCGCCATGCCCGCACGCGACGAAGGCGCACGAGAGCATTAACCATGCCCACGCGCGCCGCGCCGGTGACGCGTGCTCCATCAAATCGAGGGACGCTTGGTGTGAATGTCCGTGTTGATCTGAAACTGATGCGCGACGGACAAAATCTTGTCGTCGTTGTAGAGCTGGCCGACGATCACTGCGCAAATTGGCTGCGGCTTCAGCTCTGGTGCCGGTGCCGCCGGTGCCGCTGGCGCGGCGCCGCCACGGCCGCCGCCGCCCTGCGCGGGAACGTCAAACTTGTACTGAACAACCGCGCACGGATGACCGGTGGACGAGTTCGCGCCGACATCCGCGTTCGGACCGCCAATAAACATGTCGATGTCCTTCATATACTCGGCCCACTTCGTCGTCAGGATCAAACGGCGACGCTGGCCCTGCATGTACTCGAGTCCAGTCGTACGGCGTCCGCTCACGAAGCGGGGATTCCAATCCGAACCCGCGAGCGGATTCGGCGGCGGAACCGGGGCGCCCGCAGCGGCCGCTGCGGCCGCTGCGGCGGCTCCACCACGACCACCACCGCCGCCGCCACGACCTGCGGGAACGTCCGGCAAGTTGTTGAGATCGAGTCCGATCTCCTTCGCCTTGATTTGCACGAAATAATCGAATGCGGCGGCTTCTTCGACGTTCAGCGCGCCGCTATTTGCGCCGGAAACCGTTGGACGCGGCCCGACATCCTTCGGGCTCATGCCGAGTTCCTTCAGTTTGTCGACGAACTCTTTCGGCGCCTGCGGATCAACGCCGACCCGCACGGTGGCCAGCTTGAGATTGCGTTCGAAGATGAACGGCGTCGTCACCGTCGACGGATCCTTCTCGTCGACGCCATGGTACGCGTTGAAGACCATCGCCGCATCTTCGACCGTGCGCGTGATGGGTCCGACGCGATCCATCGACCAGCCGAGCGCCATGCCACCCGCACGGCTCGTGCGGCCGTACGTCGGGCGCAGCGCGCTCAAGCCGCAGCGGCTGGCTGGAGAAACAATTGAGCCCGACGTTTCCGTGCCGATGCCAAACGCGACGCATCCCGCAGCGGTAGCGGACGCCGGACCGGCCGACGAACCGCTCGAGCCGAGCGAAATATTCCACGGATTGTTCGTGCGGCCGCGCGACCACTGATCTCCCTGCGCGAACAGTCCGGTCGCGAGCTTGGCGATCAAGACGGCACCAGCGTCGCGCAAACGCACGACAACTTCGGCGTCGTCATCGATGACGCGAGTCTCGAAATCCTTCGAGCCCCACGTCGTGACTGCGCCCTTCACCGCGAAGAGATCCTTCACGCCGTACGGGAGGCCGTGCAGCGGCCCGCGGTACTTGCCCGCTTTGATTTCGGCATCGGCCGCCATTGCCTCGGTGCGCGCGCGGTCTTCGAGAATCGTGACCGCGCAGAGCAGAATCGGATTGAGACGCTTCAAACGCGTGAGGTAAATCTCCGTGAGCTGCAGCGACGTGATCTTCTTGGCCTTGATCAGCGCGGAGAGGCGGTGCGCGGGAAGAAACGCGATCACGTCCGGATCGGTCGGCACGGCGCCGTTCCATTTCTCGACTGGGTGGAGCGAGCGATCGAACGCAGCGCGGCCGCGTTCCTTCACGAGCTTCTCCATATACGCGCCCGTTCCGCCGGGATACGGCTGGAACTGAACCGCCGGAAACTCAGCGTTCTCGAGCGGAACCGGAGGCGTCTGCGGCTGCTGGCCGCGCCCGCCAGCGCCACCAGCTACAGGCGGCGCGGCGGCGCCGCCTACACCCTGCGCGCGTGCTCCCTTCGCGCCAAATGCGGTCGCCGCGGCTGCAACGAGCGAGAGGAACATGAATTCGCGGCGGTCGATTCCCGCCTGTTCTTCGTCAAAGTCCTGTTTGTTGAGATCGGTTTCGACTTGGTCGAGAAGTTCTTCGGGCGTTGCCATGGGCTTCCTTGGGGGGCGGGCAGGGGTGTCCTGACGTCAGTAATTGACCACTAAAAACTACGAACCGCGAGTAGCTGGTTTCTGGTGGCTGGTTGCTGGCCGGGCCCGACCAGCAACCAGAGACAAGAAACTTTCAACTCGCAGTTAGAGGTAACTGAGCCACCAATCGCTGCGCCGTTGCTTCAGCGCGGCAAACCACCGGCACAGCGGGTACAGCGCCGCAACGACAATCATCCACCACAGGTAGATCACGGGAAGCGACAGCCCCCACACCGGCGGCTTCGTGAATGGAATCGCGCCGAGATTCGGCGATTCGAACATCCAGTGCACTTGGCCAGCGTTCATCGCATAGCACACAGCCACCGCAATGAGATGAATGAGCGACAGGTGCAGTACGTAATAAAAAAGCGGGACTTTTCCGTACGTCAGCGCGGGCCGCAAGACTTTCGGTGTGTATCCGTCAACCGCGCGCAAAAACAGCATCGCGGGTCCCAGCGTCATCAACAGGAAAAGCAGCGACGGAGGATATTTGTTGACGTTGAGAAACGAGAGCACGGTGAACAGCGCCGTTTTCTGGGCGTGCCACGGTACCGGATCGCCATAGAGGTTCGACGCGCGCAGCGCGACGAACGCGACCGTGATCGCCACGCCCCAGCGCAACAAAAATTGTTTTCTCCGCGCTGCCTCCCAGTCAAAAATCTGTCCGAGCCCGAATCCGAGCGCGGTCACGCCCATCCACGGAATGAGCACGTACGCGGCGAACACCACGTAATTGTCGTTCGCGAATACCACTCCCGGAGAGTGGAGAATCGTCCAAATCGGTTTGAAAACTCCGAACACACCGCGACTCACGGCATCGAACGCATTGTGTGTCAGGATCATGGCGATTCCAAACACCGTGATGACGCGAGTCGGGAAATACATTAGAATCGAAAGCGCGATCATCGACCAGCCGAGTGCCCACAGGATGTAGAGCAGCGTGGCGTGGAAGTCGAGGTTGAATTGGAATCCGATCGCGCGCACGACGATCAGTTCGAGAAAGATCAGCCACACGCCGCGAGTGAACAGAAATCGCTGCACCTCGCGTTTTGTTTTTCCACGAAGCTGCAGATACGCGCTGGTTCCGGTGAGCAGAAAGAACACTGGCGCGCAGAAGTGTGTAATCCAGCGGGTGAGGAAGAGCGCCGCAAAACCGCCCGAGAGATCGGTCGGGCTGGCGCCGTCGCCCAGATAATCGCGGACGTGATCCAGCGCCATAAGGATCATGATGACGCCGCGCACGATGTCGATCGACTCCAACCGCTCTCGTTGTGAACTCATTCGGGGAGTATACGAAATGTTGAAACGCGCTGCCTCAGTGATCGCCATCGCGCTGCTGACGCTCGGGGCCACGTCGCCGCTCGAGCCGAATCTGCTCGGTGGACTCAAGTGGCGGATGATCGGCCCGTTCCGGGGCGGCCGCATCTCGGCAACCACCGGAGTCATTGGTCAGCCCGGCACTTTCTACGTTGGGCTGCCGCTCGGCGGCGTCTGGAAAACCACGAGCGCGGGCACCACGTGGTATCCGATCATGGATGACGTGAAGGAGGCGTCGTCCGTTGGATCGGTGCAGGTCGCGCCGAGCGATCCAAACGTGATCTACGTCGGTATGGGCGACTTGATCACAGGCGGCGGCATCAACGAAGGAAACGGGATGTACAAATCGGTTGATGCCGGCAAAACGTGGCAGCATCTCGGGCTCGACGAGACAAAACAGATTCCGTCGATCCTCGTCGATCCAAAAAATCCGAATCTCGTTCTGATCGCAGCGCAGGGAAATGTGCACACGCTGAACGAGATGCGCGGCGTGTTTCGCAGCACCGACGGCGGAAAGAACTGGACGAAGACGCTGTTCGTAGACAACCAAACCGGCGCGCAGGAAATCGCGTGGGCGTACGACAATCCGAAGGTGATGCTCGCGAGCACCGTGCAGCACTACACCAATCCGCTTGCGGGCCGCGGCGGCGGCGCTGGCGCGCCCGGACCGACGGCGCAGCCGACACGCACCAAACTGTTCAAATCCATCGACGAAGGCATGACGTGGAATGAAATCCAGTTGCATGGATTACCCACACTGATCGGACGCACGTCGATCGCTATCGCGATGAACACCAACAGCCAGCGGATGTACATCATCGGCAACTTTGGGCTGTACCGCTCCGACAACGGCGGCGACACGTGGCGCCAGATGGCCGCGAACGATCGGCGCATTGCCAACGGACAGAACGGATACAACTGCGGCGTGTACGTCGATCCGACGAATCCGGATATCGTCTACACGATCAACACGTCGAGCTTCAAGTCGACCGACGGCGGCAACACGTTCACCGGCTTCAAGGGCGCGCCCGGCGGCGACGATCCGCAGCAGATGTGGATCGATCCCACCGATGGCCATCGCATGCTGCTCGGTGTGGATCAGGGTGCGACGATCTCGCTGGACGGCGGCCTCACCTGGAGCTCGTGGTACAATCAGGCGACGGAGCAGGTCTACCACATCTCGGCGGACAATTCGTTCCCGTACTGGGTGTACGCGACGCAGCAAGACGCGGGCGCGGTGGCCACGCGCAGCCGCGGCGATCTCGGCACGGTGAACTGGCTCGACTGGCGCGCAGTGCCGGGCTACGAGTTCGGGTACATCGTGGCAGATCCTCTCAACCCGAACACGGTGTACTCGGGCGGCCCGGCCGGTGGAGTGGTGAAGATCAGTTATCCGAGCGGACAATGGATCAACATCAGTCCGAACATCGACACGAGTCTCGCACTGCGGAAAGTAGGGAACCAGCCGCTGATGTTCTCACAGTCGAATCCGCGTGAACTGCTGATTGGATTCCAGTACATGATGTCGACCGCGGACGGCGGCGCGCACTGGAAAAAAATCAGTCCCGATCTCGGATATCCGAAGGGCGTGGAACCGCCGCCGAGGACAGCGGCGGCTGGCGGGCGCGGCGCTGCGGCGCCGGCGGCTCCGGGTGCGCCCGCGGTCCCCGCGGGTGGTTCTATAGAATCGTTCTCGACGTCGAGCGTCGCACCGGGAGTGATTTGGGTTGGTACGAATAACGGGCTCATCAAAGTCACGAAGGATCACGGCGTGACCTGGACCGATGTCACGATTCCCGATCTGCCGAATCCAACACGAGCGGACATCTCGACGATCGATGCCTCGCATCACGACGCGGCTGAGGCATACGTCGCGATCGACTACCACGGCGTGGGCGAGTACACGCCGTTCTTCTATCGCACGAAGGACTACGGCAAGACGTGGACGAAAATCGTGACCGGACTCGCGACCGATCAGCCAAGTGGAAGTTTCGCGCGCGTGATTCGCGCTGATACGAAAAAGGCCGGGCTCATTTTTGCCGGCACCGAGAGCTCGATGTACGTCTCGTTCAACGACGGTGAAAATTGGCAGTCGCTGATGCTCAACCTTCCGAACACCTCGTACCGCGATATTCAAATCAAGGACAACGATCTGATCGTCGGGACGTACGGCCGCAGTTTCTGGGTGCTCGACGACATGTCGCCGCTGCGACAGATGACCGCTGCGATCGCTGCAGAGCCGGTGCACTTTTTCAAGCCCGGCGACGCCTATCGCATTCGCCGGAACGTGAATGGCGACACGCCGTTCCCGCCCGAGGTGCCGCACGCGGAGAATCCGCCGCTCGGCGCGGTGCTCTACTACTTTCTCGGTTCGAAACCGTCAGGAGATATCACGCTCGATATTTCGGATGCGAGCGGCCGTCTGGTGCGCCACATGTCCAGTGCGCCCGCTGCGGCGCTTCCGGACGCGCCGCAGGCGATTCCGGAATTCTGGAAAGAGGTGCCTCGTCCACTTTCAACGGACATTGGGACGAATCGTGTGAACTGGGATATTCGCCACGACAATCCGCCGACCTTCACGCACAGCTATGCAAGCGTGATGGGCGCAGTCGCGGGTGAAACGCCGTGGTCGCCGGAGGGTCCGCTCGCTTTGCCTGGAGTGTACTCGATCAAGCTGACAGTTGATGGCAAGAGCTACACGCAGACCGTCACGGTGAAGAACGATCCGCGCTCGCCGGCATCGGCGGCCGATCTCCTCGCGCAGCACGATCTCTTGATGAAGCTGTACGATGGATCGAAAGAAGCGTGGGATGGATACACGGCCGCATCTGCCATGCGCGCGCAGGTGAACGATCTCGCGGGTGGTGCGGCATCGGCGGAAGTCAGCGCGGCGGCCACCGCGTTCGCGGCGAAGATTCTCGCCGCGGGTGGGGCCGGTGGTGGCGGCGGGCGCGGGGGCGGCGGAGGTGGTGGAGGCGGCCGTGGCGGAGCGCCGGCGGGACCGCCGCCGGCGCCAACGTTCGCTGGGCTAGTGGGCGCGCTGAATCGTCAGCTTGATGGATTGGACTTTGGAGACCTGGCGCCAAACGAGCCGCAGATGAGAGCGTTTGGTTCGGTGTGCGCGGATCTCAGGACGGCGATTGCGAACTGGAAGGCGCTCAACGGTTCCGATCTGAACGCGTTCAATGCGGTGCTCGGCAAGAACAGCGTCAAAGCGATTGCTGCAGCGCCGGCGCCCGCAGCGCCGAACTGTGCTACGGCCGCTTCGGCATCTGGAAAGAAGTGAACCCCATGGGCGGCAAAAACAATTCCGGATCGAGCGCTTTCTTCTCGATCGACGTCACCTCGAGCATCGTCTTTCCGCCCTTCTGAACCTTCAGCGGAAATGCGCCGAGCGGAAGCTGGGTAATCCATCCAGCTTCGCTCTGCGGTGCCATCGGGTTCGCGCCGGTGGGCATGCGGAATCCACCGAGCTCGTTGTTGATGCACGTGTCCACCGGAGTGCCGTCGTTGTCTGTGATGGTGTAGTGCTCGCACTTGTAACCGGCGACGACTTCAGTTTTTCCGGTCTTCACGAGCGCGGGCGCCTTCACTCCCGTCTGCGACTGAATCGCGGCGACAGACGGAAACTCGCGCTCCATATACATCTTTTGCTGGTTCATAATCACGGTCATCCGCTGCGCGACGTTGTCGAGGATGACGCTGATCATCGGGCCGTTCGGCCCGGTCGACGGGTCGAATCGCATTTTGCCGCCCTTGATCATGAAGCTCAAGGCGTTCGCGCGCCCGTTGTCGTTGGTGAGATTCAACGACACCGTGCCCTCGAACGGCGTCTGCGCGAGCAGCGGCAACGCTATGAGAATCGCGAGCAACGCTCTTCGTATCATGGTGACCTTCCAGAATTGCGAGGAGATGTGCACTTACGGGACGACCGGCTTCGGCGGCTTCGCCGGATGCGAGCCGTTCATGCGTGGCCGCGGACCGTTGCCCACTTCTACCACGACCTCCTTCAGATAGTTCGTGATTTTCGCGTAGTGCGGGTAATCGATGAACTCGGCTTCGTCGGTCTTCTGGTGATAGTCGCCGTGGAGGCCGGTGAAAAAGAAGGCGATCGGCACGCCCTGCAGCGCGTAGTTGTAGTGATCGCTGCGGCCGTAAATGTTGTTGTAACCGCTCCACGTGAGCGTGGTATCGTACCGGTAGTCGAAGTCGAGCGGCTTCGCGCGCTTCTTGTTGATCTCCGCGACTTTGTCGCCGAGATCCTTCGAATCGAAGTACGAGCCGACGACACCGAGATAATCCGGACCGCCGCCCGGAACATCCTCGGCGCGGCCGCGGCCAATCATGTCGATGTTGATCTGCGCGACGATCGAGTCCATCGGCAGCGTCGGATTGTGCGTGTAGAAGTTCGATCCCACGAGCCCGGCTTCTTCTCCGGTGTGCCACACAAAGAGCACGGAGCGCTTCGGCTTCACTTTCATGGCTGAAATCGCTTCGGCGATCTCGAGCACGCCCATCGAGCCTGAGCCGTCATCGTCAGCGCCGTTGTTGATCGAGTCGATCCGCGCTTTCGGAACGGCCTTGCGAATGCTGTCCATGTTGACGTGAATCGTCTGCAGCTGCGCCGGCGTGAGCGCGATCATGTTGTTCGCAATAAGCATCTTGTTGCGCGCGTCGTTGAACACCTTGAGCGAATCGTGATCGACCGGGCCGCTCATGCCGATGTGATCGTTGTGCGCACCGATCGCGATGTATTCGTGCTTGAGAATCGGATCGCTGCCGGGGATGATGCCGACAACGTTACGCGCCCAATCGGACGGCGTCTCGACGAAATCGAGCGAGGCGGTGACTGAGCCGCCGGCGATACCGGGCGTGAGTCCATCGATCGACGAGCGGCCAAAGAGCTGTGCCGCAGTGGCGCGCGTAAGGCGGATGGTTGCTGCCGGCTGCAGTGCGTCGATCTGTGCGTGGAGAACGGTGAGTGAGTCTATGGGAGCGGCAGCGGCTCCGCGGCCGCCGCGGCCGCCACCACCGCCACCGCGGCCCGCGTTGCTCTGCGATGCGACGGTCGGGACATTGAGTGCAGTGCGCTTCGCCGGCGTGAGTGCGTCGAGGTCTACCGTTGCGACCGCTGCTGCGCCGGCGAAGCGGTTCGCGCCGCCAAATCCGCCGCGGCCACCACCGCCACCACCACCACCACCACCGCCGCGGCCCGCTCCCGGAGCGGCCGGCGGAGCGGGGAGCAGCACGACGAACTTGCCGTTGGCCTGCGCGGCAGAAATCTGCGAGAGCGTATCGCCCTGCGTGCCGCCGAAAATCACGTCAGCGCTGCTGATCGCGCGTGGCGCGCGAGCGCCGGCGACCGCAACCCAGTCCTTGTTCCAGTCGAGCGGATTGCCGTTCACGGTGAGACGCGAATGATTCGTGAACGAATGCAGATGATACGGCAGCACCTGGAAGTATCCGCCGTTATCGCCAGCGGGGACGAGACCGAGACGCTTCACTTCGGCGGCGATGTAGTTCGTGCCTTTCATGTTTCCGACGCGGCCGACTTGGCGGCCCTGCATCGAATCGTCCGAGAATTGATAGAGGCGGATTTGCAGATCTCGGACGCTGATCGCGGCGGTGGTCGGCGCGGGCGTGATTTTGGGCGGGTTGCCGTATTTATTGAGTTTCTCGCCAGCCTGTGCGTGAGCTGCGAGCGGTGCGATCAACGCGAGGGCAAGAACGGTGAACTTGGACGGGCGCATTCGAACTCCGGAAAAGTTGGACTTGCGAAAGGTAGAGGGTCGATTGAGGAGGGGCGAGTGGAAGAGTGAACTACAGGCTTCAGTCGCCGGGACTCAGTAGCCGAGTCTTCAACTGAAATACACGGGGACCGGCTGGCGCGTTGAACTGACGGGGCGACTGGAACTTGATGTTGGAGAGCGTGGTACTTGAAAGATTGTCTCTTGGAAAACCGGCGAATGAATAGCATAAATAATAAACATCAGGCGATTCCGACGCGTGAAGAGCGGAGTGAGCAGCTCAGGAAATCTGAACGCGAGGCCACGCGCGACGCACGGCGCGATGCAATCGGGACGATCGCATGGTGTTTTCTTTGGATGGTGCTTGGGCTATTTATTTTTGGATCGTCGATGCATTCGACCGATCAGACATGGGCGCCGATTCTGGCGCTCGTTGGGTTGCTCGTGAACAACGTTGGTGTGCTGGTTACGCTTGGGCTCTGGTTTCATAGAGGGCAGAAGCGCGGGGATTGGTAACGGCAGCGGCAGCGTTGAGCTACCGGTAACGAAAGGCTTCAGTTGCCGGGATTCAGTATTTGAGGCGCCAGAAAAAGGCGACGGGACCGGTCTGCGCGCAGACCGGTCCCGTCATTTTTCTTCCGATACCTGAACTCCTGAATCCCGGCGACTGACGCCTTTCGTTTCTCAGCGCTCTCAGCTGTCCGTTCACTGAGAGGTCACGGCATCGTCATCCCCGCCATCTTCGTCTGCGATTTCCGCGCCGCCACCAGCTTGTCGAAATCCGGCTGATCCATGTACGTCACATCGATCCAACAGTGCGCCATCTCATCGACGGTTCGATCGCCCCAGCCGACCCACTGATTCGGATCCGGATTATTCGGATTGTCGGCTGTGTTGTCGTGCCACGCGGTGAAGACCAGCGTCGTTCCCTTCGGCAGCAGCGGCGCGACTGAGTCGCCGTAGACGTAGTTCACATGCCAGCGCCACTGGAAGTTGTTCACCGCGCTGAGCATCTCGCGGCGGCCATCCGGATAAATCGCTTCCATCGACATCGCCTTGCCGCGCATATGCATGTGCGGCTGAAAATTCTCGATGCGAGCCGGCGCTTGCATCACATAGAAATTTTGCGTGGTCGATTTCGAATTCGGCGCGATGTCGAGATCTGATCCGTGCGTCACGTCAAACATCTTGAGCACGGTGCGATGCTGCGGAACAAAGCCTTTCGGATAGAAATACACGGCAAGTTCGACCGTGTTGTCCTTCGCTTCCTGCCCCATCGCGTGCGCGTGAATTTCCCATTTGATCTTCGAGCCCGGAAGCAGGAGCTTGCCTGCGTCGGCCGGGAAAATCTGGCCCGTTTTTCCGACGGCCCATTCCATGAAGAGGCCGGGGCCCATGTTCATATCCATTGCGGAGCTCGCGAGTCCGGTCACGCCCTTCTCATCCTGAACGAGATATGCGAGCGCGTGGTGCACGACCTTTCTGCCGTTCGGCATCGACGGGCGCACTTCGATCGCGCGGACCCATCTCGGCTCGGTGACCCCGGTTTCGACCAACGGACGGAACCACTTGTCTTCGCCCGCTGCGGGCATCGTGAACTGCTTGGATGTCACGACGAGATCGGGCGCGCCGAATTTCTCGGCGAGCTGCCACGCATTCGGATCGGGGAACTTCGCGGCGGGCGGCATGTCCTTCGCGTCGCCCATCGGCGCGCCGGCATCGACCCACTTCGCGATCGTTTCGATCTGCGCGTCGTTCAACCCGCGATCGTTCTTGAATGACTGAATACCGATGGTCTTGTCGATGTGCCACGGCGGCATCGCGCGAGAAACAACGCGCTGCTTGATCTTGCCGGCGTATTTCTTCGCCTCGTCGTACGAGATCAGCGACATCGGCGCGATGGAGTTCGGCTGATGGCAGACCTGACACTTCGCCTGAAAGATTGGCGCGACGTCTTTCGCAAATGTCGGAGTGAGTTTCGTCTGCGCACTCGCAACGGATGCACAAATCGCGAGTGCCAGCACCGCGCTCGACTTGGTCATAAGCCGCTCCTTCTTCATTGAGAGACTGTCACTTTTACGAATCCGTTGGTCCAGCAACACTGCGCATGCCCCGCGCCAGCCACGCCAGATGCATCGTTCACGCGAACTCGAATGATGTATTCGCCGGCCGCGCTAAACGTTGCCGTAGTGGACCCTTTGCCACCGGTCGGCGTAAGGCGAGCTGTCCCCTGAGAGAACGTCACTTCGCCCGGCCCCTGGTGCTTGAACCACGTGAGCGAAACCGGCGTTTTCGATTTTGTATCGGTCGCCGCCGCGCCGGCCGAGTTGGCGTCGTCGGTGACCCAGATATCGATCGCGAGCGGCACGCCGACTTTCGCCGTGAGCGGACCGAGCGTTACTCCGCCGGGACCGGCGCCATCGGGTCCCGTCTCACTGAACTTGATTGAAGGCGGCATGTTGCCGGAGCCCGCTTCGCCCTCGAGCGCGTCAATCTGCCAGTCCGTGCGAAGATTGCCTGGGATCGCGTACTTCGTGCCGTGAACGGTTACCGTCCACGTTATTTGTTTGTCGCCGAAGTTTTTCGGAACTACCACCGCGAACACGCCCCAGTGCCGCTTCGCATAAAAACGAGTCGGCTGCATCTGATTCTGAGGGCCGGGCGAAATAAAATTGTCGGGGCCGATCGGAACATCGACAACCTCGTCCGAGTTCCGGTTGTAGTAACCGAACGAGATGCTGTACGTGCCATCTTTGTTCTGATACCAGCCCTCGAACGCGGGAGAGACACCCTTTCCCTTCGAGCTCGCGAGCGGAAGTTCCTGCGCCGCGAGCGCCCGCGAACTCGCGGCGAGCGCGAGTGAGATGGTCAGAAAGGATCCGGCACGAGCGAGTCTTCGCATCATTGCTCCGATAGGCTGCGTCAGCGGCTAAGATAACGCTTCATGCGACTCTGGACTATCCACCCGAAGTATCTCGACTCGAGGGGCTCGTCGCGCTCTGGCGTGAGGGGCTGCTCGCGCAGGCAGTTCTCGCCGGAAAGACGCGCGGATACAAGTTCACCGCCACGAAAGTCAGCCGCGCACAGCTCCCGGGACGGCTCTTAGCGACTCGCGGGCAGCTCGACTTCGAGTGGAAGCATCTCATGAAAAAACTCAAGCAACGCGACCCGCGCAGATCGGCTCGCGGACTCGCACCGAATTTACTCGCTCATCCTTCGCAGCGTCGCACCCTTGTGCATCGCAACGTGACGCTGCGGAGCGTCTCGAACAGGTCCGGAAACCGCGGCGGTCGGATGCCGCGGAAGGCGCGCCGTCGAATCGCTCAGCAACTGCGCATGATGCCGGATTTTAAGGAGTTAATCGTCCAATACCCCGGCATTGGAAGTTTCGTCACACCCGTCGAGGATGGGTTTCCGTGGTGGCTAAGCGCTAGTCGTACAACCGCTTGACATCGCTGCACGATCGCCGTATTCTCGGTCGTCATAACGGTCGTTTTCGTGTGAGCATAAGTGGTTTTACACACGCGATTTATGCGAACCAGAATGGCCGTTAACAATCCCCTATTAGAAGTCCAGCCAGTAATTTGGGAGGTGGTGATGTCGTATCAATCGAGTCTCAAGCGCGTGATTCTGTTCGTCGCGGCACTGTTGATCATGCTTCCGGCTCGCGCGCTCCTCGCGCAAACCGGGACTATCACCGGCAAAGTCGTCGACGGAGCCACGAGTCAGGGCATCCCCGACGCCCGCATTGTGCTGCGCGGCACAACATTCGAAACAATCACGAGCCGTGATGGCGAGTTTCGGTTCTCCGCTGCCAGAGCGGGCACTGCGATCATCGGCGTATTTCGACTCGGATACAAAGCGACTTCGGACACGGTAAAGGTCACCGCCGGTCAGACGACGACGCTAACCGTGACGATGACGCAGTCGACCGTCAACTTGTCGCAGGTTGTCGTGACGGGCACGGCCGGCAACCAGGAACGCAAGGCGCAATCCGCGGTGGTCGCGTCGGTATCGGCGGCGGACATCATCGCAACCGCGCCCGTGAACAACGTGGCCAACACGCTTCAATCGCAGGTGCCCGGCATCTCGCTGAGCGCCCAGTCCGGCACGGTGGGGTCCGCTACGATGATCCGCATCCGCGGCGCGTCGTCGGTCAACCTCTCGAACGAGCCGCTGCTCTTCGTTGACGGTATCCGGATCAACGAAGGCCAAGTCTCGGGTTCCGTGAACGGCCAGAATTACGACCGCCTCAACGACATCAACCCCGAGGACATCGAGAGCATCGAGGTCGTGAAGGGACCGGCTGCAGCCACGCTGTACGGCGCGGATGCCAGCGCCGGCGTGATCCAGATCATCACCAAGAAGGGGCACGCGGGCGCGTCGACCTTTTCGCAGTCGTTGCGCGTGGAAGGCGGCAGCCTGCAGAACACCTGGACCCCGCCGGACCAGTACGGGCTCTGCACAGCCGCGCTGGTTGCCTCGACGAGCACCAATCCGCTCTGCGTGGGTCAGGTAGTCGGCTTCTTGATTCACGACAATCCGTTGCTCCGAGTCGGCGCCTTCCGCAACGGCGCCTCCAGCGTCATCGGCTGGAGCGCGCGCGGCGGCGGCCAGAACTACGGCTACAATCTCAGTTACGGACAGGACAAGGAAAACGGCGTGCTGCCGAACAACAATTACAACCGGTACAACGTCCGCTCGAACTTCAACTATGTCCCGAACACGAAGCTCACGATCGACGCGGGGCTGGGGCTGAACCAGAGCGACACCAGGCTCTCGGACAACGACAACAATACGAACGGCTGGTTCGGAGGCGCCCTGCTCGGCAACCCGCTGACGCGGACCACGGCCCCCGGTGGGCAGAACGACGGCTGGTATGGATTCAACCGTCACTACAACGCGATCAACTCGCTGGACCATGAGCTGCTGTCGCACCGCGTCATCACGAACCTGACCGCGAACTACTTGCCCCTGCCATGGTTCTCGAATCGGTTCACCCTCGGGATGGACTTCCTCCAGGACCAGCAGTCGAACATCGCGCCGAAGAACGACAGCACCTGGTACGGCGGCCTGACCGACGGCGGCTCGAACGGGCAGGCCGAACGCACGGCCGAGCGCTACACGTTCGACTACCTTGGCAATCTGAAGAACGAGTGGGGCAAATCATGGGAAACGAACTTCTCGTTCGGCCTCCAGGTGATCTCCACGCGCAACACCAGCTTGAACGCGACCGGCATCGGTTTAGTCACGAACGCGAACAACAGCGTGAGTTCCGCGTCGACGATCACCGGCGGCGGCGGATTCACCGAACAGCGGCTGTTCGGATATCTCGCGCAGCTGCAGATCGGTAACGAGAACAAGCGGTTCGTGCAGATCGGCGTCCGCATCGATAAGAACTCGTCGTTCGGCGCCCAGGCGCCGGCCTTCGTCCTGCCGAAGGTCGGCGGGAGCTGGGCAATCTCGGAGGAGAAATTCTTCGATCCCCTCACGAAATACGTCAACACGCTCCGCCTCCGCGCCTCATGGGGCACGACCGGCCGTTCGCCGGGACCAGGCGCCGCACTCACCACCCTCTCGGCTGCCCCGTACCTGACCGGCACCACGGAATTCGCCGGCGCCGTGCTCGGCAACCCCGGCAACGCGACCCTCAAGCCGGAAAGGGGCACCGAGTTCGAAGGGGGACTCGACGCCGGATTGTGGCACAACCGCGTGTCGGCCGAGGTCACGTACTTCACCAAGACCACGAACGACCTGATCCTCGCGAATCCGATTCCGCCTTCGCTCGGATTCAGCTCGAACCCGCTGGCCAACATCGGGTCTGTGGTCAACAACGGAGTGGAAATCGCCCTTAACGTCGCGGCGATCGACAAGCGCAGTGTGCGCTGGGACATCCGCGCCGGCATCAACACGCTCCACAACGAACTGACGAGCCTTGGCGGCATCGCGCCGTTCGCGCTCGGCGCTCAGGGCCGCACCCTCGTCGGCCAGCAGCTGGGCGTATATGTATCGAAGAAGATCGTGTCGATCGACACCGTGCTGCGGAAGGTCACCGTCAACGACACGCTCGCGCCGATGGGGAACCTGTGGCCCACGCTTGAGTGGAACTTCACGAACACCGTGACCCTCTTCAAGAACCTGCGCCTGTCGGCGCTGGTCGACGCCAAGAAGAATTTTATGGTGCAGAACTTCACCGCCTACTTCCGTGAGACGCAGCTCGTTCGTTCGAATCTCCGTATCGACACCTTGGCACTTTCTCAATACGAGCGGCTGCGCCGCTTCGGCGACCTCACACCGGGACACCCGGCGTTCGTCACACTCAGCGGCAAGTCCGAGACGGTCAGCAACGTCGTTGACGCCTACATTGAGCCGGGAGACTTCGTCAAGCTGCGCGAGCTGTCCGTGTCGTACACGTTGCCTAGCAGCTGGCTGCGGCAGCTGAGGCAGACGGTCCAAAGCGCTTCGGTGACGCTTGCGATGCAAAACCTTAAGACCTGGACCAACTACTCAGGGGCTGATCCGGAAGTCAATGCGCAGTCCGGCGCGTTCTCCCGGCAGGACTTCCTCACGCTACCCAACGCGCGGAAGACAATTCTCCGCGTCAACCTCACCTTCTAAGCCGCGAGGCGATCATGAACAACACGATCCGGCGCGCGGTCACGCGCACAATAGCGGTCGCGGTGCTGGTGTTTGGCGCCCCGGCCTGTTCCAACAAGTTCGTCGATGTCACGAACCCGAACGTGATTGACGCCGCGACGGTCGATCCGACTTCCGGCGCCACTTTGCTCGCCAACTCCGCCCAGCAGAACTTCGCGGCGGCGTACGGATGGCTGTCGATGTACGGGGCCTGGTTCTCAGGTGAGGCGGACGTCGCCGACACGTTCCCGACCCGCAACGAGTTCGGGTTCAGGCTTATTGCGGACGTCAACGGCTCGCTGCTGACCGACGTGTGGAACCCCATTCAGCTCGCAGCGGCTTCGAGCAAGATCGTGCTCGATCTCACGTTGCCGACACCGACCACGAACATCAATATCGCCCGCGCGGCGACGTTCAGGGGCTTCGCGGTCCTGCTCATAGCGAACGACTTCTGCGCCGGATCGCTCTCGGGCGGGGCGAAGCTGACCACCGCGCAGTTGCTCGACACGGCAACGTTTTGGTTCAACACCGGCAGGACCGTGGGATTGGCGAACGGTACGGTTGACGGGGTGAGCCTGGCGAACGCGGCCGCGCTCGGTCTGGCACGCGCCCGCCTGCAGATTGGAGACAACGCGGGAGCGCTGGCGGCCGCGGCGCTCGTGCCGGCAGGGTTCGTCTACAACATGCTCTATCTGCAGGACCTGACGAACGCCAACCGCATCGAGAACAAGATCTGGCAGTACACGTTCGACCGCAGTTCCGTGAGCGTCGCCGCGGGTTATCAGACGGGTGATCCGCGCGTGCCGTTCTTCACCCCCGCTCAGACGGCGCTGCGGGGGCAGGATGCGCTGCCGAACGGGTTTTTCCCACAGAACAAGTTCACGGCCTACGGGAGCGCGATTCGTCTCGCTTCGCGGCTCGAGGCGGACTACATCGCCGCCGAGGCCTCGGCCAGCACGGCGCAACGGTTGACGCTGATCGCCGCCCGCCGCGCGGCTAATAACCAGCCGGCGTACGCCGGCGCAGGGGACGCGGCGAGCGTGCTGACCGAGCTCATGCTGCAACGGAGCTTCGATTTCTATCTGGAAGGCCGCAAGCTGGCCGACTATCGCCGCAATCCATCGTCGACCTCCAACATCAAGCCGGCCGGCGCCACGTATTACAAGCCCGGCTACGCGAACGTCGGTACGCAAACGTGCTATCCGATACCCTACCAGGAATACAGCACGAACAAAAACTTCGGTGGCCAGCCGTAAGCTTGCGCCGAAATGACTCAGGCGAAGGGCGCGGGAGTTCCTTCCCGCGCCCTTCGTCGTTGGTGCGGCGGGCCGGGCCCTCTTGTGAATTCAACCTTTTGCACCGAGATTTGGAGATGCGGCGTCACGCGGAGATACCGATGAACGCGACGATACCATGGATGATCGCCTTCGCATCTCTTGCTGCGGCATCCGGGGTGGGCGCCCAGCAACCCGTAGCCCAGCATCCACTCCTCCGGGGAGAGGTGCAGTCGCCGGAGGGACTACCTCTGTCCGACGCCGAGGTGACGGTCGACGGCATCAAAGGGAGCGTGCGCAGCGATGCGGCGGGCAGATTCTCCGTTCCGGACGTGTCGAAAGGCATTCGCACGGTGGGCGTCCGACACATCGGCTTCCTGCCGGCGGTCGCGAGCGTCGCCGCGCCGCAGGGCGGCGACACGCTGGTCATCACGCTCGTCCCCGCACACGCCGAACTCGATACGGTCAAGGTGCGGGCAGAGCTGAACGTGCTCGCCGGCATCGTAGTGGACGAGCGCAACCGCCCGATCGCCGGGGCTTCCGTGGCCATGATCGGAAGCCGTCAAGGCACGGCGACGACGGGCGCCGACGGCTGGTTTAGGTTCACGTCGGTGCGCAGCGGGCCGGTCATCTTCCGCGCGATCAAGCCCGGGTACGTCGCCACCACCCAGAGCGTGCAACTGCGGGACTGGCGCGGCGTGGTCATCCACATGGATTCGATTGACCGCACATTGTCCGCGGCCAGACAGGGTCTGCTCGCCGGCACGGGGAATGCCGCGAGCTTCGTGTGGGCCGAGTCGAACACGCGGATGGGGCAGCGCGGCATGCAGTCGGTAATCGTCACGAGCGAAGAGCTCGCGCCGCTCGGCGACTTGACGCTCGGCGAGGCGATCCTGCGCACCAACAGCGCTTCGAACCTCTTGAGCGATCTGCAGCGCGACAACAGCAACGTCTGCGTGCTGCAGAACGGCAACCGGATGATCGGCCAGATCTCTCTCGACACATACTCGACCGAAGAGGTCGAGTACGTGGAACTCTATCCGCCGGGAACGGAACTCTCCGGCACGATAGCGGCATACATGCGGTTCGCGGGCTGCGTGCAGACTCGCACGCTAGCGACGGGCAAGACCGGTGTTTTCTTTGCTGTCGTCTGGATGAAGAACTGAACAGGCTCTTGGTGATGCCTGCGTTCTGCTAACGAGTCCAGATCACGATCGAGCCGCAGCCGGTGGACGACGTCAAATCGTATTGCGCGGGCATAGTGCCGGGGTTGGAATAGACTTCAATCCCTTTCACCACATCTGGTCGCGCGATGGCGCTCAGATCGGAGAACGGCGCCGTCACTCTCCCCCCAGGAAAGGCGCCATCCACCTTGAACGGCACTCCATCGAGGAAGAAGTTCGGAATGCAAACTGTGCCGCTCGTGCCGCGAAGGTACGGCATCGGGAATCCGCTTGTTCCGTATTCCACGTGCATGCCCCGCACCCCTTGGAGCACGCCGGTGAGGTCGTTCGACGGATGCCGCGCGATGTCGTCCGCGGTCACGAAGGCTCCCAGTCCCTGGAGTCGCCGCGTCTCGAATCCGCTCCTTTCCATCCATGACGTGGAACTCTTTCCCTTCACAGCGACGGGCGTCATCCGTTGCGCCTGCCGCGCGATCGACAGCGTCGTGTCGCGCACTGCGTTTGTCGCGAGATCGACTGTAAAGGTCACCGGCGCCTGTCCGATCGACCGGAGTTCGATGGTGCGAGTTCCCGCGGGGATCTTGTCAATCCTAAACCCTCCGGTGGCGTCCGTTCGGGCCGAGCGCTTCGTGCCGAGTACTTCGAGCACGGCATCGCGCATCGGCCGGCCGTCGCCTCCGAGCACGATTCCTCGCAGCGACGCGGAGCCGGGTACGGTCGTAACGCTCGAAGAGTCACCCGGCATCGCGCCGCGAGCAGCGCTGTCCCGACGACTGACGGCGAAATCGGCGCGCCCGATCATGCGATCGCCCAGCTCGATCTGCGTGGGTCCCGCTACGAATCCGGCTATCTCGGCATACACGTCGATCCGCACGTCTACCGGTACGCCGCAGAGGACATACGCGCCTGAGCGTTTGGAGCGCGTGACCGCGCGCGTCCGGTGGGCGACAGACCGGCCACCCGTGAGCGTGTACTCCGACCATTCGGTTCCCACGACCGCGTCGGCGGACGGGGACTTGTCGTCTACGTCTCGGACGCCTCCGATGATCACGCCGGTGCCGCGATCATGCACGCCCGGGCAGATGCGCGCGTAGGCCGTCGCCGGACTTGGAGTGGCCAACGCAACCAGTGTAGCGAGGCCTCCCGCGACGTTGATGGCTACGACCGGCGCTTCTAGGTCGAGCGAATCGAGCACCGGATGCATGAAGCCGATGGTATAGTGTCCGTCGGGCACGCTGTCGAACGCGAAACGCCCGCGAGCGTCGGTGGTGGCGTACCTCGAGCGCTCGACGAGCACGATGGTCGCATCTGCGAGCGGCCCGCGCGTCCTCAGCGAATCGAAGACCGTCCCCGCGACGCTGCCCTGCGCGAGCGCATGCATCGCGAGCACCGCAATCATTCCGCCGGCAAATGTCAGACTGATTTTCACCGCGCCTCCGCCGGTTCGCTCGTCGTCAGGATCACAACTTCGCAGGACGGCGGCTAAGCGACAAGGCCGGCCGTCGGCCGCCGCTTGCCGCGTGTCGTTCGGCCAGCGTACCTTCTGCTCCTTGTGCGGCAGGGCTCGTTCGCTTTGTCCAAACTTGCGAGGCCTCGTGCAGTTGAATCGGAAACCTGCGCTGATCCTGCTGGTTCTAAGTTCCGCGAGTGCATCCGCGCAAGGCGGCATAGGCGGAACGGTCTTCGACTCGCTCATCACCCGCGCGCCGCTGGCAAACGCGACCGTCGTGCTCGTGGAGCGCTCGAGATACGTCACGACCGACGCGCGCGGTCGCTTCCAAATCGACAGCGTGCCCGACGGTCGCTACACGCTGAGCTTCATCCACCCGGTGCTGGACTCGCTTGGTCTGCAGGCGCCGGCCCGTCTCGTTGCTGTCGAGGGAGGTCAATGGGCGTCGGTGATGCTCTCCACACCGAGTCCATCGTCGGCATATGCGCTCCTGTGTCCCGGTGCACGCGATACCGAAACCGGCGTCATCATTGGTCGGGTTCGCGACGTTGACGATCAATCGTCACTGCCGAACGCCTCCGTGAGCACCGAATGGACCGAGTTCACGCTTGATGCCGGCCGGATGACGAGACGCCGTGCCAGCGCGACGGCGCGCTCAAATGCCGCCGGCGTCTACCTGCTGTGCGGAGTGCCGATTCAGATGACCCTCGACGTACGATCGGGGATGGCCGGGTCGATCGCGGGTCCCACGTCCACGCTGGTTGATGCCCGCCTCATCGGCCGTCTCGACTTCGCCATCAGCAGGAGGGACAGCGCGGCGCGTGATATCATGCGGAGCGACTCGGCGGCGGGGGCTGTAGGCGCCGCAGGCGCTGTAGTCGCTGCGACACCCGGCGGAACCGCGTCGCTGCGCGGCGTCGTGCGTGACGGCGATGGCCGACCCCTGAGGGATGCGCTGGTCGGCGTGTTCGGCACGCAGCGATCCGCCCGCACCGGCAGCGCCGGAACGTTTGGGATCGAAGGCATCCCTGCTGGCACCCGCACCGTCGAGGTGCGATCCATCGGCTGGCAGCCGCTGACGTTCTCCATGGACTTCATGACGAACGCCGCGCGCGATACCAGCGTGTCGCTCGGCCGGCACGCCCAGGTGCTGCGCGCGGTTACCGTGCTTGGGCGCGGAACTCGCGCTTCCGCCGACGCCAACGGGTTCGAGGCGCGTCGCCAGGAGCACGTCGGGCACTTCATCACACAGGAGGATATTGCCCGGCAGCCGGCGTTCGACCTCATCGACGTGCTCGCGGGAATCCCCGGGGTCCACATCGAATACGGCAAGAAAGGATTTCCGACGCCGTACGTACACGGTACCGGCAGCGGATTTTGCGTGCCGAACTTTTTTCTCGACAACATGCCGTTTCAGGTCGACGCGGACGCTCCGTTCGCCGACCTGAACGGCATGGTGCCTCCCGAGACCATCATCGGAATCGAGGTCTACTCTTCCGCCAGTATGATTCCCCCGCAGTACGACAAATCGTCGTCGACGCAGTGCGGATCGATCGTGATTTGGACCCGCTGACCAGCGCTGCTGTGTACTCCAATTCGACGAGGCACTTTGGGAAGCGTACGTTGACTTCTCAACGGAGGGACTTCGGTTGGTGTCGTCCGAGGAAGTCACGCAGTAGCATTGAGCAAGCCCACATCCAAAATATCAATCTTGTGAGGTCATCATGACAGGAATGCATGCGCTGTGGATACCGATCGTTGTATCGGCAGTCGTCGTGTTCATCGGAAGTTCCGCGATCCACATGGTGCTCGCGTTCTGGCACGCGGGCGACTACAAAACAATCCCGAATCAGGACGCTGTGCAGAGC
>JBBRBH010000027.1:0-49260 GCA_038205995.1 Gemmatimonadales bacterium
GAGAGGACTACCTGTACCCCGCAGTGCTCTTCACACCAGTAACGCTCCCGCTTGTGACACGCCGCGCCGCGTTTTCCACGGACGTTGATGTCGCGATCGCGCGCGTGCGTGAAAACGATCCGAGCGAGAGTTGGCCAGCGATCAAAAAAAAGGTTGTGCCTGGCGGTCGGCTGAAACGCAAAAAGTGAAAGATCCAGCCGTGCGCGAGCGCGGCCGTGGGCGTCCTAGCTGAAGGTGCAGACTCTTGGGTGGCTGCCCGCAATCGTCGGTCTCGCCTTGGCTCTGCTGTTCGGAGGCTGGATCGCTCTCCGCATTCGAGCTTGGCTCGACCGATTTCAACGAGTGCGCAGATCCCGCCGCGCCGAGAGCGGTGAACATCACGCTCGCGCTTGGCTTATCAAGAATGGGTTTAACATCACCGGCGAGCAAGAACGCTTACGCTGCGAGATGCACGTGGACGGCGAGCCAGTCGACTACGAACTCTGCGTTGATTTTCTCGTGGAACGAAACGGCGAACGCGCGGTTGTCGAGGTCAAGACCGGCGGTGCGGCGCAGCCCTCATCCCCCGCCACCCGCCGCCAAATCTTCGAGTACGCCGCTGCCTACGGCGTCGACCGCGCCTACATGTTCGACGGCGATCAGTCCACTCTCCACGAGATCGTCTTTCAGCTCACGCCGCCCGGCGGCGCGCCTCGATCAAAACGCATCGCCGGCTGGAAAATCGGGTTCGCGGTTGGCGTGCTCTGCACGGCGCTTTTGGTTTTGCTGCTCGAATGGTACAAGCAAACGTCCCATTGAACGTATTAATTGCAGAGGGTCGCAATCAGGCCATCACAACCGCAGGCGCGGCCGCCTGAAAAGCCACAGTATTAAGGGCGTCCGCCAGCACCTCCTCACCTCTTCACTCAGGCTCTCGATGCGCAAACTCGTCCTCGTCGCGGCCGTCATGGCGCTCACCACCGTCGCACGCGCGCAGGACCCCGGCGCCGCTGTCCCCGCTGCCGATTCGAAAAAGAACGGCAACGACAAAATGAAAATGCTCTCGCACGTCGACGGTCACACCGCCGCGTGGAAAGCATCCGACATCGAGATCGAACAGGATCGCGATCGCCCATACGTCTATCTCTGCGGCTTCACCAACTTCGATTTTCAGATCTACGATATCCGCAATACGTCGGCGCCGAAGATGATCTACCAGTGGACCATCGAAAGCCCCGAGCTGCACCGCGGCATTGGCGCCATGGACGGGAAATATTTCAAGATCGGCGCGCGCTACTACTACGCGCAGACGTTCCAATTCCAGCAGGGCAGCCCCGACGCCGATCTCGGCGCAGTCATCTTCGACGTCACCGGTCTCCCCGACGCGAGCAAGGTCAAAGTCGTCGCGCGCATTCGCTATCCCGCCTCGCCCGGCGGATTCCACAACTCGTTCGCCTACAAACATTCCGACGGGCGCGCGCTCTACTTCGCCACCATCAATCAGTCCAAAGCGCTCATCTACGATCTCGGCAAGGTCGTCAGCGGCGCGCCGGAAAACACGTGGATCATCGGCGATGTGCCCAACCCCACGCCGTTCAAACAGATCGGCGGCGGCGGCTACCACGATTTCTACCTCGCCTACGATCAGGCCACCAAGCAGGACAAGTTCTACGGCGCCGGACTCGGCGGCTACTCGGTATGGGATATCACCAAACCCGAAACGCCCAAGCAGCTTTTTACAATCACCGGCCTCGGCATGGATATCGCCCACACCATCACGCCCTCGCCCGATGGCAAGTACGCCGTTACCGAAACGGAATATCAGTACACGCCGCTGCGCATCTGGGATCTCTCAGACGCGCAGAGCGGCAAAACGCAGAATGTCGATCAACCCATCAGCGCGTGGACGGCGGACTGGCGTGATCTCTCGCACAATCATGAAGTGCGCTGGCCGTTTGTGTTCGTCTCGGCGTACGAGGACGGGCTGCAGGTTTTCAATCTCAAAGATCCCAAGCATCCGGTAACCGAAGGGCACTGGTTCACCTGCGGCAGCTGCGTGCACGAGAAAGGGTTTGGCGGTGGGCCGGAAAATGGGTGGGAAGGGAATAGCGTCGAGCAGGGCGCGTTTGGCGTGGATGTTCGCAATTACGATGGGCTCGTGGTGCTGTCGGATATGCGCAGCGGGCTGTGGCTGTTTCATATGGATGGATTCAATGGATGGAATGGCGCTGACTACGGCGTGCCGAATGTTTCCAGCGTGCAGGATTGGGATCGCGGGCCGGTGCCGACGGTGAAGCGGGTGCAGCCAGAAGGCACGGGCGCGGGGCATTCGCACCGGTGATGGCTGGCGGTTGGATCGGGCGGTCGGTTCTCATCGCCGCGACTGCGATCGCGGCGGAGGGGCCGCTCGATATCGTGCTGTTCAATACGCCGGGGACGCCAACGGCGCACGGGCATGCTCGGCTGGTGTTCGCGCAGTCGCCGTTCGGCGTGGCAGTCACCGCCGACGGGCGGCATGTGTACGATGTGATCGCGGATGTTTCTGGGTTGCCGGCGCCGGCGTCGCTCGGGAAGTACACGACGTATGTGGCGTGGGCGGTGACTACTGATCTGACTCGATGGGAGCGGTTGGGGACGATTGTGAACGGGGTGAATACGGTGGGGCAGGCCTCGGAGAATAAATTTTTGTTTGTGATTACGGCTGAGGCGTCGGCGAAGGTGTTGGTGCACAAAGGGCCGACTGTTTTGCACGGGAGTTCGGCTAGTACTTGGCTGCAGTCGTTTTTGTCGCATCCGTTGTTCAGGGGAATTCCGCCGCAATGAGATGGCTGCTTTGCGGCGGAATACTTATTTGCACCGCTACGGCGCCGCTCTCGAGTCAAACAATGTCCGGGATGGATATGGGCGCGGCGATGCCGATTCCGATGCCTCGCGGAATGCCGATGATTCCTGGGCTGGTTGGGCTCGTGCCGCCAGTCGGCACATTTCTACCCGGCGAAGGCGCAAATACCAAAAACTTTCCGCTCGCTAAAACATCGCAAATTGTGCGGCTGCGGAACGGCGATACGCTCGATCTCACGGCGATGATGGTTCGGCGGGTGATTCGCGGTCAGACCTTCACGATGTATGGATTCAACGGGCAGGTTCCGGGGCCGATGATTCGCGTTCCACAAAACGCGACGATCACGGTTCGATTTCACAATCGAATTGATTTGCCGAGTGCGGTGCACTGGCATGGAATCCGGCTCGACAATCGATCGGACGGAGTTCCGGGCGTTACCCAAGCCGCGGTGGAGTCGGGGCAGAACTACACATACACCGTGCATTTTCCCGATGCGGGCGTCTATTGGTATCACCCGCATGTGCGCGAAGATATCGAGCAGGCGATGGGGCTCTACGGCAATATGCTCGTGGATTCGCCGGAGCGCGGCTATTACTCGCCGGTCAATCGCGAGGCCGCGCTGGTGTTGAGCGATCTGCTCATTAATGGCGATACGCTGATTCCGTTCGGCAAGGAGGCGCCGGATTTCGCGCTGATGGGGCGCGTGGGCAATGTTCTGCTCGTCAACGGCGAACCGCGCTACTCGGCGCACGTGAAAAAAGGCGAGGTGGTGCGGTACTTCATCACCAACGTCTCGAGCTCGCGCACGTGGAATCTTTCGTTTGGCGGCGCGCCGATCAAAGTGGTGGCCGGCGATGTGAGCAAGTTCGAACGCGAGGAGCGCGTGCCGAGCGTGGTGATCGCGCCGGCCGAGCGATATGTGGTGGAGGTGAGGTACAGCAAGCCGGGGCGGTACGCGGTGGTGAATGCGATCCAAGCTATTAATCATTACTTGGGCGAGTTCAGCGCCGAGGTTGATACGGTGGGGTTCGTGACCGTGGACGCCGCCGCGCCGGCGCAGGATTTCGGCGCGCAGTTTGCAACGCTGCGCGCGAACGATGCTGTGACGCGCGACATCGAACCATTCCGGAAATATTTCGATAAGGCGCCGGACAAAACGATTACGCTCACACTGGCCATCAATTCATTGCCGCTGGCCACGGTGCAGTTCATGAACGTTGACACCGCGTATTACGCGCCGGTGGAATGGGTCGACGGCATGCCTGATATGAATTGGCTCTCCACCAGCAAGCAGGTCCGCTGGATTCTGCGCGATGAAACGGGCAAGGAGAACATGGACATCGACTGGCATGTGCCGGTCGGATCGGTGGTGAAGCTGCGGATCAAAAACGATCCGAAATCATTTCACCCCATGCAGCATCCGATTCATCTGCATGGGCAGAGGATGCTGGTGGTCTCGCGCGACGGCGTGCCGACCAAGAATCTGGTGTGGAAGGATACGGCCATCATTCCGGTGGCGTCGACGGTGGATCTATTGATTGACGCGTCGAATCCGGGGGCGTGGATGCTGCATTGCCATATCGCCGAGCATTTGGGGTCGGGGATGATGGCGGTGCTGCACGTGGATCCGGTGAGGTAGCACAGCGTTCGAACGTCACGCGCCGAGCAGAGACCCGCGGCGCCAACCAGCCCGCGGGTTTTCTGTTTCGATCAGCAATTTCTGCTGTCGCTCCGTCGCCGGGTCCTCAGCGCGCAGCCACCGTCCTCATCTCCGCGAGAAAAGTCTTCACCGCGCTCACCGTCGCCACCGGATCCTCTTCCTGCGGCACGTGCCCGAGCGCCGGGAACATCACCAGCTGACTCCCCACGATGTCACGATGAAATCGCTCGGCGTTGTCCGGTGGAATCAGCCCGTCCTTCCCGCCCCAGATGATCAGCGTCGGCACGCGCAGTTCGTGAAGCCGCGCTGCTAACGAGTCCGCCGACGGCTGTTTGTAGCGGGCCACAAGCGCACCGCGGTTCCCAGTGCGCCGCGCGAGATCGTAATAGCGGTCCACGAGTTCGGGCGTGACCTTCGACGGATCGCCGAACACGCTCCGCACGCTCGATTCCACGACGCTCCGGGGAAGAGAGTAGCGCACGAGCTTGTTCAGCACCGGCGTGCGCGCGATCCGGAATCCGATCGGCACGGCAGTCGAGTGCATCGGATATCCCGCCGCGTCCACAAGCACCAGCCGCGCAACGCGCGACGAATCCGCGAGGGCCAAGGCCCACGCGATCTGCCCGCCGAGTGAGTTGCCGGCGAGCACCGCGCGCGTGACATGCAGCGAGTCGAGAACCGCGCGCACGAACCGCACGTAGTTGTCGAGCGAGTAATCATTGAGCGGATCGGGGCCGGTGAGGCCGAAGCCCGGCAGATCCATGCGGATCACGCGCCGCGTTGGGCGGAGCACGGCGGCCCAGCCGTCCCAGGTGTGCAGGCTCGATGAGGTGCCGTGGAGGAGTACAATCGGGATTGAATCGTCGCGCGGGCCTTCGTCGCGCAGGTGGACGCGCAGCGCGCCGATATTAATGAATGTTGAGGGCGGCTGGGCCCAGCGGGCGGAGAGTTGCTCGACTGTTTGGTCGGGTGCCCACGTGCCGGCGAGGTAGCCGGCGATGGCGAGCACGAGGATTGCCGCGGACCATGCGACGACGCGACGAAAGAATTTCATGATCGAAGCTAGCCTCTCCAGATCCGCGGCACACGGACGAGATGTACGTTTCAACGTTTACGCGGTAGGGAACTACATCGTGAGCAGCTCGTCGACCTCCGCCCGCGTCGGCATCGCCGGCGTCGTCCCATACCTCGTCACCGAAATCCCCGCGCCCACGCACGCAAACCTCACCGCACTCACCTCATCCAACCCCTCCGCCAGCGCCACGGCAAGCCCGGCGTTGAACGCATCGCCCGCGCCCGTCGTCTCCACCACCGGCCCCACATGAAACGCCGCGACGTGCTCCACCATCTTCGCCGTCTTGATCAGCGCGCCATCTCCGCCAAGCGTGACAATCACTCGCCGCGCCCCACGTGAGAGCAGTACATCCGCCGCGCGTTCGGCGCGCTCGACACTCGTCACCGCCACTCCCGTCAGCCGCGTCGCTTCCGTTTCGTTCGGCGTGATGTAGTCGCAGAGCGAATAGATCTCGTCGTCGAGAATCTGCGCCGGCGCGGGATTGAGAATCGTGGGAATTCCGTGACGCCTCGCGAGCGCGAGGCCGTGCCGCACGACACTCGTCGGCAGCTCGAGTCCGGTCATGAATATCGCCGAGTCGGCGATCGCATCGCTCGCGCCGTCGAGTTCGTCGCAGGTCAGCGTGAAACCTGAACCCGGCACAACAACAATCGCGTTGTCACCCGTCGTCTCGTGCACGGTGATCGTCGACGAGCCCGTCGCGAGCTCCGCGGTATCAATCACGAACCGCGTGTCGATTCCTTCATCGGCCCATGTGCGCCGCGCGATGTTGCCGAACTCGTCGAGGCCGAGCTTGCTGATGATGCTCACCGTCGCGCCGAGGCGCGCCGCTGCCACGGCCTGGTTCGAGCCTTTGCCGCCCGGGCCCATTCGGAATGCTGAGCCGAGCACGGTCTCGCCCCACATGGGAAGGCGATCGGCGCGGAAGGCGAGGTCGGCTACGAAGGTGCCGAGGATGGTGATGCGGGGTGGGGTCATCAGCGCTCAGTGGACCGTGATTATCAACGAGGAGTGGTCAGAAATCTTATCGATCCGCTCGACGTGTGAATAGGCGCACGCCCGCACACGGCGGCGTAATGTGTCGGACGCAAACGCGTGATCGATGCGAAAACCGTTCACTGCCTTACCGGCGGCGGCCTATGATGCGGGGCGGAAGGAGGATCTCGAGTTTGCCGGTGGGGTAGCGGTATACCGATCGATCGTATTATCGTTGTACGATCGCCAGGAGGCGCTATGTCCATCGTTACCGTCTCACCCAAATACCAAGTGGTTATTCCGCAGCAGATCCGCGAGTCGCTCGGCATTGCCCCGGGGCAAAAGGTGCAGGCCTTCGAGTACGAAGGGCGCATCGAGTTCATTCCGGTCGTGCCGGCAAAAGCGCTGCGCGGGTTCGCGCGCGGGATCAATACGACCGTCACGCGCGAACGAGATCGCGCGTGAAGGTCGTTGATTCGTCGGGGTGGCTCGAGTATTTCGCCGACGGGCCCGCCGCTGGTTTCTTCGCGCCGGCCATCGAGGACGCGCCAGATATGATCGTCCCCGCCATAAGCATCTTCGAGGTCTTCAAACGCCTGCTGCAGCAGCGGGGCGAAAATGCGGCCCTGAGCGCCGTCGCGATCATGCAGCAGAGCGAGGTGGTCGAACTCTCCCCCACACTGGCACTGTCGGCGGCGACGCTCAGCGTGAAGCACAAGCTGCCGATGGCCGACAGCATCATGTACGCGACTGCGCGCGCGTTCGACGCGACGCTCTGGACGCAGGACGCCGACTTCGCCGAGTTGCCGCATGTGCGATTTCACGCGGCGCGCGCGCGCCGATAACAGATCGGATAACAGGCTGCCCCGCGAACGTACGTGCAAACGTACGTAATTCAGTACAAATCGCAGAGGGCCGGAACTCCACACAATAGACAGAGTCTGGCTTCGGTCTGGCCGATCCCGTAACTTTCCCAAGTCGGCCCCCCACTTCTATATAGAACACCTGACTTGAGCCACGACCTCCGGGCCCAGCTCCAACGCACGCTCGGCGATGCCTATCGTGTAGAGCGCGAACTCGGCGGCGGCGGTATGTCGCGCGTCTTTCTCGCGGACGAAGTCAAACTCGATCGAAAAGTCGTCATCAAGGTCCTGTCGCCCGAACTCGCGCAGGGAATCAGCGTCGATCGCTTCGAACGCGAAATCAAAACAGTTGCCGGGCTCCAGCAGGCAAACATCGTCCCGGTGCTCACCGCCGGCGATACGGACGGTCTCCCGTTCTACTCGATGCCCTTTGTGGACGGCGAGTCGCTGCGCACGCGGCTCGCGCGCGGGCCGCTCTCGGCCACAGAAGTCATCGGCGTGTTGCGCGATGTTTCAAAAGCGCTCGCCTACGCGCACTCGCGCGGCGTCGTGCACCGCGACATCAAGCCCGATAACGTGATGCTCTCGGGCGGCACCGCGGTCGTGCTCGACTTCGGCATCGCAAAAGCCATCTCGGCGGCGCGCACTGATTCCGGCAGCGCTACGCTCACGCAGATGGGCACGTCGATCGGCACACCCGCCTACATGGCACCCGAGCAAGCGGCCGGCGATCCCCACATCGACGCCCGCGCGGACATCTACTCGCTCGGCGCGATGGCGTACGAGCTGCTCACCGGGCAAGCGGTCTTCGCCGGCCGCACGCCGCAGCGTATGCTCGCCGCACACATGGGCGAAGTGCCTACCACCATCACCGACGTGCGCGCGGATATTCCCGCGCCCTTGGCTGAACTGGTGATGCGCTGCCTCGAGAAAGAACCGGACAAGCGGCCGCAGAGCGCGAACGAAACCGTTCGCATGATCGAGACGATCACGAGCGGCAGCGGCATGCAATCAATGCCGCCGATTCTGCTCGGCGGCGCGCGGATGTTTCGCAAAGCACTGATGGTGTACGCCGCGGCATTCGTTGTCGTCTCGATCGTGGCGAAAGCCGCAATCGTTGTAATCGGTCTGCCGGAGTGGGTCTTTGCGGGATCGCTGATCGTGATGGCGCTCGGATTGCCCGTGGTGTTGTGGACCGGCTACGTGCAGCACGTCACGCGCCGCGCGATGGCGACTACTCCCGCCTACACGCCGGGCGGGACGCCGTCGCTCACGCACGGCACGATCGCGACGCTCGCACTCAAGGCCGCGCCGAATGTGAGCTGGTACAAAACCGCGCGCGGTGGGATGTACGCGTTCGGCACGTTCATTGTCGTCATCGCTGTATTCATGGCGATGCGCGCGTTCGGCATCGGCCCCGCGGGGTCGCTGCTTGCAAGCGGAAAACTGAACAAGAGCGATGAACTTCTCCTCACGGACTTCCGCACCACGAATACCGACTCGACGCTCGGCCGAGTGGTCAGCGATGCGGTCCGTTCTGGCCTCAATGGATCGTCAGCCTTCACGCTCACGCCGGCGAGCCGAATTGTCTCAGCCGTCGCGAGGATGAAGCTGCCGCCGGAGACGAAGGTCGATTCCGGAATCGCGCGGCAGATCGCGCTGCGCGACGGGATCAAGGCGATCGTCGACGGCGAGGTCACCGGCGTGACCGGCGGATACATCGTCACGCTGCGCTTGGTGAGCGCGGACTCCGGAATCGAGCTCGCATCGTTTCGCGAGACCGGCGACGGACCGCGCGGGCTTATTGACGCGTCGGACAAATTGGCGCGCAAGCTGCGCAGCAAGGCCGGCGAATCGTTGCGCGCGGTAAACGCGACGCCGCCGCTCTCGCATGCGACGACGACTTCGCTCGATGCGCTGCGAAAATTTAGTGAGGCGGTTCGCAGGAATGTGCGCGCCGACTATACGTCGATCGCGTTCTCGCGAGAGGCGGTGGCGCTCGATTCAACGTTTGCGACGGCATGGAGCGGTCTCGCGGCGGAGTTGTCCAACTACGGCGGCACGCACTCCGCGATTGATTCGGCGCTCACTCAGGCGTATCGCTGGCGCGAAAGACTTCCTGCGAATGAGCGCGATTTGGTCGTCGGGCGCTTTTACGCAATCGGACCGGGCCGCGACCGCGGAAAGGCTATTGCTGCATACGAAGCCGTGTTCAATCGCACGGGGGGCCAGAGTGCGAATGTGGTGAGCATCGGCGAGATGGTGAGGTCGCGGCGCGAATTCGCGCGCGCCGAATCGCTGAACGTGGTCGGGCACAACCGGATTCCGACTTCGGGCACGGCGCTCGGCAACATGATCGAGATGCAGTTGAATCAGGGAAAGATTAAGGAAGCCGCGGCCACGGTCGAGCTGCTTCGACCAATCTCTCCATCGTATGGGATAAATCGACACTCGTACATCTTATGGGCGCGGGGCGATTTCAAGACGCTGCGGCAGTCGGCGGATAGCGCGGAGCGCGCGATTCAGATTGCGCCGGTTGGTAGCGCGAACGCCGTCGCGAGTCTGATAGGCCGGGCGTTGGCGATCGCAGAAGGTCGCATGCGCGACAACGAACGTTGGCGCGCGGCGTGGGTCGCCAACAAGTATCCGCTGCATCCGGACCGGCTGATAGAAGACGTCGCGATCGAGATGCAGGTGCGCGGCCCATCCCCGGCGCTTGCCGCGAAACTCGACGAGGCGATTGCCAAGACATCGATTCGCGACTTGCCGATGGTCGACCGGCCGTACTTCGAGGCGGCAGCCGCACTCGCACGAAGTGGAAACCCGGAGAAGGCACGCGCGATGATTGCGCGCTACAAAGCGGAAGTCACGGATACGTCGCTCATTCGAGTGCAGGCGCCGCAACTGCACAATGCGCTTGGCGAAATCGCGCTCGCGGAAAAGAAACCGCAGGATGCGCTGGTGGAATTTCGAAAGGGCGATATTGGCTGGGACGGCGCGCCGGCAGATGAGTGCGCGCCGTGCTTGTCGTTCAATCTTGCGCGAGCGTTCGATGCGGCGGGGAAGGCCGATTCAGCGACGGTGATGTTCGAGCGGTATCTCGCGACGCCGTACTGGAACAAGCCGCTGTATGACCTGGATCCCGTGCGTCTGGCGGCGACTCACGAGCGGCTCGGGCAGATCTATGAACAGCTCGGCATGGCGGAGAAGGCCGCCGAGCACGATCGCGCGTTCATCGAGATATGGAAGAACGCGGATCCGGAGTTGCAGCCGCGTGTGGCAGAGGCGAAGCGGCGGTTGGAGAAGTTGACGCCGGTGGAGAAGCCTCGAAAGTAGCCAGTCTCTTATATTCATAGTATATTATGAGTAATAGAGTTATTCGGCTACTAGAACCAATATATTGGTAGTTGACTAACAGTCGTATAATTGCTAGTATTATGTGACATAATGCTAGTATTGGCGATCTATTCATAGCATTGTGTGAATAACACGAATTGCAATGAAAGGTGCCAATATGATCTCCGACAAGACAGACTCAGAGGTCCTCCGCGAGTTCGGCGCGCGGATTCAGGCGTATCGGCTCCAGCGAAATCTCACGCTCGAGGCTGTTGCCGAGAGCGCGGGGCTGCACCTGAATACGGTGTGCAACGCGGAGGGCGGCAAGAATCCGCGCCTCGAAACGATCGTTCGAATCCTCCGTGTGCTTGGCCGGCTCGATGCGCTCGAGAGTTTTCTGCCGGCGCCGAGTATTTCGCCGATTGATTTGGTGACTCGCGGGCCTGAGCCGCGCCGGCGCGCGTCGTCGAAGCGTGGCTGACCGGAATAGGCGTGGAGAGGCGATAGGCGCGGGCATCACGCTCTGGGACACGTTTGTCGGCGCGGTGGCCGAGGAGCCGAACGGGCGGATCACGTTCGAATACTCGCAGGAGTTTCTCGAGCGCGGCTGGGAGATCTCACCGATTCATTTGAATCGGCGCGTGATCGGACGGAATCCGGTTTCGTTTCCTGAGCTCACCAAGATGGAAGCGTTCGCCGGACTTCCCGGTGTGCTCGCCGACGCGCTCCCCGATCGGTTCGGCAACGCGATCATCAAAAAGTATTTCTCCGATCGCGGCCAACCTGAACTCGCGCTGAGCCCGGTGCAGCGCCTTCTCTATTTGGGGAACCGCGCGATGGGCGCGCTGCAGTTTGCGCCGGCCGTGCGGCGCGAGTCGAACCGTGCGGAGGAGCTGCCGCTGCAGCTTTCCAGACTCGTTGAGCAGGCGCGCGCCGTGATCGAAGGAAAAATCGACGTCGCCATACCTGAGATCATGCGCGTGGGCACCTCCGCCGGCGGCGCGCGGCCGAAGGCAATTATTCTCTGGCATCCGGGCCGCAACACCGTGCGTTCTGATTTTGCGCAGCCAAACGAAGGTGAAGAGCATTGGATCATCAAGTTCGACGGCGTCGGAATTGACGGCGCGCCCGATGAAAAAACAAAACCGTACAATCGCATCGAAAAGACGTACATCGATATCGCCAAGCGCGCGGGCATTCATACGCCCCAGACGCGGCTGCTGGTGGAGCGCGGCCTCGCGCACCTCATGAGCAAGCGGTTCGACCGTGATGGCCAACGCCGCCTGCATCAGCACACACTCGGCGGATTGCAGCACCTCGACTACGACTCGCCCGGCGACTATTCCTACGAAGGATTCATGCGCACGATTCTCGCGCTCGACACACGCGAGCCGTATCCGATGCTGCAGGAAGCGTTCCGGCGCGCGGTGTTCAACGTGGCGCTCGTGAACCAGGACGATCACGTGAAGAACATTTCGTTCGTGATGGACCCAAAACCACACGGCGGCTGGCAGCTCGCGCCGGCGTACGATCTCACGTTCGCATTTGGAGCGGGGTTCACCAAGCAGCACCAGATGTCGGTGAACGGAAAAGTGGAGAAGATCACGCGCGCGGATCTGCTCGCGCTCGGGAAATTCGCGGGGCTGCGGTCGAGTGGTGCGGAGGAAATCGACGCGGTGCTGGACGCGCGTTCACACTGGGCGGCGATGGCGGCGAAGGCGAAGGTGCCGGCCGAGCGGGTTGCAGCGATCGAGAAGAAATTTCCGGAGCTCGCGGGTTAGAGAACCAACGGAGAAATCGATATGCACTTTTCGCGGACTGTTAACCTGATTGTTGCCCTGATTGTTGCCCTGATTGTTGTCCTGCTGCCCGCGGGACTCGCGGCGCAGGCGGCGTGCACGAAAGTGGGGAAGGCGCAGTGGACGGTGAAAACAGAGTCACCGCTTCCCCCGCAGAAGCCGGTCAAGATCTCTTCCGCCGATTTCTCCGCGCTGCCGGCGCCCGCGTCCGTTGAGAATGGCCAGAAGGGTGCGAAGAGCACCGAAACGCGCTACCCCGACAAACTCGAAGGGAAATACAAAGAGGGAGAGCTCGTTTCGCTCACGGGCTGGGTGCGCTTCATCAAGCTCTCGACCGACGATTGCGATTTTCATATTCAGGTCACGCCGGATTCGGTGAGCACGGCCGGGATGATTATTGTCGAGATTCCGCAGGCTGACGCGAAGCATGTGACGGACGGCGCGCTGCGCGCTGAGCTCGACGTCGCGCGGCAGGGTGTCGAGTCGGATCTCAAGCTGAAGAAGGTGCCGAGCGCGAGCGGGAATAAAATTCGCAGCGCGTACATGACGTTCGAGGGGGCGCTGTTTTTTGATGCGCCGCACTGGCCGAACTGCGACAAGAGGGGAGTGGGGATGACGGCGAGTACGTGCTGGGAGATTCATCCGGTGACGAAGGTGCGCTTCGCCAAGAAGCCGTAGCTTATTTCAGAATCTTCGTCACAAACTGCTCGATCGCCTTCGCGGTTTCGTCCTGCCCATGCTCCATCGTGTACCACACCGTGAGATGCGACCGCCCGGGAATCATGTGCATTTCGACATTCTTGTCGCCCGCCGCGCGGAGATCGGTGAGAAACGCGAGCTGCTGCTCGCGCCGCCAGGCGTCGTCGCCGTCGGCATACAATAGAAGGAGCGGCGGGACGTCTTTGCGCACGTAGCTCGCCGGACTCGCGGCGGGCCACTTCGATGGATCGGCGCCCCACACATACTTCGGCCGGTCCGGTCCAACGCCCGTGCGCTCGACATAAAAAAATCCGCTCACCGGCGCGGCGCCGCGAATATCACTCGGCCTCATTCCCACCGCCGCGAGATATTTCGGATCGAGCAGCAGGAGCGTGATCAGATACGCGCCCGCGGAATGCCCGGTGAGGAAAATCTTGTTCGGATCCCCGCCGTATTTCGCGATGTTCTTCTTCACCCACGCCACGGCCATCGCGGCGTCCTGCACGTGTACGGGGTGCGCAAAGGCGGGCGAGAGGCGGTAGTTGATCAGCACCGTCACGTTGCCAGCCTCGGCAAATCGTTGCCCGACATACGGCTGCTCGGATTTGTCTCCGGCTTCGAGGGCGCCGCCGTAGAGCGAAATAATTACCGGCGCGCCTTTCGCGTTCGGCGGAATGAAAATATCGAGCTTGTCTTTGTTGTCGGCGTAAGGAGCGACGTTCGGCGGCGTGTACGTGATGTCGTGTTCGACGCGGATCTGCGCGTGGAGTGCGCTCGCAACCAGCAGCGCCGCGCAGGCAATCGAGTTTCTCACTTCGCCACCGCCGTCTTCGCGAGCAGTTCCTTCACCCAGTTCAGCACGACGATCGTCTGCACTTCCTCGCCGGCGCCGTAGAAGAGCAGGCCATCTGATTCGCCGGAATCGAAAAGCGGGAGCAGGTTCGGATGCTGCAGATTCGCGGTGACTTTTATTTCCGCAAGAAAACGCTCGACGCCGATGACGGCGCCGAGTTCGGGATTCAGAGCTTTGAGCGCGACCTTGCGATCGTGGCGAACATCGCGGGCAAGATAGACGGTCGCCATGCCGCCGCGGCCGATTTCGCGGTCGAGGGTGTAGCGATCCTTCAATGAATTGGAGAGTTGGGCGAGGGAATCCACGGCGGGAAACGTAGGTTCCCAAGTGGAAAACGGATAGATTCTTGCTCTATGACAACTATTTCATGGAAGTCGATCGGTTTCGCCGCGTGTGTCGCCGCGGTTGGCCTGCAGGGACAGACGAATCCGACCAATGATCCTATCGTCCAGAAGATCTACGACGAGGGGATGGGCCATTCGCAGACGGCGAAGCTCGCGCAGGTTCTGATGGACTCGATCGGTCCGCGGCTCACCGGCTCGCCCGCCAACCGCGCGGCGAACGAGTGGCTGCTCAACACCTACAAATCGTGGGGCATCGACGCGAAAAACGAGCAGTACGGAACCTGGCGCGACTGGAGGCGCGGAACGAGCGGCATCGCGCTCGTCGCGCCGCGCGCACGAGTGCTCGAGGCAACGATGGCGGCGTGGAGCGCCGCGACTCCGGCGGGCGGAGTGAACGCTGAAGTTGTCGTGATGCCCACGGCCGCGGAGATCGTCGACAGCGCCGGCTTCGTGCGCTGGCTCGGCACGGTGAAAGGGAAGATCGTTTTGAGCGGAGCCGCGCAGCTCAGCTGCCGCCCCGACGCCGATTTGAAATCGTGGACCGACTCCACCTGGTACGCCCACGCACTCGCCCAGCGCGACAGCGCGAACAAAGAATACTCCGCACGCTTCTCGGCGGCGAAATCGAACACGCGCGCTTTCGTGACGCTGCTCGAGAATGCGGGCGCCGCTGGTGTGCTTTCGAATAGCTGGAGCCGCGGATGGGGCGTGGACAAGATTCAGTCCGCGAGATCGCGCACGGTGCCGTCGTTTGATGTTTCGTGCGAGGACTTCTCGCTGCTCGCGCGCCTGGCGCAGAATGGGCAGCATCCGCGCGTTCATATGGAAGCGAACGCGACATTGGCCGGGGCGGAGTCGCCCGTGTTCAACACCATCGCGCGCATGACCGGCACTCAGAAGCCCGAAGAGTACGTGATGCTCTCCGCGCACCAGGACTCGTGGGACACCGGCAGCGGCGCGACGGACAACGGCACCGGCACGATCGTGATGCTCGAGGCCATGCGAATTTTGAAAGCCGTGTATCCGAATCCCAAGCGCACGATTCTCGTTGGCCATTGGACCGGCGAGGAAGAGGGCGACCTCGGCTCCGGCGCATGGGCCCACGATCACCCGGAAGTGATCAAAGGCCTGCAGGCGCTGTTCAATCAGGACAACGGCACAGGCGAAATCGACTCTGTGCAGACGAATGGATTTATTGATGGCGCGCCGGCGATCGTGAGATGGATGTCACGCATGCCCGCTGATATGACGCGCAATGTTGCAGTGATGATGCCTGGCGTTCCGCACAGCGAATCATCCGACAGCGACGCCTTCACCTGCCGCGACGCGCCGGGGTATTTCCTGACTTCGAACGATTGGGGCTACACCGATTACACGTGGCACACGAACCGTGATACGTACGACAAAATTAATTTTGACGCGGTCAAGAAGAATGCGACCATGGTCGCGCTGTTCGCGTATCAGGCGGCGGAGGATCCGACGTTCGTTGGACGCGCACGCGTCGCGGCGAAGACGCCTGCGCGCGGCGGCCGCTGCGACGACGTCCCCCGCAGCTACCAATCGACGCTGCGGCCGTAGCAAAAATGACCGTTACATGGCGTGATTGCGTCTAGTTTCTATTCACTTGACTAGCGCCCGTGATGGCACTGCATAGGTTGATTGAAGGAGTGCGAGCGAAGACATAGAGCGCCTTTGGTCCTCGAAGATGTGCGTGAAGTTCCGCACGCTGCACCGTCAAAATCAGGTCTGCGCCAGCAGGCCACGGTGGTCGCGCTCACTGCCATCTCGTTCTTTGTGTGCGCCTCCATCAGCAACGCACTCCAGATTCGTGCGGCGGGAGTGGTGTTCATATGGCTGCCAAGCGGGCTGTTGCTCGCGCTGCTGCTGATCCTGCAGCGCCGCAACTGGCCCAGCATTTTGATCACGGCGCTCGCGATGAACTTCGCAACAGACCTGTTTCGCGGCGAGTCGTTCGGCTTCTCGGCGATTGCGTCGTCGATCAACACGCTCGAAGCGGGCTCGGCCGCTTGGCTGATTCAACAGTGGATTCGTCCGCACGTCTCGCTCGGCGCGCTCCGGGAAGTCGGTGCGTTTTTTCTCATCGCGATCGTCATTTGCGACGGGCTCGCCGCGGCCGCCGGAGCGCCGCTGCTCTCAAAGGGCGCCGGCGCGCAGTTTGGAAGCAACTGGTTCATCTGGTGGGCCGCCGACGGACTCGGAATGCTCGCGCTGACTCCCGCGATTCTCACCGTGCGCGAGCTGCTGAGACATCCGAACAAGATCAACCGCTGGTGCGCGCTTGAGGCGCTCGTCACGCTCAGCGCGATCGCGTTGTTCAGCCAGTTCCTGATGGTTCACAAGTCCGATGCCGGAATCTCCGATCCTGCTTTCATGGTATTTCCGCTGCTGATCTGGAGCGCAGTCCGATTTGGCCCGTGGGGCGCGGGGCTCGCGACGCTCGTCTTATGCAGCATATCGGCGTGGGGCGCGGCGCATGTCGAAGGGCTCTTCGGCACCGACGGCGCATCGCTGGTGAGCCAGGTTCGCGACATGTACACCTACCTCGGGCTCGCGAGCCTCTCGACGCTGGTGCCTGCGTCGATTCTCCACGAGCGAATCGCCGCGACGCAACAATCCGCTGAAAGCGAAAAGCGTTTGCGGCAGATGGCGGAGCATATTCAAGAAGCATTTTTCGTTATTGAAGTCGCCAGCGGCAACGCACTCTACACGAGTCCCACGTGGAGCGAGATATGGGGGCGGCCGATCGACGCTCCGGTGGCGCACAATCTCTGGTACGAATCCATCCATCCCGAAGACATTCAAGCCGTCCGTTCGGCGCAGAGTGCGGTCTGCGCCGGGCACGCAAGTTCCGCGAAGTTTCGCGTGCTCAGGCCCAACGGCACAACGTGCTGGGTGCGCGCGCGAGTTTTTCCGGTGCGAAACGAGGCGGGCGCGGTTTATCGCTATGTGGGAGTCGCCGAGGATATCACGGATCGGCTCGCGGCCGAGCAGAAGTTTGCGCAGTCGCAAAAGATGGATGCGGTCGGGCGGCTCGCCGGCGGCGTTGCGCACGATTTCAACAATCTCCTCACGGTAATTCTGAGCTATAGCGATCTGCTGCTGCCAGAATTTTCGGAGAGCGACCCGCGCCGCGGAGATATCCTCGCGATTCGCGGCGCCGGCGAGAGCGCGGCCGCGCTCACTCGACAGCTGCTGATGTTCAGCCGCCAAGAGGTGCTGCAGCCGCGACCGCTCAAGCTCAACGAGCTCGTGAAGGCGACCGGTAAAATGCTCGAGCGTTTGATTGGCGAGAATATCGAGCTCGTGCTCGCGCTGCGGGCCGAGGGGGATGAAGTGCTCGCCGACCCAGGACAGCTCGAACAGGTGATCGTGAACCTCGCGGTGAACGCGCGTGATGCGATGCCAGCGGGCGGAAAACTGCTGATCGAGTCGGCGGACGTGAAGTTTGCGGAGAAGTTTACCGACCTGATGGCCGAGCACCCTGCCGGGTCGTACGTGATGATCGCGGTGAGTGATACCGGCAGCGGGATGAACGCGGTGACGCAGGCAAGAATGTTCGAGCCGTTTTTCACGACCAAGGATCCGGGGAAGGGGACCGGGCTCGGCCTCTCGACCGTGTACGGGATCATTCAGGCGAACGGCGGTTTTATTTCCGTGTACAGCGAGCTGGGGAAGGGGACGGCATTCAAAATCTATTTGCCGCACAGCGCTGCGTTGGTGCCTGCCGTGGAGGCATTGCCGATCGCTTCGCCGCTGCCTGTTGGGACCGAGACGGTGCTGGTGGTCGAGGACGATCCTGCCGTTCGTCAGATCGTGCGCAACGTGCTCGAGCGCCAGGGATACGAAGTACTCGCGGTCGCCGACGGGTCGCATGCGATTGCGTTAACGAAGGCGCGGCAAGGTCGAATCGACCTGTTGCTGACGGATGTCGTCATGCCGGGGATGAGCGGCCGCGCGCTCTCCGATGAATTCGCGACCATGCGGCCCAACGCGAAGACGCTATTCGTCTCGGGTTATACCGACGACGCGATCGTGCGGCATGGGATACTCGAATCGGAGGTTGAGTATCTGGCGAAGCCGTTCACATCGGGGGCGCTGGCGCGAAAGGTGCGCGCGGTGCTCGACGATGCGGCGCCGTCGAAGCGGATGTCGGATGCCAGCGCGATTTCGGTACTGGGCGCGACGGTTCGGTAACGCTTTCGGCGGCTCGCGCTGCTAAGGTTCCAGCGCGTGGGCCGCTGATGCTGCGTGCGCGGCGTGCGCGGCGGATGCGGCCAAGCGCCTCGCACGATCGCCTCCTCAGCGGACGCTCTGCGAATCGTACGTCTCAACGTACGGTTGGGCGTACGGGTGGGCGTACTACTGCGCGACGGATTGGAGCGTAAATCGAAGCGTACATCGAAGCGTACATCGAAGCGTACATCGAGCCGTACGTCCGATGGGACGTCGAGTCGTACTTCTGACGGAGTGTCTATGCCGCGTACGCATATCACCGAGGGAATTCGTCCGCTGTCCGAGTTTCGCACACACGCGGCGGAGTTTCTTGAACAGGTCCGTGCCACTCGGTCGCCGCTCATTCTGACCAATCGCGGCCGGCCGATGGCAGTGCTGCTCGATATCGTGGCGTACGACAATCTTTTGGACGAGCTCGATGTTCTTCGGGACGTGACGGAGTCCGATTTACACGCGGCCGGCGCCGCAGAGCCGCATGATCGTGTCAACGCTCGGCTTCGGACGGTCTTCGGCCTATGACCACTCGTCTGAATTCCGCATGAAAATCGTATGGACAGCGCGGGCGGAGCAGAGGGTTCGCGAAGCGCTTGAAGTGGAGCGTCGAGAGCGCGGCGCCGCGGCGCAACGCTGGCTGCAGCGGCTCATGCAACGCGTCGACTTGCTTCAGCACGAGGTGATGCGCGGGTTCATCGTGCCGGAACTCGATCGAGCAGAAGTCGCGCAGGTCCCCTACGAATCACACCGCATCATATATCGGCGTGAGGCGGGCCGGATCGTCGTTTTGACGATTGTGTCAGCGCGGAAGGAGGCGAACAACCGCCAGCGCGATCGTCACCATGACGGCGAGCGAGCCAGTCACGGTGAGTGCGACCTTCGCGCCAACTCGCTGAATCGCGCGCAGGTCGACATTCAATCCTAGAGCCGCCATTGCCAGGATCGTGAGCACGCGTGCGGCATCTCGCGCGTGATCGCCGAGCGGCGCGGATACAACTCCGGAAGAGCGCAACGCGCCGGCGATCATGAAGCCAGCGACGAACCAGGGGAGAATATCGGCGACCCTTGCATCGGCGACCCTTGCATCGGCGACTTTTGTATCGCCGGCCTTTGTGTCAACATGTTTCCTGCGGATCGACAGCACGACGATCAGCGGGCCAAGCATCAGCACGCGCACGAGCTTCACGAGCGTCGCGGTCTGACCTGCGAGCAGGCTTACCGGATACGCGGCGGCGATCACCTGCGGGACGGCGTACACCGTGAGGCCCGCGAGCACGCCGTACTGGTAGTCGTTCAATCCGAAAATCGGCGCGAGGAGCGGGAGGCCGAGGATCATCACGACGCCGAGCACGGCGGTGTAGGCGATAGCGCTCGCGACTTCGTCCTTTTTCGCGCCGACAACTGGCGCAATAGCGGCGATTGCCGAGTTGCCGCAGATCGCATTGCCGCAGGCGACGAGCAGTGCGTGCACCGGACTCAAGCCGAGCGCTCGGCCAATCATCACGCCGGTCGCGATGGCCGCGACGACGACTCCAACGATCGCGAGCAGCAACGGAATGCCGGCCTTCAAGAACTGATGCAGATCGGCGCCGAATCCTAGAAGGACGACGCTGATCTCGAGCAGCGTGCCAGCGGCGAATGCGATTCCCGGCGCGAACTTCTCAGGCGGCGACCAGAAGAAACTCACCGCAGCGCCGATCAGAATCGCGAGGACGATCGCCTCGAGAGTCGCGTGGCCGACTGCGGCGGTGAGTCCCAGCTCGGCGAGCCAGGCGAGAATCGAAACCGCAATAACGAGCGCGAGACCCAAAAGCATTTGCTAATAATAAGCACAGAGAGTCAAATTCTGTCATCACTCTCATCCGGAACTTCGATGCGCATCGCTCCATTCGTATTTCTCCTTACGCTGACGACGGCTCCGCTCGCCGCGCAGGATACGCCGACCGAAAAGGAGGCGGCGAAAGATGTGATTCGCAAAATGAACGCGCTCGAGCAATCCCTCGACGTGCCGGGCTGGGTCGCGAAACTCACCGCGGCAAATCCGACGCGCGATGCGGTCGTCGCGCGAGCAAAAGAGCTCATGGACAAAGAGCTGCTCGCGATGGGCGACGATATCACGAAACATCCGGAGATCGGGTTCGTGGAGGATCGGTCCATCAAGATTCTGATCGATTATCTCAAGGCGCACGACTTTGATGTTGAGATGGGAGTCGGCGGATTGAAAACCGCATTTATAGCGCGCTACAAAAAGAACAACGGCGGACCGAATCTTGGGGTGATTCTCGAATACGACGCGCTGCGCGGAACGAAGGGCGCGTTCCACGGCGATCAACATTCCTCGCAAGGGCCGATCGGGATGGCCGCGGGAATTGCAATGGCAGAATATCTCACGAAGAATCATTTGCCCGGCAGCGTGATCATGTACGGCACGCCGGGCGAGGAAATGATGCCACCTGCGGCGAAGACGGTGATGTTCAACGCCGGAGTTTTCAAGGACGCGGATATCATCGTGCGCTCGCATTCGTCGACCTCAACGTCGCGGCCGGCGGCGGGTTTTGGATCGTGCTGCCTGAATATCAATGGCACGAAATACACGTTCAGCGGCGCGCCGGCTCACCAGATGACGGCGTGGAATGGGCGCAACGCGCTAACGGCGACGATTCACTTCTTTGATAACGTCGACGGGATCCGGCAGAACATTCGGCCGGAGTCTCGAGTGCAGGGAATTATTACGGAGGGCGGCGCGGCGCCCAATGTGGTGCCGGATCACGCGGTCGCAGATTTTTACATTCGCTATCCGGACGCGATTTATTTGCAGCAGCTGACTGAGATGGTGGACAACGCGGCTCGCGCGGCGGCGTTGGGTACTGGAACGAAAGTGAAGATCGATCACTATGGTGAAGCGCGCGATGGCGTCAGCGAGGCGACCCTGGCAGAGCTCTCGTTCTTCTACTTGAAGAAGTACGGCGGCGCGAATGTTCAGTCGGAGCCGGGAAAGGCGCAGGGATTCGAGGAGACCGGCACGGTGGCCTCGGCGATTCCCGGCGTTGGAATCAGCGCACAAACTTCAACAGCGCCGAATCATACCTACGAGATGCTCGCCGATGCGCTCACAGATGTTGGGCACAAGGGATTTGTGATTGATGCGGAGGCGATGGCCAGTGTGCTGTTTGATTTCGCAACGCACCCGGACTTTCGCGTGGCAGTAAAAAAGGAATTCGAAGGAATCCACGCGCTGTTTGGTGAATATCAGGAAGCGCTGAAGAAGGTGTATACGCTGCCGGTGGTGCCCGACCCTCAGTAGCTGCAAATAGGCTTCAAGCTGGGAAGCTCAAAGTTCTGCGGCTCTCAGCTAGGATTGGTTCAAGCTTTCTTTTGTGAGCTTTCGGCTCTGGCACTTCCAAGCGCTAAGCTAGGAAGAACAGAGCTTCGAGCTTCCAAGAGCGAGCTGGAACACTCCCTAGCTGGGAGCCGCAGAACTTTGAGCTTCCCAGCTTGAAGCCAACTACCTTAGGTGCGGGCTAGGAGGCCTAGGGCGGTGCGGACTGCACCGCGGGCGGGGATTACATCCTGCGCGTGCAGTAACATGCCGGGGATCGCGCTCTTCAATCGCATCTCGACCAGCTTCCTGAGCCACGATCCGTGGCCCATCATTCCGCCGGCCAGTGCGACCGGTACAGCTGCGCGCTCATCCGTGAACAGCTGACGCGCGAGAGTCCGAACGTGAACGATCAGCTCTTCCGTCGCCAACGTCAGCAACGAGTTCGCGCGCAAATCTCCAGTCGCCGCAACAGTCATCACCGGATGAGCAAGCTGCGCGAAATCCTTTGACGTGGCGTTCGAGGCCCACGGAATAAGTTCGTCGGCCTCGGTGAGTTCGAGATGAGATAAAATCGCATTGAGCAATCCAGTCTCTGGCTCGCGGCCGTCAGCGCTCGCGGTGATGACACTCAGCGCTCTCCTGCCGATCCACGCACCGCTGCCTTCATCACCGCAGATCGGACCCCAGCCGCCGCAGCGGGCCATCTTTTGCGACGGGCCGCGGCCGTAGGCCATTGAGCCGGTGCCGGCAATGAGTACAACTCCGGCGTCCTCGCCGAATGCATCGTTCAGCGCGATCACGGCATCGGGAAGAACAACCAGTTCATCGGCAAGATTCTTTTTGCTCAGTGCATCTTCGAATGCGGAATATTCCGCGTCGCGGCCGACGCCGGCGATGCCAATGCATAGCGCGCTCGGCAGTTCGTCGCTCATGTCGCACGCGGCGAGCGCGTCCTTTACAAGTTTCGCGACGGTCTCGGCGGAGACTTTTGCGTGGCCGGGCTTTACGGCGCTGGCTTCGCCAAGGACGGAAGCGAGTTCGATTCCTTTTTGATCGGCGACGATGACGCGGGTTTTGCTGGCGCCGCCGTCGACTCCGATTACGATGTTAGCCATTTGATGAAGATACTAGTGCGGAGAGTGATCCAGAAGCGAGCGTGATGGCGGTTCCGATCAGGACATACCATGGCCAAGCCACGCCAACAAAAGGTGTGAGTGCGCCAGTGATGTCAGGGAACGCAGTCGTCAGTTGCTTGGCGAATACAATCAACGCCATCGCCACAATCCCAATCGACATTCCGAGGATCGCATCACGCTGCCGTGCGCGCTTGTTGTAAATGCCGAGGAAAAATGCGCCGAGCAGGGCACCGTACGTGAACGATGCGATCGAGAGCGCGACGACAACCACGGGAGTTTTCGTCTCGGGGTAGAGCAGGGCGCCGCCGGTGAGAACCACTCCCCACACCAACGCGAACAATCTGCCGGCGCGATATGTCTTGGGATCGTTCGGCGCGTTGCCGGTGAGCGGGACCCAGATATCCATCGTGGTCGCGGCGGCGAGCGAATTGATTGCGCCGCTGTGCGTGCTCATGGTTGCGGCGACGATCGCTGCGACGATCAGGCCGAGCAGGCCGTGCGGCATTCGCTCGAGAATGAAGGTCGGGAAAATCGCGTCGGGGGTGTCGAACGTGCGACCGGTGTACAGGGCCCACAGGCCGAGTCCCACCGTAAGGAAAAGGGTGAACTGCGCGAACACCGCGATGCCGCTGCCGATAATCGCGCGCTGGGCGTCCTTGAGCGAGCGCGCTGACAGCAGCCGCTGAACAATGAGCTGATCTGTCCCATGCGAAGCCATCGCGAGAAATGCTCCGCCAATCAGTCCGGCGAAAATCGTGTGCGGCTGATCGAAGCCGGTGTAAAAACTCACGGCCTGCAGTTTCCCGGCGGCGCTCGCCGAGGAGATGATTGACGACCATCCGCCGGAAACCGCGCCGCCAAGAATGACCACTGCTGAAATTCCGCCCGCGATATAAATCGCGGCCTGCAACATCTCCGTCCACACGACCGCTTTCATCCCGCCGCGGTAGGTATAAAAAATCGTGAGCGCGCCGAGGACCAAGATTGCGCTCGGCATCAGATATTCGCGCGGCACAACCGGACCGATGATCAGCGCGATGGGAATCGCCGTTGCAAAAACGCGAACAGAATCCGCCATCGCTCGCGTGACCATGAAAACGATCGAGGCGAAGCGGCGAGTCGCTGAGCCGAAGCGGGTTTCGAGTAACGTGTATGCGGTGACGAGTTTTCCGTCGAAATACCTCGGCAACAGCACAAACGCGACCACGATTCTGCCGAGGATATAACCTGCGCAAACTTGCAAGAATCCGAGATTCCCCGTGTACGCCAGTCCGGGAATCGAGATAAAAGTCAGCGCGCTCGTCTCGGAGGCCACGATAGAAAACATGACCGCCCACCATGGCAGTGAGCGGTCAGCGACGAAATACTTTTGCGCGTCTTTTTGGTTTCTTCCGAGCCAGACCCCGAGTGCGGTCGTGCCGGCGAGGTAGGCGACGAGGACTGCTAGGTCAACGCCGCCAAACCCGCTCGATTGCAAATCGGCTTACGCGGAGAAAGAACTTCCGCAACCACAACCGCCGGTCGCATTCGGGTTCTTGAAGGTGAAGCCGGAACCCTGCATCGACGTGACGTAATCGACCGTCATGCCGCCGAGATACTGCATCGAGAACGGATCGACAAAAACATTGAAGCCGTCCTGCGCGACAATCGTATCGTCGTCGGCCGGTTTGTCTTCAATCAAAAGGCTGTATTTGAAACCGGAGCAGCCACCGGGCTGCACGGAAACGCGCAGTCCGCCCACATCAGGCGCAACGTTCTCGGCCACCATGAACTTTTTCACTTCGACCACCGCCGCTGCCGTCATCTCAAGCGCGACTTCTGGCTGATTTACCGTGCTCATCGTTCGAATCCTCCTTTATTGCTTCTTAGCGAGCGTATCTCTGCACTACGGCGTAATTATACACCAATGGAAATCGAAACTCAACGAGAACGGACCCTCCGACGGGCCGGTTTGGCTCTGCGGATAGTGCTCGGGGTGGCCTTTCTGCTCGGCAGCGCCGCGCTCGCGTGGAAGGGGCTGACCAAGCCCCAGCCCCGGCCCAAAACGGTCATCGTCGACAGCTCGCGATTCGGGCCCGGGATCCTCACTATTGCGGTCGCCGCGGTGGATCTCGAACTGATCGCGCCCGACGGCCGCCGCGTGCACACGGCGTTCCGAACCGACTCCGCGATCTCTCCCGCGCCGGGCGCCGAGGGCCGCGTCGACTGCTCTGGATTCGGCTCTGGTAAACAGGACGATACCGATTGCACCGCGACGATCACGCTGCAGAATCCAGTGTGGGGCGATTACAAAATTCGCGTGACCTCTCCCGTGCTGCGCGGAGAGACGATCACCATCGGCTGGGTTGGCAGCACGTTCAACCGGTCCGGCGCGACGAGCATCGCCGTTACGGCACAGCCGCGGCAGACAGTGGAGTTTTCGGTGATCGTGGCGGCTGAGGGAGCTTCGCAGAAATCGGCGCCGGCGGTTGTTCGTCCCTGAACGAGCGCGAGATCCAATAGAAACTCGCCGCCGCCACCGCCAGCATCGTGATGCCCGTGCCGGTGTAGCCGAAAATAATTTTGCCGATCCCGAACAGCGTCGAATACACGGCGATGATTCCGGCGATCCAGTTGGTCCACGCGAGTGCGCCGCCGGGAGTTTGTTCGATCCCGAGGCCGAGGCGCCGTGAAACCGGTGCCCACCCTCGTCCGCCGGGCCGCACGCGCGAATAAAACGCGTCGAGCGTCGCGTTCGTCTCGGGCGCAGTCATAAAGGTCACGCTGATCCAGACGATCGTGCTGATCACGACTGTCAGGAGCATGATGGTTGCCGTTGCGTTCGGATCGTCCGCTGCGAACTTCGGCTTGATATAGATGAAGCTCAGTACGCTGACGACAAAACTCGCCGTCATCGCTGAGATCTCGCTCCACGCATTGATTCGCCACCAATACCAGCGGAGGATCAACACGAGTCCCGTGCCAGCGCCGAGCGCGAGCAAAAGTTCCCACGCTTTTTCCACGGACGACAGCTGACTGGTTACGGCGATACTAGCCAGGAACAGTAAAACCGTCGCTAGGCGGCTGACGGCGACGTAGTGCTTTTGCGTTGCGTCTTTTTTGAGAAACCTTTTGTACACATCGTTGACGAGATACGAAGCGCCCCAGTTGAGATGCGTCCCCACCGTGCTCATGTAGGCGGCGGCAAATCCCGCGAGCATAAACCCGCGCCACGGTGTTGGCAGGAGATCAACGAAGGCCTGCACATATCCCGCTTCTTTGTCCTGCAGATTCGGATACAGAATCACCGTCGCGAGCCCGGTGACAATCCATGGCCAAGGCCGCAGGGCGTAGTGCGCGATATTGAAAAACAGTGTGGCGAGTACACCATCGCGTTCAGTTTTCGCCGAGAAAATTCGCTGCGCGATATATCCGCCGCCGCCCGGCTCGGCGCCCGGATACCATGCGGCCCACCATTGCACGCTGAGATACACGCCGAGTGTGAGCAGCGGCATCCACGCGTACGCATGCAGGCCGAGCGGGCCCACGCTCACCGGCAGGACGCTCAGCGCGGCCTTCTCGCTGCCGAAATGAACGGCCAGTTTTATTTTCATTGCGTCGATGCCGCCCACGGCGCGCACCGAATAAATCGCGAGAATAATCACGGCGCTCATTTTGATCACGAATTGCACGAGATCGGTCCAGAGCACGGCCCACATTCCGGCGGCAACGGCGTACGCGACGGTGATGAGGAAACAGATTCCAACGGCAACGACTTCGCCGCTCACGGTCATACCGGCGATGCTCACGTCTTTCAGGCCGAGTGAGATCGTGAGAATCTTGATCATCGCGCGCGTGACCCAGCCGAGGATGATCAAGTTGATGGGGATGGCGAGGTAGAGCGCGCGAAAACCGCGGAGAAATGCGGCGGGTTTTCCGGAGTAGCGCACCTCGGCCAGCTCGACATCGGTCATCACGTTCGCGCGGCGCCAGAGGCGCGCAAAGAAAAACACGGTGAGCATTCCGCTCATCACGAAATTCCACCAGAGCCAGTTGCCGGCGACTCCTTTCGTGGCGACGAGGCCGGTGACGACGAGTGGCGTGTCCGCAGCGAACGTCGTTGCGACCATCGCGGCACCGGCGAGCCACCAGGGGACCTGGCGGCCGCTCAGAAAATATTGGTCGAGGGATTCGCCGCCGCGTTTGGTGAAGTAGAGGCCTATGCTGGTGCTGAGCACGAAATAGGCGGCTACGATTGCCCAGTCTACTGCAGTGATGTGCATATAACTGCGGGTTGGCGGTTGGCGGTTGACGGTTGACGGTTATCGGTTATCGGTTATCGGTTATCGGTTATCGGTTATCGGTTATCGGTTATCGGATGCGCGCGAAAAGTTCAATTCACATAATTCATCACAGCGTCGGCGAGTGCCTGCCGAACCGCCCCAATCTTTGTATTCGCCCGCGTAGGATTCACTCTGTTCGTCAGAAGCACAATAAAAAGATCGCGCGCGGGGTCGATCCAGATACTCGTGCCGGTGAATCCGGTGTGGCCGAACGCGGGGCGCTTCATGAGGTGGCCGGCGGAATTATTTCCGGTGGGTGTTTCCCAGCCGAGGGCGCGATTGGAAAATGTCGAGTCCTGGACGGTGCTGAACTGCACGATGGTTTCGGGTTTCCACAGGGTCACGCCGCCGAGGGTGCCGTGATTCAAATAGAACTGGGCGATCTTCGCGAGGTCGCGTGCGCTCGAGAACAGGCCCGCGTGACCCGCGATGCCGCCGAGTGCGGAAGCGTTTTCGTCGTGGACTTCGCCGCGAAGGTGGCGCTGGCGCCACGGGTCGATCTCGGTCGGTGCGATTCTTGGGAGCAGCGAGGCGGGCGGGAGGAACATTGAGTCGTGCAGCTTGAGCGGAACAGCAATGTGCTTCGAGAAGTAACTATCAATACGCTCGCCGCTCACCGATTTCACGATTTCTCCGAGCAGGATGGCGCCGATATCGGAGTACACCATGCGTACGCCGGGAAGGGTGTCGAGCGCTGTGGAGTACGCGAGTGCGAGTGCGGCAGCAGCGTTGTCGGTCTCTTTGTAGAGCGGACGCCAGGCCGGGAGGCCGGACGAATGCGTGAGCAGATGTCTGATGGTAACGAGATCTTTGCGCGGCCCGGTCCATGTGGGGAGATAGCGCTGCACGGGCGCATCGAGATCGAGGCGATGCTGCTCGACGAGCTGCATCACCGCCGAAGTCGTCGCGATGACTTTCGTGAGCGAGGCCATGTCCCACATGGTGCTGTCGTTGGGCCGGGGCGACGTGATGTGTTCTTTTGCGTTCACGTAATCGAGATGGCCGGCGCCGTAGCTCGCGAGAATTTGATCGTGCGTGCCGACGATGGCGTACGCACCGGGAAACGCGCTATCGGCCACTGCGCGATCGAGAACTGACTTGACCGTGTCGTCCAGCGGCCGATCTCCCGCTATGTTCGAAAGGGCGGCCGAAACGAGGATCGCAACCGGGAGCGCGACGTGAGATTTCATTCGCTGTTGGTCGGTGTGTGCCTGCTGCCATCCGCCATCTGCCGTCCGGCGAGCGCGCAGCGCCCGAGCACCAAAGTTAAGCCCGGTATCACGGTGCTATTGGAGAAGCGCATCGGGTTGATCCAGCACCGGCGAGTCGCGCTGATCACAAATCAGACCGGAATCGACGAGCGGGGGCGATCCGATGTCGATTTGCTCCACGACGATCCACGCGCCACCAAGGCGCGCGTGCAGCTTGTGGCGCTCTTTTCGCCGGAGCACGGGATTCGCGGCACGGAGGACCATACCAACGTCGCGAACGGAGTCGATCCGAAAAGTGGGCTCGTCATTCACTCCTTATATACGAACCAGACCATCCCGCCGCCCGATTCGCTGCTTGCGGGCATCGAAACGATTATCGTCGATCTGCAGGACATCGGCACGCGCACGTGGACGTTCACCGGCGTGATGCTGTACGCGATTCGCGCGGCGGCGCGCAATCACATTCCTATTCTCGTCCTCGATCGTCCCAACCCGATTTCCGCTTCGCGCGCCGACGGGCCGCTGCTCGACACGGCGATCGCCAACGCGAACGAACCCGGCAAAGATCCGTCCGGCAAGCCCGTGAACGGTTTCGCATTATATCCCGTGCCGCTGAGGCACGGAATGACGATGGGCGAGCTCGCGCTGATGTTCAACGATCGCCTGCACATCGGCGCGAACCTCACGGTGGTCGCGATGGAGAATTATCATCGCGATGAATGGTTCGATGAAACGTCGCTCAAGTGGGTGCGGCCCTCGCCGAATCTGCCGAACCTCACGAGCGCACTCATCTATCCGGCGCTCGTCGCGTTCGAGGCCACGAATGTTTCGGTAGGGCGGGGAACCGACGATTCCTTTCAGCAGGTGGGCGCGCCCTGGCTGAAGACGAAAGAGGTGCTCGACCTGCTCACGGACCGGCCGCTCGCTGGCGTACGATTCGAGGCTGTCCATTTTACCCCCAATTCGCCCGGCGACAACAAGTACGCCGGGAAGACGATTCCGGGTGTCAAAATTGTGGTCATGAATCGGGACAGAGTGAACCCGGCCCGCATCGGCGCCCTACTCTTTTGGGCGATTGCGAAAACGTCGCGCGATTCGCTAGTTGTGAGGGATCGTGGATTTGACGAACGGTTCGGTTCGGCGAGGGTTCGGGAGGCGCTGCTGCGCGGAGAAGAACCTGATGCGGTTATGGATCGGGAGCTGCCAGCGAGCATCGCGTTTCGAGAATCGATCAAGCAGTATCTGCTATACCGGTAGAATTGCTGGACGAGCACGCTCAAGCCGTTGCCGCCCTCTCGCCTTCACCCTAGCTTTCCCGCTGTGAAATCTCTCTGGGACTCGATCAAAAAGGGTTACCTCCGGCTGATCGAGCCAATTGCCGACTACCTCGTCCGCAAACGGGTCAACCCGAACGTCATCACGACGATCGGCACGCTCTGCACGATCGCCGCCGCTGTCATCTATGCGTTCGGCCACATCAGCATCGCCGGATGGGTCCTCGGCCTCACGGCACTCTTTGACGTGCTCGATGGGCAGGTGGCCCGCCGCACCGGCCGCGAAACGACGTTTGGCGCATTCTATGATTCGTCGCTCGACCGTGTGTCCGATGGCATGATTCTCGGCGGGCTGACGGTTTTCTACGCCACCGACACGCCGCGCCACAGCGTGCTCATGGTCATCGTCTGCATCATGGCGATCGTCGGCACGTTTCTGACGTCCTACACCCGCGCGCGTGCCGACGCGCTGGGCATCGACGCGAAAGTCGGAATGATGCAGCGCCCCGAACGGGTCGTGCTGCTCTCCGCGCCGCAGGCATTTTTTGGCCTCGCGTTTGGCGGCATCATGCTCGCGACGATCGTCTCGCTGCTGGCGGTTACGTCGTGGATCACCGCGATTCAGCGCATCGCATTCGTGTACCGCGCGACGTCGCCGAGCAAGGTGGTGTTCGAGCGGATGGCTGATCGGGCAACTTCATCGAGCGCCGCTCCCGACGGCACCCACGCCCCGGTGCACGCTCCCTCTCCGCAGCAATGACCAAATCAGAATCAAGCAGGGGAGTGCGGCCGGCAACCGGTCGGCTCGGTATTCTCACGCCCGGACTCGGCGCCGTTGCGACGACATTCATGGCGGGCGTCGAGAGCATTCGCACCGGCCGGAGCAAGCCGATCGGCTCGCTCACGCAGATGGCAACGATCCGGCTCGGCAAGCGCACCGATAACCGGTCGCCGCTGATCAAGGATTTTATTCCGCTCGCGGGACTGAACGACATTGTGTTCGGCGCGTGGGATCCGATTCCGGACGACGCGCTGACGGCGGCGAAGAAGGCCGGTGTGCTGGATGAACGGGATCTGGCGCCGATTGCGGATTTCCTCAGCGCGATCAAGCCGATGCCGGCTGTATTCGAGAACCACTACGTGACGCGCATCAACGGCGCGAACGTGAAGCAGGGAAAGAACAAGCGCGAACTGGGCGAGATGCTGCGGCAGGATATTCGCGATTTCAAGGCGCAGAATAATTGCGAGCGGATGGTCGTGGTGTGGTGCGCGTCGACGGAAATTTATTTGAAGCCGGGGCCGCAGCACGCGACGCTCGCCGCGTTCGAGCAGGCGATGGAGGCGAGCGACGATCAGATCGCGCCGTCGATGCTGTACGCGTGGGCCGCGTTGATGGAAGGCGTTCCGTTTTGCAACGGCGCACCGAACCTGAGCGTGGATATTCCCGCGCTGCTCGAGCTGGCGAATACGAAAGGCGTTCCGATTTCCGGAAAAGATTTCAAAACCGGGCAGACCTGGCTCAAGACGGTGATCGCGCCGGGAATCAAGGCGCGAATGCTTGGATTGAAGGGCTGGTATTCGACGAATATTCTTGGCAATCGCGACGGCGAGGTGCTCGACGATCCGGCTTCGTTCAAGACGAAAGAAGAATCGAAGCTGAGTGTGCTGCATACGATTTTGCAGCCAGACAAATATCCGGATTTGTACAAGGATTTTTCGCACGTGGTGCGGATCAACTATTACCCGCCGCGCGGCGACAATAAGGAAGGGTGGGACAATATCGATATCGTCGGATGGATGAATTATCCGATGCAGATCAAGGTGAACTTTCTGTGCCGCGATTCGATCCTCGCGGCGCCGATTGTGCTTGATCTGGCCCTGTTCTCCGATTTCGCCCAGCGAGCGGGAATGAAGGGGATTCAGGAATGGTTAAGCTTCTATTACAAATCGCCGATGGCCGCTGCGGGACTGCAGCCGGAGCATGATCTTTTTATCCAGCAGACGAAGCTGAAGAACACGCTGCGACACTTGATGGGTGAGGAGCAGATCACGCACCTGGGACTCGAATACTACGCATGAATCGCTTCAGTTGGTGTTTAGGGTTCATTGTTTTCGTGAGCGCCTGCGGCCCCTCGCTGCCGCCGACGGACATGCGCGCGTGGAGCAACGATTTCGAATACCGCATTCGCCCGGATATGATTCCCCCGCGCGCGCAGGACCAGATTCATTACACCGTCATCGTCCGCGATCGCAAAACGCACGAACCGATTGCGAACGGCGAAGGCCGGATCTTCGCGACGAATGCCGACGGCCACTCGATCGCCGACGGATTTGTGTACGGGCCGGAAGTGGGCGAATATCACGCGACACTGATGTTCGTGACCGCGGGCAACTGGGCCATGAATGTCCAGTTCCGCCGCGATTCAACAAAGGCGCTGCAGCGGCCAGACTACGATTGGCGGCAGGATGTGGATGTCGGAGTTGAACCGGGCGAGAAAAAACCCTAAGGACATCGTTCATTATTTATGAAGCACTTTCATCGCACGTCCGTGGGCCCCGATGCCGTGCTCGCCGAGGCGGATTCGTTTTTTCCGACGATCGGGATGAAGCAAGTCTCGTCTGCTGTGCGCAGCCGCAAGTTCTCTGGAGTGGTTGGCGAACCGGAAGAAACTGTGTCGCTCGAGATCACCGTGAAAATGGAAGGCGGGCACTACACGTTCGTTGAGGCACAGAGCAGCGCGCAGGGCGAAAGCCGGCTGGACCGCGGGATCAAGAATTATTTTGTGCGCCTGCACAAGATTGCCGACCCGCGGCACGCGCTGGCCGCGGCGTACTGAGTGGAGGCACGCGGAGAGGCGAAAGAGAAACGCGGCAGTAAGCGGCCCTCCGCTGGTGCAGTTGTCCCGCTCCGCAAAGAACAAAAACTCGCGCTCTACCGATGGATGAGGCTCACGCGGTCGCTCGAGGAGCGGCTCGTGAATCTCCATCGGCAGAACGCGCTCGTGGGCGGACTGTTTCGCTCGCTCGGACAGGAAGCCGATGCCGTCGGCTCGGCGTTCGCGGTCGAAGCGCGCGATGTGATTTCGTCGCTGACGCGAAATCTCGGGTCGCTGCTGGTGAAGGGCGCGACGCCGGCGGAGGTGATTCGGCAGCATACGGCGTCGGTCGATTCGCCAACGCGCGGGCGCGATCTCGGGCTGCACTTCAACGACATCACGCGCGGATACATCGGTCATATCTCGCCGCTTGGCGATATGGTGACCGTGATGGCGGGAGTGACGCTCACGTTCAAAATGCGCGGCGAAGATCGCGTCGGCCTGGTCTATCTCGGCGACGGCGCGACGAGTACCGGCGCGTTTCACGAAGGAATCAATTTCGCGGCCGTACAACAGTGTCCACTCGTCGTCATAGTGGAGAACAACCAATACGCCTATTCAACGCCGGTCGCGCGCCAGACTGCGGCCAAGCGCTTCTCCGACAAAGCGCCCGGGTACGGCATTGCCAGTGATCGCGCTGACGGAAACGACGTCCTCGCCGTGTATGAGGCGACGAAGCGCGCGGTCGATCGCGCACGAAGCGGCGGCGGCGTCACGCTGATCGAGCTCGAGACGTATCGGCGACGCGGGCATGCCGAGCACGACAATCAGTCGTATGTGCCCGAGGGCGAAGTCGAGAAGTGGGCCGCGGAGAATGACCCGATCGAGCGATTTATTCGGGTGCTGCTCGATCGCGAGAAAGTAGAGCAGGGTGAAATCGACGCGATCGATGCGAGCGTGGTGACGGAGATCGACGCGGCCACCGATCTCGCGCTGCAATCACCGCAGCCGGTGGGACCCGATGCGCTGACCGATGTATTTGCGAATCCGTCGCGAGTGCAGCCGCATTGGTATCGCAATGTCTGAGATCACCTACCTCGAAGCGATCCGCGAGGCGCTCGTGGAAGAGATGGAGCGCGACGCCAATGTCTTTTGCCTTGGCGAAGATGTCGGCGCGTTCGGCGGCGCGTTCAACGTCACGGAAGGCTTGCAGGCGCGTTTTGGCGAGATGCGCGTGATCGATACACCCATCTCGGAGATCGCGATTGTCGGAGCGGCCGCGGGCGCTGCGCACATGGGAATGCGGCCGGTGGCCGAGATGCAGTTCGCCGATTTCATTGCGTGTGCGTACGATATTCTCACGAACTACGTGGCGACGTCGCGCTATCGCACGGGGCTCGGGTGTCCGATGGTCGTGCGCGGTCCGAGTGGCGGGTATGTGCGCGGCGGACCGTTCCACTCGCAGAATCCGGAGGCGGCGTTCATTCACACGCCCGGACTGAAAGTGGTGTGTCCCGCGACGGCCGAGGATGCGAAGGGATTGCTGAAGAGCGCGATTCGCGATGACGACTGCGTGCTCTTTTTCGAGCACAAATATTTGTACCGTCGCATCAAGGGGACGATGCCCGCGGGCGATCATCTGACGCCGATCGGCAAGGCGAGGGTGGCGCGAGAGGGAAGCGACGTCTCGATCATCACGTACGGCGCTACCGTGTGGAAGTCACTCGAGGCGGCGGATGCGCTCGCGAATGACGGAATCTCCGTGGAGGTTCTCGATCTTCGAACGCTCGCACCGCTGGATGACGAGGCGATCGTCGCGACAGTGAAGCACACGAACCGCGTGGTGATCGTGCACGAGGATACGCGCACCGGCGGCATTGCCGGCGAGATCACCGCACGGCTCAACGAACTCTGCTTCGAATGGCTCGATGCGCCGGTGCTGCGCGTGACCGCGCTGGACGTGCCGCTGCCGAACGCGCCTGCGCTGGAGGACTATGTGCTGCCGCAGACCGCTGACATCGTGGCGGCGGCAAGGAGAGCGGCGGCCTACTAGACTTAGGCGATGGAAGAACGGGGATCGAAGCTGGAAGATGACACCGCGCCGGGGATGCTGCATGGCGCGTCGATGGGCCGGAAAATCGCCATCGGGTGCTTTACGTCGTGGCTGGGATTCGTGAGCGGCGCGATGGTGGCTGCGCTGCTCTCGAAATTTACGGCCTTCATTTTGAGAGCAAACACGTGCCCGGATATTCCGTCGTGCAACTGGTATGTTTGGGCAGGGATTGGAGGTCTCGCTGGCGCTGTCACTCTTCCAGCGCTGGTGTTGTGGCGGCTAGGCAAACCAGGCAAGTCTCAGAATCCTGAAGGAGAATTTTAGCGTGGCACGCATCGACGTCATCATGCCCCAAATGGGCGAATCGATCGCCGAAGGAACCGTCTCCCGCTGGCTGAAGAAAGTCGGCGACGAGGTGAAGCGCGACGAACCGATCTTCGAGATTTCCACGGACAAGGTGGATGCAGAGATCCCGAGCCCAAGCGCCGGCACGCTGGTCGAAATAATTATTGGCGAAGGCAAAACGGTGGCGGTGCAGACCGTTGTTGCCAGAATTGAAACTGAGAAGAGTTTGGCGGGTGCCGTTGCGGCTCCATCAGCTCCGGCCCCGGCAGCAGCCGCGCCAACGCCGGCTGCCGCTCCGAAACAACCCGCGGCTGTTCCCGTGGCTGTTCCCGTGGCCGCCGTCGCAAGAAGTGTCACCGCTCCTCCTTCGCACGTGGGCGCGAATGGCGGCAATGGCGGATCATTCGAGGAGAGAATTCGCACGAAGAGCTCGCCGCTCGTGAGAAGGATCGCCGCCGAACATGGCGTAGAGATCTCAATGCTCACCGGCTCCGGCATAGCCGGCCGCGTTACGAAGAAAGATCTGGTGGGCTTCCTCGAGAGCGGCGCTGCAATTCCGGCAACTTCATCTTCCAACGTCGATCTTCCGTCCTCCATCGTCACGCCCGCCACCTCGACCGCCACCGCATGGCAAGGCGATGTCGTCGAGCCGATGTCGAAGCTCCGCCGCCTGACCTCCGATCACATGGGCATGGCGATTCGCGTCGCGACGCACGTCACGACCGTTTTTGAAATCGACCTCACCCGCGTTGCCCGCGTGCGCGCGGCGCTGCGCACGAGCTTTGAATCTCAAACAGGTCAAAAACTTACCTACCTGCCGTTCATCATTCAGGCCGTGGTGATGACGCTCAAGAAACATCCGATCATCAATGCCGCGGTGAACGGCAACGAGATCATCTTCCGCCGTCGCTACAATATCGGTCTCGCCGTTGCGCTCGAGCCGACCGGTTTGATCGTGCCGGTCATCAAGCATGCGGAAGACCTCTCGCTCAGCGGCATCGCGAAGAGCGCGACCGATCTGGCGTCGCGTGCGCGCGCCAGGAAGCTCGGCCCTGCCGACGCCGCCGACGCAACCTTCACGATCACGAACCCCGGCACGTTCGGTTCGCTCATCGGCACGCCGATCATTCCCGTGGGCACGACGTCGATCCTCGGACTCGGCGCCATCGAGAAGCGCGCGAAAGTACTCACCGGCGCCGATGGTGAGGACACCATCGCGATCCGCACCTGCGCGTACTTCTACCTCTCGTTCGATCACAAAGTGGTTGATGGAGCGGATGCCGATCGTTTTATGGGCGATCTCAAGCGCACGCTCGAGTCGATCCCGGAGCAGGGGTTCTAGTCCATGCCACGTGCGCTCTCGATCAAACGCTCGATCGTGCCGCTCTCGGAGCGCACGAAATATCTCGAGCGCCTGAAAGCGCGAAAGGATTACTACAAGCGAGCGAAGTGCGAGTTCTGGGTGTTCGAGGAGGCGGCGCTCACCGGCGCGTTCATCGAGTTCGTCGAGGCCGCCGACGCCGATGCGCTCGAGGCCGCGCACACTGCCGCGCCGGAACCGGTGCTCGATCCCGCGCGTATCTACACCGAAGTCGAACTCGGATAGCGAAACAAGGAAACAGGGAAACCAGGAAACTAGGAAACTAGGAAACTAGGAAACGAGAATGCCAACACGCAGCATCGAAGTTGACGGCGCACGCTGGAATGTTTTTCCATCCGGCTACACCACGCAGTATGACGCCGACGAGTTCGGCGTCCTCTTTGTGCGCGGCACGCTGGCCGATCGCGCGGTGCGCATCACGCGCTACTCGCCGCCCGGCGCGAACTCGCGCGAGGCGTCGCTCGCCGCGATGACGGACGCCGAAGTGCGCACGCTGTTCGAGCAATCGCAGCCGAGTTTTACGTCGCCAGAGGCCGGCTACGCACCGTGACGGTGAAAGCGGTCCAGGCTGCGGCTGACGGATCGCCCTCGGCGATCTCAGCACACGTGCTCACTCCGGCTGACGGGATCGGAGCACAGCGATTTGTCGATTTGCATTCGCACTCCACGGCGTCCGATGGCGCGTTTGCGCCGGAGGTTGTGGTGGAGACGGCGGCGGCGGCGGGGCTCGCGGCGTTTGCGCTCACCGATCACGATACGCTTGGCGGTGTTGCTGCTGCGGTTGCGGCGGGAGAGCGGTTTGGCATTCGCGTCATTCCCGGTGTTGAGCTGAGTTTGATGGACGGCGAGCGCGAGGTGCATATGCTCGGGCTGCACATCGACCGCGTGGAGGAGATGCAGGCGCGATTGACCGACGTGCGCGAGTCGCGACGGGCGCGTGCCGAGCAGATAGTCGGGAAACTGAATGCGCTCGGGGTGCAGGTCACGCTTGACGCCGTTTTGAGTGAAGCGGCGGGTGGCGCCATCGGACGGCCGCATGTTGCGAAGGCGCTTATTGCGGGCGGCTTCGTGAAAGATCAGCGGGAAGCGTTTGACCGATATCTCGGCTCAGGGCGGCCGGCGAATGTCGAGAAACAGCGCATCACGATTTCCGACGGGATCAAGCTGATTCACGATTGCGGCGGACTCGCGATCATCGCGCATCCGGGCGGAGACGGGAGACGGGAGAAAGTTGAGCCGTTGGTTGCCATGGGTTTGGACGGGCTTGAAGTGCGGCACCCAGGCCATTCCGCAGAAGATATGCTGCGCATTCAGGCGCTCGTGGAATTCTTTGGGCTCGTGCCGAGCGGCGGATCAGATTGGCACGGTGGAACGTTTGGGACGCGTGTGCTGGGCGGCATGAACGTGCCCGTCGAGTGGCTCGAGCGGCAGGACGCGCGAGTGCGGGCGCAGCGCGCGGGCGTTCTCTAAGTTCGCGCCGGGTAAGGCAGAGGAATCGTGCACGTCGCGCTGGTCACCGGAGCGGGGCACCGCCTTGGACGCGCGATAGCGGTCGCGCTCGGCGCCGACGGCGCGCTTGTAGCAGTGCACTATCACGGCTCCGAAGATCAGGCTCGCGAAACGAAAGAGATCATCGAGAAGGCCGGCGGCAAGGCGCAGCTCTTCCAGGCTGATCTGCGCGATGCGCATGCGGCCGCGAAGCTCGCCGATGATGTGCTGCAGGGCTGTGGACGTCTCGATAGCGTGGTGAACTCCGCGGCCAGCATGACCCGCACGCCGCTCGAGACCGTCACACCGGCGCAGTGGGATGAAATCTTCGCGCTCAATTTGAAATCGCCATTTTTTCTCGCGAACGCCGCAGCGCGCGCGATGGGCGAGAAGGGCGGGGTGATCGTGAACATTTCCGATCATATGGGATTCGAGGCGTGGCCGTCGTTCATACCGCACGGCGTCAGCAAGGCCGCCGTTTCGGCGATGACTCGCCTGCTCGCGGGCGCACTCGCGCCGCGGGTGCGCGTGAACGCGGTGGCGCCGGGCGCGGTGCTCGCGCCGGAGGGGTGGCCGGAAGAAGAGAAGAACCGGTACATGAACGCCACTCCGCTCGCGAAAGTCGGAACGCCGGCGGATGTGGTTGCGGCCGTGCGCTATCTGATTGCCGCGGGCTACGTCACGGGCGAGACGCTGTTCGTAGATGGCGGCCGTCATGACGCTCGCTGACGCAACGGGCGACGAAGCAGTTTCCGCGGCACCACAGCAGTACGGCACGATCGTCGTTGTGGGCGGCGGATGCTACGGCACGTACTACGTGAGGCAGCTGCGGCGCGCCCGCGAGAAGAACGCGATCGAGTTCAGCCGGCTCGTCGTCGTCGATCACGACGAACATTGCGCCGTTGCGAACGAGCACGCGGCCGACATCGAGATGCGCGCTGCTGACTGGACCGAGTTCTTCGCCGAGTATTTGGAACACGAAGCGAAGGAGGGCGACGCGATCGTGCCGTCGCCGCTGATGCCGCATCTGCTTTTTCAGTGGCTCGAGCAGCGGGCGCGCGATCGATTTCCCGATCGATCTGTGACGATCGAAATGCCCGGCGAAGTCGCGAACATGCCGTGGCAGAAAGCGGGCGGCGAATCCGCGCGCTACGTGAGTTACGCGACCTGGATGTGCCCGGTGAACTGCATCGAGCCGCGTATATGTCCGCATACGCGTGACGTGCGCACGTGGAGCATGCCGCCGGGAATAGCCGCGCATGTCGAAGCCGCGCGAGCGAACGGCGAGCCGCTTGACGGCCCGGCGATATTTCACTGTACGCACCGGGCCTACGGCGTGGGCATGATCGACGTCGGCGAGGTGTTTGCGGCGGAGCAATTACTTGTCGCGGCCGCGCGGCAGCCCGTGGTTCGTCTGCTGGTAGGGACGGTTTCGCACTGCCACGGAGCGCTGGGTGTGCTCGTCGTTGCTTAGTCGGTTTCCATGTGTGAAATTGCGAGCAACTCATAGAGGAAACAGACGTGGCAAGTTTTGACTACGACGTCGTCATCATTGGCGCCGGCCCCGCGGGAATGTGCGCGGGGATGTATGCGGGGCGCTCGATGCTGAAGACCGTCGTGCTGGAGCAGGGGGCGCCGGGTGGCGAGCTGCTCAATACTGAAGTCATCGAAGACTATATCGGTTTCGAGCACATCCTCGGCTGGGAACTCGCCGAGAAATTCAGCGCGCACGCGGCGAAGTTCGGCGCGGAGATTCAGACGTCCGTTCGCGTCGAGAAAGTGCGCAAGCTGGCCGACGGCACGTTCGAGACCGCAGTCGAGAGCGGCGATATGTATCGTTCGCCCGCGGTGATTGTCACCGCGGGCGGCACGCCGGTGAAACTCGAAGTGCCCGGCGAAATCGAGTTCGCCGGCAAAGGAGTTTCGTACTGCGCGATCTGCGACGGCGCGTTTTTCAGAGGGCACACGATTGCGGTGGTGGGCGGCGGCGATGCCGCGTGCGAAGAAGCGGATTTCCTCACGCGCTATGCGGAAAAGGTCTATCTGATTCACCGCCGCGATGAGTTCCGCGCGTCGAAGCTCGTGCAGAAACGTCTCTTTGAGAATCCGAAAATCGAAGTCGTGTGGGACACGGTTGTCGATCGGATCGAGGGCGCGGACGGCCTGATGAACAGTGCGGCGCTGCGCAACGTGAAGACGGGGGCAACGCGAGATCTCGCGGCGACCGGCGTTTTTATTTTTGTGGGATTCACACCGAATACCGGCGTAATCGAAGGCCACGTCGAGCACGACGCGGCCGGATATCTGCTCACGGACACGAACATGCAGACCTCGATTCCCGGCCTCTTCTCCGCCGGCGATGTGCGCGTGCAACTCACGAGGCAGGTCACCACTGCGGTGGGCGATGCGACCACCGCGGCGATCGCGGTGGAGAAATATTTGACCGCACGGAAAAACGGTCATGCCGCTCCGGCGCCGATGCCGATATTGATGGCAGGATGAACGCGGATGGCGGATTGCCGATGGCGGATGACCGAGCGCCGGGAGTCGCAGTTTTCTCGGTCACGGTAGGGCCATTCGACGAGAACAGCTATCTCGTGATGGACAAGGAATCGCGCGCCGCGGTGCTGGTCGATCCGGGCGAGAACGATCCGCGGATTCTGGAAATGGTTACGCGCGCGAATGCCGATCTGAAAGCGATCTGGCTGACGCATGCGCACATCGATCACGTTGGCGGCATCGCGGCGGTGAAGCGATCGTTCGACGTGCCGGTGCACATGCATCCGCTCGATCTGCCCATCTATACACGCGGCGCGGACGTCGCCGCGATGTACAATCTCCCGTTTGATCCGCCGCCGCCGCACGATCGCGATCTCGCGGACGGCGACGTACTCGAACTCGGCGGGCTGCGTTTCGATGTCCTCCATGTACCGGGCCATGCGCCGGGCCACGTCGCGTTTCTCGGCCACGGGTGCATGCTCAGCGGAGACGTCCTGTTCGCCGGCTCGATCGGCCGCACCGATTTGCCGTTTTGCGATTCGGCCGCGATGCAGCGTTCGCTCGAACGCCTCGCGACGCTCCCCGAGGAAACGCAGATCTACGCCGGCCATGGCCGCACGACCACGATCGGCGATGAGCTGCGCTCAAATCCGTTCCTGAACGGCATCGCGCGGGTCGCAAAATGATGAACACCGCAAGCTCCAAGCCCGCAGACTCCAAGCCCTTAGCGGCCGTTGTTCTTCTGTCTGCGTGGCTCGGCGCTGCCGTGATCACTGTCGCCGTAGTCGCGCCCTCCGCTTTCGCCGTTCTCCCCTCGAGAACGATGGCGGGCACGATGGTCGGCGCCGTTCTCCCCTCTCTGTTCGTCGCCGGCATCATTCTCCCCAGCGTCGCCATCGCGCTCTCCGCGCCGGCGCTGCCAAAGGGCGCCCGCCTCGGCGCCGCCAGCGCCGCGCTCATGACCACTCTGGGCTGCGCGGTCTCGCAGTTCGGCATCACTCCCCGGCTCGACCGTCTCCGGGCGGAAATCGGCGGCCCGGTGGACGCGTTGCCTCTCGACGATGCCCGTCGTGTGGCATTTGGACTCTATCACGGGTATAACGTTGCAGGACTGGGAGTCGCGATGCTCGGCGCCACGGTCTGTCTGGGTTTTCTTCTGTTCGCGATTCGTCCGCGCAACTGATTTTTTGAGCCTCCTCACTCGACCGGATTCGCCAATGCTTCGTCGCTCTTTCTCGCTCTGTATGTTCGGTCTCGTCGCGATCGTCGCCGCATGCGACAATCTTACCGGAGGCACCGCGAAGAACGGCACGCCTGTCGGCATCGTGCTTATGAACTCGCGCACGAAAGGCGCGGGATACACGACCTATCCGAAGGTGAATTTCTACAACCTCGCATCCGCAACCTTTGCATTCTCGAACGTCAACACCGACAGCTGCGTCGCCGGAGCGTACGACTCGACCGCCGCAAACGGAACCACAACGGCGCCGCAGGTCGGCGCCGGCACGTTCATGCTGTCCACGGTCTCCGGCCGTACCGACTCGCTCTACAAGGCCACAACGGGCGACCAGACTTATCACCCGACGCCGCTTTCCGGAATTTCGTACAACCCCGGCGACTCGATCACCTTCCAGATTGCGGGCGATTTCGCCGGCTTTCCGCAGTTGACGACGGCCGCCGCGACGGCCGAGCCGTTCGTGATCGTGCGGCCGACGATTCCGACGGCTGGCAATCCGATGCTCATCTCATGGACACCTGCGGTCCGCTCGGGAGAGGCGATGTACGTCGCGCTGCTCTACAACCAGGGCGGCGGCACGGCTCTCAACCGGCAGCTGTTCTGCAACTTTGCCGACGATGGGCAGGGAGCGGTGCAGGCCTCACTGATCTCCGAACTCACCTCGTCGATTGTGCCGTTCGTGATGAAGGCGCAGCGGGTGCAGACGGCGCTCAGGACGCCCTCGTCAACGCTGGCGTATTTGAACATCATCTCGACTTTCGAAGTGCCAACCCCTGTTTCCCCATAAGAGGTCCGGAATCCGGATTCCGGAAATTATCTTTTCAAAGACTCGTACTGAAACCGATCCGCTCGGGTCGCTCGAGGTCCCCGCGGACGCGCTGTACGGTGTGCAGACGCTGCGCGCCGTAAACAATTTCAAGATCAGCGGGCTCAAGCCGCTTCCTGCATTCGTCGACGCCGTCGTGCGCATCAAGCGCGCGGCGGCGTTGACGCATAAGGAAACCGGCCGGATCGAGCCGCGCCTCGCGGACGCGATCGTCAGTGCCGCCGACGAGATCTTGCGCGGTGAGCACCGTGAACAATTTGTTGTGGATGTGTACCAAGCCGGCGCGGGCACCTCGCACAATATGAATGTCAACGAGGTGATCGCGAACCGCGCGAACGAACTGCTCGGTGCAAAACGTGGCGACTATGCGCCTGTGCATCCGAATGATCACGTCAACATGGCGCAGTCTACGAACGACGTGATACCGACAGCGATCCGGCTGGCGATACTCGATCAGCTCAATGTGCTGATTCCCGCGCTGAATGGACTCCGGCATTCGCTCGCCGCGAAAGGGCACGCGTTCGACGGCGTACTGAAAGCGGGCCGCACGCATTTGCAGGACGCCATGCCGATCCGGCTGGGTCAGGAATTCGCGGCGTGGGCGGAGACGATCGAGCGCGCGATCCGGCGCATTGGCGACGCGTCGCAGTATTTGCGCGATCTCGGAATCGGCGGAAGCGCGGTGGGAACCGGCGTGAATGTCCAGCCGGAATATCCCGCGCTCATGGTCAAGCATCTGCACGCGATGACGAAACAGGTGCTGCGCGCGGGCGATCGCGTGCAGCTGATGCAGTCGATGACGGATGTCGCGTCTTTTAGCGCGTCCTTACGGTCCCTTTCAATTGATTTGTCGAAGATCTCGAGCGATCTGCGCCTGCTTGCGAGCGGGCCGCGCACGGGGCTCGACGAGATCACCCTTCCAGCGGTTCAGCCGGGATCGTCGATTATGCCCGGCAAAGTGAATCCGTCGATCGCGGAGATGGTGAATCAGGTCTGCTTTCAGGTGATCGGCAACGACGCGACGGTCGCGGCGGCCACCGAGCATGGGCAGCTCGAGCTCAACGTGATGATGCCGGTGATCGCGCACAATGTGCTCTTTTCGATGCAGATCCTCGCGAACGCGGCACGCACGCTCGACGAGCTGTGCGTGCGGGGGATCGAGGCGAATGAGGAGCAGTGCGAGTACTGGCTTGAGCGGTCGGCGGCGCTGGCGACGGCGCTCGCGCCGCGAATTGGATATGCGAAGGCGGCGGCGATTGCGAAGGAGTCGGTGAAGAGTGGAGAGCTGATTCGAGCGCTCGTGGCGCGGGAGAAGATTCTGCCGCCGGAGGAGCTCGCGAAGGTGCTGGATGTGCGGAGGATGACGGAGATCGGTGTTCCCGGAGAGAAAAAAGCTAAGGACGAGTAGAAAGTTTCTGGTTGCTTGTTTCTTGTCGTACCACGTTGCGACCAGCCACCAGAAACCAGAAACCAGTAACTCGCGTTTAAGCTCACTAGCTCATATTCTCATAGTATGCGCATAACCACGTGGGCCGAGTACGGCGTGATCTGTGCCCTGCACCTCGCCAGGCGCGCAGATGAAGGGCCGGTCACGGGCCGCGATCTTTCCGCCCGGGAAAAATTGCCGGCGGATTACGTCGAGCAGATTCTGCTGCGGCTCAGGCGCGCCGGAATTGTCGCGAGTACGCGCGGAGCGAAGGGCGGCTACGCGCTCGCGCGGCCCTCCGATGAAATCACCGTGCGTGAGATTCTCGCTGCCGCGGAATTGCAGACCTTCGATCTGCACTGCGAAACACATCCCGTGGATGACGAGCGCTGCTCGGCGAGCCACGAGTGCAGCATCAGACCGGTGTGGGTCATGCTGCAGCACCGGATCGACGAAGTGCTCGAGAGCGTGCGTTTGTCGGATTTGCTCGAGGCGGAGCCGAAGGTGCGGAGTCGAGTGGGACTTCCGATTCTGCAGAGCTAGCGCGCGGTGTGCTGATCCCGCTTTCGCCGGAGTGGCGCGCTGCTCGCGAGCGGCGGCGGAAGGCGCTGGAGTTTCTCGCGGCAGCGCGCCGCGAACCCGATGAAACCGATGTGCAGTGGCTCGCCGCGGCGGCCGCGCAGAACGATCTCGACCACGCGCGCTGGGAACTTCGCTACGCGCGGCTTGCACTCGCGGTTCTCATGGCGCAGCGCGATGCACTCGACGATCGCACGGGATCGGATATTGTTGCGGCGCTGGAGGAAGCGCTCCGCAACGATCCGCATGTGGCGCCGGAGATGCAGGAGCTGGCGGCGAAGCAACTGAACGATCGGCTGTCCGGGTACCGCGAAGCGCTCGTGGCGCGCGGCGGCACCGTGGGGAGTGGCGAGCGGCTCGGGCGGGTGCTGCTCTCGTTCACGTCGAATGGCGCGCGATCAGCGGGCGCGCCGCTGCCTCGAGCGGTCGAGCTGTTGAGCGGGTACATCGCGGAGGGGAATGCTTCTTTGCGCGCGGTGTACGGGGAGGCGGCGTTACCTGAGCATCTGCCGCCATCGGAGGCGGCGCGGGCGTAGCGACTCCCAAGAGCGAACACGGTACACGGTAGGCGGTCATCGGTTGTCGGTGATCGGATCACCGACAACCGACAACCGATAACCGTCCACTTCAGTAGGCCATCCCAAGCGCCAATCCATCCCTAGTGCCGAAGGCGGGACTCGAACCCGCACGGGCTTGCACCCACTGGCTCCTGAAGCCAGCGCGTCTACCAGTTCCACCACTCCGGCGTGCGTGCGTAAGGTAATGGTGGAGCGGGCGATACCCAAGGGCGACACTACTCGTCAATTGTCGAGGCATATAATCAGGCATGGCAAAGGCGACCGACGACCGAAGACCAGCGACGGAAGAGAAAAAAGACGCGATCGAGTCGATCGCGAAGAATCGTCGCGCGCGATTCGACTACGAAATCATCGAAACGTGGGAAGCGGGGATCGCGCTCACGGGTACTGAAGTGAAATCACTGCGCAACGGCAAGGCGCAGATCACCGATGCATACGGAATCGTGAAGGACGGCGAGGTGTGGCTGCTGAACCTGCACATCGCGCCCTACGAACAGGGAAACCGCTTCAATCACGAAGCGACGCGCACGCGGAAACTTCTGCTGCACTCGAAAGAAATCAAAAAGATGATCGGGGCGGTGGAGCGGCAGGGGCTCACGCTGATTGCGCTCGAAATTTATTTCAAGAACGGCCGGGCCAAAGTGCGGCTCGGACTCGGGAAAGGAAAGAAACTGCATGACAAGAGAGCGGACCTCAAAGAAAAAGATGACAAGCGGGACATGGCGCGCTTGATAAAGGTGAGGAGATGAAATCGCTCGCCTGGCTCGCTGCGCTCGCCATCGTCATCGCGACAGACGGCGGGTTACGGTCGACGGTTGGCGGCAGAAAACCGCGGACGGTCATCATTGATGCGGGGCATGGTGGCGTTGACCCCGGAATGCACGGGCCGATTGGGGCGGGGCCGCGGATTTACGAGAAGGACATTACCCTTTCCGTTTCCAAGAGACTCGCGCGTGAGCTGCAGGGGCGAGGCGTCAACGTTGTCATGACGCGCTCCGCCGACACGCTGATCAATCTCTACGATCGAGGCCGCATCGCGAACTCGGCGAAGGGGGACTTGTTCATCTCTATCCACGTGAACGCGGCGAATCCGAACTGGAAAGATCCGGGAGGGGCGCGCGGCACGGAAACGTATTTCCTTGCCGAAGCCAAGACCGAGGACGAGCGGCGCGTGGCAAAAATGGAAAACGAAGTCGTGCGCTTCGAGTCGAGCGGCGATCCCGCGCAGGAAAACGGTCTCGGATTTATCTTGAAGGACATGGCCCAGAATGAGCAGCTTCGGGAATCGAGTGATCTCGCCGGCACGATTCAGGCGAAGCTCGCGAAGATGCATCCCGGGCCGAGCCGCGGCGTAAAGCAGGCGGGGTTCGTCGTGCTGAATACGGCGTTCATGCCTTCGGTGCTGGTGGAGATCGGGTTCGGAACCAACCCAACGGAAGCCGCGTACATGTCGAGCGAATCGGGACAGCGCGCTATTGCCGGCGCGGTTGCCGATGCGGCGATGGAGTACCTCGAACACTACGAGCGGCGCGTGAATCCCTCCTCGATTCAGAAAGGCAAGCACGAGTGAGTGCTGCTAACGGCGCATCCGTTCTTTCGACCAGCGCCGCCGGAATACAATTCCAAAATCCGCTTCTTCTGGCCTCGGGCACCGCCGCATATGGTCGCGAGCTCGATGGCGTCATGGCGCTCGATACGCTCGGCGGACTCGTCACGAAGGCCGTGAGCCTAGAGCCGCGCGCTGGCGCGCCCGCACCGCGCGTCGCCGAGTTCGAGGGCGGCATGATCAATGCGGTAGGGCTCGCGAATCCCGGCGTCGACGAAGTGCGAGCGACTGAACTTCCCTGGCTCGCGCGTGAGCTGACGCATGCGCGGGTGCTCGTGAACGTCGTCGGCAGAATCGTCGAAGATTTCGGAGATGTCGTTGCGCGCCTCGACGACGCCGCCGGATTTCACGCGTACGAACTCAACGTGAGCTGCCCGAACACGCGCGCTGGCGGACTCGAGTTCGGCGCCGATCCCGCCGCGCTCACCGCGGTGGTCGCGCGCGCTCGCGCCGCGACAAAAAAACCGCTCTTCGTCAAACTGTCGCCGACGCTCGCGGATGTTGGTGCGGCGGCCAGGTGCGCAGTGGACGCGGGAGCAGATGGAATCACGGTGGTGAACACCATGCCCGGACTCGTGATCGATCTCGAGACTCGCCGCCCCAAACTCGGATTCGGCAGCGGAGGAGTGAGCGGCCCGGGTCTTCGTCCCGTTGGCGTGCTCGCGACGGTGAAGGTGAAGCGCGCCGTAAGCGTACCGGTGATCGGACTCGGCGGTATCGGATGCGCGGAGGATGCTCTCCAGTATCTCGTCGCGGGCGCGTCGCTGGTTGCCGTGGGAACGGCGGCGCTTGCGGATCCACGCGCGCCGGAGCGCATCATTCGCGATCTCGCGAGTTGGTGCGCGCGTCACGGAATCGCACGGGTCGCGGACATCGTCGGAACATTAGATTGGAAGCCGTGAACACGCCGATTCCGATCATCGCGCTCGATGTACCGTCGCTCACCGATGCACGAGGGCTCGTCACGACACTCGGCAGCCGCGCCGACTTCTACAAGGTTGGATTACAGCTCTTCACCGGTGCGGGACCAGCGGTGATCGAGTGGCTGCACGCAGAGGGAAAGCGCGTATTCCTCGACCTCAAACTCCACGATATTCCCTCGACCGTACAAAAGGCCGCGGCAAACGCGGCTCGCATGAACGTCGCGCTGCTGACGGTGCACGGCATCGGCGGCGAGGCGATGGTGCGCGCAGCGGTCGAGGCCGCCGGCGATCACACGGGAGTTCTCGTCGTCACCGTTCTGACGTCGATGGATCTCGGCACGGCGAGCGCCGCACTCGGCCGCACGCTCGTCTCACTTCGCGAGGAAGTGCTGCGGCTGGCATCGCTTGCGGCCGGCTGCGGCGCGCACGGCGTGGTCTGCGCTGGCGCCGAGTGCGCCCAAGTGCGCGCGGCGTACGGAGCGAAGGTGAATCCCCTCGTGCCGGGCATCCGGACGGGTGATGTGGCGGGCGACGACCAATCGCGTGTCGTCACTCCCGAAGAAGCCGCCAAGGCGGGCGCCGCATATATCGTGATCGGACGAGCCGTGACAGCGGCTCCCGATCCTGCCTCGGCGTTCGAGGACGTCATCGCCCGCCTCGGGTGACGTGCGTCGCGAAGTGCTTGCGTGGAACACGGCGCGACGAGCAACGTACAATCCATGAATCCCCCTCCTCTGGAGCACTGGCAATGAAGCGCCTTCTCCCGTCCGTTCTGGTTCTCGTGTTCTCAGCTGCGTGTGCCTCCCAGAAAGGAGTTGCCGTGGGTGAGACGAGCGTCACACCGAACACCACTCAACTCATCGTCGGCAGTTCAAGCGTCAACTCGCTGAGCGTGGGCATGACCAGCTCGACGACGTCCATCGCGACAAGCGTTCCCACATCGCAGGACTCGACGTACCAGCTGGTGCGTCGCGTGTATGCGGAACTCGAGATTCCCGTGAGCATCGAGAACGGGTCGAGCCGCTCGGTGGGGAACGAGACGATGAAGGTTCGCCGTCGGCTGGCCGGCCTCACCATGCAGAACATCGTGGACTGCGGCGAGAAGATGGGGCTCAGGAACGCCGAGACCTGGGATATCGAGATGAATCTTCTCACGTACGTGCAGAAGGATGCGGCCGGCACGGGAGCGGTCGTGATGACCAGAATCCAGGCGCTGGGGCATGATCCGAGCCTCTCGACGCGCGAGTCGGCGACGTGCTCGACGACCGGAGAGCTGGAAGCGAAAATCGGTCGGCTGGTGAAGCTGAAGGCGACCTCGAAATAGGCTGCTGAGTAGGCTGCTGCGGCAAAAACTCCGAATCGGCACGAGTTGGTACGAAATGGTACACGTCAGGCGGGGGACTTGTGTCAAGGCCTCCGCCTGACTACGTTGTGAGACTGCCCCAAAACACGTCCCAACAACGCTTTCCGTCCATTTCGGAGCTCAGCTAAGTGAAAGTTCGCAGCAGCGTCAAGCCGATCTGTGAGCACTGCAAGGTGGTCAAACGCCGCGGTGTCACTCGCAT
>JBBRBH010000028.1:0-47307 GCA_038205995.1 Gemmatimonadales bacterium
TGCCGGCGTGTTGTGAATATCCCATCCCCACGCCGCCGCCGTGATGGAAACTGACCCAGCTCGCGCCGCTCGCCACGTTCAGCAATGCGTTGAGAATCGGCCAGTCGGCGATTGCGTCGCTGCCGTCTTTCATTCCCTCAGTCTCGCGGAACGGCGACGCGACGCTGCCGGTGTCGAGATGGTCGCGGCCAATGGCGATCGGCGCTGTGAGTTCGCCACTTGCCACGAGATCGTTGATGGCCACGCCGAATTTTGCCCGTTCACCCTGGCCGAGCCAACAGATGCGCGCCGGCAGACCCTGAAAATGAATTTTCGCCTGCGCCTTTTCGATCCAGGTGCGAAGATGTTTGTCGTGCGGAAATAATTCGAGCACGAGTTTGTCCGTGCGCGCGATGTCGGCCGGATCGCCAGAGAGCGCGGCCCAGCGGAACGGGCCTTTCCCCTCGCAGAAGAGCGGACGAATGTACTCGGGAACGAATCCAGGAATCGCGAACGCGTCTTTCAGGCCGGCGTCGAACGCTACGGTGCGAATGTTGTTGCCGTAGTCGAATGCGATCGCTCCGCGATCTTGCATGGCGCGCATGGCTTCCACATGCAGCACGACGTCGCGCGTGGCGCGGGCGATGTACTCAGTCGGATTGCTGGCGCGAAGTGCAGCGGCTTCATCGAGCGACATCAGCGCGGGCACGTACCCGTTGAGCATATCGTGCGCGCTGGTCTGATCGGTCACCACATCGGGCGTAATGCCGCGCGCGACCATCTCGGGGAGCACATCTGCCGCGTTGCCGACGAGGCCAACGCTCAGCGCGGTCTTCGACGCGCACGCCTCTTTCACCCACGCAAGCGCTTCATCGAGAGATGACGTCATGCGATCGCAGTAGCCCGTGTCGAGCCGCTTCTGAATCCGCGCGGGATCGACTTCCACGCCGAGCATCACCGCGCCCTGCATTGTTGCGGCGAGCGGCTGCGCGCCGCCCATCCCGCCGAGCCCGGCGGTGAGAATGAATTTTCCGGCGAGCGAGCCGCCGAAATGTTTTTTCGCCAGCGCGCCGAACGTTTCATACGTGCCCTGCACGATGCCCTGCGAGCCAATGTAGATCCACGAGCCCGCGGTCATCTGGCCGTACATGATCAGGCCGGCTTTGTCGAGCTCGCGAAACACTTCCCACGTGGCCCAGCGGCCGACCAGGTTCGAATTCGCGATCAACACGCGCGGCGCGTGCGTGTGCGTGCGAAAAACGGCAACAGGTTTTCCGCTCTGTACGAGCAGCGTTTCGTCGTTCTCGAGGTTCCTGAGTGATTCGACGATTGCGTCGAACGATTCCCAGTTTCGCGCGGCTTTGCCGATGCCGCCGTAGACCACCAAATCACCAGGACGTTCGGCGACTTCGGGATCGAGATTATTCATCAGCATGCGGAGCGCGGCTTCCTGCTGCCAGCCTTTGCAGCTGATTGTATTTCCGCGCGGCGCGCGGATGACGCGGGCGGTAGAAACAGCAGGTTCGGCGGTCGCGGTCATGATGACTTTTCTCCGAGCTTCGAAAACGCACGGCTCGCAATCGCGTCGGCGAGCGCGGTGATATCGGTGGAGAGCACGCGATCATCATGCAGCGGCGCCACGAGCGAACGCACGAGATCGTATGCTTTCTCGACCATGACGCTCGAGCGCAGCGGACGGCGGTAGTCGATGCCTTGCATGGCGCACATCAACTCGATCGCGAGTACGTGCTGAACGTTTCGGATGATGCGGCGCAACTTCCACGCGGCGCCCATCGCCATCGGCACGACGTCTTCTTTCCCGCCATCCGTTGGAATGGTATCGACGCTCGCGGGGTGCGAGAGCACCTTGCACTCGCTCGCCAACGCAGCGGCCGTGACCTGCGCCATCATGAATCCGGAGTGAACGCCAGCGTCGCGCGCGAGGAACGGCGGCAAACCTTCGTTGAGATCCGGATGCACGAGACGATCGATGCGACGTTCGCTCATCGTCGCGAGGTTGGTCATTGCGATGGCGAGAAAGTCGAGCGCCATGGCAACGGCTTGCCCGTGAAAATTTCCACCGGAGAGCATGGTGCCGTCGTCGAACACGAGCGGATTGTCGGTCGCGGCGTTCAGCTCGCGAGTGATAACGTTGAGCGTGTGACCGATGGCGTCCCATACCGGCCCAAACACCTGCGGCATGCAGCGCAGCGCGTAGGCGTCTTGTACGCGTGGATCGCTCGTGCGATGGGATTCACGGATCGCGCTGCCCTCAAGCATGCCCTGCAGAATCTGGGCGGACATCACCTGGCCGCTCTGCCCGCGCGCCGCGTGAATGCGCGGATCAAAAGCTGTCGGCGTTCCGAGGAGCGCTTCGAGCGATGCGGCTCCGGCGAGATGCGCGGTGTACCAAAGCTCCATCGCGTCGCATTGTGCGAGCGTCGCTACTGCTGTATGTGCCTGCGTCCCGTTGATAAGCGAGAGTCCTTCCTTAGGACCGAGCGTGATCGGCGCGAGGCCGGCCTTCTTGAGCATCGCGGTCGCCGAGCCGCGTTCGCTGCCGAGCATGAGATCGCCTTCGCCGATCAGCGAGAGCGCGAGATGGGCGAGCGGAGCGAGATCACCGCTCGCGCCAACGCTGCCCTGCTCAGGCACAATCGGCCAGAGATCGGCATTGAGCATCGCGCACAGCAGCTCCGGCAGCGCAGCGCGCGCGCCGGAGAAACCTTTCGCGAGGCAATTCGCACGGAGCAACATCATCGCGCGCACTTCGCGCTTCGGCAGCGGAGTGCCGACTCCAACAGAATGGCTGCGCACGAGATTCACCTGCAACGCGGCCAGTTTGTCGGGCGGGATCGCCACGTCGGAAAGTTTGCCGAAGCCGGTGGTGATGCCGTACACCACATCGTTGCGCGCGACGATTTGTTCGACAACCGCGCGAGTGGCGGCCATGCGCGCGACAGCTTCCGGGGCGAGAGCAACCTTCGCGCCGAGCTCGGCAACATCGCGGACTTGCGCGATGGTCAGGGTGTTGCCGTCGAGGGTGATGGGCGAAGGGTTCATCTAACTGCGCGAAGGGGTCGTCGGCATGGGGTTCGGAGTTTTCATCGTCGATCTTCGAACATCGATCATCCAACTTCGATCTTCCAACATCGATCTTCCAACATCGATCTTCCAATTTCGAGCATCCAACCTCGATCTTCGATCCTCCAACTTCGATCATCCAACCTTACGGCACTCGATAGTCCGATCTGTTGTAGTTGAACTTCACATCCTGCTGGGCCTTCAACGAGATAAAGAAAGTAAACGAGAAGTTGCCGTTCGGCGCCTGGGTGAAGCCGAAGACGGCGCGCCAGTCGTGCAGCTCGCGCGCAAGCGAGACCGTCTGCGAGCCAAACTGGCTCAGCTGCAGATCGTAGTTCGACGACCAGCTCGCGCTCCACTTCTCCGTGAGATTGAAGCTCGTGCGGAACTGGACGTTCATCTGCGGCGGATAGCGAAACACGGAACCGCCGGCGGTGGTCGTCGAGTTGGTGGTATCAATCGGCGGCGCCGCGAGCGCGTTGCGCACGCAGATATCGTACTGGATCGGATTCAGCGCTTTCAAACCCGCGCACTGCACCGTTGGGTCGAACTGAATCACGTTGCCGCCCACCGGCGGACGCTGCTGGTTCTTGGTGAACGTGATCGAGGCGTCAAAGCCGCGGCCGGTTGGCACGTTCAATGCGCCCGACGGACTGTTCGGACCAGTCAACGTCTGCATCTGTCCGATTCGCTCGTCCTGTGTTGCCGGCGCCTGCGCGCTGCGCGCCGTGTCGGCCGTTCCCGCCGCATTCGATAAACCAAGCAGGCGATTGATCAGGTGCACGATCGGCGATTTCGCACTCAAGTTGAACGACGCATGGATGCTCGTGAGATACGGGCTGAACTTTGCCGAATCGCTCAGCACGCTGCCCTGGAAAAGCGAGTAGTCCGAGCCGAAATCGAATCCCGGCAGGAGTTCGGAACGGAGCGTGTACCCGAACTGATCGGTGGAGAAACCCGTCTTGTGCGTCTGTTGCGCGCGCTCAAAATCCCATGTGAGCGGCGTGAAGTTCACGGAGATGATGTTGATTTTCTTCGCCAGCTCGGGATGCGTCGTGCCCGAGTCGCCGCCCTGCTTGAGCTTCGCCTCGATATTCGTCACGAGCGTGAGCGTCGCCTGTTTCTGCGCGAGCGCGCCGAGATAGCCGTTCGGCGACCGCCCGGTCGCGAGCAGATAATCCGTGCTGACGTTCGCTTGCGGCGAGTACGAAAACGCGAGCGAAGGATTGATGGAGTGCCGGATTTTTGTGACCGGGCCGAATCCGTCGAAGATTCCGTAAAAGGTTGGTGAGACGCTGAGTCCGTACGAGAGACGTTTGCTCTGCGAAACCCAGCGGGCGCCGGTGCGCTCCGTGCGCACGAAGTACGCCGCCGGGTCCACGTTCGAGATCGAAACGTTCGGCGTGATATTCCAGAGACTGAGCACCGGCCCCTTGATGAGCTGCGGCACCGCGACGCTGAAATCAAAGTCCACTGTCTCGAGATATGTGCGCTGATACACGCGCTGCGTGCGCGCCGCCGTGTCGAGCGGGTTGAGAATCGTGCGGAGCTGCGGGTAGTCGGCTTCGGTATCGCCGGCGCGGATGGCCGCCGTCACCTGGAAATCGCCGATCTTGAACGGCGTGGCGAGCGCGATCTGCGTGTTGTGCGTGGTGCGATCCACTTTGGTGCTGTCGATCGAGCCGTCCGAGCGCGTCACGAACCGCTGCGAGAAATCGCCCTGCGCATCGATGTGCAGGCTGCGATTCGAAGTGAACGTGAAACTCGGCGTCCACAGCAGCCAGCTCGTCACATTGAGCGGCTTCGCGGTGAGGTTGATGCTCGGGTAGTTCTCATCGATCTGCGGGCGCCCGGGATATTGGCGGCGCTCGCCGCCGACCTGCAGCGAGAAGGCGCCGAGATCACGCGAGTAGCCAACCTGCGAGAGGATCGTCGCGAGCGGCGCGATCGGATTGATCGCCGTCTGCCGCTGGACCGTGGTATTGGTGGTGTAGTTCAGGTTCATCGTGAGCCGCGACGCCAATGAAAAATTCTGGACGTGCTGCCACGAGAGTGAAAAGTTGGAAGATCCATTGGAAAGATTCTGCTCGGAAGCAGAGAGCGTTCCCGAGAGAAAACGGTCGAGCCATTTGTAGTGGATCGTGCCGTGATACCAGACCCAGCCCGGATCGACGTCTGTGGCTTTCGCTCCGCTGCGCCAGTCCATGGAAACCTGCGCGTCGTAATAGTCGCTGAGCGCGAAGTAATAGCCGGTATTGAAAACGGTGCGGCGATAATCGGGACTGTTGCGAAGCAATTCGGAAAGACCGAACTGCGGCGTAAGAATTCCCGAGTGCCGTCCAGAGCGCGAGTCCTGGAAGATGAATGGGAACCACATCACGGGGATGTCTTCGATATAGAGGATCGCCGGGCGCGCGACCATCACGCTGCCGCCGATGCGTTTGATCTCCTGTGCGCGAAAGTGGTAGTGCGGAAGTGAGTCGTCGCAGCTCGTGATCTCACCGTCGCGGCCGTAGAACGCATTGCCTTCCTTCTCCGACGTATCGGATGAAAACGCCGCGCTATGCGCCTTCACAAACCACGTGGCGCCGCTCTTGGTGGACGTGGAGATGAGCCCGCCCTTGCCCTCCCTGCGCTCCATATCGTACGAGAGGCGCTCGGAGCAGCCGGCATTGATGTCGTCGTTCCGCGACGGATCGTGAATGGTGATGGTGTCGCCGCAGGCCACGGCGGCGAACACCATCTTCGACGAATCCGCGTACTCGATCGTATCGGCGAGCAGCAGCGTGGGCTCACGCAGCACGGCGGCGCGCGCGTTCTTGCCGCGAATCAGCGTGATCGTTCGGCTGGTCGCGCCGAAGATGATCTGTTCGGATTGGTAGCGCACGAGCTGATAGCCTTTCTTCCCCATCATCGCGAGGCCCGCGCTGTCGGCGGGCACCCAGTTCACGAGCGGCGCGTTCTTGACGGAGTCTTTGCGCGCCTGAATGGAATCGGCGGCGGTGCGCGGGCCCCGGTTGAGCTGGCCTTGGCGACTCGGAACATCCGCACCGCCCTGCGCGCGCGCCGACACGGGGAGTTCCGCGAGCGCCGTCACCGCGAACAGCAGAGCGAGGCGAACGGCGCGCTCGCGTCGCATCAGTCCGGAACGCCTCCCGAAATCTCCGCCTCCCGCTCGCGCTTCAAGCGCGCGCGATAGACAAAGCGCGAGACGATGACGCTGACCTCGTACAGTCCGTACACAGGAATCCACAGCATCAGCGTCGAGATGATGAAATCGCCGGGAGTGACGATCTCGCAAATCACCAGCGTGGCGACGGCCGCGTGCCGCCGGTACTTCGAGAGAAACTGCGGAGTCACGAGTCCGATCGCCGTCAGCACAAGAATGACAATCGGAAGTTCGAACAGCACGCCGAACGCCAGCGAGATCGCAAAAAGAAATCCGAAATACTCGGACGCCATGAACATCTGGTCGAGCGAGTCTCCCGGCAGCTTCTCCATCAAGCTCATCGTCATCGGCACGAACACGAACACCGACATCGCAATGCCGGCCGCAAAGAGCAGCGTCGCCGCGATGAGCGCCGGAATCAGCGTTTTGCGTTCTTTGGCGGAGAGCGCCGGCGACAAAAATGCCCAGATCTGATACCCCACAACCGGAAAAGCGAGCACGACAGCCAGCGCGACGGCGGCCTGCAGCAGCAGCGTGAATTTTTCAACCGGTCCCGTGATCGTCAGGTGCTTCCCGTGCAGATACGGCTCGATTGGCTTCGTGACGATGCCGATGATGTCGAGGCCCGACGCGGTCGTCAGCCAAAACGTGAAGATCAGCGCGACGCCGACCGCGAGCAGGCTCTTGAGAATGCGCCAGCGCAGTTCCTCGAGATGATCGAGGAACGGCATTTCGGCGGATGTGCCTTGTTGGTCGAGTGGCAGGGGCGTGTTCCGGTCGCGCGCCGCAGTAACGCGGCGCGCTTGGCTCAGGGCTTCTTCAGGGCGTCCGCCGCACTCAACGCCTCAATCGACTTCGGATACTGGTCCACCACCTGCTGAAACAGTTGCTTCGCGATGGCGGGCCGGCCAGACAGTCTGGCCGCCAAGGCCCGCTTATAGAGCGCCGTCGACGCGTGCAGCGTCTTCGGATATTTCTGCACAACGAGAGCGTACGCCGAATCGGCCGCTGCGGCATTGCCGTCCAGATCATAACTGCGTGCGATGCCGAACTGCGCCTCGCCGGCGTTCTCATTGTTCGGGGCCTGCGCGAGGAAATCCTGGAAGACCGCGCGCGCCGTAGCGCCCGCACCTTTCTCGAGCAACGCGAGACCGGTCGCGAACAGTCCATTCGGATTTGCAGGCTGCCCTCCCGGCACTGAGCCAGCGCTGCTTGGCGATGCCGTCGACGGCGTCGCGCTATTGGCCAGATCCGCCTGATCGCGATCCAACTGCGCCTTCACGGTCTGCAGCTGTCGTTGGTTCTGTCCCGCCAGCTCCTGCAGCGTCACCAGCTGCGTGCCGAACGTGTGCATCGTGATCGCGAGATCTCCCTGAAACCGCGCGACGTCCGCGCTGAACCGAGCGATCAGCGCGTTCATGGAACGCATCGAATCTGCGACGGCACGAACCGCGAGAGCCGCCTGCTGGAACTGCGAACGATGCACCGAGTCCGACCGCGCGTTCTCCGCGCGCAGCACCGCGATGTCGCTCTGCAACGTCCGCACATCATTGCGTGTAGCGAAGCACGCTCCGGCCATCAACGCGACGGCCGGAACGAGCAGCGCGCGAAATCTCCTGCTCATTACTTGGGCATCCTCAAGTTGTCATTGCCCGCGATGATCTCGAACTCGCCGCGGCGATTCTTCGACCACGCGCCCTCGTCGGAGCCCGACATCGCCGGACGCTCCTTGCCGAAACTCACCGTCTCGAACCGCGAGGCGTTCACGCCGCGCGCGACGAGATAGCGCTGGATCGACGCGGCGCGACGCTGGCCGAGCGCGAGGTTGTACGCATCGGAGCCGCGCTCGTCGGTATGGCCCGCGATGCGCAGACGAACATTCGCGTTCGCGCCGAGTACTCCGGCCTTGGCATCGAGCGTGGCTTTCGAGTCGTCGCGGATGTCGTCCTTGTCGAGATCGAAATAGACTTTCGTTGCGAGCGCATTGCGCACCGTTTCCAACTCGGCGGCGCGACGGCGCGCTTCGGCGTCGGCTGCGCTACGAGCGGCGGCGGCGTCGGCGGCGCGACGCGCGGCGTCGATCGAATCCTGATTCACTCGCGGAGCGGGCGCGGGAGCAACCACCGGTGCGGGCGTCGGCGGGGGTACGGGGGCTGGCTTCTTCTTGCACGCGGACACTGCAACAAGTGTCAGCGCAATCGCGGCAATCGAACGGCGTGAAGCGAACATGGACGTTCTCCGAAGAGTGGGGGGCACTGAACGGACTGCAACTGACTCCTTACTTCACCGCGTCGAGACGAGGCGACCATGCCCCCATGCGCGCAGAACCGCCGTGCGTGAGTTGACGTAGCCTGCCCGACTCCACGTCGAGGATCCAGAGCTGCTTCGCTCCCGAGCGCGTTGACGTGAACAACAGATGCCGACCATCGGGTGCCCACGAAGGCTCTTCGTTGCGTCCTTCGCTCGTGAGACCCACGACATTCCGATCGCGAACATCGATCGTCATGATCTGAAACACGCCGCTGATTTGCGACTGAAATGCGACCGTGCGTCCATCAGGCGACCAGTCCGGTGCGGTGCGATACAGCTGATCTCCGAACGCCTTGTTCGTGAGCAGATCGGCGTTCGTCCCGTCGGCATCCATAATATACACTTCGGGATGGGCGAGTCGACCCGATGTAAATGCGATCCGCCGGCCGTCGGGACTGAACGTCGGATTCGTGTTTGTCGTCCCCTGGCCGACCATGATCCTGGTGGGCGAAGCTCCACCGGCGGCGGGAACAGAATAGAGATCGGTGCCGTCGTTCCCCGCGGCGAAAACAATCGTGTTTCCGTCGGGCGAAAAGGTCGGCGTGATGTTCAATGTGTGGCTGGTCGCGAAGCGCTTCACGGTTCCAGATAGGACGTCGCGCACCACGATCGTATGATGCCCCGTGTTCGCGAGTTCGTCGTACGCAATCGACCGGCCGTTTGGACTCCATGCCGGTGAGAGCGCACCCTCGCACCCGGCCATGGGATGCGCCATCGCGCCGTCGGAATCGATGATCCACAGCTGGCCACCGCGCTCGAACAACGCGCGCGTCGACGCGATCCCTCGCGTATTCGTAATCGCCCGCTCGATCTCGTCCGATCCGCGATGCACGGCCGCGCGCCACTCAGCGCCCAGCGGCGGTCCGCTCAGCGGATAATCGGCGACGCTCAGCACGCGGGCGGCGGCCACGTCATGAACGACGACGTGCAGCGACCCCGCAGGAGTCACCGTTGCCTGAACGAGCGCCACTGCGCCCGTGCCCGCAAAGGCGGCGTAGTTCATCACGCCTGTTGGCGCCTCGCCGCTATCGGGCCCGGTGACCGTGAGGCGATCACCCCAATCCAAATCGCGTCCGAGAATCTTCCCGACGGAATCTGCGTTCGCGCCGCTGACCGGAAGAATGAGCACTCCCGGTCGCGTTCCCGGAGCATAGGTGAGACCAATGCGCACGCCTCGCCCGACCGCCGAAGTATCCTGACCGCCAGCGGCGGCAGGCCGCATGCCGAACGCGCCGAGTAATGCAACCAGAGCCAATCGTCTCAGAGCGTTATTGATTGTCATTTGAGCTTAGAAGGGTCAAAACTAAAGACGATTGGAAGTACGTCGTCGGTATATCCCGCCGGCAGCGGCCCGAATGCCTTCGCTGCCGCCTCGACCGCTCCCTGCGCTTCCAGATCGAACGACATCCGCCCGCTGCCGGAGAGAAACTTGAATCCAGTCACGGTTCCATCACGGTGGATCATGAAAAAAACTTCGGCGCGCAGTGCACCAACATTTCCGCGCGGCGCAAAATTCAGCGCAATCTGACGGACGATGTTTGTGAGGTACCCCTTGTAGGGAAAGTCGATTCCCCCCGTCTTGATGCCCGCGACGTCCGAACCCTTCGCGCCCTCGGGGCCACCGCCGGCCTTGGGCGCATCCTTCACGGGGGCGACTTGTTTGTCCGCCATCTTCGGCGTCGCCTTTACCACGGCCTTCGGGACTTTCGCCGTTTTCGAAGGGACTTTTACGGTCGATGTTGCTTTGGTTGCGGCCTTCGGCGGCGCTTTCGTTGGCACCGCGGGCGCGGGCGCCTCAGTCACGATTCCCTCTGCGCGCGGCCCTGCGGGCGCGGCAATCAGTTCTACCTTGTACATCGGCGGCAGTGAAGCGCCCGAGGTAGTCTTGAGCAAAACGAACGGAAGAATTACCGCGGCGTGGAACAACAGCGAAACGCCGATCGGCCCGGCAAGCGAGCGGGGCGCGCGGCGCGCGGAGATCATTTCACGACCTGCTCGGGTTCGGTGACGAACCCGAGATTCGTGACGCCGGCGGCGATCATGATCGAGAGCACCCGGGCGACGGTTCCGTACGGGACGTTTTCATCGGCGCGCAGATAGACGCCTTCTTTTCCCTGTTTGCCGGCGAGCGCCTTAAACGAGAGGCGGAATGTTCGCAGCGTCATTTTGTATTCGCCCGCGAAAATCGATCCGTCTTTCGTGATCGAGACCACGAGCCCGCCTTTCGACTCGAGCGGTGCAGCATCGGCTTTCGGCAATACGACGTCCACGCCGCCCTGCATGATCGGCGCGGTGATCATGAAAATCACCATCAACAGCATCATCACGTCGATCAGCGAGACGACGTTGATTTCTGCATTCAGCGGCGAGCGATCACCGCGAGAGCGCCGACGCATTTAGATCCGTCCTTCGCGTGCCATGAGTGCGATTACCTCTGATCCAAAGCCGTCGAGCTCGCCATCGAATCGGTTGAGTTTCGTCGAGAAAATGTTATACCCGAAGACGGCGGGAATGGCGACGGCGAGCGCGACCGCTGTTGCCGTGAGTGCTTCGGCCACACCGGGAGCCACAGCGCCGAGGTTGCCGGCGCCAGAGCGCGCTATTCCGAGGAAGGCCGAAATAACGCCGAGTACGGTGCCGAGGAGGCCCATGAGCGGGGAGGCGGACCCGATGATGGCGAGCCCCGGAATGTTGCGGGCGAGGAGATCGCGTTCGCGGTTGGATTCGGCGTCGAGGACGAGACGGAGCGCTTCGACTTGTGAGCCGCTCAGTGGGCCGTGCGAGGCGGCGCCGTCGGCGCCCAGTGGGCGCGTATCGGTAAGAAACTGGACCGCGCGCTGGAGGACGCGCGTGAACGGACTCGGCTTCACGCGTTTACTCACTGCTACGGCTTGTTCGAGTCTCGAGACTCTTTCGAATTCTTTGAGGAATGCGTCAGCGGCTGTGTGCATGCGGCGGAACTCGAGCCATTTGGCCAGCATGATGCCCCAGCTCACCAGGCTGAGGACGGCCAAGAGCGCGAGAACGCCTTGGGTGACGTAGCTCGCGCTCTTGATCAGTTCGATCGGAGTGCTGGGTATGGCGTTGCCGGTCTGTGGTGACAGCATGGTTTCGACCCGATGCAGAGTGCGGGATTGAAGTGCGGGATGCGGCGCTTAGGAGCGAGTTTTGAACCAGTTGTAGGTCTGAGACAAGCCTGTTTCCAGTTGAACGATCGGTTTCCAGTTCAACAGCTTCGCAGCCTTTTCGATTTTTACGCTCGAGCGCTGTTGCTCGCCGTCGCGTTTTGGCGCGAACTCGACGGGAACGTTCACACCGCTCGCGCGCTGCAGCGATTCGGCGAGATTCAGCACGCTCGTCTCGATGCCCGTTCCAATGTTGATCGCGCGGTCGTCCAGTCGCTTCACGGGCGGCAGCTTCGCGGTGGCCGCGCGGACGTTCGCGGCCGCGACGTCGGTCACGAAGACGTAGTCGCGGGTTTGCAGGCCGGAGCCAATCACGGTGAGCGCGCGACTGTCGAGCAAGCGATTACAAAATATTGCGACGACTCCCGCCTCGCCGTGAGGATCCTGCCGCGGTCCGTACACATTCGCGTAGCGCAGCGAGACCGTTTCGAGTTCGTGCACCCGGGCGTAGTAGGCGAGATAGTACTCGGTTGAGAGCTTCGAGATGCCGTACGGCGATTCCGGATCTTTCGGCTGCTCTTCCGCGCTCGGCAGTGCGCTGGCGTCGCCGTACACCGCACCGCCCGTTGACGAGAAGATCACGCGAGGCTGATGCGACGCGTGGCGCGCCGCCTCGAGAAGATTCAGCGAGCCGATGATGTTTCGCGACGCGTCCGCGACCGGATCGGCTACGCTGAGCCGCACGTCCATTTGCGCGGCGAGCATGAACATCACGTCAAAACGCCCCTCGCGAACGAGGAGCGCTGATTCAGGACTTCGAATGTCGAGGTGCTCAAATCGAGCGCCCGCCGGGACGTTGGATTTTTTGCCCGAGGAGAGATCGTCGACGATCACCACGTCGTAACCCGAAGCAACGAGCGCCTCGGCGACATGCGAACCTATGAAGCCGGCCCCGCCGGTGACGAGCGCGCGCGCTGTCAGGGCATTTTCGCGGTTATGCGCGCCCGAATTCCCTCGGCGACGCCGGGCTGCATGGTCTTGACTATGATAGCGGCCGCGCCCCACTCCGTCACGCGCGTCAGCTGCGCAACCGCAACTTCTTCGTCGGGGAGTTCCAAGCCTTTGAGATCTTCGCCGCGCTGGCGCAGGAGTGTGACCTGATCGCCGGGCATGAGGCCTTCCTTTGAGCCAGCGGCGAGAATCAAATATTGGCCCGCGTTCGGGAGAACCGGATCGTAGCCGATCCACGAGACGCGTGTTGAAAGACCGAACTCCACGCGCCTCGGGAAAACGCCCTGCCTCAGATTGAACGTGTCCATCGGGGTCACGCCCTGACCGGTGAACACGTCTTCGAATTTTTGTGTGAGTTCAGCTCTGGCGCGGCCGTTCGTAGCATGCTGGGTGAGCCTGATCACACCTGTCGGCACGACGGCCTGACCCTGGCCCACAATCACGCGGCCGAGACGATAGACGATGAACTGGTCGCCGGTGTTGCCCGGCGCGCCTCTCGGAAGATGAACGAAAACGGGCTCGCGGTATTGGATCGGACGCAGGTTCGCCGTCATCGCAATCCCCGTGCCCTCGGCCGACTCTTCGAGCAGACCGCCATCCTTTGGACCTCCGACGGACCATGCAAACGGAGAGACGATATACTCACCTGGACGCACGGCAGCGCCGCGAACCCGAAGGTTGAGTGATTCGCGCGCCCTGGTTTCTGTTTTATTGGCGTTCGGATTGAAAACCGTCATCCGCTTGCCGTTGCCCTGGCGCGGCGAATTGCTCACGGCGGAAACGTTTGCGTCGGCCGCAGAAGCGTTCGTTGCGGGACCCTTCGCGATCATGCCCTTAGCGCCCGGCAGTTTGAGCATTTCGCCGGGGTAGATCCAGTGCGGATCTTCGATTTTGTCGGTATTGAGGCGGTAGATCTCAGGCCAGAGATATGAATCGCCAAGATATTGCTTGGCGAGATCCCAGAGCGTGTCGCCTTTCTTGACCGTGTGCGTCTGCGACGCGTCAGCCTGCTGCGCGCGAATGGGCGCCGCCGAAAGGGCTGCGATGGCGAGAGCGACAAGGCCAGCTCGTATTCGTTGCATAGGACCGCGACCCCTTATTGGCATGATCCATAACGCGCCTCCGGCAGGGCCGGATACGCACTTACAATCATGGACGAACGGGACCGCCTCTAGGAAACCGACGGCGGCGGGCGGGTGACGGCTGACCCGTCACCCGCCGATTGTCGTCCGCCGTCTATTGTCTGTTGTCTGCTCAGAAGGGCAAATCGTCGTCTTCTTCCTCGAGCGCACCCGGAAACTCCTCAAAATCGCCGCCGGCCTTTTTGGCGCCGGCCGCCGGGCGTGAGCGCGGAGCGGCTGACTCGAACCCTTCGCCACCGCCACCGCCCTTGCCGCCGCCGAGGAGCAGGATTTCGCGGACCTTAATTTCTGTCACGTACTTGATCTGCTTTTCCTTGTCTTCGTACTGGCGATACTCGATGCTGCCTTCGACGTAGAGTTTGTCGCCCTTTTTCACGTAACGCTCGATGATGTCTGCGAGGCCGGTGCCTTTTCCGCCGGTGTTCCAGGCCGTGCACTTGTGCCATTCGGTTTTTTCCTGCTTCTCGCCGGCAGGTGAGCTCCACTGTCGCGAAGTTGCGAGCGAGAAGTTCGCGACTTTGCTGCCGTTGGACGTCGTGCGGATTTCGGGATCGTTCCCGAGGTTACCGATCAAGGTGACTTTGTTCAGGCTGCGGCTCACAACTCCTCCTCATTAGTGACGAACGAACAATGTGAATGTACTGGGCAGAGATTGTGCCACCAAATTATTACGGAGAACATCATTTCGACCCGGTCCGGTCCGGATTCCGGATCCCAATCCCGGACTCCGGACCGTATCGAAACAGAAAACCGTCAGCTCCAGCTCATAGCTTGCGCCGCATGATGAGCGCATCCTCATCCGGCTTTCGGTAATAATTGTTCCTCTTCCCCGCCACCTCAAACTCTCGAGCCTCGTACAGTTTCCTCGCATCCTCGTTCGACTCGCGCACTTCGAGAAAAACGGTGTTCGCTCCAAACTCCGCTGCCGCCCGCAAAATCCGGTCGAGCAGCAGCGCTCCCACCCCTCGCCGCCGCGCCACCGGCGCCACCGCGAAATTCGCAATCTCCGACTCATCCGCGACATACCACGCGACGGCATATCCGAGCACCTCTCCACTCGCATCCACCGCGACTTCCATTTTTGCGCGCGGATGATCGATCAAATCCCTGAATCCCTCGAGTGCCCACGGATCGCCGAACGACGCACATTCGATCGCGTGAATCGCCACGAGATCTATCTCCGCGGCGGCCCGCACGGTGACGCCATCAGACCGTTCGCTCATTCTGTGGAGAGTGCGCGGCCGTGGGCTGCCTCCCACTTCACCTGCGCTTCCGCCAGCCGACCGTAGTCCGGCTCCCACGTGTCGAGCGAAACCGGTCCCGCCGCGACAAGCGAATCGAGCAGCGCGGCAACGCCGCGCGCGTGCGGCGCAGCCTCCACCATCTCACGCGGTCCGATCGCTCGCGCGCCAAGCCGCTCGCATTCGCTCGCGACGTCATGCTCGGCGATCATCCCGAGTCGCTCGATCTCGCGCACGCTGCCGTTCGCGCCCACATCGTAGAGCGCCGCATACCGTTCGCCACGCATGGCATCGAGCAGCGCGAGCCAGCGCCCGGCATCGAGCGCGCGGGACGAAACAATGAGTGCAAGCGAACTCACGGCATACAGACCGGAGCATCGCTCGCCATTTCCCATCACGATCCCCTTCGCAATCGCGCCGGCAATTCTCAGCGACGTAAAACTCCCGGGCCCCGCGCCACACACGACCCGCCCGATGTCCGCCGGCGTGCATCCCGCCTCGCCAAGCGTCGCGACCACCGCGGGCATCAATCGTTCCTCGTTTTCGCCGCGCATCACCGCCTCGCCCTCGGCCACCAGCGCGTGATCACGCAGCACCGCAACAGTGCCGACGTACGTGGAGGCGTCCAGCGCGAGCGTGATCACCAGCTCAGTCGGCGAAGGTCCGGCTGCCCCGGCACGTGCGCCAGCGCAATCGCGAACGCCGACTCGGGGATCTGCGCTCCCGCATGCTCAGGCCACTCGATGAGCACGAGCGCATTTGCGGCGAGCACATCCTCCCATCCGATATTCGCGAGCTGCGCCGGATTGTCGAGCCGATACAAATCGAGATGAAAGACCGGCGACTTGCCCGCATGATATTCGTGCACGAGCGCAAATGTCGGGCTCGTCACGGCCTCCGTGACGCCGTACCCGCGGCACAGCGCCTGCACGAGCGTGGTCTTTCCCGCGCCGAGATCGCCCTGCAGCGTGACGATGAGCGGGGCCTGCAGTTCACCGCCGACTTTTTCGCCCCAGAACGCCATCTCCTCGAGCGAGACATCCTCGCTGTGCGATTCGTGCGCCGCGGTCATGTGCGCCGGCGAGCGTTCAGCGGCGGGCATGCGCGCGCCGCGAGTCGCCGCGCGGCGAACTGCGCGTGCCGTCCATCTTCGCGCGGATGTCGAAGAGCTCGTCGCGCAAGCGCGCCGCGCTCTCAAAGTCGAGATTCTTTGCGGCCTCGCGCATCTCCTCCTCGAGCTTCACGATCAGCCCGGGCAGATCCTCGGTGCCGTAGTGCTTGGCGGCCTCGGCGACGCGCGCCTGCTGCTTGCGCGAAGTCCGATCGTCAGCGCGGGCCTCGCTTCCCTCGTGCGCGTCGGCAACGCGCGTGATGAAGCGGATTTCTTCGATGCTCTTGATCACGCTGTGCGGCGTGATGCCGTGCTCGATGTTGTGCGCGCGCTGGATTTCGCGACGGCGATTCGTTTCGTCAAGCGCGCGCTGCATCGAGCCCGTGATGCGATCCGCATAGAAGATCGCCCGGCCGTTGATATGCCGCGCAGCGCGCCCGACCGTCTGGATCAGCGCGCGATCGCTGCGCAAAAATCCTTCCTGATCCGCGTCGAGAATCGCGACGAGCGAGACCTCCGGCATGTCGAGCCCTTCGCGCAGGAGGTTGATGCCGATCAGCACGTCGAATTCCCCCAAACGGAGCCCTCTCACGATCTCCATTCGTTCGATCGCGTCGATATCCGAGTGCATATATCGAACGCGCACCTTCACCTGCTGCAGATAGTCGGCGAGGTCCTCCGACATCCGCTTGGTGAGCGTCGTGACGAGCACGCGCTCGCCCTTGCGCTCGCGGATGCGGATCTCGTTGAGCAGATCGTCCACCTGTCCGCGCACGGGGCGGATTTCGATCTCGGGATCGACGAGCCCGGTGGGGCGAATGATCTGCTCGACGACCACACCCTGCGAAAGCTTCAGCTCCAGATCGCCGGGTGTCGCCGACACATTGATCGCCTGCGGCGTGAGCTGCAGAAACTCGTCGAACATCAGCGGCCGGTTGTCGAGCGCGCTCGGCAACCGGAATCCGTACTCGACGAGCGTGAGCTTGCGCGCGCGGTCGCCGTTGAACATCCCGCCGATCTGCGGCAGCGAGACGTGCGACTCGTCCACCACGACGAGAAAGTCGTCGGGGAAATAATCAAATAGACACGCGGGCCGGTCGCCCGCATTTCGGCCGGAGAGGTGCCGAGAATAATTCTCGATGCCCGGGCACGAACCGATCTCGAGCATCATCTCGATGTCGAAGTTCGTGCGCGACTCGAGCCGCTGCACCTCGAGCAGTTTGTTTGCGGCGCGAAGCTCGGCGAGCCGTTCCTTGAGCTCCTCTCGAATGAGCGCGACGGCGCGCTCGAGCGTGGGCCGCGTGGTGACGAAGTGCTTCGCCGGATAGACCGCGGCTTTACTCAGGTTGATGATCGTCTCGCCCGTGAGCGGATTGACCTTTGAGATTTTTTCGATCTCATCCCCGAACATCTCGATGCGAACCGCCTGCTCTTCGTACGCCGGAAAAATTTCGACCGTGTCGCCGCGCACGCGGAACGTGCCCCGTTCAAACGCGACATCGTTGCGCGAATACTGGATCCGCACGAACGAGCGGAGGATGTCGTCGCGCGCGATTTTCTGGCCGACGTGCAGCGTCACCATCGTCTCGCGATACGTGACGGGATCGCCGAGTCCGTAAATCGCCGAGACCGTCGCGACGATGATCACGTCGTCGCGCTCCATCAGCGACGATGTCGCGCGGAGCCGGAGCCGGTCGATGTCGTCGTTGATCGACGCGTCCTTCTCGATGTACGTGTCGCTCGAGGGAACGTACGCCTCGGGTTGGTAATAATCGTAGTACGAGATGAAATACTCGACGGCGTTGTTCGGGAAAAACGATTTCAGTTCGCCGTAGAGCTGCGCCGCGAGCGTTTTGTTGTGCGACATCACCAGCGTTGGTTTACCGACGTTCCGGATGACGTTCGCGATCGTCATGGTCTTTCCCGAACCCGTGACGCCGAGGAGGGTCTGGAAGCGGTCGCCCCGTTCGAGACCGGCGGTCAATTCCGTGATGGCCCGAGGCTGGTCGCCGGCGGGCTGGAAAGGCGCTTGCAGGTCGAACTTTGCACCGGGCATTGCGTTCAATATACGGGATTTGTTCGGGTAGTCAATAAACGGCGGGTAGCTGGTTTCTACTCGTGTTTCAGCCAGCCCTCATACGGAACCACGGGATCCCCGCAAGGATCAACCCGAGCGCGAGCGCGAACCCCAGCCCCGCCAGCTTAAACTTGTCATGATCGGTCTTTGCTCCTTTCGACCGAATCATGGCCAAGTGCGCGACGATGAGCGCCACGACCATGAACACCCAATGCTCCGTCACGAAGAACCGCACGTTCGCGTCGCGCATCGCGGCGTGAATGTCCTTCATCGCGCCGCGCGTCACCGGGCTGATCCCGAACAGCACCAGTCCGAACAGGAACTGCAGATCGAGCGCCGAGATGAACAGCCGCTGCGCGATTCGATCGTCCGGCGTGAACACCGCGTTCCGCCCTTGGCCCACCGCCATTTTCGCGATTGCGTACAGTCCGAACGCGAGCACGAGCCAGCGAAACACCGAATGCACGATCAACAGGCTCGAGGCCATGCTAGTTCTCAGACGAGGTGAGCCGCTCGCGGCGGGATACTTCGGACACTCCTTTCACACGCCGAACGGCCTTAATAATTTTCTCGAGGTGCGCGAGGTTCTCGACTTCCACGAGCGCCGCGCCCGCCACACGGCCATCGGTCGTTTTCAATTCAAGCGAACGAATATCAGTCCCGGTTTCGCTCACGGCCTGCGCGAGATCCGCGTAGAGGCCCCGGCGGTCACTCGCCTCGATCGCAAGCCGAATCACGAACCGCTCGCCCTCGCTGATCTGCCAGTCGATATCGAGCCGGCGCTCGGGCTCGTGCGCCAGGAAAAGAAGATTCGGACAATCGCCGCGGTGAATGCTCACGCCGCGGCCGCGCGTGACGTAGCCGACGACTTTATCGCCCGGCACCGGCTGGCAGCACTGCGCGTAGCGGACCATCAGGCCATCGACGCCCTGAATGCGGATTCCCTTCGACGTACCCGGCCGCTTCATGCGGTCGATCAGGCGCTCGAGCGGACTCGCTTTCAGCGCGGCATCGTCGCGCTCGTCGAAATCCGGATACAGCGCGCGCAGCACCTGCGTGACGTTGATGTCACCCTGCCCGATCGACGCGTACAGGTGCGTGGGATCGGAGAGCTTCAGTTCGGTCGCGGCTTTCTGCAGCTGCGCGTCGCTGAGCTTGGCGTGCCGGCGGCGCTTCAGCTCGCGCTCGAGAATCTCCTCGCCAATGCGAATCGATGTGCTCTGCTCCTCGTGCCGCAGCCACTGGCGAATGCGATGGCGCGCGCGTCCCGTGCGCACGTGCGCGAGCCAATCCCTGCTCGGCCGCGCGTTCGCCGATCGAATGATCTCGACGGTTTCGGAATTCTTGAGCTCGCGCGAGAGCGGAACGATGCGGCCGTTGACCTTCGCGCCCTGCGTGTGCAGGCCGACCTCGGTGTGCACGGCGAACGCAAAATCCAGCGGCGTGGCCCCGCGGGGGAGCTGATGCACGTCACCGTTCGGCGTGAAGACGAAAATTTCGTCCTGATACAAGTCGAGCTTGAGAAACTCGAGAAACTGATCGGGCGTCTCGGCGTCGAGCTGCAGTTCGAGCACCTGGCGGAACCAGTGCAGCGCGCGATCGAGATCGTCGTTTTCCTTCGCGCCCTCTTTGTAGCGCCAGTGCGCGGCAATACCGAAGTCCGCCGTGCGATGCATTTCGCGCGTGCGAATCTGGATTTCGAAGAGCGTCTGCTTTGGCCCGAAAATCGTGGTGTGCAGCGATTGATAGCCGTTCGATTTCGGGCTGGCGATGTAATCCTTGATGCGCTCCTGCAGCGGCGTCCACTCGCCGTGAATCACGCCGAGCGCGTGGTAGCACTCCTGCACATTCTCGACGAGCACACGAATCGCGAGCAAATCGTAGATCTCCTCGTACGGCTTGTCGCGCTTCTGCATCTTTTTGAAGATCGACCACAGATGCTTCGGGCGGCCGCTTGCTTCGTACACTTTGATCCCGGCGTCGCCGAGCTTGATGCGCAGCGGCTCGGCCATCTCCTCGATCAGCGCCTCGCGCTCCTTGCGCTTCTGGACAATGAGTTTCGCGAGATTTTTGTACTCATCAGGCTCCAGAAATTTGAACGCGAGATCTTCGAGCTCGGCCTTCATGGCGGCCAGGCCGAAGCGGTGCGCGAGCGGCGCGTACAGATCGCGGGTCTCCTGCGAAATGCGCATCCGTTTTTCTTCGGGCATGAACTCGAGCGTCCGCATGTTGTGCAGGCGGTCGGCGAGCTTGATGAGAATCACGCGCGCATCTTTCGCGATCGAGAGCAGCAGCTTGCGATAGTTCTCGACCTGCCGCTCCGTGGTACTGGTCAGCGGCAGGTGCCCGATTTTCGTGAGCCCATCGACGATCTGGGCGATCTCGCGGCCAAACTCGCGCTCGACTTCCTCGACGGTGATGGCCGTGTCTTCGACCACATCGTGAATCAGTCCGCTGGCGACGGTTACGGAATCGAGCTGAAGCTCCGCGAGAATTTTCGCGACTTCGACGCAGTGCGTGACGTACGGATCACCGCTCTTGCGTGTCTGGCCGGCGTGCGCTTTTTCTGAGAAACGGTAGGCGCGGCCGAGCAGTTCAACGTCGAGTCGCTCGGGGAGCGATTCGCTGCTTAAATCCCAGCCTGGGATTAGCTCGACGGGGGTGGTGGTTGCCATACCGATATCTCGCCGGACTGCAGGGGGGAGTCAAGAGAACTCAACCCGTTGAAGCGCGTTTAGGGATGAGGGGAGAGTGAGTGGGGTGGAAAAAGGTTGAGGGAAGTGTGGGGTGGAACTCCGCTCGCGCGACTCTACTCCCCACACGTCCCTCAACCTCTTCCCTCTCCACAGACGCAGCGACCTTCCGTCAGTCCGCCCTCATCACCTCCGCCGGATTCACCCGCGACGCCCTTCTCGCTGGCACCACTGCGGCAACGATCGCCGGAACCAGCAGCAGAAACGGCGCAGCCACAAACGACCACGGGTCATGAACGGTGACACCGTAAATCAGCGACGTGAGCACCTTCGACAGCGCCCACGCGCCGCCCATTCCAGCAGTGAGCCCGACCAGCACGATCCAGGCCATCTCGCCGGTGACCATTCGCACAAGCTGATTTCCGCTCGCCCCGAGCGCCGAACGAATTCCAAACTCCCGCTTTCGCTGCGACACACTGTACGACACCACCGAATACACCCCGAGCGCGGCGAGAATCAGCGCGAGCGCACCGAACGCGGTGATCAAGATCGTATTTGTTCGCCGCGGGGCGACATTCGCGCTCACCACTTTGTCCATCATTTGGACGTTGAACACTGCCTGCCGACGATCGACCGCGCGCACCGCGTCCGTCATCCGCGCGAGGATCGCATCGCCGCCAAGCGTGCCGCGCGCCACAAGCGCGAGATGCTGCGGCGTCTGATCGGCAACGGGGTAGTAAATCTGCGCGCCCTCGTCGGACAGATGTCCATCGCGAACGTCCGAGACGACACCGACGATCGTAATCGCTGTGTCGCTGAACAGCTTGATGGTGTGGCCGACGGGATTGACACCCGGCCAATACATATTCCCTGCCGCTTCGCTCACGATCGCGACGTGCGGTGCCAGCGAATCGTCGGCGACAGTAAAGCTGCGCCCGCGTTTCAGCAGAATTCCCATCACTTCGAAGTAGCCCGGCGACGCGTACATCTGGTGCACAAACACCGACTTTCCCTTCGGTTCGCCGACGTCCGCCTTCATAGCGACCGAGATTCCCCCGCCCTTACCGAGGGGGAGATCGTTCGTTGCGCCGACGGCCGTCACGCCCGGCATGCCGCGCAAACGCGCCAGCATTTCCTCAATGCGCTGAAGCCGGATACCACGATCGCCGCGCCCGACCGGAAATGCCATCTCGAGCGTGCCGACTTCACGCTGACGCATGCCGCGGTCCACTGACATGAGCTGCTCGAAACTTCGAAGCATGAGAAGCGCGCCCACAAGCAGCACGACACTCAGCGCCAGTTCGCCGCCCACCAATATCCGCCGCACGCGCGACGCGCCGCCCGCCGTTGTGCGTTGTCCGCCGGCGTTCATCGCCTGCGCGGGCGCGACAGCCGACGCCACCAACGCGGGCCAGAGGCCGAAGACTACGGCGGTCACGAGTGCGAGCGCCGCCGCGAACAACAGCACCCTCAGATCAATTGTCGCCGGCGCGATCCCCGTCAGCTCGTCCGGGAGCACCAAACGCATGGTTCCGACCAGCGCGGGCGCGAGCGCGACGCCCAGCGCCGTGCCGATGGCCGCGAGCACGACGCTCTCGATGAGCAGCTGACCAACGATGCGCCTCGACGAAGCGCCGAGCACCGTGCGCACCGCGATCTCCTGGCGGCGCGCCGCGGCCTGCGAGAGGAGAAGATTGCTCACGTTGGCGCATGCGATCAACAGAAGTATCAGCGTTGCGCCGAGCAAAACGAATAGCCGCGTTTTCGAATCACCCGCGAGTTCGTCGCGCAGCGGGTAGAGCGCGCCGACCTTGCCGATCGCCTTCAGCGCGTCGCGAACCCCAGTTCGTTCTCCGGCTGGCGCGCTGTCGAGCGCAGCGCGCCGCGACCATTGCGCTCGCAAGCGCTCCGCGGCGACCGGACCCGGCACGCCGTCTGCAATGCGTGCGATCACGTGCGAATCGAGAAACCCGCGAAAGGCCGCAAACGTCTCGAAGGTGATCGGCACGGCCATCGGAATCCATACCTCGGATTCGCGAGGAAAACCGAATCCCCGTGGCATGATCCCCACCACCTCATACGAGCGGTCGCTGAGTGAAATCGTTTTGCCGAGCATCTCGGCCCCGCCGAACTGGCGTTGCCATAGTCCGAACGAGAGGATCGTGACCGCCGGTGCATTCGCGATCGCATCCGCGCCTCGAATTACGCGGCCGCGATACGCAGGCACACCGAGAGTCGCGAAAAAATCTCCGCTCACAACACCGACGTTCACGCGCAGCGGATGATCGGCGTCAGCGAGGTTTAGTCCGCCGCGCGCATACACCGCAACGTGCGAGACGATATCGCGCATCGCCCCGAGCTCCACGACGTCGATCGGGCCGGTTCCGATCGGGCGCGGCCGCGGCGGTCCGAGTGCGAACGGAAGTTGCACTTGCACGGGCACAACAAGTTTTCCGGGATCCGCAAACGGAAGCGGTCGCAGCATGGCCGCGTCGACAACGCTGAACATCGCGGTCGTCGCGCCGACACCGAGCGCGAGCATCCCGATGACTGCGGCCGCAAAGGCGCGCTGCTGCCCGATGCGCCGGAATGCGCGCTGGCAGTCGCGCACGATGTTCTCGATCCACGCTGTGCCCCACACATCGAGCCCGACCTCGCGCTGCGCGAGCTGGTTGCCGAACCGCCGGTTCGCCGCGGCACGCGCATCCGACTCGTTCATTCCCGCATCGCGATTCGCCCGCGCGCGGAGCTCGGCGTGCAACGCCATTTCGTCGCGCAAATCATCGGCGGCGTTCGGCGCGCGGCCAAGATGAACAATGCGGCGCCAGAGTTCTCCGAATTTCATCGTCAGCTCCTTGATCTGCGCCTAGGCAGGACGAAGAATGAGTGCGATGGCGCCGGACACTCGGCGGTAGGACTCGAGTTCGTGTTCGAGCTGTTTTTTGCCCGCGGCCGTGAGCTTGTAGTAGCGCGCCCGGCGGTTCTCTGTGGTTCGTCCCCACTCGCCGGCGATCCACCCTTTCATGAGCATGCGCTGTAATGCGGGATACAGCGAACCTTCCTCGACTTGCAGCACGTCGTTCGAACTTTTTTGAATTCGCTCGGCGATTTCGAATCCGTGCTGATCCGGGTTCTTCGCGAGCGTTCGAAGGATGAGCATGTCCAATGTGCCCGGCGGGATTTCTTCTCTGGTCATAGGCGCTGGAGAGTTGATGACATAGATAGCCTATGTTAGTGGGTGCAAAAGTGCAAACGGTTTACCGCAGCTCGAAGCCAGAAGCTCGCCCCGTTGCAGGTTGCAGATGAGGATACGGGGTTCCGGATCCCACTTTCCCGTTCTGCAACCTGCAACGAAGGGAGCTCAAAGCTCCAGCACACGGCTACCCCGCTCCGCTCCGCTCTGCCTTACAACAATCCCCCCTCGGCAAACGAGAGGTATCTCCCCCGCCCAATCACCACATGATCGGCCACGGGTATATCGAGCAGCCGTCCGGCCGCGACCAGCTGCGAGGTAATCGCGCGGTCGTCGGCCGACGGCGTTGGATCCCCACTCGGATGGTTGTGCACGAGAATAATTGCCGCGGCCCGCTCAGCGATCGCCTCGCGAAAAACTTCCCGCGGATGCACCAGCGAGGAATTCAAAATCCCGCGCGTGATGGTGATATCGCGCTCGAGCCGGTGCTGCGCGTCGAGCACGGCCACGTGAAACTCCTCCACCGGCAAATCTTCCAGGCGCGGCGCGTACGCCGCCCACACGTCGCGCGGCGTACGCAACGGCGCGCCTTCGTCTCTTGATTCGGCGCCGAGCCGGCGGCCGAGTTCGAGCGCCGCGTGGATCGCCACCGCGCGCGCGGTACCGAGTCCATTCACTGCGGTGAGCGCCGCCACCGGCTGCGACGCGACCCGCCGCAGCGATCCACCCGACCGCGCGAGCACGTCCTGCGCGAGCGCGAGTGCGGACCGGCGCGGTGTGCCGGAACCGATGAGAATCGCCAGCAACTCGGACGTCGACAGCGCATGCGCGCCGAGATCTATCAGCCGCTCGCGCGGGCGCTCCGTGCGCGGCAGTTCGCGCAGTCGCAAAACAAGAGAAGAGGGCATGCGCCGAGTGTAGCTCCGGTGCATGCCCTCTCCGTCATCGTTTTTTCGCCACCCGAATCAATTCATTGCCACGCGAATCAATTCATTGCCACGCGAATCAATTCAGTGCCACGCGCACCAATTCACTACGCGTTGGCTCCGTGGCACTTCTTGAACTTCTTGCCGCTGCCACACGGGCATGGATCGTTGCGCCCAACCGAGGACCAATCCGTTCCCGACGGCGTCGAACCCGCCACGCCCGGCGGGCCGCCCACCGGATTCAACGAGCGCACGCCACGCCCCGCGCCGATAACCGTCGGCTCACGGCGCGCGGCAGGGCCACCGTCCTCGTCGGGCCCCACGTCCATCACCTCGCTCGTGCCCGTGGCTGCATCCTCCGCCATTCCAAGCGCGTTGTACGTCTTCTTCGGCGCGGGCGGCGGAGCGATTGGCTGACGCTGAGAGCCCGGCTCCTGCCCGTCGAACACCACCTGCACGCGCAGAAACCGCTCCGCGAACGTGTGATGCACGTCGCGCATCAGATCCACGAACATCGTGTACGCCTCGCTCTTGTACTCCAGGAGCGGATCCTTCTGCCCCCACGAGCGATAGTGAATCGCGTTGCGCAGCTGGTCGAGATCGTAGAGATGGTCTTTCCACTTCTCGTCGAGCACGTTCAGCATGACGAGCGAGAGCAGCTGCGCGGCGTACTCGCCGAGTGCGGCGAACTTTGCGTGGAAGGCCTTCACGCCCGCCTCGCTCGTTTGCTCCGCCGCTTCAGTGGCGGCTGCCGGACGCGTGCCGCTCTCCTCAAAGCATGGCACGGTGAGCAGGTAGTGCATCAGAAGATCCTGACGGAGCAGCTCGACATCCCAGTCGAGCGGGTCCTCTTCACCCGCGAGCGCAGTCTCCACGCGTCGCGCCACGGCGTCCTGCACCATCTTCACCGATTCGCCTTTCAGCTCTTCGCCGCCCTCGAGCGCGAACGAGCGCAGCGAGTAAATCACCTCGCGCTGCTGGTTCATCACGTCGTCGTACTCGAGCAACCGTTTTCTGCTTTGGAAGTTCTGCAGCTCAACCCTTTTCTGAGCCTGTTCAATGGAGCGCGTGATGAGCGGGTGCGTGAGCATCTCGCCCTCCACTGCGCCCATGCGATCCATCAGCTTCGCAATGCGATCCGACCCGAAGAGACGCATGAGGTCGTCTTCGAGTGAGAGAAAGAACTGCGAGGCGCCCGGATCGCCCTGACGTCCGGAGCGTCCGCGCAGCTGCCGGTCGATGCGCCGCGATTCGTGCCGCTCCGACCCGATGATGTGCAGGCCTCCGCACTCGTCAACCGCCTGATCCTTTCCGTCAATGTCTTTGATCGTCGACGGCTTCATCACCGTCACGCCGGGTCCGAGTTTGATATCCGTTCCGCGGCCCGCCATGTTCGTCGCGATCGTCACGGCGTCCGGCTGGCCCGCGAGCGCGACGATCTCCGCTTCGCGCTGATGGTACTTCGCGTTGAGCACGTTGTGCGTGAGCCCCGCGCGCTGGAACAATCGCGCGAGCGTTTCCGACGCATCCACGCTCGTCGTGCCCACCAGCACGGGGAAGCCGAGCGAGTGCAGCCGCTGCGTTTCCTCGACGATTGCGTTGTACTTCTCGCGGCGCGTCTTGTACACGAGATCGTGACGGTCGTCGCGCACCATCGGGCGATTCGTGGGAATCACCGCGACTTCGAGCTTGTAGATCTGAAAAAATTCCGTCTCTTCCGTTTCCGCGGTGCCCGTCATGCCGGCGAGCTTTTCGTACATGCGGAAATAATTCTGGATCGTGATCGTCGCGAGCGTCTGCGTCTCGCCCTTCACCTGCACGCCTTCCTTCGCCTCGACGGCCTGGTGAAGTCCTTCACTCCAGCGGCGCCCCGGCATCGTGCGGCCCGTGAACTCATCCACGATCAGCACCTGCCCTTCCTGCACCACATAGTTCACATCCTTTTCGTACAGCGCGTGCGCCTTCAGCAGCTGGTGCACGATGTTCAGCTTTTCGCTCTTCAGCGCGTACTCCGTCTCGATCGTACCGCGCGCCTTCAATTTTTCCTCGGCGCTCATCTCGGGATCCTTCTCGATGCGGCCGATCTCCAGCGAAATATCGGGGAGCACGAACGCCTCGTGATCGTTCGGCGCGAGGAACTCCACGCCGCGATCCGTGAGGTGAACGGAGTGTCCCTTTTCATCGAGCACGTACAGCAGATCCTCTTCGATATCGCGGAATGCCTGCTTGTTGGCCGTCAATTTGCGATCCGCAAGAACATCGAGCTCCATCTTCTGCACGAGCATCTTCACGCCCTGTTCCTGCAGCGCCTTGAGCAGACGCTTGTTCACCGGCGCGCCGAGCCGCGCTTGATAGAGCGCGAGCGCCGCCGCGACATCATCTTTGTCGGTGAGCGCCTTCTCACCCTTGGCGACGAGATCGTTCGCGAGTTCCGTCTGCTTGCGCACGAGTTTCTGCACGCCGCCGTTGAGCGCGCCGTACTCGAGATCGCCGTCGTTGCCGACAGGACCCGAAATGATCAGCGGCGTCCGCGCTTCGTCGATCAGCACCGAGTCAACTTCGTCCACCATCGCGTAGATGTGGCCGCGCTGCACGCGCTGCTCGAGCGACACAACCATGTTGTCGCGCAGATAGTCGAAGCCAAACTCGTTGTTCGTGCCGTACGTGATGTCGCATTCGTACGCGGCACGGCGATCTGGCGTGCCGGGCTCCGTGTCGTCCAGACAGCCGACCGTCAGTCCGAGGTATTTGTACAAAGGCCCCATCCACTGCGAGTCGCGGCGGGCGAGGTACGAGTTCACCGTCACCAGATGGCAGCCGCGCTGCGGGAGCGCATTGAGATAGAGCGGCAGCGTGGCCACCAGCGTTTTTCCTTCGCCCGTCGCCATTTCCGCGATGCGCCCAAGGTGCAGCTCAATGCCACCGATGAGCTGCACTTCGTAGTGCACCATGTTCCACGTTTCGTCGCGGCCGGTGACATTCACCGTCGTTCCGACGAGACGCCGCGCGGCTTCGCGAACGGTGGCGAAGGCCTCGGGAAGAAGCTCATCGAGCACGTCACGAATCGTGTCGCGGTACTTCCCCTCGAATCCGCCGGAACCATCGGCGCCGGTGAGCTCGTTGTCGATCCGCTCGCGATCCACGGCGTCCTCGGCCGTCCGCTTCGCCTCCTTGAGCTTCTCGATCTGTGCGGTGAGATCTGCCGTGCGCGCGAGAATTGTGGCGCGAAATTTGGACGTCTGCGCCTGAAGTTCCGCCTCGCTGACGGACTTCAGTCGCTCGCTCGTCTCGTTGATGTCGTCGACGATCGGCTGCACGCGCTTGCGCTCACGCTCGTGCCGCGTGCCGAATACCGACCCAAGCATCTTCTTCAGCATTCCTAGATCTGCTCCATTACTGGTAGAGCCGCCGTTCCGCGATGTACGCCGCCACCGACTCCGGAACGAATCCGCGAATGGATTTCCCCGCGCGCAGCCTGTCCCGGATCTCCGTCGATGACACGTTCGCGCGCGCACCGCCCCGCGGTATCACGACGACCTCCGCGAGCGAGGCAACCGCCGCGGGCTCGCGCCACTGCGGCAGAGTCGCCGCCGCGTCGGCTCCAAGGAGCAAGACCAAGGCCAAGTCCATGTCGGCCTTGTATCTCTCTCTCAGCGCCCGAAGCGTTTCAACAGTGAAAGATAACCCGCCACGCTCTATTTCGATGGGGTCAACCGTGAACCGCGGATCCGCGCCCACCATCAGGCGGACCATGGCCAGACGGTCGGCAGGAGCGGCCACAATGGCGGATTTTAGGGGCTGGCCTGCCGCAGGGATGAAAATCACGCGATCGAGGCCGTAGCTCTCGATCGCGTCGCTCGCCGCGAGCAGGTGTCCTATATGTGGCGGATCGAACGTCCCGCCAAAGATGCCGATTCTCATCGGAACAAACTTATAGACGGAGAACAAACGGCGAATGGCGACTGGGGAGCTGGCGAGCAAATGGCGAGTTGGCCGGCAAATGGCGAGGTGGCCGGCAAATGGCGAGTTGGCCGGCAAATGGCGAGTTGGCCGGCAAATGGCGACTGGCCGGCAAATGGCGACTGGGGAGCTGGCGAGCGAATGGCAAGTTGCCATTTGCGACTTGTTGTCTGGTGCCCATTCGCGATTCGCTCGCCAGCTCCCCAGTCGCGATTCGCTCGCCGGCTCCCCATTCGCGATTCGCTCGCCAGCTCCCCATTCGCGATTCGCTCGCCAGCTCCCCAGTCGCCATTCGCCGTAGTTACTCGGCCGAGTTACCACTTCGCGAAAGGCTTCTTCGTTTGCTTCTTGATCCGCGCGAGCAGCCCGATGAGCATCCGTTTCACACGACCCAGCCGATTGAGCCGATCGGTCAACAGCTCGGCATGGTCGAGCGGCAAAACCGTTTGATACCACACCACGGCCTCGCGCGCGGAGCCGAGCGAGTACGTGAAAAACCGCGCGCGATCCGCATTTGTGGCTCGACCGTATCCCTCGGCGATGTTCGCGCAGACGGAGCTCACTGCCGATACAAGCTGATCGCGCGGGTCACGCTGGCCGCGTGGGGTCGATTGATCTGCGCCGATTGCCACGTCACGACGCGCGAGGTACAGCAAGAAGAGCGACTCCCTATAACAATCGAGCCGCCAAACCGAGTCGCCCGTGATCGACACCGGCTGCGTATTCTCCCAAGCCACGAGCGCGTGGTCATCCGCTGCAGTCGCCACTCCATAAAATCATCCGCAACACACTCGAACACGAGCGCGATCTATTGCCATACGAAGCAATCGATTGCCACTAGCCATTCGCAACTCGCTCGCCAGCTCCCCAGTCGCTATTCGCCGCAGTTCCACTCGCAACTAGCAACTAGCTATTACTTCGGACAGAGCTTCTCCACCTCGGCATCGCCCGCATACGCCGTGCGCAGCGTCACGCACGTCTCCTTTGCCTCCGGCAGATATTTCAGCTCCGGCCGGCGATACACGTTCACCATCGCGATCAGCGCGGCGCGGGCCGTACGCGTCAGCGGGTAGTTCTTCACCACGTCCTTGAAGTAGATCAGCGATGATTCGAATGCGTGCCGGCGTGTGTACTGCAGCCCGGTCAGGTAGTCCTTCTGCGCGTGCATATCATCGATCGCCGTCGAAGCGCTGTCGGCGACTTTTTTGAGCGGCGAGTCGGGATACAGATTGTCGAGCAGCCGGTACTGCACCTGCGCGAGATCGCCGTACGTCGGATCGAGATCGGGCCTGCGCCAGAGCTTCGCGTACGAAAATCCCGACTGCAATAGCGCCATTGGCGCGAGCGAATCATCGGGGAAGGATTCCGCGAGCCGCGCATAACTCGACGCGGCAAGCAGATGCTCCTGCCGTGCGTCGTGCGCGTGCGCGAGCCACCAGTGCGCGAGCGGCAAGAGCGTATCGCGCGCGGTCAGATCGAGCGTCAGCCGCTCGAATCCGGCGATCGCGTTGTCGTACTTCTTCTTGTTGTATTCGCCGACCGACGCGTTGAACAGCGCCGGGTTCGACGGAAAACTCCGCGGCTGAAATCCCGGCCGGCATGCGGCGAAAACCACGGCGGCGGCCAGCACGGCACGCCGCACACCCGAACCCAATCGCATCATGAGCGAGCCGCCATGCGCGGCGTGCCGAGCAGGCCGCGGAAATACTCGATCGTGCGGCGAATTCCCTCGCGCACGTCCACGTGAGGCTCCCACTGCAGCATGGTTCTCGCACGCGTAATATCTGGCTGACGCACCTTGGGATCGTCCTCGGGGAGCGGCTTGTAGGAAATTTGCGATGTGGTCTTCGTGAGCTCGACGACAATCTCGGCGAGTTGCTTCACCGTATACTCCACGGGATTGCCGATGTTCGTCGGGTTGGCATCGCCCCGGTCGTACAGCCGGTAGATACCGTCAATCTCGTCATCAACGTAGCAGAAGGAACGCGTTTGTGAACCGTCGCCGTAAATCGTGATCGGCTCCTCGTTGAGGGCCTGCACGATGAAATTCGACACCACGCGTCCATCCCGCGGGCGCATCCGCGGCCCATAGGTGTTGAAGATGCGGATGATGCGCGTATCCACGCCGTGATACCGGTGGTACGCCATCGTCATCGCCTCGGCAAACCGCTTGGCCTCATCATAGACACCGCGGGGCCCGATCGGGTTCACGTTCCCCCAATAGCTCTCCGGCTGCGGATGCACGAGCGGATCGCCGTACACCTCGCTGGTGCTGGCCAGAAAAAATCTCGCCTTCTTGGCGAGCGCGATGCCGAGTGCGTTGTGCGTGCCGAGTGAGCCGACTTTCAGCGTCTGGATCGGCAGCTCGAGGTAGTCGATCGGGCTGGCAGGCGAGGCGAAATGCAGCACGCCGTCGAGCGGACCAGGAATCTCCGTCCGATCGGAGATATTTTTCTCGACAAACTCAAAGCGCGGCTCACCCGCCAGGTGCGCGATGTTGTCGCGACTTCCGGTGACAAAGTTGTCGAGCCCCACCACCGAGTGTCCGTCGGCAAGGAAGCGGTCGCTGAGATGTGAGCCGAGGAATCCAGCAGCGCCGGTGATGAGGACCCTCATGGTTTCCTCACTCGCGCCCTCGCCCGAGCGAGCGGTAGGTGAATCCCAGCCCATGCATCTTGGCCGGATCATACAAGTTGCGGCCGTCGACGATCACCGGCTTCTCGCCCTTGAGCGCGCTCTTGATGCGCGCAAAATCAGGAAAGCGATACTCGTTCCAGTCCGTCACCACGACGAGTGCGTCGGCGCCCGTGAGCGCCTCGTAGTTCGTCGTCGCGAAGGTGACCGTCTTGCCGAGACGGCGCTCCGCTTCGTGCATCGCGGCGGGATCGTGCGCGACAACCGCCGCGCCCGCACTGAGCAGTTCTTCGATGAGCGTGAGCGCCGGCGATTCACGCATATCGTCAGTCTGCGCCTTGAACGCGAGGCCCCACACGGCAACCGTGGCGCCCTTCAGCGATCCGCCCATGGCGGCGAAGAGCTTCGCATACAGCCGGTGCTTCTGCCGGTCGTTTGCCGCTTCCACCGCCTGCAGCACGAGCATGGGCGCGCCCACGTCATCGGACGTGCGCATCAGCGCCTTCACGTCCTTCGGGAAACATGAACCGCCGTAGCCCGGGCCCGGAAAGAGAAACGACGGACCAATGCGGCCGTCGCTGCCGATTCCCTTCCGCACGAGATCAACGTTCGCGCCGACTTTTTCGCAGAGGTTCGCGATCTCGTTCATGAAGGAAATACGAGTGGCGAGCATGGCATTGGCCGCGTATTTCGTCATCTCGGCGCTCGGCACGTCCATGAAAATGATCGGCTTCCCCGTGCGCACGAACGGCGCATACAGCTCGGCCATCACGCTGCGCGCGAAATCGCTTTCCACGCCGAGCACCACGCGATCGGGCTTCATGAAATCGTCGACCGCAGCGCCCTCCTTCAGGAACTCCGGATTCGACACGATGTGAAATGGCAGCTTCGCGTGCAGCGCGACGGCGGTTTGCACTTTCTCGGCCGTGCCAACGGGCACGGTGGATTTCGTGACGACCACCAGCTCGCGCTTCTGGTTTTTCCCGATCGTCTCCGCGACGGCGAGGACATGGCGCAAATCGGCCGAGCCGTCTTCATCGGGCGGCGTACCAACCGCGATGAACACCACCTCCGCGGACGCCACCGCTGCGGCGACATCGGTGGTGAACGTGAGCCGGCCCTGTGCCTGGTTCCGCTCCACGAGCGAATCGAGACCAGGCTCGTAAATCGGCAGGACGTTCTGCTTGAGCCCGTCAATTTTTTTCTGATCGACGTCGGCGCACACCACCTGACTGCCCGTCTCCGCGAGACAGGCGCCGGCAACGAGGCCCACGTATCCGGTTCCTACGACGGTGATGTTCACAGGTGCCTCACTCGTGCGGCGCGGTTGGCGTGAGCGAAACAATCCGCGCGCGGGACTTTTTCGTTTTCGACAGCGCGTTGCGCGTGTCGACGACCAGCGAGGCGGTATCGACCAAATGCTGGTAGTCGATCGTCGAGTGATCGGTCACGATCACGACGACATCGGCACCGGCGATCGCGGCATCAGTCAGCGGTACGCTCGTGTGCTCGTGATCCTCCTCCACAAAGCGCGCGACGTGCGGATCGTGGTAATCCACCAATGCGCCGCGCTCTTCGAGCAGGCGGATCACGTCGAGCGCCGGACTTTCGCGCATATCGTCGATGTCGCGCTTGTACGCGACGCCGAGCACGAGCACCTTGCTCCCGCGCACGGATTTCTTGTCATCGTTCAGCGCGAGCGACACTTTCCCGGCGACGAGATCCGGCATCGCGCTGTTGATCTCGCTCGCGAGATCGATGAAGCGCGTTTTGTAATTCAGCGTGCGCATTTTCCACGCGAGATAGTGCGGGTCGAGCGGAATGCAGTGTCCCCCGATTCCCGGCCCCGGCGTGAACTTCATGAAGCCGAACGGTTTGGTCGCCGCGGCCTCGATGACTTCCCACACATCCACGCCGAGCCGATCGCAGATGATCGCCATCTCGTTCACGAGACCGATGTTCACCGAGCGAAACGTGTTCTCCAGCAGCTTGGTGAGTTCGGCCGCTTCGGGCGAGGACACCCGAACGATCGTGTCGATGCACGTGGCATAGAGCGCCGCCGCCACGTCGGTGCACGCGGGCGTAATGCCGCCGAGCACTTTCGGCGTGTTTTTCGTGTGCCAGGTGGGATTGCCCGGATCCACGCGCTCGGGCGAGAACGCGAGAAAAACGTCGGTGCCAATCACGAGCCCGAGCTTCTCGAGCCGTGGCTGCATGACATCGCGCGTGGTGCCGGGATACGTCGTGCTCTCGAGCACCATCAGCTGGCCCGGGTGCGCGCGCCGCGCGACGGCCTCGGCCGCGGCAATCACGTATGACATGTCCGGATCGCGCGTCTTCGCGAGCGGCGTCGGCACGGCGATCGAAATCGTATCGGCTTTTGCGATCTGCGCTTCGTCCGTTGTGGCGACGAACTTGCCGCTCTTCACGTGCTTCGCGATGTGCGCCGCAGGCACGTCCTGGATGTGCGATTCGCCGCGCATGAGCGCCGCGACCAGTTTTTCGCCGATGTCGTAACCGATCACGGAGAATCCCGCCTCGCAGAACTCCATCGCGAGCGGCAGCCCCACGTAGCCGAGGCCGATGACTGCGGTGACCGCCGAGCGATCCGCGATTCTCGCGAGGAGGCGCGACTTCATCGCGCCGGCGTTCTCCGCTGAGTCTTTTTTCAAAATGGGTTCTTACTTCCCGAAGAATCCGCGCACGGCCGCCACGACTTCGTCGAGCTGCGCGCGGGTCAGCTCCGGATAGACCGGCAGCGAGAGCACCTCGTGCGCCGCCTTTTCCGACTCGGGGCACGAGCCCGCCGTGTAGCCGAGATACGCGAAACACGGCTGCAGGTGCAGCGGCAGCGGATAGTAGACCGAGTGGCCGATGCCTTTCGCCGCGAGATGCTCCTTGAGTTTGTCGCGCTGCGGAGTTCGAATCGTGTACTGATTGAAAATCGACTCGTTCGCCGGTTCGACGAACGGCGTGACGATATCGGTCACGTCGGCAAACGCGGCGTTGTAGAACGCGGCGTTCTCGCGGCGCTTCGCGCTCCAGCCCGCCAGGAACGGCAGTTTCGCGCTGAGCACGGCGGCCTGCAGTGTATCGAGCCGCGAGTTGTAGCCGACTTCCTCGTGGAAATACGTCTTCACGCTGCCGTGCGTGCGCAGCTTCATCAAGCGGTTGAAGAGCGTCTCGTCTTGCGTGACCATCATGCCGCCGTCGCCGTAGCCGCCGAGATTTTTCGACGGGAAAAACGAGAAGGTGCCGATGGTCGCGAGCTCGCCGGCCATGCGCCACTCGCCGTCCACCGAGCGGCGCGCGCCAATCGACTGCGCCGCGTCCTCGATGACCGGGATGCGCGGCAGCAGGCGTTTGAACTCTTCGATGGCCGCGATCTGTCCAAAGAGGTCGACTGGAATCACGGCTTTGGTTCGCGATGTGACCGCCGCGGCGGCGAGATCGGGGCGGATGTTGTACGTCTTGGGATCGATGTCTACGAACACCGGCTTCGCGCCGACGTTGTGGATCGTGCCGGCTGTCGCGAAAAAAGTGAACGGCGTTGTGATCACTTCGTCATCACGGCCGATATCGAGCGCCCGCATGGCGAGCAACAGGGCGTCGGTGCCGTTGGCGCAGCCCACGGCGTATTTCGTGTGCGAGAGCGCGGCTACATCGGCCTCGAGGGCCGCAACGGGCGCGCCGAGGATGAAAGTCTGGTTTTCGACCACCGGCAGCATCGCCGCGAGAACGGCATCTTTGATGGTGACGTGCTGGGCACGCAAATCGAGCAACGGAACGGACATGGCTAATTATTTGTCAGTTTTGTGATATTCTTGCGTAACTTCGGTGTGGAATGAAACTATTAAAGCTCGCGGAACGCATGGAGTAAGTCAACGAACCCATAAGATCACGTAAAGATCGTGGCTTCATGGGGTTCTATCCCTTATAATACCGCCGTTACAATTGAGCGCCGTGACGCGAAGACTCGGCCGACCCACGGAGCACCCGACCATGGCGACACGAATCTCGAACACCACGCCTGAAGGCACAGAAGATTCTGAGACCCGAAAAGAAAACACCGCCAACGGCGGTATCGGGGACTTCGACTACAGCAATTTTTATTACTCGTCCAGCGACGATATCTTCGCGATTTTCGACCCGTACAATGAGTGGTGGTACGGGCACGCGAGGGACAACGGCTACTATCTGTTTTCGCAGCCGATGTCGACGCCGCCGATGCCGCGGATCGAACTCGAGGAGCAGCTCGGCCACGAACGGCTGAAACTGCTCAATCTCGCGTCGTACAACTACCTCGGCCTCTCGTATCATCCCGAAGTGATTGACGCCGCAAAAAAAGCGCTCGACCACTACGGACTCGGCGCCGCCGGTTCGCCAATTCTCAGCGGCACGATGGAAATCCACGTGCAGCTCGAGAAGGCGCTCGCGACGTTCAAGAAGAAAGACGCGGCGATGGTCTTTGCGACCGGCTATAGCACGAATGTCGGTTTGATTCAGGCGCTCATGCGTCCGGGCGACTGGATCATCATGGACCAGAACGTCCACGCGAGCATCGTCGACGGCGCGATTCTTTCCAAGGCGAACGTGCGCTTTTTCCGCCACAATCGGCCGGACGATCTCGAGCGCAAACTGCGCGGCACCAACGGCAAGCGCCTCGTGATCGTCGAGGGCGTGTACTCGATGGACGGCGACGAAGCGCTGCTGCCGGATATCGTCGAAGTCGCGAAGCGGCACGGCGCGCGCATCATGATCGACGAAGCGCACTCGACGTTTCTCTACGGCGAGAACGGACGAGGAGTGGCCGAGAAGTACGGCCTCGAGGATGACATCGACATTCACGTCGGAACCTTCTCCAAGGCGCTCGGCGGCATGGGTGGGTTTGTGGCGGGCTCGCAGGCGCTGTACAACTATCTGATGGGATTCGCGCGGTCGCGCGTGTTCTCGTGCGCGCTCTCGCCGGCGGTGTCTGCCGGAGTGCTGCAAGCACTGAAGATCTGCGAGCGCGAGCCGCAGCTGCGAGCCAAGCTGTGGGAGAACGTGGCCTATATGCGCAGCCTGCTCGCGAACATCGGCATCGACGTGGGCGAGTCCACCTCGCAGATCATCCCGATCATGATCCGCAATGATCGGAAAGTGTTCGGCGTCGCGCAGGCGTTGCAGCGCGCGGGCCTCTACCTGCAACCCATTATCTATCCAGCCGTGGCCAAGAACCGCTCGCGATTCCGCATTTCCATTTCATCCACGCATACACCGCAGCAGCTCGATGAGGCAGCGACGATTCTCGGTGACGTGCTGACGGCAGAGGGTATTCGATGAGCGGCAGCAGCAACGTCACTGACAACGGGAAAGAAGTGGAAAAAGGGAATAGCCCGGGATTCGTGCAGTATCACTTTCGTCACGCGATCGGCGGGTTCTTCGAATTCCCGACCACGAACGCGCGCAAGATCCTTCCGCCGCACTTGCATCCGGTCGAGCCGCATCACGGACAGAGCGTGCTGTCGGTGATGGCGTTCGATTTTCACAAATCGATGGTCGGCGAGTATGGCGAGCTGATTCTTTCGGTGCTCGTCATGCCGCGCATCGAGCCGGGCCAGCCGCTTCCCCGCTCCGCGTTCTACCCGTTTCTGCTCGGCACCACCACAAAGGCGGCGCGCGATCACGCGATCGAGCGCTGGCATCTGCCGCACTTCATGCATGACATCGATCTCTCGTTCAACGTCAACGGCGATGAGATCAGTATTTCCGCGGCGTTTGGCGGCAAGCCGATCATCGACATGAAGATCACGGACTACGAGTGGTCACAGGTGAACCACCGCTATCAAGCGTTCATGCACGATGCCGCGGGCTCGTACATGTCGACGATCGTCATGGAGGCCGGCTTTAGCGAGAACGAGGAGGAACTCGGCTCGATCGAGATCCATCCCCACGAGTTCACGGCGGCCATCGATCGCGATAACGTGAACACCCTCCCGTTCCGCGAGCTGTGGATGCGCGACGGCCTGCAAACGTTCCATCCGCTCGAGACGCTCGCGCCAGCAGCGGTCTGATGACAGAGAAGGTGTGCGTGATCGTGAACCCGGCGAGCGGCCGGGGGCGCGGCGCACGCGCGCTGGATTCGATTCGCATGGCGTTCGCGAATGTCGGCGTCGGCGATATCCGGCTGACGCAACAGATCGAAGGTGAGCGTGCGGTGGCCGCACAAGCGATCGAAGACGGCTGCACCACGATTGTTGCGTGCGGAGGCGACGGGACGTGGGGCAATGTGGCGAACGCCATCCTCGCGTCTGGCGAAGATGTTCGGCTCGGCCTGCTCGCTGCCGGAACGGGAAATGATTTCGCGAAGACCGTCGGCGCGCCGGCAAAAGATTACGCGGCTACCGCTGCACTCGCGGTGCACGGGCCGGATATGCGAGTCGATGTCGGAAAGATCGAGAGTCAGTACTTTCTGAACATCTGCGGATTTGGATTTGATATCGCGGTGCTTGAGGACATTCCGAAAATTCCGCTGCTGCGCGGCGACGCGGTGTACCTCGTGTCGGCGCTGCGGCAGTTGATCGGGTACGGTGGGATTGATATCGATATTTCTACACCGGCTCGCGCTCGTGGAACGGCGCGGCACCTGATGCTCGTGATCGCGAATGCGCGGAATTTCGGCGGGACATTCAAGATCGCGCCCGCGGCCTCGCTGACAGATGGCAAGCTCGATGCGATCGATATTCTCGATGCATCGGCGATGCGGCGTCTGAAGCTGTTTGGCGCGGCAGTGAAAGGGACGCACATTCTGCAGCCGGAAGTGGTCACGGAGCAGGCGGCGAAATTCATGCTGACCTTTCCGAAGCCGCCGGCATACGAAACTGATGGGGAGTACCGGAGAGCGGGGAGCGGGGAGCTTACGGTGAGCTGCCTTCCGGGGGCGCTTCGGGTGGTTTGTCCGAACCGCGACGACTAACAGCGGGTACACGGTTTTCGGTTGTCGGTGATCGGTGGGCGGACCCGCACGACTACCTCTAAGAGCGGGTACACAGTTTTCGGTTGTCGGTGTTCGGTGGACGGACCCTCGCGACCACCTCTTCGTCGAGGGTCCGATTACCGATTACCGATAAACCGTAAACCGTTTACCCTCTTTCAAACCTTAAGCGACAAAGGAATTCCTTTCATCGTCCGAGCCGACTCATAAATCCCGAGTATCAACTCAAGGGATTTACGACCCGCGCGACCACTGCTAACAGCGGGTACACGGTTCTCGGTTGTCGGTGTTCGGTGGACGGACCCGCACGACTACCTCTAACAGCGGGTACACAGTTTTCGGTTGTCGGTGTTCGGTGGACGGACCCTCGCGACCACCTCTTCGTCGAGGGTCCGATTACCGATAACCGATAACCGTAAACCGTTTACCCTCTTGTTAAGCCTTTAACCGGCAAAGGAACTTTTTCCCCCGTTCGGTGGACGGACCCGCGCGACCACCTCTTCGTCGAGGGTCCGATTACCGATAACCGATAACCGTAAACCGTCTACCCTCTTGTTAGCCTTTAACCGGCAAAGGAACTTCTTTCCCCGTTCGGTGGGCCGACCCGCGCGACCACCCCTTCGTCGAGGGTCCGATTACCGATAACCGATAACCGTAAACCGTTTACCCTCTTTTAGACCTTAAGCGGCAAAGGAACTTCTTTCCCCGTCCGAGCCGACTCATAAATCCCGAGTATCAACTCCAGCGATTTCCGCCCCCCTCGCCCGTCCGTATCGGGCTTTGCATCGCCGCGCAGCACGGACAGAACATTCTTGTAGTACCCCTCGTGCCCGGATCCGTACACAGAAGTCGGATTCGTATCTGCCGCCGCGACCAGTGCATCATCCGCCTCGGGTTCCGCAAATTCCCAGTGCTCAACCTTGTTCACCGCCGTCCCGCCAATCTTCGCTGTCCCCTTCTCGCCAAGAATCGTGATTGATCCCTCAAGATTCTTCGGGTACGTGAGCATCGTCACCTCGATCACCCCGAGTGCCCCGCTCCGGAATCGCAGGATCGCCAGCCCCGTATCCTCCGCCTCGATCTTTCGCGCGAGCGTCGCGGTCTTCGCCATCACACTCTCCACCGGCCCCATCACCCATTGCATCAAGTCCACATAGTGTGAGGCCTGATTCATGATGGCGCCGCCGTCGAATTCCCACGTGCCGCGCCACGGAGCCTGATCGTAGTACTCCTGCGGCCGGGTCCAGCGCACCGTCGTATTCGCGATGTAGATCTTGCCGAACCGCCCCTTGTCGATCGCGCGTTTCAGCAGCTGCACCGGCGGATTGAGCCGATTCTGTTTCACCACAAAGAGCTGAACGTTCGCCGCGTCGCACGCGTGCACGAGTTCGTCCGCGCTCGCGAGCGTAATCGCCATCGGCTTCTCGCACACGACGTGCTTCCCCTCGTTCGCCGCGAGAATCCCGTGCGCCGGATGCAAACCGCTCGGCGTCGCGATGGTCACGATCTCGCACGGCGCCTCTTTCAACATCTTCTCGTACGACGTGAACCAGGGCACGCCAAGTGACTCGCCGGCCGCCTTCGCGCGCGACTCGACGGTGTCGCACACAGCGGAAACCGAAACGCCATCCACTTTCGCGATGGCATCGAAGTGGTTCTTGCTGATGCGGCCGCATCCGACCAGTGCGACCCGGAATGCTGCGGAGCTGCTCACTCGAAAATTTCCTCGGTCACCTCAGTGACTTTCTCTCCGCGCTTCGAGTAGCGCTTGCCGTCGTTGGGACAGGTGAGCTCCATGAGGCCGTCCTCGAGCTTGAACCCACACTCGCACACCCAGCCGGTGATCTTCGCTGGCACTCCAGTCACGAGCGCGTGGGGCGGGACGTCCTTGGTCACGACGGCGCCGGCGCCGATGAACGCATATTTGCCGATCGTCACTCCGCACACCACGGTCGCGTTCGCTCCGATCGTCGCCCCGTGCCGCACGAACGTGTGCTTGAACTCGTTCTTCCGCGGCACATGGCTGCGCGGATTGATCACGTTCGTGAAGACCATGGACGGACCGCAGAACACATTGTCCTCGAGTTCCACCCCTTCGTAGATCGAGACGTTGTTCTGGATCTTCACGTTATTTCCAATTTTCGTGCCGTTCATCACGACGACGTTCTGCCCAAGTACGCAGCGCTCGCCGATCACCGCGCCCGGCATGATGTGGCAGAAATGCCACACTTTGGTGTCGTCGCCGATCTTTGCGCCTTTGTCGACGAAGGCGCTCTCGTGGATCAGTGGTTTCGTCATGGGATGGTGGCTTGCCACTCCTGAATGGACCGGACCGAGGATGCTCGGGATTTCAAACTGACTATCGCGTCGCAGGCCGCACTCGCGGCGCTCAATGTGGTCGTGTACGAAATGCGATGTGCGATTGCCGCCTGACGCAGGGAATAATCGTCCGTCTGCGCCCGCTTGCCTAGCGGCGTGTTGATCAAGAGCTGCACCTCGTCGTTCTTGATGAGGTCGATTCCGTTCGGGCGGCCCACGCTCACTTTCTGCACCGTGCGGCACGGGACCCCGCGCTCCTGCAAATAGTCCGCGGTGCCGCGCGTGGCCGCGATCGCGAACCCGATCTCGTGAAAACGGCGCGCAATCGGCGCGGCAGCCGGCTTGTCACTGTCGTTCACCGTGATGAACACCGTGCCCTCGAGCGGCAGCCCGTTGCCGGCCGCGAGCTCGGCTTTTGCAAACGCCGTCCCAAACGTATCCGACACGCCCATCACTTCGCCCGTCGAGCGCATCTCCGGCCCGAGGATCGGATCGAACTCGCGAAACTTGGTGAATGGGAACACGGCCTCTTTCACCGAGACATACGGCGCGATGATTTCCTTTGTGTAGCCGATCTGCTCGAGCGTCTCTCCAAGCATGACCCTCGCCGCGTAGGATGCGAGCGGTTTCCCGATCGTTTTCGAAACGAACGGCACCGTGCGGCTCGCGCGAGGATTCACCTCGAGCACATAGACCACGCCGTGCTGAATCGCGTATTGCACGTTGATCAGGCCCACCACGCCCAGCTTCTTGGCGAACGCCACCGTATGGGCGCGCATCTCGGCGCCGTGCTCCGCGCTGAGTGTCTGGGGCGGCAGCACGCACGCCGAGTCGCCCGAGTGAATGCCCGCGTCCTCGATGTGGTGCATGACGGCGCCGATCACGACCTGCTTGCCGTCGCTGATTGCGTCGACATCGAACTCGAAGGCATCCTCGAGGAACGAATCGATGAGCACCGGACGATCTTCCGACACGCGCACCGCGCGCACGAAGTAGTCGCGCAGCGTGGCTTCATCGAACACGATCTCCATGGCTCGCCCACCGAGCACGTAGCTCGGCCGCACGAGCACGGGGTAGCCAATGCGCGTTGCCGCCTCCACGGCGCCTTCCACGCTCGTGGCGGTCCCATTGGGCGGCTGCGCGACGCCGAGCTCGCGCGCAATCTTGTCGAATCGCTTGCGATCCTCCGCCGCGTCGATGGAGTCCGGCGAGGTGCCGAGGATTTTCACTCCCGCGGCTTCGAGCGGCCGCGTGAGCTTGAGCGGCGTTTGCCCGCCGAGCTGTACGATCACGCCAACGGGCTGCTCGCGTTCGACAATCTCGAGCACATGCTCGAGCGTCAGCGGCTCGAAATAGAGTTTGTCGCTCGTATCCCAGTCGGTGGAAACTGTTTCGGGATTCGAGTTGACCATGATGGTCTCATACCCCTGCTCGCGCAGCGCGATCGCGGCGCGCACGCAACAGTAGTCGAACTCGACTCCCTGCCCGATTCTATTGGGACCAGAGCCGAGAATGATGACGGATTTTTTTCCGGAGCGCGGTGCTTCCGACTCTTCGTCGTACGTCGAGTACAAGTACGGCGTGTTCGAGGGGAATTCTCCGGCGCAGGTATCCACCATTTTATACACCGGCCGAATACCCCAGGCCCACCGCGTGGCGCGCACCGCCTGCTCGGTTTCCCCACGCAGCGTGGCGAGTTGAACATCGGCGAAGCCCAGCCGCTTCATCGCTCGCATGGCGTCCTCATCCACCGCCACGACTCCGGCATACTCCCGCTCCGCCTCCACCAGCTCCATCATCTGCGCCAGAAACCAAGGATCAACCATCGTGACCCGGTGAATCTCTTCAATCGAAATCCCTGCGATCATCGCCCGCTTGATCTGGTAAATCCGCTCCGGCGTCGGCGTCGCCATCGCGCCGCGGAGCGTCTCGAGCGAATCATCGCTCAGCCGATCGTCAATCAGCCGGTCGCCCACCACCCAGCCCGTGCGCCCGCTTTCCAACGCGCGCAATCCTTTCTGCAGCGCCTCCTTGAACGTCCGCCCGATCGCCATCGACTCGCCGACGGATTTCATCTGCGTCGTCAGCGTCGGATTCGCGCCGGGAAATTTCTCGAACGCAAACCGCGGACACTTCACCACGACATAGTCGAGCACCGGCTCGAACGAGGCGGGCGTCGTCCTGGTGATATCGTTCGGCAGCTCGTCGAGGCGATATCCAACCGCGAGCTTCGTGCCGATGCGCGCAATCGCGAACCCGGTGGCCTTTGATGCGAGTGCAGATGAACGCGACACGCGCGGATTCATCTCGATCACGACCATCTCGCCGTTCAGTGGATTCACGGCGAACTGGATATTGCACCCGCCCGCATCCACGCCGATCTCGCGGATGACAGCGATCGCCGCGTCGCGCATCACCTGATACTCGCGATCCGTGAGCGTCATCGCCGGCGCCACGGTGATCGAATCTCCCGTATGCACGCCCATGGGATCGATGTTCTCGATCGAACAGACAATCACGACGTTATCGTCGCAGTCGCGCATGACCTCGAGCTCGAACTCTTTCCACCCGAGCAGCGACCGCTCGATCAGCACCTGCGTAATCGGACTCTCCTCGAGGCCGCCCTTCACAATCCGCTCGTATTCCTCGCGATTGTACGCAACGCCCCCGCCTGATCCGCCCAGCGTAAATGCAGGTCGAATGATCGCCGGGAACCCTGTCCACTCGCTCACCGCCAGAGCTTCATCCCACGTCGTGGCGATGTGACCGTCGGGACACTTCAGCCCGATCTTCACCATCGCCTCGCCGAACAGCTTTCGATCTTCCGCCAGCGCTATGGCCCGCGCGTTGGCTCCAATCAACTCCACACCATGCTTCGCGAGCACGCCGGTCTCGTGCAGCTTCATCGCCACATTGAGCGCGGTCTGCCCGCCCATCGTCGGCAGCAGCGCGTCCGGCTTTTCGCGCGCGATGATCAGCTCCACAAACTCCGGCGTCACCGGCTCGATATACGTCCGGTCCGCGATGTCCGGATCGGTCATGATCGTCGCCGGATTCGAGTTCACGAGGATCACCTCGTAGCCTTCCTCGCGCAGCGCTTTCGCCGCCTGCGTGCCGGAATAGTCGAACTCGGCGCCCTGCCCAATAACAATCGGACCGGAGCCAATCACGAGAATGCGATGCAGATCAGTGCGACGAGGCATGAATCAGATCAGTGATGATGGCGGCGCGTGTGTGTGCGCGCTTCCACTGCGTATCGTTGCAGAGTAAATCGTTCTGTCCGACCAGGCACGGCACGTCCACCGATCGTTGCAATGCGGCGTCGGGCACCAGACGGGCGTTGACACCGGCGGCCTCGAGGACCTCTTCGGCCAGGCTTCCCACCGAAACGCCCTCGCCGCTGCAGACGTTGTACACGGTTCCGGGTGTGCCGGACTCGACGAGCATGCGGTACGCGCGAACGGTGTCTTCCACGTGCAAGAAATCGCGAACGGTGATCGTGTTTCCAATTGGAATCTCGGCGAGCTTTTTCTCCCGCGCCGCGAGCACCCGCTCGACGAGCGCCGGCAGCAGAAAACTGTTCGCCTGTCCGCGGCCGCTGTGATTGAACGAACGCGTGCAGATCACCCGCACGCCGTCCGAGCGGAACGCTTCCATTCCGAAGCTCTCCTGCGCCATTTTTGTGGCTGCGTAGAACGTGCGCGGCCGGCAGTCGGCATGCTCGCCGAGCGGCATCGCGGTGGCATCGTGTCGCCCGTACTGTTCGGCGCTTCCCACGAGCAGCACCACGGGATCGAGCGTGCCCGACGCCTTCCGCGCGCGCACATCGTTGAGCAATCGCACGGCAAGCCCTGTGTTCACATCGAACGCGAGCATCGGATCGTCGCCCGCGGCGGGCACGAACGAAACGCCCGCGAGATGAAAAATCACGTCGGGTTTCGACGCGTCGATGGCGCTCGCCATCGTACCGGCCGCAAGCAAATCTTCGTGCCGCCACGTGATGAACGAATGATCTTCGGGAGCGATGATGTTTGTGCCGGGCGCGCCCGTGAGCGAACTCCCCGTCACGTCCCATCCCTGCCGCACGAGATCCCTGCAGAGCCACTGGCCGGCGAATCCGCCGGCTCCCGTAACGAGCGCCCGTGTTTCCTTTTTTCCCCGTGCCGCCACGTCAGCCGCGACCAGAACCGGAGTCTAGCATGCGGTGTCGCGCAAGATCGGCGTCCACCATCATCCGCACGAGCTGACGGAAGCGAACCTTCGGCTCCCACTCGAGCACGCGCTTGGCCTTTGACGAATCGGCGACGAGCAACTCGACTTCCGCGGGTCGCGTGAACTTCGCGTCCGTGTTCACGAACTCGCGCCAGTCGAGATCGGCGTAGGAGAATGCTTCTTCGCACAGCTGCTGCACGCTCCACTTCTCGCCCGTGCCGATCACAAAATCGTCGGGCTCGTCCTGCTGGAGCATCCGCCACATCGCGTCCACATAGTCACCGGCGAAACCCCAGTCGCGGTGCGCCTGAAGATTGCCGAGCCGCACTTCTTTCGCGTGGCCAAGCTTGATGCGCGCCACTGCGTCGGTGACTTTGCGCGTGACGAACTCGAGTCCGCGGCGCGGGCTCTCGTGATTGAACAGAATCCCGCTCACCGCGAACATGTTGAACGACTCGCGGTAATTCACCGTGATCCAGTGGCCGTAGACTTTCGCGACGCCATATGGCGAGCGCGGGTAAAACGGCGTGGATTCTTTCTGCGGAGTTTCCTGCACCTGGCCAAACTGCTCGCTGGAGCTGGCCTGGTAGAACTTTGCTTTTGGCGCCGTGCGCTTTGCCGCTTCGAGCAGCCGAGTGACGCCGAGCGCGGTGAACTCGCCGGTGAGAACGGGCTGCGTCCATGACGTCGCCACAAAACTCTGAGCGGCGAGGTTATAAATTTCGTCCGGAGCGGTATCTCCGATCGCGTCAACAAGTGAGGTCTGGTCGAGCAGATCAGCGCTCAGGAGTTCGATTTTGTCGACGAGGTGCGAGATACGCTCGTACGGCGTTGTCGAACTGCGTCGTACAATGCCGACAACTCTGTATCCCTTGGCGAGCAGGAGCTCGGCGAGATACGAGCCATCTTGGCCGGTGATACCCGTAATTAGGGCGGTTTTCATCGTGGGTAAATCTGCACTCAAACGCGGCTCTTATACACCCCTACAGCGGAACAGAAACCGCAGAGTGAGTCTGAGTGACAGGGGACAGAACGGGCACCACCGAGTGAGTCTGAGTGACAGGGACTCAAACTCACTCTGCCTTTCCCGTTCTGTCCCCGGACACTCACACTCACTCTGCCTTGCCCGTTCTGTCCTCTGTGACTCAAACTCACTCTGTCTTCGCCGTTCTGTCCCCTGACACTCAGACTCACTCTGCCTTTCCCGTTCTGTCCTCTCTCACTCAGACTCGCACTCGCGGTTCAACAAAAAAAGGGGAGCCCAACTGGGCTCCCCTTATCGGTCCTCGATCGTGAGTTACGCGACGACGGCTTTAGCTCCACCGCGCGGCGCGCGCTGAATTTTTCCAGCCGCCAAGCAGCGCGTGCACACCTTGATCTTCTCGATCTTCCCATCAATCACGATGCGAGCGACCTGAAGATTCGGCTTCCACGTCCGGCGCGTCTTGTTGTTCGCGTGCGAAACATTGTTGCCGAAGGCGATGCCCTTCGTGCAGACGTAGCACTTATTGCGTGCGATCGGCATGGTCAGTCCTGAATAAGTTCAATGCGCGCCATCTCTGCACCGTCACCCTTGCGGTGGCCGGTCTTGAGGATGCGCGTGTAGCCGCCTTTGCGCGTCGCGAACTTCGGGCCAATCTCCTGAAAGAGCTTGTCCGACGCCGAACGCTTGGCGATGTGGGCGCCTGCGAGCCGGCGCGCGTGCAGCGTGCCGGTGCGGGCCTTCGTGATGAGCTTCTCGACGAACGGGCGCAGTTCCTTCGCCTTGGCTTCCGTCGTCTCGATCGCGCCTTCAAGAATCAAAGACGTGGCGAGATTGCGGAGCAGTGCGATTTTCTGCTCGGTCGTGCGGCGAAGCTGCCGTCCTGCTTTCTGGTGGCGCATGGATCGTTATTCCTCTATGACGTCGTCAGGCGCCTTGGCCGCAGCGCGGCTCGGCGGCGTGCCTTGATCGGTGACGCGAACTCCCTCACCGTTCTCTTCGAAACGCATGCCGAAATTGAGATTTTCACGCTCGAGCAGGTCGGCGATTTCCTGGAGCGACTTCTTGCCGAAATTCTTGACTTCGAGAATCTGGTCTTCCGTCTGGCGGACGAGATCGCCGAGCGACCGAATGCTCGAGTTCTTGAGCGAGTTCACCGAGCG
>JBBRBH010000029.1:0-46779 GCA_038205995.1 Gemmatimonadales bacterium
AGCGCGATCCACGCGCTCACTTCATCTTCATCGTCCCCGCTCGCACCAACGAGCGCCGCGCGCGCCTTTTCGATTTGCCCAGCGCGAATCCAGCCCCATGCAATGAGCCGCGCGTACACTTTCTTGGTCACGACGTCGAGCTGTGCGCTGTCTTTCGCCATGAGCGCCTCGGCCTCAGCGGCGCGGCCGAGCGTCGTGAGCGCGCGCATCTGGATCGGCAGCACCTGCGTGCGAATCGCGACTGGCTGCAGCTGCGCGCGCGCCGCAGTGAGAAGGTCGAGCGCAGGCAGCGGCTCGCCGCCGGCCGCCGAGTTCTGCGCGGCACGGATCGCAGTGATCGCCGATGGCCGCATCCTGTTCATTGCGCTGAACGCATCACGCGCGGCGAGCCACGCGCCCTGACGCTCGGCCTCCTGCGCGAAATCACTCCACGTGTCGAATGCCGAATCCGCGGCGGTGAGACTCGAGAGCGCGCGCCAGCCTTCACGCGCCGCACCCCACTGCAGTTCGAGCGATCCGAGTACCTTTTTCGACGAGGCCTTCGTTCCGGCCCGCAGCACCGCGCGCACGCTGTCGCGCTTCGCTATCGGCGCGGCCTGCAGCGAGTACACGACCGTCTGCTCGAGATACTCCTCGGTCAGCATGGCGTCGCGCCACGCGACGGCCGCCTCCGGCCAGAGCCCGAGCGCAACGCGAAGCTGCGCGATTTCAATCGTGAGCTCTTTTGTGGAACCGAGTGAGGCGGACGCTTCCCGCAAAACCGTGTCGGCCGCGGCCGCGCGACCGTCGTTCAGCAGCTGGCTCGCGAACTCGCGGTACGGCGTCGGATCGTGCGGGACCAGCTTCACCCACCCCTCGAACGCCGCGCGCGCGTCCTTTTCGCGGCCGAGCGATTTGAGCACGCGGAGCTGCACGCCGTGCAGCACTTTGTCGGCTGGATTCTGCACGAGCATCGAATCGAGCGTCGGCAACACCGAATCATCTTGCGCGAGCTGCGCGAACACGCGCTCGAGTCCGAGGATTCCCTGCCCGCCCTGGCCCGCAGCAATCACCTGGCGCCACGCGGTGATCGCGTCTTTCCAGCGGCCCGCCTGCTCGAGATCGAACGCGCGATTCGCGGCTACAGTCTGCGCCTGCGCGACCGCCGCTGCGGGAGCCGCTGCGAAGAGGAGTGCGACAAAAAGAGCGAGGACGTAACTCAACGGCTCCGATCTTGATCCCGAACCTCGGACCCCGACTCGCTCCTCGTGGTTCAAGGCTTGTCGCCGTTCAGCCGGCGGAAATACTCGATCACGAGCCTGCGCTCATCCGGGGTGAGTCCGCGCAGCTCGTTCCACTCCGGCACGCGATACTTCTGCGCCGATTTTCCGGCCGCCGCTGATCCCGGCGGCAAGAACGGGTTGTTCTGATCGCCGGGTCGAGATTCGCGCTTGCCCGATTCTTCCTTCTGATCGTTCTCGAGCGTTTTCCCCGCGTCGAGCATGCGGCGAAACAGCCGCTGCTGGCGCTCGAGCACCGACGGATCGACCGCGCCCTGCTCGAGCGTCTGCGCGAGCTGGCGCGCCTCACGAGCGAGTTCCGCGGCGCGTCCGCTCGCATCAGCGTCGCCCACTTCGTCCAGCGAGTTCGCCACATCGCGCTGCGATTTGGCCATCGAGCGCGCGCTCGACTGCAGATCGGGCGCAACGGCCTGCCCCGCTTTCGCCGCGCCCGCCTGCTGCACGAGACTCTGCATCTGCCCGTTGAGCGAACCCTGCTGCTGCGCGAGCTGGTTCAGCTGCGCGAGCAACTCCGCCAATCCGCTCGCCGACTTCGACGCGCCGGCGCGTTCGCGATCGTTGGCGAGCGCGGCCGCAGTCTGGCGCAATGCGTTCGCGGCATCGCTCATCGACTGCGACGCCTGGCTCGCCGTGCGCGGATCGCCCGCGTCTTTCGCTGCCTGCGCCACCTTCTGCTCCGCGTCGCTCATCGCGCGCTGAGATTTGGGCGACACGAGCGCCGATCGCTTCGCCTGCGATCCCAGGCGCTCCGATGCCTTCGAAACGCCCTGCTGCAGCGCGCTCTCCTCGCCGCGCAAATTCGGATCCGTCGGATTCTGCTTGGCCTTATCGGCGAGCTGATCCTGCTGGCGCGCGAGCTGGAGCATTTCCTGCAGCGATTGATCGAGCTCGCCGGTGAGTTCCTGTTTCCATTCGTCCACCTGCTGCTTGCGGCCCTCGCCGAGTGCCTGCGACGCTTTCTCCATCGCGTCGGCAGCCTGATTCGCGCTCTGCTGGCCGTTCTGCTGTCCGTCTTTCCCCTGCTGTCCACCTTGCTGGCCGCCCTGCTGGCCGCCTTGCTTCTGTTGCCCGCCCTGCTGCTGCTGGCCGCCCTGCTGCTGTTGCCCGCCCTGCTGCTGCTGGCCGCTCTGCTGTCCTTTCTGCTGCTGATCCTGCTGGCCTTTTTGTTCGAGCACCTTCTCGGCCATCTGCGCATCCTTCAGGGCCTCGTCGGCCTTCTTCGCGGCGGGATCCGCATTTTCCGCCTTGAGCCGCTCCTTGAGCTGCTCAAGATCCTTGGTGAGCTGTCGCGTGCGATCCTGCAGCTTCTTCGCTTCGTCCGGCGACTGGCCGGCGCGCGCGCTGTCCTGCTTTGCGCGCTCGCGTTCGGCCTTTGCCAGTTCGGTTGCTTCGTCCTTCAGCGTCTGCATCGCGCCTTCGAGCGCGGCGCGTTTCAAAATCTCCGCGCTCTTCTCGAGCGCCTCTTTCATTTTCTTTTGCTGATCGGCGAGCTGCTGCAGCGACTGTTTTGCCTGATCTCCCGAAAGCTGCTGCGCGGAGTTGTCGAGTTTCTTCAGCGCTTCGAGCATCTCCGGCGTGAGCGCCTCGCGCAGAAGTTTCTGCGCCTCGCGAAGCTGCGCGGCGAGTCCGGTATCGAGCGCGCCGGCCGCGCGCAGGCGGTCTTCGAGCGCCTTCGACGCGTTCTGCAGTTGCTGCACGCGATTCGCCATGTCCTTCTGTTCCGACGCGAGCGATTTCGCCTGCTGCGCTGCGTCGTATTTCATCGGATCGCCGGGTTTGCCGCCCCGGCCGGCATCGACGGATTTTCCCGCAGCCTTGGCCGCATCGCTCGTGCGCTGCTGCAATCCCGCCTGAGCTTTCACTGCGGCTGCGGCGCGCGCGGCGGCGGAATCTCCTGCGGCGCGCGCGGCCTGGCGCTGCTCGTCGTTCGCCGGAACGCGCAAAATCAATTCGCGGCTCTTTCCTTCCTGGCCCGCCGGCGATTCATCGCGCGCGATCAGTTGCACGTGCACCGCATCACCGGGATCGAGCGCCCACTGCGCGAGATCGATCGCGATCACTCCAGCCCAGTCTGGAATTCCGCCACCCGCGAGTTTCGTGGCCGACGGCGGCAGCGTTTTTCCGTCGCGGCTCACGCGCCATGTGTTCAGGATCACCGACTGCAGCCCGTGATCGTCGCTCGCGAGCAGCTGCATTTCGACTTTCGCGGTCGGGAGCACAAGGCTGTCCGACGCGGGCTGCAGTATTTCTGCGACGGGCGCCGAATCAGGAACGACTTCGATCGACAGCGGCGGCGGCACATCCGCGATCGCCGCGCTCGCGCCGCGCGCGCTCCAGCTCCAGCTTCCGTTCGCCAGCGGCATGAAGTGTCCGCTGAACCGGCGCTCCGCCGGCGTCAGCTTGATGCTGTCGCGCTCCTGTACGAGCCAGACGGAGGCGAGCGCTTCCGATGCGTGGCCCTCGATCGCGAGATCTGTTCCCTTCGGCACGTGAATCGGAGCGTCGCCGGGCAGTGTTTCGCTCGCGCGGTGCAGATACGCCGGGTACGTCGCGTGCACCGATACGTCGCCGACGAACGGACGATCGACAATGCGCACCACGACCGTATCGCTGAGCGCGCGGCCGTCGCTCGCGACAATCGTGAGATCGGCGTCGAGCGGCCCGAGTTCGGTGCTCACGGATCCGTTCGAGACAATCAGCGCCGTCTCGATCCACGCGTTGCCCGTCGTGCGGCGGCGCAGTGAAACCGACGATCGTCCCCTCGCGCTCACGGTAAGCCGAAGCGTGGAGCCGCGCAGCGCACGCGAGGGCGCATCGGAGATTTTCAGTTTCGGAAGCAGCACGCCGCGCCACGCGTCCACCGGATGCGCGAGCGCCTGGAATCCATCGGGGCGCTTTGCTGCGACAAAGGCGGCAACCATCAACACAGGCACCAGCACCGCGGCCGCCATGAGCGCGCCGCGGCGCAGCTTCCTCTCCAACTGCGGCACCAGCGCATTCCCGACTGCCGCGAGTTGCGCTCCGAGGCGCAGCGCCGCGCGCGCAACGAACGCACTCGTGTCGCTCGAGAGCTCCACGATTCCGCGCACCGCGCCGCGGCGCAGTTTCTGCTCGCGCTCGACGGCATCCGCGATCGCGACGTGCGCCGCAAGGCGATGCAGCGCGCTGGCGCCGCGACGAACGAGATACGCCGCCGCGGCAATCGCCACAGCCCAGATCACGAACGGCAGGATTCGCGGCAGTTCGATCCAGCGCGATCCGCCCAACAGCAGTGCGCCGAGCGTCAGCGCCGCAATCAGCGCCACGGCTGCGCGCGTCCACGCCTCGGCACGCACCAGCGCCGACACGCGAGCGCGTTCCCGCGCAATGAGCTCGAAGATCGTCATGGTTTTTTCAGGATGCGGGGCGGCTCGTGATGGCGTACACGAAGAGGTTCACGCCCATGCGAAGCGCGGCCTCGTGCAGTTCCGGCGGATCGTTGTACGTGCCCGCATCCTCCCAGCCATTGCCGAGGTCGCTTTCCCAGCTGTAGTACACCGCGAGCCGGTTGCCGAGAAAGATTCCAAATCCGCGCGCGGGTTTGCCGTCGTGCTCGTGGATTTTCGGAATTCCCCTCGGAAAATCATACACCACATGATACACCGGATGCGAGAGCGGAACGTCCACGAGTTCGCGATCAGGAAACACGCGTTTGATCTCGCGGCGGAAGCTGTCGTCGATGCCGTAGTTGTCGTCCACATGGAGAAACCCGCCGCGCGTGAGGTACTCGCGCAGGCGCACGACTTCGGCGTCCGTGAATTTGATGTTGCCGTGACCCGTGACATGGAGAAACGGATAATCCCAGATCCGGTCGTCCATGAGCGTGACGCGCGCTTCGGCGGGCTCAACGGCGAACGACGTGCGGTCGCGAATCGCCTTGAGCAAATTCGGAATGCTCGAGGGGTTCGCGTACCAGTCGCCGCCGCCGTCGTACTGCAGCCGGGCCACGGTCAATCGTGGCGCTGGCGCAGCGGGCAGCAGGAAGAACAGCGTGGCGAGAAGGATTCGCTTCATTCGTGGGCTAAACGGTAGGCCAGATTGCGGGGCGCGTGAGTCTCCTCTGAGAGTACGCGCGCCACGTCGCGTGCGCTCAGTCCCTGCTCGCGCAGTTCCTTCGCGCGGTCCCGCAGCGTGGATTCGTCGAGTTCAACCGCCTCCGCGCCGGCAATCACCAGCACCACTTCCCCGCGCGGCGCCACCTCTGAGTAGGACTCCGCCAGCGCCTGAACGGTTCCCCTGCGGAACTCCTCAAATTGCTTCGTGAGCTCGCGCGCGACCACTGCGTGTCGAGCGGCGGCGCCAGCAGTCACCAGCTCCGCGAGCGTTTCTCCGACGCGTGCCGGAGCCTCGTAAAGCACCGACGTGTGGGTCGAGGCCACAATCTCGCGCAGCGTCTCGCCGCGTTCCTTTCCTTTCCGAGCGAGAAATCCATAAAAGGTGAACCGGTCGGCGACGATCCCCGATGCCACGAGCGCGGCCAGCAGCGCCGATGCGCCGGGAATCGGCGTGACCTTCACCCCGGCGTCGATAGCAGCGCGCACGAGCCGCGCGCCCGGATCCGAGAGCAGCGGCGTGCCCGCGTCCGAGATCAGCGCCAGCGACTCCCCCGCCTCGAGCCTCGCAACCAGCGCGGGGGTAGTTTTCGCCTCATTGTGCTCGTGGTACGCCACGAGCGGAGTGGCGATCTGATGCCGTTCGAGCAGCGGCCGCGAGTGCCGCGTGTCCTCGGCGAGCACCGCCTGTACACCGCGCAGCGTTTCCACGGCGCGCGCGCTCAGATCCGACATGTTTCCGATCGGCGTGCTCACGAGATAGAGCGTTCCAGCCGCCGACGATTCCGCTACCACTCGATCTTCCACGGCAGCGCTTCGAAGAGTCCTGCCGACTGAAAGACATGCCGCCGCTCGCGGGTGAGCTCACCCACCAGGCGTTCGGGTGTCAGACCGTCCGGCGGCGCGACAGTCCAGAGCAGTTCGCCAATCCAGGCTCCGATCGCCGAGCTGAGCGCCGGAGTTTCGGTGACCGGATCGCGCGGATGCGGGTGCGTGAGCGAAAATCGCTCGAGGCACGGATGTCGATCGACCAGCTGCTGCCGCGTGCTCTCGGTGACGGACGGCGCGCCGTCGACGCCGGAGTCGACGAGGCGCTTCACGAGCGCCGCCATGAGATCGCGGTACGCCTGGATCATCGCGGGCGGCGCCTGCACCGGAAGCGGCGGCGGCAGCGGCCAGAGCCGCGTTTTTCTGCGTTCGGTAATTCGGCCGCCGGCCAGCAGCGCCGTCAGCTGTATCTCCGCCGGCGCGCCCGTGTAATCGGCGAAATAGCCGCGCACAATTTTACCATCGCGTACAATCCCGTAGTTCACGCCGCCATCGTCGGCATGCACTTCCACTACGCCATCGTGCATCGTCGCGTGCAGGAACGCGAACACGCCGTCGGCATCGCGCACGTTGAGTTCGGACGGCCACGAAACCGGCACGAGCACCTGCGACCAATACATGGTGGCGAGCTGCTCGTCGTCCGCCTCATAGAAACAGATCTCGCCCAACTCCGCCGCGGAGGGCACCATCGCGATTCCCTCGGCAATAGAGAGCGAACGGAACTGCAGACCGTCCAGCGTAGCGGTCGCGTTCACCACCTCGCCTTCTTGCAGATAGAGGAGCAGCAGTTCTTCCGGCAGCCAGACGGCAACGAATCCGTACACGCGCGCCGCACGGTCGCGCTTGGCGTCGGTCAGGAGATTGCGCAGGTGGACATACGCGAGGCGCGTGCGGGAGAGCAGCACACGGTCGTGCGGGTAGTGGAGCGTAGCGGCGGGAAGGGGCATTGGTTCTTTGGCGCGGCCTTCCCGCCTTTTTCCGGTTTTCTACGCTGCGTACTGGTCGAACTTTGCCACGAGCGCGGCCTTCGGCACTGCACCGATCACCTGATCGACGAGCTTGCCGTCTTTGAAGAACAGCAGCGTCGGGATCGAGCGAACGTTGAAGCGCATGCCCGTCTTTTGATTGTTGTCGACGTCGAGCTTGGTGACCTTCACTTTGCCGTCATACTCGACGGCCAGCTGCTCGAGAATCGGCGCGATCATTCTGCAGGGTCCGCACCACGTCGCCCAGAAATCAACCACCACGACGCCGGTATGCTTCTCGACCTGAGACTCGAAATCGGCATCGGTAACTGCAATCGCATTCGCCATTGTGCTGCATTCTCCCACGGTGAACTTTTTCGGCTTACCTTGACCACATGACTCCGACCCGCATCTCCCACGTCGGCATTGCCGTGAAGAGCATCGACGCGCTGATGCCCTTTTACCGCGATGTCCTCGGCCTGACTGAAGCGCCGCTCGACGACAGCGACGGCGCCCGCATTGCCGGCTTGAACGCCGGAGAATCACTGATTGAACTGCTCGAACCGCGAACCACGAATGCCGCGGACTCACCCATCGCGAAGTACCTCGAAAAACGAGGCCCCGGCATTCATCACATCTGCTTCAACGTCGATGATCTCGACGCCACGCTCGCGCGCTGTCGCAACGCGGGCATCGTGTTAGTCGACGACGTGCCGAGAATCGGTGCGGAAGGAAAACGAATTGCCTTTTTGCATCCAAAATCCACCGGCGGGATACTCATCGAACTGTCTGAATACTAACGACTATAGGAAGGGGCGTTTCTTGCCCGCTAGGTTTTGCCGCAGAATCCTTTGTTTTGCATCGTCTGGAGATCGAACAGATTCACGTACCAGCGGTCTGCGGGCCCCTTCACGACGGTGAATTTCGAGGACGCGACGAGCTTTCCCTGCGTAAACTCGACCATCGCAGTTTGGTGACCGCCGATGTCGGGCGTCATTTCGGAAATCGTCGCTTTGTCGTGACGCGTGCACGCGAGCATGATCACCGCACGCTTTTCCATTTGTTGGCGATCGGTATGGTCGCGCATCGGACCGGTCTCGTCGCCGAACGCGGCGCCGAGCGCCTGAATGTCCTGCATCTTCGCGGCGAGAACAAATCGCTCGACAGCCGCCTTTGGTGATGCTGCTCCCGTCCCGGCGGCGGGCGCAATAACAGTCACCGTTTTGCAGGCCGACGCAAGCACGAGCAGGAAGGCAATTCTCTTCACCCTGGGCTCCGTTTCGGTGTGTGATTTGAACCTAGTGGAGCACGTGAAAGCCAGCAAGCATTAGATTTCCGGTATGCACCTCCGCCTCTGCATCAACATCGATCACGTCGCGACGCTCCGACAGGCGCGCAAAGCCGACGAACCGGACCCGGTCGCGGCCGCGCGGCTGTGCGAAGACGCGGGCTGCGACGGCATCACCGCGCACCTCCGCGAAGACCGCCGGCACATTCAGGACGCCGACGTGGTTGGACTCATGCGCGCATGCAAAACGCCATTCAATCTGGAAATGGCGTGCACCGAAGAGATGCTCGCGATTGCGGAGAAACTGAAACCGCATCAAGTCACGCTCGTGCCGGAAAAGCGAGAAGAAATCACCACGGAAGGAGGGCTCGACGTCACGCGCGAGCCGGAAATTCTTGCGGCCGCCTTGGCGCGGCTCAAGACGGCCGGCATCAAGACGAGCCTCTTCATCGATCCCGTTCCGATGATCATCGAGCGCTCGCATTGGCTCGGGGCCGACGCGATCGAGTTGCACACCGGCAGCTACGCCCGCGCCTTCGGCGATGCCGGCGATGCGCGAACGATCAATGCTCTGCGCGACGGTGCGCGCCAAGCGGCAAAACTTGGACTCAACGTGCACGCCGGCCACGGTCTCACCGTGAAAAACGTGGGTCCCGTTGCGGCGATCGCAGAAATCGAAGAGCTCAACATTGGCCACACCATCGTCTCGAACGCCGTATTCGATGGACTCGCGAACGCCGTGCGAGCGATGCGACGCGCCATGGACGCTGCACGTTAGAAATCTGTCGTCCGCCGTCCGCCGTCTGTCGACGCCGCCGCCGTCTGTTCGCCATAACCCGCCCTCCCTCACGGTGGCTCGCTCCCGCACTGAATCGTCCTTAAAGTTGCCGCTAGCCGTACTCATCGCGTACTCTTTTATCTGAAATGAGCACTGGTCTCCTGGACTTTTTCGTTCTCGAAGGCAGCGAGTGCGTGGAGCAGATGGACGGACTCCTCGCTCGCGCGGCTTCGGGTGCGCCCGACCTCGATCAGTTCGCGCGAAATGCGCGCGCGCTGCGCGGCAGCGCGACGATGGCGAAAGTTCCGGGCATCACCGACGTCGCCAACGCCGTCGAGAGAATCGCCAAGGGGCTGAAGGACGGCTCCCTGCAGTGGAGCCCCGCCCTTCGCGGGTCCATCGTCGCAGCAATCGACGATCTCAAGATCCTGATTCGCGGCGTGCGTGCGTGGGGTCCCGCGGAGGACACCCGCGCTCAGACACGCTCCAGCGAGTTGAATGAAATCGCGCCGCCGCCCGCACGAAGCGCCGCGCCAACTCCGATCGCGGCCGCGGGAAGCGGCGCATTTCTCGCCGTTCAAACAGCGGACGTGGCCGCGGGACTGCGCAGATTTGCAGAGAATCCGGGTCCGATCGCGACCTTCGCCGAGACGCTCGCGCGCATTCGCGCATTGCGCGGCGTCGCCGCATTGCTCGATCTGCCGCCGCTCGCCGAAGTGGTCGCCGCGGTGGACGATGCAGCAAAGGGCCTCGAGATCGGATCGAGCTCGGCAACGGACGCGCTGCTCGGCCTCTTCCGCGCAGCTTCCGTGGTGCTGGCCGAAGGCTCCGCCGCGATTCATGCCGGCGGCCGTCCCGACGCGGGCACTGACGCGGTGTTCAAGTTCACGATCGCCGCGCAAAGTTTTGTCGAGGGCGCCGGCGACGAAGATCAGGTGGTGCCGATCGCCTCGCTCTTTCCCGATGGTGACGGCAACAACATCATCATGGCCAACTCGAACCCGCCGACCACTGCGGCGGCGCGGTTCACACTCGAGGTCGTAAGCCAGGCCGAGCATCTGCGCCGTTTGGTCGGCGACGCGCGACGCGCATCTGATGCGCCCACGCGCCAGCGGCTCGGACACGAACTGCGCGGCGCGATTCGCAGCCTCGTGCGCTCCGCGGAAAGCTTCGGCGAGAGAGTCATCGCGGCTTCGCTCGCCGCGCTCGCGGAGGGTGCCGCGTCGCTCGACCTGACCGTTCTCGGCGCGCTCGACGAATCCGCCGCGCTGCTCGCGACGCGAGCGGATGGGCCGGTGGCGCCGAAAATTGAAGCGATCGCGCGAAAAGCAACGCCGATGCGGTCCTCGACGCCGATTCGTTCGTCGACGCCCATGCGCGCCGGCACTCCCGTCGCGGCCATGCCGGCGGTGCCAGCAGCCGTCGAAGAACCGCTCGCCGCCGCGCCATCCGGCACCGCGCTCCACGACATGCTCGGCGCCGGCATCAGCGGCCTCGCGCTGCTCGACAGCGAGCCGCTCGCGGAGCCTGCCGAGCTCGAAGACGACGGCGTCGTACCGATTCAAGATTTGTTGTATCGCGGCAAGAGCGCGCTGCGTCGCGCCGCTCAGCTGGGCCAGACATTCCGCACGTCTGGCGGCACTCCGAACGCCGAAGCGCTCGCGGAGCTCTACGATCTGCTCGAGCTCGCCGAAGCGGAGTAGCGTGTGAAGAACGGCGTCCGCACCGCGCTCGGCATCGCCGTGAGCGCGTTGCTCCTCTGGTGGACGCTGAAAGGCACGAGCCTCGTGGCGGTGTGGGGCGTGCTTTCAAAATCGAGCCTGCCGCTCTGGTTTGCGTGCATGGTGTTTGGCACCGCGATTTTTCCGCTGCGCGCGATTCGCTGGCGAGTGCTGCTCACTCCCGTCGCCGGCCGGCTGCCGTTCCGCTCACTCTGGCAGTCCGTGGCGATCGGCATGATGGCGAGCAATGTCATCCCGCTGCGCCCAGGCGAGTTCGTGCGCGCGTTTGCGCTCGCGCGAGCGGAGCCGCGCGTGAAATTCACCGCGGCGTTCGCCTCGGTGGCGCTCGACCGGCTGTTCGACGGCACGGTCGTGCTGCTGCTGATGCTGCTGGCGACGCTCGATCCGGCGTTCCCCTCGCAGCAGCCGATTGGCGATCACACGCTTGGATTCTATCTGAAGCCCGCCGCGATTTTTCTCGCCGCCGTGCTGGCCGGCCTGGTTTTTTTCGTGATTGCGCCCGACCGCGTGTTCGCGATTTCCGACGCGATCATGCGCAGAGTAGCGCCGCGGTTCGAACCGAAGATGCGGTCGCTGCTCGAAGGATTTGTTTCGGGCCTTCACGTGCTGCGCAGCCCGCGCCTGCTTGCGGAAGTTTTTTTCTGGACCCTGCTCCACTGGCTCTGCAATGCATTTGCCTTCTGGCTCGGCTTTCAGGCGCTCCATCTCAGCGCGCCATTTTCGGCCGCGCTGCTGATTCAGGGTTTGATCGCTATCGGTGTGGCGGTTCCCTCGAGCCCCGGGTTCGTCGGTCCTTTCGAACTCGCCGGAAAGGTGGGGCTCGCGGTGTACGGCTTTGGTGCGGCCGAGGCCGTTGGCTGGGTTCTCGGATTCCACCTGCTGACGTTCGTTCCGATCACGCTGATGGGCGCGTGGTACCTCACCCGCATGAAACTCCACTTCAGCGATTTCCGCGGCGCGACAAGCGGCGCGGCTAACGGCGCGACAAGCGCGCCGGCGGTCTGAACATGGCAAACAGCGCACGCGTCGAGGCTCAGGCGAAGATCAACCTCTTTCTCCGCATTCTCTCGCGCGAAGAAACAGGCTATCACCAGCTCGATACGCTGTTCCAGCGCATCGCGCTCGGCGACACCGTCACGGTGAGCACTGGAGTGTCGGGACGCACGCTCGACGTGGAAGGTGCTGATGCGGAAAAAATGGGCCCGGTCGAAAAAAATCTCGCATGGCGCGCGGCCCTGGCGTTCGCCGATGCGGCTGGCGGGCCCGCGAACTTCAAGATCGAGATCGTCAAACGCATTCCTGTTGGCGGCGGGCTCGGCGGCGGCAGCGCCGACGCCGCGGCAGTGCTCCGCGCACTCAACGCCCTCGCGGAAAAACCGCTCGACGAGAAAACGCTCGCCGGGATAGCGTTCGCGCTCGGTTCGGACGTTCCGTACCTGCTCTCGACGCACGCGCTCGCGTTCGGATCCGGCCGCGGAGAGAAATTGTTCGCGCTCGGCGCATTGCCCGCGCATGATCTGCTGCTCGCGATTCCGCCGTTCGGCGTTTCCGCCGCCGACGCGTACGGCTGGTTCGACGCGCAAAAATCGGCGCACGTCTCGGGCACTCGCGCGACGCTTCCGCTTGGCAAGAAGCTCGAGTGGCGCGCCATTGCCGCGCTCGCCGCGAACGATCTCGAGGCGGTCGTCGGCGCGCATCATTCAGAAATCGGTTTGCTCCGCGACGCGCTCAAAGCCCGCGGCGCGATGCTCGCGCAGATGAGCGGCTCGGGATCCACAGTCTACGGAGTATTCGAGACCGGAAAAATCAGCGGAGCGGCGACGGCGATCGAGCGCATCGGCGCACGCGCGGTTCAAACGTCGACCGTCGAACAGGTTTCGGCTGTTGAGTTGACATGACCACGAGTAGACCGTTTTCTGTTGGTCGGTTAGCTTTGGTTGTCAGATGCCCTCTCGTCCAACGGCAGGACAGCGGCCTTTGGAGCCGCGAATGGTGGTTCGAATCCACCGGGGGCAACTCAAAACTCAAAACTTCGATGGAAGATCGAAGTTGGAAGATGGATGATGACTGCGATACAGCTTCCATCTTCGATCATCCATCTTCCATCGTCCCTCGGCGTTGACTAACTCCGTGTGCGCATTTAGTTTAGAGGGCTGAGCCATATGGACGGACTGTCAGTTCCCATGCACGGATTCCGGGTCCTCACGGGCACCGGAAACCGAGGCCTCGCGGAAGAAATCGCGGGACAACTCGGCGTTGATCTGTGCAAGTCGACCATCACGCGCTTTGCCGACGGCGAAGTGTTCGTGAGAATCGATGAAAATGTTCGCGGTGCGGACGTGTTCATCGTGCAGCCGACCAATCCGCCGGCCGAGAATATTTTGGAGCTCCTGCTCCTGATCGACGCAGTGCGCAGGGCTTCCGCGGCGCGCATCACCTGTGTGATGCCGTACTTCGGATATGGCAGACAGGATCGCAAGGATCAGCCGCGTGTGGCGATCGGCGCGAAGCTGATGGCAAAAATGATTGAAGCGGCGGGTGCGGATCGCGTGCTTGGCCTCGACCTGCACGCGCACCAGCTGCAGGGGTTTTTCGATTTGCCGGTGGACCATTTGTACGCGGCGCCGGTGTTCACGGCGCACTATCGCAAGAAGCAGCTGGAAAATTTGGTGGTGGTCGCGCCGGACGTTGGCAGCGCAAAGATGGCGCGGGGATTTGCGAAACGTCTGAACGGCTCGCTCGCGATCATCGACAAACGGCGCCCGAAAGCGAACGTCGCAGAAGTGGTGAACGTGGTTGGAGAAGTCGAGGGAATGGATTGTCTGATTCCCGACGACATGATCGATACGGCAGGAACGGTGTCGGAAGCGGCGCGGGCGTTGAAGGCGCTGGGTGCGAAAGATATTTACGTCTGTGCGACACATGCGTTGCTCTCGGGGCCGGCGGTGGAGCGGCTCTCGAATGCGCCGATTAAGGAAGTGGCGGTGACGAACTCGGTGTTGATTCCGGAGTCGAAACGGTTTCCGGCGTTGGCGGTGTTGAGTGTGGGTGAGTTGCTCGCCAAGGCGATCAAGTTCACGCACGCTGATCAATCAGTCTCATCGTTGTTTGAGTAGTATCGATTGCGCCGCCGGGCCGGCGAATGACCGGGAACCCACGTTGCGCACGAAGTTGAATCGGAAGGGCTACTGACATGGCTACCGCAAATCTCGCGGCAAAAGTTCGCGATACCGCTGGCAAGGGCGCAGCACGAAAACTTCGCGCCGTCGGCGAAATTCCCGCCATCATCTACGGTCACGGACGCGAGCCGCAGTCGCTCGCGATCAACACGTACATCCTCGAGCGCCTGCTCGAGAAGATGTCCTACAAGACGACCGTCATCGAACTCGAAGTGGCCGGCGGAAAGTCGGCGAAGACGCTGATTCGCGAGATCCAGCGCCATCCATTCAAGCGTCACATTCTCCACGTGGACTTCCAGGAGCTCGTCGCCGGTGAGAAGGTGACGGTGAAGGTTCCGCTCGTCTTCGTTGGAACACCGGAAGGCGTGCGCACGGGCGGCGGAATCCTCGATCAGGTCATGCACGAAATGCAGATCGTCGTCGATCCGTCGATCATCCCGAACCACATCGATGTTGACGTGAGCGCGCTCGTCGTCGGACACTCGATTCACGTTCGCGACATCAAGATCCCTGATGGCGTACAGGTTCTCGACGAACTCGGCGCGACGGTTTGCGTCTGCACGATTCCGAAGGCCGTGGTTGAGGAAGTGCCGGCTGCCGACGCTGCTGCGACTGCCGCAGCGGAGCCCGAGCTCATCCGCAAGGCGAAGGCGGATGAAGAGGGCGCCGAGGGCGAAGGCGGAGACGACAAGGCCGAGAAGGCTGAGAAGGGCGACAGCAAGAAGAAGTAAACATCTCGAAATAACGAGAGCGAAGTTCCGTGAAGGTCATCGTCGGGCTGGGCAACCCCGGCCGCGAGTACTCCGGAACCCGTCACAACGTCGGCTGGTGGGTCGTTGACCACCTAGCCGACGTTTGGCGTTTTGACGGCTGGAAAAAAGACGGCGAGGCACACGTCACGACTGGGACAGTGCACGGGAAGCGAGTACGGCTGATGAAGCCGCAGACGTACATGAATCTCTCGGGCAACGCACTCATTCGATTCGCGCGGCGGCCGTTTTGGAGCGCGGCGCAGGACTTGATGGTGATTTCGGATGAAGTGCAGCTGCCGGTTGGGCGCTACCGGTTTCGCGCGAAGGGCTCGGCGGGCGGGCACAACGGGCTGAAATCGGTTGAGGCTCAGCTGAAGACGCAGGAGTACGCGCGGCTGCGAGTGGGAGTGGGGCCCGCCGAAGAGGATCGGAAGGTCGCGGTGCTCAAGGATTACGTGCTTGGGAACTTTGGGAAGGGTGAGACGGCTGTTGTGCGCGAATTGCTGCCTCGGTTTGTTGAGGCGATGGAATTGTGGGTGGGTGAGGGGATTTTGCCGGTTATGAATCGGTTTTCCGGGAAGGACGAAAAAGGCGGGTAGACGGTCCTCTGTTATCGGTTGTCGGTGGACGGACCCTCGACGACTGGTTTTGTGGAGCGCTTCGATTCGTTGCGATCGGCACTTTGGCGCACCTTTGACACGAGCGCCGTGAGCATCCGCTTCACCTGTTCGGTTCTCGCATCGAGTCGCGCATAGTCGGATCGATTCAAGAGTCCGAGGTCAACCGCAAGTTGCAGGTGGTAGTGCAGCTCGAACGCCGAAGCCAGAGCGATCGACAAGAATCGCGCGAGCTCGCGCTGAGTCGAATGACCACAACCTTCCGCGATGTTCGCAGGAACTGACGCGGCAGCGCGGCGGATCTGCGACGTCAGTCCCGGAAACTTTCGCTCCTGGACATTTGATGTGGCTTCGTAAATCAAGAGTACGAGCTTGTGTGACTTGTCCCACACGCTGAGTTCGCGAAAATCTTGCATCGTCACCTCCGATGTCACACAGTGCATCGGGGCCATGCAAAAAGTGTCATCGTATTGCCGCGAGTCGTTAGATTTCCTCGCGCTGAGTTCGGGGCTTGTCGAAGCGGGTCCGATATCCGATCACCGACGACCGATAACCGTCTACCCGCTCGTTCGAAATGCTAAAACTCGGAATCGTCGGCTTACCAAACGTAGGAAAATCAACGCTCTTCAACGCGTTAACCTCCGCCAAAGCCGAAGCCGCCAATTATCCGTTCTGCACCGTCGAGCCGAATGTCGGAATGGTCGAGGTCCCCGACCCCAGACTCGCCTCCCTCGCAGAAATCGTAAAACCAAAAAAGACCGTCCCCGCCGTCGTGCAGTTCGTGGACATCGCCGGACTCGTAAAGGGTGCCGCGGATGGTGAAGGCTTGGGCAACAAATTCCTCCAGAACATCCGCGAAACCGACGCGATCGTTCACGTCGTGCGATGCTTTGAGGATCCCGACGTCACGCACGTGATGGGCGCCGTTGATCCTGCACGCGACCGCGAGGTGATCGAGTTCGAACTCGCGCTCAGCGATCTCGCCGCCGTAGAAAAACGCCTCGACAAAGTGAAGCGTGCCTCGCGCACCGGTGAGAAAGAGGCGCTCGCCGAGCTCCCCGCGCTCGAAAAAGCGAACGCAATGCTCACCGACGGCAAGGGACTCTGGCACGCAAAGCTTACCGCCGAAGAAAAAGCGACGCTGGCGCCGCTGCAGCTTCTCACCGTGAAGCCCGTGCTGTACGCCGCGAATGTCACCGATCACGAGCTCGCGGGCGACGAGGGGCCGCACATCAAGGCGCTGCGCGATGCGATCGCGGCATCCGACGAGCAGGCCGAGGTGGTTCCCTTCTCCGCGCGCATCGAAGCCGAGCTTGCCGAGCTGCCGCCGGAGGATCGCAAGGATTTTCTCGCATCGCTCGGACTCGAATCAGCGGGTCTCGATCGCCTGATTCGCGCGGGCTATCACTTGATGGGACTGCAGACGTACTTCACGGCGGGCGAGCAGGAAGTGCGCGCGTGGACGATCCACAATGGCGATTCCGCTCCGCAGGCCGCGGGCGTGATTCACACCGACTTCGAGCGCGGCTTCATTCGCGCGGAGACGGTGGGGTTCGACGACTTTATTTCGAACGACGGCTGGAAAGGCGCGAAAGAGAAAGGCGTCGTGCGTTCGGAAGGAAAGGAGTACATCGTGCACGACGGCGATGTCCTGCTCTTCCGCTTCAACGTTTGATCGCAAAGAGCGAACCGATTCTACGCGCAAGCACGCGCACAAATCGAATCGGGTAGTACAGCGGCAGCAGCGCATCCGGCAACCGCACGAGTTCCCATTCGCGAACCGTCGGCGCGAAAACACTGTGCGAGAGGTAGCGGCGACGGTCGCCCGCGTCATCCATCAGCTGCCCGTTGAACGCGTAGGGCTCGTCGGTTATCTCCGTGGCGCCACCGGTCTCCAGAGCGCGCTCGATCTCGCGCGCGAGCAGCGCGATCTGCGCGTCGTCCCCCGCTGCCGAGAGCCTCGGCGACATCGGAGTGTCCCAGAGATCGCGCGTCACGCGCAGCGCCACGCGAATCGCGCGTGATGAGCCGTGGTGTCGCGCGCGCTCGAGCAACTGGGCCTCATCCACGCCGGGCCGCCGCAGCAGCTCATGAAACGCAACGAGCCACTCCAACCGCTCCCACTGATGTCGCGCGCCGTGCATCGCCTGGAGCAAGAGTTGATCGGTCGCGTCCGGAACGGCGATGTTCACGCCGGCCACCTCGGAACCGCCGGCTCGCGCGAGCACCTCCTCCGGCGGGAGCGACCACGGATAGCGCGGAGCCGCAAACCTCCAGTGCAGCTCAACCGGCGCCGATTCGGTGCCCGATTGTTCGGCCGATTTGCCGAGCCCGTACTTAAAGTGGCCGAAGCTGCGTTGCAGCATCCGTTCCTGCGCGGGCGACATTTGCAGGCGCGAAACGTACCCGCCGCCGATCATCGCGTCGCGCGCGCGATCGACATCCGCCGGACACACCACGATGTCGAGATCGACGGAATCGCGAATCCCGATATCGCCGTACGCCGCGAGCGAGAGCATCGGGCCCTTGAACGGCAACGAGCGCACGCCGGCCCGGGCGAGCGTCGCAACGAGTTCCGACAGCTGCCGGGCTCGGCCGAGCGCGCGCGTCGCGATCGCGAGCGTCTCGTTCTTCAGTTCCGTCGAAACCGTGCGGGGAATCGCGGCCTCGGCGCTTGCCAGCGCGCGAAGCGCATGCGGCACGATCCGATGGCGTTGGATGAGTCCGAGCCAGAGATCCCAGTCAATCTCGGCGCGCGCCGCCTCGCGCACGCGAGCGAGTTCGGCTTTGGACGCATCCCACACGGCGCAGGCAAACAGCAATTCGCGCGTCGGCGTCGACGGTTTCATCTCTGCCGCACGTCGACGATCAGCTGGACGAACTCGCCGAGCCGCGCGGGATCCGCATGCGGTGTGCCGCGAAAGACCTGTACGCGCTGCAGCAGCGTCGCGATGCTCGCGAACTCAATCGCCCGCATCGATTCGTCGAGCAAATAATTCGCGTAAGAGTTCGCGGCGAGGGCGACGAACGCGTCTCCCACAGGCGCCGGTGTGAGCCGAGGCGCGGTGTCGGAACTCTCGCGCGGAGCGAGCAGCACGATTGCCACGAGTGGTGCGGGCGTATCGCAGAGCGTCCACCCCTGCCCGCGCATGTTCAGCGCGCGCTTGTCCCATGTCGGCGTCAGACGCGGCAATGCTCCACTGCTGCCAAGCAGAATCTGCTCGGAGTCTTCCCACACGCGCAGGTGATCGGTGCCCGGCATCGCCATCGCCCGACCGCCCACTTCGTGAATCACCGTCATGTCGTCCGCGAGCACACTGTGCCCCGCTGCGGCGAACGCGCCTGCCGTCGTGCTCTTTCCCGCGGAGCCCGGGCCGCAGAGCGCGATCGCCGCGCCATTCACGACCACTGCGCTCGCGTGAAGACAGAGCACGCCCATCAGGCGCTGCGCGAATCCGAGCACAGGGCCGAGCAGATAGGTCTCGGTGTCCGCACGTGTCGTCGCGGGCGACCAGGTCGCCCACAATTCGCGTCCGTCGCGCGAAATGAAAAAAACCGTTGCGTCCGCATACCGAAAAACGAACCCCTCGGCGAGCTCGAACACGATCAGGTTGTCGTCTGTCTGCCATTCAGAGGCCGGCGTTCGATAGCGAATCGCGGCGTCGTCCAGCGGCTGGCGTCCCCAGTCGGGTGGCTCCTCGAGGTGCAGCGAGATCTCCGCGCCAGCACTCGCGTTCGCGCCCGCTCGCAGAGCGCGCAGTCCGAACAGCTCGCGATTCGCCGCGAGCGTCAGGCCGAACACCGAATAGTGCGGAATGAGGCGCCCGCCTATCGCGCGGGCGCCGCGCCGCGCGCGAGGTCCTCGACGCTGCGCTGGCGCAGGTATTCGAGCGAAATCAGGCGACTAACGAGAGTGGACTGCTGAAACCCCACGTGCTCTGCTCCCGCCGCGGAGGGCGTGAACGCCGAATTCCAGGCCCACACGTAATCGCCCTGCACAAGGTGCGCACGCAACTCCACGCGCAACCGGTCGCCCTCGCGAACGGCGAGCGAGCGTTCAAGCGGGAAAAAGGCCTGACCGTACAGCCTCTTCGGGTCACCGGGCGCGTTCGAGAATGCGATGTCGAAACCGAAATCCGCGGCAAACCAGAGTGCGAATCCGTCCACGGAGCCCTCGCGCCCGAATGTCCACTCGGCATCCCCGGCAACAGTGGGTGATACAATGCTCGCGTATTCCAATACCGCCCACTGGACGCCGGGCGCGAGGAGCTGTTCGGTGTCCATCCACGCACGATACCAATTCATGCGAATCCGCGCGGCGACCGAGCGGCGCACGATCCCGTGCGGCGCATCGCCGGGTTCGATGTGATCGCGCCGCCACTGCGTCGGCGCGGTGCATGGCGCGACCCATAGCGTGTCGCGCACTGGAACGAGCGTCGCGTCCGGGTGCAACAGCCGTGCGCGCGCGTCGGCGAGTGTCGGCACGTGCTCGCTGAACAGTGGAAGCACACCGCGGAGATCGCTGACGAGCACGTTGCCGCGCTCCGGCAGCTCCACGCGGCGCGAGTCGTCGTGAATGAACGTGATGCGGTCGCTGCAGCCGTTGTCGGCGGCGACCTGTTCGGCGATCCCGATCGCGGGATTCATTTCGATCGCGTAGACCCGGCGCGCTCCGGCGCGGCACGCCGCGACCGCGAAATACCCGACTCCCGTTCCTATTTCGACAACGACATCGCCGGGCTTTACCGCTCGGCGGATGGCTTCCAGGTACGCATGCACGCGCACGCCATCCGCAAACATCGCATCGTAGTCACGGACGTCGTACACGGGACTCCGACTCGCGCGAGCCGTCGATCACTGCTCTCAATGCGTCTTGCTCATGTTGCCGTGGCCGCCATCGGGGACCGCGCTAATTTTGGCCACGGCGCGCGTCAGCGAAGGCACGTCTCCGTACACACGCAATTTCGGCCTCGAATATGGCTTCGGCTTTTGCGCGTCAGCCCCCGTCGCTCGCCCTGCCTGCTGGTCTTTTGGATTCTTCATGTGAACTCCCTGCCTGCGCGATTCGCGCGTCAGGCTGTGCCTGCGAGATCGTGATATTGGAGCCATTGGTCCAGCGCGAGCACTCTCCATGCGCCGAGCACTTCCGCGACGGTTCCATTTCGGAATGTATCGGCGACACTCTGAGAGTCAACGAATTCCAGCGTGAACTTTCCGAGAGTGATCCGATCGAGCGATTGACTCGCGCGCCAGTCGCGCACTTGCCGTTCGAAGTAACCGTGCAATGGCGACTTCGGCCGCCGCAAAACCTCGTCGGGAATTTCGCCCACGAACGATCTGCGCAGCAGTTCCTTTTTCTGACACCACGGCACCGGCGGAATTGAAAACACGAACGAAATCACTCTGAGATCGAGCAGCGGCCACACCTGCGCGACGGGCGCACGAGTGTACGATTGCTGGGCAGACTCGAGCACGCTCTGCCAGACGGGTGCGCTGAGAAAACGAACGGCGTCGGGTCGCGCGGGGTGCGCGAGCGCGCGAGGCAGATCCTCGGCGGTTCGCGAGAGCACCTCGGTTCGGACCCAGTCTGAGGTCGGCCCGCGGCCGTGGCCAAAGAGATTGCGGACCCTGCGTCTCCACCAAATGCCGAGATGTGGATGATGACGGTGCGCGAGTGTGTATCGCGCGACTCGGCCGATCACGTCGCGCGCCGGCCACGTGCGCAACATCGTGAGCAGGCCGGGCGGGCGCAGGAGTGCGTCACCGTCCTCGCCCATCACGAGCACGTTCGCGTCAGACGAGATGCGATCGACGAGGCGGAGCCAAGCGGCCCACGCCGGCTCGTCGAGCGGTTCCGGCGTGCGGAATCCACGCTCAGCCAGATGCGACCACGCGACTGGCGCGTCGTTCACGATCTGCTGCGGAATGCCGAGGCGCTCCGCGACCGACGTCGCGAGCCGCACCTCATCGGGCGGCGCGTTCGGCGCCATGTCCTGTGTCCACGCACTCAATCGCACGCGAGGCGCGACGCGTCGTGCCGTCGCGGCGAGACTCGTCGAGTCGAGTCCGCCGCTGAGCAGGATCGCGGCGCGGTCCGTGCGCAGGCGGTCGCGCACCGCGTCGCCGAGTACGTCGCGGAATCGCTCGATGTATTCCTGCTCGTGATACAGCCGCAACGGCTCGGGCACGGGAAACGACCAGTATCTCGCCGGCGCGAGCGCGGCCGCATCTACGCGCACCGTGATCTGGTGCGCCGGTGCGAGCCGCCGAATGTCCGCGAACGATGTCGTCGTCAGATTCTCGTTGGAACCGTGCTGCAGAAACGAAACGATCGCCGGCTCGTGCAGTCGCGACGACACCCTCGGGTGCGCGCGGACTTCGTCGAGCACGTTGCTGCACACGAACGTCTCGCCGACCTGCGCCCAGTAGAGTGGACTCACTCCGAGCTGATCGCGCGCGCAGAACAGCACGCGCCGCTCTGAATCCCAGAGCGCAAAGCTGAAATCGCCGATCAGCCGCTCGGTCGCGGTCTCTCGCCACACGCTCCACGCCGCGAAAATGAGCTCTATATCGCTCGCGTCGTCTCGCGTCGGGACGCCCGCGGCGCCGAGCGAATCGCGCAACTGTTCACGGCCGTCGATCCGCACGTCGCCGACGATCCAGCTGCCGCTTTCCGGTTTTGCGATTCCCGTCGCGCGCACCGGCCCGCGGCCGCGAGCGAGCTCGGCGACGAACGAGCTCACCCGGAACCGAATGTCGCGAGCAGCTGGTACTTGCCGTGCGGATCATCGCCGGTCACGAGCACACCGTCGCTCTCCACCCAGGCGTGGGCGTCGAGCCGCACGCGATTCGAACCGTTGGCGCCGGAATCCGCGACACCGATCGAAAGCCGCGAGTTGACTCCCTCCGACCGCAGCAGTCGCTCGGCCGCAAGTGACTGCGCGAGACACGTGGTCGTGCCCGGGAGCGATCGCGTCGCGCGCAGAATCGCGCGGCGAACCTTCACGGGCCATCCGGAACCGGAGCGCGCCGTTGGCGGGCGCGAACCCTCCATGAATGCGTGCACCCGAGTGAAAGCAAATAGCTTGAGTCCGGCGCGTGCGGCGAGCAGCCACGCGATTGCCCGCACCGCGAGCCAGCGCTCGTCCGCTGGAAGCCGCGCGAAGCTATGAAGTCGCTTCAGGAACAACGTCGAGGAGTCCACGCGAAATCAGATCGTCGGCGAGCGCGAACAGATCGCGCATAGCGGCGTCGCGGCCTACGTCGAACTCGCGGCAGACGGTTTCTGCAACATCCGCCAGCGAAACCGGCTGTTGCACCAACTCCCAAATCCGGGCGCCGGTGCCATCGAGCCCGTAGTAGACTCCATCCGCCAGCCCGAGGATCACGGCCTCGCCGGACAGCATCGTTGAGAGCTGCCCCTGCGCAGCCATCACGCGAGTGTGCGGTTCGAGAGAGGGAACACCGGATCCGGCCATACATTCAGTTTAGCTCAGGGCAACGAACCTTCCAAGTTGACCCGAGCCCTCCGACCGGCTAAGTTCAATGACTGTCACTAAATAGTGGCTTTTGCCGATGCGGCGCCTGCCGCATTGGGGCCACCCTCCTCCCGCGCCGGCAACCCGCGGGGGGCGTAACGACCAAAGGAGGATTGCCGAATTGTCTCGTGAATACGAGGCGGTGTACATCTTCGACTCTGCACTCGAAGACGCCGCCATCAACGAAAAGATCGGAAAGCATCACGCACTTCTGGGTTCGTCCCAGGAGATCAAGCTCGACCATTGGGGTCGCCGTCAGCTCGCGTACAAAATCGGCACGCGCGAGACCGGCTACTACGTGGTTGCCCGCTTCCACGCCGAGTCCAAGACACTTCCAGAGTTCGAGCGCTCGCTCAAGCTCGACGACAGCGTGGTCCGCTATCTCATCTCGGTGCACGAGCACGAACTCGGCGCGCCGCCGATGACCGAGGAACAGCTCGCAGCACGCAAACAGGGAGATGACGATGATGACGACGAGGACTGATACGATGCGCAGGGCCAAGAAGACCTGTCCGATCACCGAAGCGGGGATCCGCTTCGTGGATTACAAGGACGAGCGTCTTCTCGCCCGATTCATCACGGACAACGGCAAGATTTTGCCGAGCCGTCTGAGCGGCGTCGATGCACGTCACCAGCGCCAGTTGGCCAAGGCCATCAAGAAGGCCCGCTATCTCGCGCTTCTGCCGTACACGCGCGGCGCGCAGCAGTAAACGTTTCAGATGAGCGACGTCGCCGGCGAATCGCAGGACGCGATTCCGGTGATTCCGGTTATGCCGGATGCTCCGGGAACTCCGGACATGCCGGTCGCGCCGAAGGAACGTGGCTGGTGGCGCGTCGTGGTGGCGATTCTGCTCTTCCTGTTCGTCCCGATGACGCCGGTGCTCCGCATCGTGTTGCCGGTCGATCAGACGTTCGTGCTGCTTGCGCCCGCCCTCGCGGCGTGCGCGGTGGCGGGATGGTGGTTCGGAGGTCGAATGCCGCTCGCGGTGCTGTGGATCGGATTGGCCGGTTGGGTGCTGTACACGTTCACATCCGGCGGCAGTCAGTACGGTTACCTGTTGAGCGGATGGGCGGTTCTGCTGGCGGCAGCGTTCACGAGCTTGGTGATTTTCTCGAAAAAGGAAAGCTCGAGACCATTCTCATTTCAGGCGTTCACGGCAATAGGGTTGGCGCTCGTGTTCGCCGGCGGTGCGGCCACGGCGATGAATCGGAGTTCGACTTCGTTGCCGTCGCTGATCGTGGCGGAAGCGTCGAAGCGAAGCGAGGAATCACTCGCCGAGTGGCGGCAGACGACGAGTTCGAAGGAGTGGAACGATCTCTTCGCGGGCAATGCTGACGCGAAAACAATCGCCACGACAATGGAATCGCAGTTGCAGGCGGCGCCCGCTGAGGCCGCGGATCTGTTTCCCTCGTTGCTTGCCTTGGAATCGTTGGTGGCGCTGGCGATCGCGTGGGCTGTCTACCACCGGATTGGACGCGAGCGGATCGGACCGCCTCTGGCGGCATTGAGGGACTTTCGATTCAGCGATCAGTTTGTGTGGGGATTGGTTGCAGGACTCGCGATGGTGGTGCTGCCCGGATTTGCCGGACTCACTGCGCTGGGCGCGAATCTGCTGGTGTTTTTCGGAGCGCTCTACGCGCTGCGCGGTATCGGAGTGGCACTCTGGTTCTTGTCTCCGGGCCGCGTGCTGATGGGATTCTTGATTGTGTTCGCTGTGGTGTTCCCCATCGTGCTCGGTGTGCTCGGTGTGGGACTTGGAGTCGGGGATACGTGGCTGAACTGGCGCGCCCGCGGCGAGCCGAAAACCTAACGATTGAGGTTAAGATGGAAGTCATTCTGCGGCAGGCGGTGGACAAGCTCGGACATCCGGGCGATATCGTGAAAGTCTCGGCGGGATACGCGCGCAACTTCCTGCTGCCGCGCGGCGTCGCGTACGAAGCGACGCCCGGCAACAAGAAGCGCATTGCGCAGGAAAAGGACCGGCTGCAGGCGGCCGAGGACGCTCGCGTAGCGACGGCCACAGAGTTCGCGGCAAAGCTCGAGCAGGTCTCCCTGACCTTCTCGGCGCGTGTTGGCGAAGAGGGCAAGCTGTTCGGCTCCGTGACGTCGCAGGACATCGCCGATCAGCTCAAGGCGCAGGGCATCGAAGTCGAGAAGCGCATGATCGACTTGCACGAGCCGATTCGCGCGCTCGGCGTGTACAAGGTGCCGATCAAGCTGCACGCCGATGTGAAGCCGGAGATCAAAGTTTGGGTCATCAAGGCGTAACCGACGATCGAAGACGGAAGCTGGAAGACCGGTGACGGAAGGTGCGCGGCCCGGTGAGTCTCTCGCCGGGCCGTGATGTCACCTGTAAGTTGTTTCCGCATAGGGAACTTTCGCCTCGCACGTGTCTACTATTCACGAACGAAGGGAGCCTCGACCCGTTCCGACCAACGTGACTGATCTCGCCCGCCGCGCAGCCGCCATTTGCGCCGACAACAAAGCCAACGACGTCGTGCTGCTCGATCTGCACGGCGTGACGGATATGACGGATTACTTTATCCTCGCCTCGGGCACATCCGATACGCACGTGCGCAGCGTAGCTCAGCACGTCGTCGAGACGCTCGCGAAAGACGGACATCGCGTGACGTCGGTGGAAGGTTTGACGCAGGGCCGCTGGGTGCTTCTGGATTACGTCGATTTCGTGGTGCACGTGTTTCATCCGTCGCTGCGCGCGTTTTACCAACTCGAGCGCCTATGGGGTGATGCCCCGGCGCTCGCCGTTTCGCCTTGAGAGGACTCTGCTGATGCGCTCCCGCGAAAGAAAAAGCATTCTCCGCCTCCTGTCCGCCGCGGCATTCGGCGGAGCCTCGATCATCGCCGCGTCGTCTGCCGGCGCCCAGGGCTACTTCGGACAGAACCAAGTCCAATATCAAAAATTCGATTGGCGGATCTACCGCACCGAACATTTCGACGTCCACTACTATCCGGCCGAAGCCGAGGGCGCGAAGATCGCCGCCCGCATGGCGGAGCGCTCGTACGCGCGACTCTCGCGCCTGCTCAGCTACACGTTCAAAGAGCGCAAGCCGATCGTGATCTTCGCCTCGCGCGGCGACTTCGCGCAGAGCAACGTGTTCGGCGATCTCGGCGAACAAACGGGCGGCGCCACCGATCCCGTGCACCAGCGCAACACGTTTTTCCTCGCTTCCGATCTCGCCGAGACGGAACACGTGATGACGCACGAAATGGTGCACCAGTTCCAATTCGACGTCTACGCGCGCGGCCACTCGGGCAACGGCATCCAGCAGTTGATGCAGAACGCGCCGCCGCTCTGGTACATGGAAGGAATGGCCGAGTATCTCTCGGTCGGCCCCGACCATCCGGCGACTGACGCCGTGATGCGCGATGCGGCATTGAACGGCAACGTGCCGTCAATGAAAAACCTTACGGAACATCCCGAGCGGTACTTCGCGTATCGATTCGGCGAATCGTTCTGGCGTTTCATCGGCCAGCGCTGGGGCGACGAGATCATCGGCGAAATTCTCGCCGCGACGCCCACGCTCGGCGTGGATCGCGCGTTCAAGCGCCACACGGGCTTCGATCTTTCCGAGCTCGGCGACGAGTGGAAGGATCTCATGCAGACGAGCTACCTCCCCGCGATCGCCTTGCTCGACAGGCCGCGCAAGATCGCGCAGCCGTTGCTCAACGAAAAGCGCACCGGCGGAATCATTCCGGTGTACGCGGCTCCCGCGTTTTCGCCCGACGGCCGGCAGATCGCCTACATCTCCACGGGCAGTTTGCTGCGGGCAGAGGTGTTCCTCGATCTGTATCTCGCCGACGCCACCACCGGCAAGCGCATCAAGCGGCTCACGACCAGCACGCTGAATCCTGAATTCGAAGAACTGCGCGTCGATTATTCGCAGAGCTCGTTCTCGCCGGACGGCCGCACGCTCGCGTTCACCGCGCAGACCGGCGGCAAGGACGTGATCTATCTCGTCGACGTGAAGAGTCTGAACATCGTTCGCAAACTCGAGCAGCCGAACCTGCAGGTCATGATCGGCCCGACGTGGTCACCCGACGGCAAGCAGCTCATTTTCAGCGGCTCGAAGGGCGGCTTCACGAATCTCTACAAGATCGATGCCGACGGCCGGAATGTCGCGCAACTCACGACGGGCCTCTATGGCTCACTGATGCCGGCGTGGTCGCCCGACGGACGCCGCGTGGCGTTCGTCAGCGATCGTGGCGGCACGACCGATCTCGCGACGCTGAAATTCGGCAAGTGGCGCATCAATGTGCTCGATCTGCAGTCGGGCAACATCGATGTGATTCCCGCGCAGGGCGGAAAGAATCTCAATCCGCAGTGGGCGCCCGACGGAAAGTCGCTCGCGTACATCAGCGACCGCACCGGCATTGCGCAGCTCTACATCTACGATTTTGACGCGAAGGAGCACTACCAGATCACGAAGTTTATTGGCGGCGTGCAGTCGCTGACCGAGCAGAGTCCGGCAATCTCGTGGGCGCGCCAGGCCGATAAAATCGCGTTCACGTATATGGACAACAGCGATTACACGATCTGGTCGATTGCGAATCCGCGACAGCTGAAAGGCCAGCCGTATCGCGACGCTCCGCCAGTGACGTTCGTGGCAAGGAACGCTCCGCTCGACTCCGCGCAGCAGCGTGTGAGCAACGCCGCTTCGGCGCTGCAGGCGCTCGCGCAGCAGCAGGAAGCCAGACAGCAGGCCGCCGCGCAGGCTGCCGCGCAGGCCGCGGCTCCGGTCGATTCGACCAACGGCCGCCGTGTGTCGGTGTATCGCGGTCCTGCGGGCCTCCGTTCGTCCGGTGAGCTTCCGGCGCCGGGTCAGCCCGGTGCGCAGTCGGCGATCTCGGTCGCGTCGCTACTCGACAGCGCCGCGCTCGCGTTGCCGAATCCGAACACCTTTACCGAGGAGCCGTATAAACCGTCGCTGCGCGCCGAGGCGATTCAGCGGCCTCAGCTCGGCTACGCACAGGACAACTACGGACGCGGAGTGTTCGGCGGAACGGCGATTATTTTTGGCGACTTGCTCGGCAACCGCCAGCTCACCACCGCCGCGGCGATCAACGGCCGCGTGGACGAAGCACAGGTGTTCGTGAACTACGTCAGTCTTTCGAATCGCCTGAGCTGGTCGGCGGGATTCCAGCAGCAGCCGTACTTCTTCCTCGCGAACGCCGGGCAAATTCCGCTTGGCTCGAATCAGTATCAGATCTCGGAAGAGATCGACCGGTTCATCATCAGGACCGCGTTCTTCGCTTCGATTTATCCGCGCAACCGCTTCGAGCGATTCGAAGTTGGCGGCTCGTTCACGAACATCGACAAATCTGCCGAGTTCATCAGCAACGCCGTAGACCTGAACTCCGGTTATCAGACCGGGTATTACGTCGACAGCATCAAGGGCACTGGCTCGTTCAATTTCGCTTCGCCGTACGTCGCGTACGTTGCGGATAACGCGCTGTGGGGTTCGACGGGACCGATCTACGGTCACCGATACCGCCTCGAGGTAGGCGCGAACGTCGGTACACAGAACTGGTTGAGCTATATCGCCGATGTGCGGCGCTACGACGCCATCGTCTTCAGTTATCTCACGGTCGCGACGCATCTGTACGCGGACGTCAACGTGGGCGGAGGTGAGGCGCTCTTCCCGCAATATCTCGGGAATCCGAACTCGCCGGGCTACATTCGAGGCTACGATCGCGAAGCCTATCTCAACTCCAACTGCGGAGCAGTCGGCGTGGGCAGCTCGGGCTGCTCGGCCACGCAGTTGCTCGGCAGCCGCATCGCGATGGCGAGCGTAGAGCTGCGGTTCCCGCTCATTCGCCGGTTCGACCTCGGCTTCTTGCCGATCCAGATGCCGCCGATCGATGGCGAGTTCTTCTACGACGCTGGCATGGCATGGCGCGCGAACGACAAAGTCAGTCTCACACGCCCCGATAACTACGATTCGCAGAGTATGCGGTATCCGCTCCGCAGCTTCGGCTACGGATTCCGCGTGAATGCGTTCGGTATCGCGATGGTCAAGTTCGACTACGCGATTCCGCGGGATGGATTCAGCAAGGCGGGGTATTGGTGGTGGTCGATTGGGCAGAGCTGGTAACTCCGAAAGACCGTTGTTGATTCTGCGTCGGAGTGACAGTGGCGAGTTCAGCGGAGAGTGCAACAGAACTCTTCGCTGAACTCCCACTGCATTAGTTTTCAGAGTGCGCCGATCCCTTCTCCTCGCCCTCGCGTCAATCCTCTCCGCGTGCTCTCACGCTGAGGTCGCTCACGCCCCACTGAGCGGCGCCACGAACGGGCCCGATGCCGTCCTCGTGAGGATTCCATCACTCGGCGGCACCGCTCGCGCGTATCGCTGGCTGCGCGACACGATGCTCTGGTCTTCCACCCAGCGCGTTCCGCCCGTCAATCGCGTCCTGGCGTTCGACGACGCGCAGGGCTCCGTCGCATACGCAGACTCGCGCGGCGTTCCCGGCAGGCTCGATCTCCGCGTCGGAAATGCGAGCGCCGCTGCGACCACCGCGCTCACGTCGCTCACGAGCTCCGACGGCTGGGCGATTTACGGCATCACTCCCAAGCGCGAAGTCAGCCGTCTCACGCCGAGCGGCACCTGGACGTTCAATCCCGAAACAGAACCGCGCGGACTTCTCCCGCTGAACGATGGTTCGCTCGTCTTGCTCAGCGACGCCGGCAACCGGCATTCGTTGCGCCGTTTGCACCCGCCGGAACCGCGGGTCACCGAGGCCACGAGCGTACCGCACTCGGAGCTGATGGTGCGCACCGACCTCGGCGACCGTCTCTACTTTATTGGCGACTCCGGCCTGGCTGGCGTGCGCACGCGCGATTTCACGCGCACGAAAACGGTGTGGCTCCCCGGCACGGCCGTCGATGCGGTGGCGACGCCGAGCGGAGACCGGATCTACGTCGCGCTGAAGGGAAAGAAGTCGATCGTGATCGTCGATCGGTTCACCGAGCAGATTGACGGCTCCATCGATATTCCGGGAACCGTCTCCGCGCTGCGCATGGATCCGGACGGCCGCTATCTGCTCGCGAAGAGCACCGGCTCGGATTCGGTGCGCATCATTGCGGTCGGCACCGCGCGCGCGATCGGCGCTGTGCGCACGCAGTGGCGCGCCGACCTGCCGCTCGCTGGTCCCGATGGCGGCCTCGCGCTGTTGCAGGACAACGACGTCGTGATCGTCGACGCGGAGTCCCACAAGGAGAAGGCGCGCTTTCTTGCCGGCGTGACGGATCTGTGGACGCTCATCAGATGGAACGGATTCCGCCCGCGCGCCGCGGGGCTCGATCAGCCGGTGCGTTTCGACAGCGACTCCGATTCTACCGACGTTGCAAACGCAGCGGCGGACAGAGCGCGCCCGGCAGAATCGCCTGCACCGGCGATCATCGCGCCGATTCCGTCGCGACCCGCTGCGGAGCCGGCGCCCCGCCCCGCTGAGCCGGCCAAGGTGATCACCGGAGCGCCGAAGCACGGCACGTTCACACTCTCCTTTGCGGCGCTGCTCTCCGAAGACCGCGCAAAGACGCTCGCGGCGACAATCCTCGTGGATGGCCACGCTGCGCGCGTCGTCCCGGGCGTAAGCGACAAGACGCCCGTGTACCGAGTGATCTACGGACCGTTCGACACCAAAGAAGACGCCGAGCGCGCCGGGAAGCGCACGGGACTTCCGTATTGGGTGTACGAGGGCGCGCCGTGACGGCTCCGTTCGATCAGGAAAGATCGCGAGAGACATGGTGGGAAGACGAAGGGAGCAGGATCGCCGGTGAACTGAGTGATGTGTCGGCTGTGCTCGTGATGGGTTTGAACGCCGATGCGTCGGCGCGAGTGGCGCTCGGCATCGCGCGCGCCGAGAGCACGAAGCGGCACGTCGCGCTGGGCGATCTCATTGGCGATCTGGCCCCGCTCTACGCTGTCGCCGGCGGAGATGACGCGTTCGGCCTCACCGATTGCCTCAGGCAACAGCTTCCACTCAACGACATCGCGCGCAAGGCGCCGGATAGCGATTCGCTCTTCATTCTCCCGGCCGGATCGCCGCCGGTGTCGTCGCACGACATCATCGCGCACGAGCGCTGGCCGAAGCTCGTGAACGGATTTGCGAAAGCGGGCGCGCTGCTCGTGCTCGTCACGGAGCCGGATGCGCCGGGAATCGCCACGCTCGAAGCGGCGACGAGCGGCGTCGTGCTCGTCGGCGGTCCGGTCCCGGGCGCAAAAGGATTTCGCGTGCTCGCAACCGCGAACGCGCCGTCGGCAGTGCGCGCTGAGCCCGCGCCGCGCCCGAGCGGTGTGAAGTTTCGGCGCGCGGTGTTCGTTTGCGCCGCGCTCGGATTGCTGGCCTCGGCTGGCTGGTACGCGTGGCAGCGCAATGGCGCTGCCACCGTGGTCGAGCCTGCGACGAGCGCCAGTCCCGTTCCGAAGGCGTCCGCGCCGGAAGCGGCGCAAGCGACGCAAGCGCCGGTCGCCACCGCCGCGATTCCGCTCACCGACACTGTGCGGCTCTCCGATCCTGTCAACCCCGCCGACTCATCTTCGACCGCCGCGTTCGCAGTGGAAGTCATGGCGGCAAACACCCTCGCGGGTGCAAATTCATTTCTCGCGAACAACGCGAAATCCGGCGCGCTTTCCGGCGCGACAGTTTCACCGGTCGCGGTTGGTGGATCAGCGAACGTGTGGTACAAAGTGGTCGCAGGCGTTTCGCATGCCCGCGCGGGCGCGGATTCTCTTCTCGCGCGAATGCGTCGCGACGGAATCGTGCGACAGGGCGATGGACGTGTGGTGAAGGTGCCGTATGCCGTGCTCATGGACTATCATCTCGACGTGGCGAAGGCGAAGGACGTCGAGATGTCACCAAAGTTCCGCGCATTCAGTCCGTATCATCTGCTGCAACAGGACGGAACCGTCAGCACGTTCGCGGGAGCGTTTGAGACGCCGGCGCAGGCCGCGCCCCTCATCTCCGCGCTGCGCGCCGCAGGGTTTTCAGGTGTGGTGGCCTTTCGAACAGGGAGAACGTTCTAAGTGCGTTTGACGAAACTCGAGTTGCACGGCTTCAAATCGTTCGCGGATCCCACGGAGATGCTGTTCGACAACGGCGTCACGGCGGTCGTGGGCCCGAACGGCTGCGGCAAGTCGAACGTCTCCGATGCAGTACGCTGGGTGCTCGGCGAGCAGCGCGCGCGAATGCTGCGCGGCGCGAAAATGGAAGAAGTCATCTTCCAGGGCTCGTCGGCACGAAAGGCCGTCAACCTCGCCGAAGTCTCGCTGCACTTCTCGAACGATGACGGCAGCCTTCCCGTTCCGTTCCAGGAAGTCGTCATCACGCGGCGGCTCTCGCGCGCCGGCGAGAGCGAATATTTCCTGAATCGCTCGCCCTGCCGTCTTCGCGACATTCATGATCTCGTCCGCGGCACAGGACTCGGCGCCGACAGCGGCGTGGTGATCGAGAGCCGCATGATCGACGCGCTCCTGTCCGACAGGCCGGATGACCGCCGCGAGCTGTTCGAGGAAGCGGCGGGTGTGGGGCTGTATCGCGACCGCCGCCGGGCGACAGAGCGCAGTCTCGAGGCGACCACCGCCGATCTCTCGCGTCTCGACGATCTCCTGAACGAAGTCACGAGCCAGGTGCGCTCGCTCCTGCGCCAGCGGAATCGCGCGGAAAAGCATGGCGCCATCAGCACGCGCCGGTTCGCGGTGGATCTCACGCTCGCCTCGCGGGAAATGGCGGCGTGGAAGGACGAGCTCGCGCAGCTCGACGCGCGGCTCGCGGAGCTGCGCCACAACGCGCCGGGATCGCAGCAGCATGTGCACGCCGCCGAACTTTCGCGCGACGCCGCACACGCGGCACGGGCCGCGGCCGAAGCGCGCCGCCACGAGCACGATAGAGTCGTGAGCGACGCGCGCGGGGCGCTTCTCACGCTGCAAGGCGAGATCGCGGTGGCCGAGGAACGCCATCGCAACGCGCTTGCCCGCCGCTCGCGCGCCGAGCAGGAGCGCAGCGAGGGCACGGCGCTCGGCGAACGTGTCGTGGCCGAGTATGCGTCGGCGCGGGAAGAAGAAACGCGCACGGATGCCGCGCTCACCGAGGCCGTTGAAGCTTTGCAGCGGCAGGTGGGCGTGGAGGAAGAATCGCGAGGCGCAGTGGCAGCGGGGCGCGATGCGCTCGAACGCGCCGATAAACTCGTGCGCGATCTTCGCGACCGGCTGCGCATGCTCGAACTCGAGCGTGAGGGTGCCGAGCGCGAGCTGGCCGACGTCGCGCAGCGTTCGCATACGCTCGCCGGCGAGCACGAGCAGCTCGCGGCGCAGCAGCGGCTCTCCGAGCGCGAACTTGCGAGCGCCGACGAACGCCTCGCCATTGCGACGAGCGCCGCGGCCGCGGCCGATGCGGCACTCGCCGCCGCGCACGAATCCGCGCGCGATAGCCGCGAGCAGGACGCCGCCGCCCGCGCCGAAGTTCGCCGCGTTGAAGAGGAGCACGCCGGAACGCACGGCAAACTGAGCGCGCTCGAAGGCCTCGAGCGCGAGCGCGTTGGTCTCGCGCCCGCTGCGGCGCGGCTGCTGCGCGATCGCGAGCAGTTCGGCACGGGAGCAGTGCTCGGTCCGCTTTCGGATTACATCGGCGCCGATGCCGCGACCGCGTTGCTGGTTGAGCGCTTCCTCGGACCTTCCTTGCACGCCGTCGTCGTGCGTGACCGCGCCGCGGCCGACGCGGTGCGCCGCTGGCACGCGCAGGCGGATCCCGGTCCGCTGCTGCTTCTCCCTCTCGACGCCGTTGCTGGTACGACGTCCGCCGCGGATTCAGGAACGCTCGCGGCGCTCGTGCAGACGGACGGCCCGGTTCGCTCCTGGGTGCGCGCGCTCCTCGGACAGGTGCACGCGGAAGATTCCGGCAGCACGTTCGTTGACGCGCGCGGCGCGGTGTGGCTGCCCGGCACGCAGGGCGGCGCAGGCCCGCTGCGCCGGCGCGCCGAACTTTCCGAACTGCGCGCGGCAGTCGCGACAATGGACGCGACGCGGGCGAAGGCCGCCGCGGCGCTGCAGCAAGCGCACACGAATCTCGTGCAGGCAGAAGCCGCCGCGGCCGCGGCGGCCGATGCCGCCACGCGCGCGCACGCCGGCGTGCAGGTGGCCGCGCAAGCGCGCGGCGAGCACGAACGCATTCACGTGCGCACCACGCGCGAACTCGCCGATGCCGTCGCGCTCACGCAGAAGCTCGGCGGCCGGCGCGACGAACTTTCGGCGCGCGTCACCGACGGCATCGCGACCCAAGACCGCGAATCCACCGCGCTCGCCGCGGCCGAGACCGCCGCGGTCGCGGCGCGCGATGCGCTCACTCGCGCGGACCAGCTACAGGACGCGTCGCGGGAGGCACGAGCCGCGGCGCAGGTCACCCACGCGCAGGCGCAGGCGCGCCGTGAAGTCGCCGGCGAGCGGCGCGAGCGGCTGGAGCGCGAGCGCGCGAACGCGGAGCTTCGCCTGGAGACGCTGCGCGCGGAACTCGCGTCGCTCTCCGAGGATGACGCCACGCTCGAGCGGCAGATGGATGCCTGGAAGGCGGAGCTCGCCGCGCGTCAGCAGGCGCTGGCCGCCGCCGAGACGTCGCAAGCCCAATCCGAGGCCGGCGTTCGAACCGCCGACACCACGCTCGCAAACGCCGAGCACGCGCTCGATCGCACGCGCCACGATGCGGCGGCGCTGACGGACGAACTGCACCACGCCGAACTCCGGCACACGGAGCTCTCCGGCAAGCGCGCGATGATCAAGGAGCGGCTGGAGACCGAATGGCGCCGTCCGCTCGACGACCTCTTTGCGAACTACACGGCCGTGGAAGCGGAAGACGATGCGCTGCGCGCGGAAGCCGATCAGCTGCGCGAGCAGATCGAGCAGCTCGGCCCCGTGAATCCGCTGGCGATCGAAGAGCATCAGGAAGAAACAAAGCGTCTCGAGTTTCTTCAGGGCCAGCGCAACGATCTCGCGAGCGGCCAGATCGCGCTGCAGCAGGCGATCAAGGAGATCGACGTCACGGCGCGCGAAATGTTTCTCAAGACGTTCGAAGAAGTGCGCAGCCACTTTCGCCACATCTTCAATACGCTCTTTGGCGGCGGCGACTGCGACCTCCGGCTCGAGAACGAACAGGCGCCTCTCGACTGCGACATCGAGATTCACGCGTCGCCCCGTGGAAAGAAGACCCAGCGGATTCATTTGCTCTCGAGCGGAGAACGGGCGCTCGTCGCGCTGTCGCTGCTCTTCGGAATTTTCCTCACGAAGCCGAGCCCCTTCTGCCTGCTCGACGAAGTCGACGCGCCGCTGGACGACGCCAACGTCGGGCGCTTCGTGAAGATGCTCAATCAGTTCAAGACGCACACGCAGTTCATCGTCATCACACACAATCCGCGCACCACCACCGAAGCGGCGGACGCGGTATACGGCGTGACGATGCAGGAACCCGGCGTCAGCTCGCTCGTGAGCGTGCGAATGCGCGGCCCGGCCGTTGACGGAGCGGAAGCGCTGGAGACCGCGCGGGTTTGAGCGGAGCCGCCAGGCGCGCGCGCGCGGCTGCCGCCCTGTGCAGCGTCTGCGTCTTATCCTGCGTCGGCGCGAGCCGCCTCGATGCGCAGACAGCCGGACGGGCCGTCGTCACGGGCCCGAGCGGAAATCCGGTCAGGGACGGCACGCCGGCATTCAGCATCACCACGTCCGGATTTCTTCCAGCGGAGCTGCCGCTGCAAATCGACCTGCAGGTCGCCACCACTGGCGACTTCAGTGTGTTGTTCGCGGACACCACGGTGACGGGATCGTCTGCTTCGATCGTGATTCCGCGGCTCCTGCCGCCGAAGATCACCATCTGGTGGCGCGCCAAGATCCGCACCGCGCAAGGCGCCAACCTGATCACCGACGCCGTCGGACCGCGGCAGACATCGCAGTGGCTCACCCTCATCTCGCCGAACGGGCTGAACGGCACGACCGTCGACACGACGTTCCCCGTGTTCCAGTGGACCGCGGTCGCCATCCATCCGCCGGTGCTGCCGTGGCAGTATCAGATCGTGATCTCGCGCACGTCCGACGGATTCCCGCAGGTGAGCGGCACGCTGAGCGATACGATCTTCAGGCCGTTCGCGCCGCTCGAGACGAACACATCGTATCGCTGGGCGGTGACCGCCTCGCTCTCCACCGGCGATACCATCAAAGTGCAAAGCTTCTCGACGTTCGTGATTCTCAATTCGAACGCGCCGATCGCAACGGTGCTCTATCAGAACTTTCCCGATCCGTTTCCCAACGCACGGGTGAGCTCGACATGCATCTGGTTCGACCTCAGGAATCAGTCGCTGGTCACGATCGACATCCTCGACCTCCGCGGAAATCACGTCGCCAAAATCACACCCGGCCGCGGGCTTGGCCCGATCTATCCGCCGGGCCGTTACGGGCGCGCGACCGTCGGCAGCGACAGCGGATGCGACACGCGGCTCACGTGGGATGGTACGGATGATTCGGGGCGAACGGTGCCGCCCGGGGTCTACCTCATTCGGTTTGTGGGGGATGGAGTTACGTCGACCAAGAAATTGCTCTTCAAGGGGAAGTAGCCGGTTATATTTGAGGATCTTCACGATTCTCAGGAAGAAAGCATGCTCGTAGTGATGTCCCACCTCGCCACTCCAGCCGACGTCGACCGCGTCTGCGAAACCATTCGGGCCATGGGCTACACGCCGGCTCCGATGCCCGGTGCCCAGCGCACCGCCGTCGGACTCGTCGGCAACGACGGGCGCGTCGACGATTCGCTCATCATCGAGCTCCCCGGAGTCGCGCGTGTCATTCACGTTTCGAATCCATACAAGCAAGTCTCGCGCGAATGGCGTCCAGAAAATACGGTCGTCACGATCGCGCCTGGCGTCGTGTTTGGGGGCGAGGACATTCCCGTCATCGCAGGCCCCTGTTCCGTTGAAACCGAACAGCAGATCGTCGATGCCGCGCGCCTCGTCAAGGCCGCCGGCGCCGTCGCCCTTCGCGGCGGCGCGTTCAAGCCGCGCAGCTCGCCCTATTCGTTCCAGGGACTCGGCCGCAAGGGACTCGAACTTCTCGCGCTCGCCAAACGCGAAACGGGACTCGCCGTCGTCACCGAGGCGATGGACGAAGAGGGCGCGCATCTCGTTGCCGAGGTCGCCGACTGCATTCAGATCGGCGCGCGCAATATGCAGAACTACTCGCTCCTGAAAACCGTCGGCCGCATCAGGAAACCCGTGCTGCTCAAACGCGGAATGGCCGCGACGATTCAGGATCTTCTTCTGAGCGCCGAGTACGTGCTCGCCGAGGGAAATCAGGACGTGATTCTGTGCGAGCGCGGGCTCCGCAGCTTCGACACCACGTCGCGAAATCTGTTCGACCTCACCGCGATTCCCGTCGTGCACAAACTCTCGCACCTGCCGATCGTCGCCGATCCGAGCCACGGCACCGGCCGCCGCGACGCGGTCGCACCGATGGCGCGCGCCGCCGTCGCCGCCGGCGCCGACGGCATCATTGTCGAGGTGCATCCGCAGCCCGATCGCGCGCTCTCTGACGGCGCGCAAACGCTGAACCCGGATCAGTTCACCGATCTCATGCGTCAGCTCCGCCGCGTCGCGGACGCCGTGGACCGTCAGATCGCGGGCGCCGCAGCGGGAGTGGCGTGAGGCTCCTGCGGCTGCTGCTGTTCCTGCCGCTCCTGCAGTTCCTCGCCGCGACGTCGAGTCTTCTCGCGCAGGACACCACCACGAATCTCATAGACCGCGCGGCAAGCCAGTACCGCACCGCGCGAACCGTGCACGCGTCGTTCGAGCAGACGCTGACGAGCGAGGCCACCGGCACGGCGCATCCGGCGCGCGGCGAATATTTTCAGAGCGGCAAAAAGTTCGCGCTGCGCTTCACCGAGCCTTCGGGCGATGCCATCGTGAGCGACGGCACGATGCTCTGGCTCTACCTGCCCAGCAGCGTGAAAGGACAAGTCATCAAGATGCCCGCCGAAGTCGGCGAGGGGCTCGATGTGCTCTCGGCGCTGCTCTCGTCACCGCGCACGAACTACGCGATCGTTCGCGGCAAAGATGAAACCGTCGACGGCCACGCCGCCACGATCTACACACTCACGCCGAAGCGCAACGACCTGCCGTTTGCGAAAGCCACCGTCTGGATCGGCAAATCAGATGGGTACCTCTGGCTGCTCGATGCCGTCGAGCAAACGGGCCTCGTGCGCCACGTCCGCTTCAAGACGGTGGAGATCAATGTCGATCTGCCACAGGGCGCGCTGACCTTCAGCGTTCCCGCTGGCGTCAGAGTTATCGATCAGGCTTCGTTGATTGGGAAAAAACCCTAAACCCTAAACTCTAAACCCGAAACCCTAAACCCAGAGCCCTCAGCCCCTATCTCACTACCGCAGTTATCGTTCCGCCAGTTTCTTCTGCGCCGCCGCATTCCTCGCCGCGACCCGCTCAAACAGCACCGCCGGCGTCGCCGCGCCGCGCAAGAGCGCGAGCGCCTCGCCAATCACCGGATCGAGATGTACCGCTCTCCGCTGCGCGCCGATCACCCCGAAGCCCTGCAGCGTCACTTCAGATCCGAGCACACGATCGATCGCCTCGTGCGCATCGTCGTAAATGTCGCGCGGCACGTTGAGTTTCTTGACCTGCATTTCGCGCCAAAATCCGTCGCGCATTTCCGCCGTCACCTTGAACTCCGGATCCTTCACCGTCGCCGCGCGCACGATCTGCGCGGCAAACGTCGAGAGCGCGTCGCGGAAGATTTCCACGCGCGAGCCCACCGCCGCGACCCACGCGCGCTCTGCCGGCGGCACGACGCTGTCGCCGAGCACCAGATCGGGAACGATTCCGCCGCCACCATACACGACGCGCCCCTGGTCCGTCTTGTAGCGCGGCCGCATGGTATCCGACTGCGTGTCGTTCGCCGGATGTTTCGCGTGCGGATGGTCGATGCTGCGCCCCGCGGGCGTGTACCACAGCGCGTCCGTGAGTTTGAGCGCTGAACCGTTGGACAGCCCGATCACCGCCTGCGCGCTTCCCTTTCCGTACGACGATCGGCCGACCACAATCGCGCGATCGTGATCCTGCAGCGCGCCGGCCACAATTTCTGCGGCGCTCGCGGTGCCGCCGTTCACGAGCACGAGAATCGGGAGGTTCGGCCAGCGCTGCGGAGCGGTCGCTTTGTACGACGCGTTCGCGCTGCCCACACGTCCCTTCGTCGAGACGACCTTCTGTCCCGGATCGAGAAACAGTTCTGCCACGGCCACGCCCTGCGCGAGCAAGCCGCCGGGATTGTTGCGCAGGTCGAGCGCGAGTGATGTCGCGCCGGCCTTCACCAGCGAATCGAGCACCTGCACCACCTCGAGACTCGTCGAATCGGTGAACGAACCGATGTAGATGTATCCGATGTGATCGTCCAGCACGGACGCGCGCTGCACCGAACGCACGTGGATGTCGCTGCGCTCGAGCGTGAGCGGAATGCGAGAGCCGCCGCGCATAATGAGGAGCTTCAACTTGCTGCCGTGCGGGCCGCGCAGCGCGTTGCTCGCCTCTTCCCTCGTCCAGTGGTTCATCTGCTGGCCGTCTATCTCGACGAGCCGGTCGCCGGGACGGAGGCCCGCGCGCTCGGCAGGCGATCCCGGGCGCGGCGCGAGCACGGTGATCCAGCCGTCGCGAATATCCACCGACATGCCGACTCCGCTATAGCTCCCACTGACAACCTCGCGCAGACGTCGCAAGCGATCAGGCGCGAGAAACGCGGTATTCGGGTCCCCCAGCTGCGCGACCATGCCCGTGGTCGCACGCCGGTACAGCTCCTCCGACGACATCGAATCGACCCAGTTCTGTTCGACGCGACGCAGCACGGCGTCGAACAACCGCGCGCCCTCGGCCTCGCTCAGCGATTTGCCGCGCGGTGGGCGAGGCGCAAGCCCACGCTGCACGAGCCATCCGCCGGCGAGCACGACGCCGATGATGATGCCGACGGCAACGCTTTTCATTTTGCTCATGCCGCGGCCCCGAGCAGCTCGCGCAGATCCGCAAATCGCGCGGTGACGGCGTTCAGCACGCGCGTCTCGACGACGTTCGGTTCGCCGCTCGCGTCGACTGCCACGACCGGTCCGCACTCCTCGTGCGTGTGCTGCCACTCGCGCGTCGCAAAACTCGCGAACGCCTCCTCAACCCGCGCGTAAAACTCGTCGCCCGCCTGCTCGATGCGATCGGGTCCGCTGCGGCGCTTCGCCCGTGCGAGCCCCACCGAGGCGCTCAGCGAGAGCAGCAGCGTGAGATCGGGCACGAGACCCGCCGTGGCCATGGTGTTCGCGGAGCGCACGTCACTCTCCATGAGGCCGCGTCCGGCAATCTGGTATGCGTACGTCGAGAGAAAAAACCGATCGAGAAGAATCATTGAGCCCTTCTCGAGCCACGGCTTCAGTTCGCAATGCACCAGCTCCGCGCGCGAGGCCATGAACAGCAGCGCTTCGGCGCGATCGCACAGCGTCGATTCGGGATCGAGCAGCAGGCGCCGGACGCCATCGCCGAGAATCGTACCGCCGGGCTCGCGATAGGTGCGGCAGTCGACGCCCACGCGCGTGAAATGCTCACCGAGGCGTTCGATCTGAGTGCTTTTGCCCGCACCCTCGACGCCTTCGAAGACAATGAGCTTTCCGTGCGCGAGTGGCGCCATTAACGGCTACGCGAGCGAGATGATGGAACTCACGGCGCCTTTGCGCATGCCGTCGAGAATCCACTGGTTCACTTGCATCATGACTTTGTCGAAATTTTCGTTCGTCACGATCACGCGCTGGTACGTGGGATTCGTCTGGACTTCGCCGAGGAGCCGGTCGAGTTCCTGCTCCATCTCTGGAGTCGGCTGCTCACCGCCTTCGATCATCTGCTGCGCGCTGGTGCGAAGCCCTTCCATTTTTTGGAGGAGCGCCATCGCGTTCTGGTCTTCGTTCAGCGCATCGTTCGCGCGCTTCACGGCCTGGTATTCGCTGCTCTGTCCAATCAAGCGGCCCAGTTCTACCGCGCGTTCGTTCAACATCACTGCTCCTGTTTTTCTTCGCGTTTACTTGAGTCGAGCCACGAGAAAACGCTCGCGGCCGGTGAGATCCGTTCGTATTTCGACATCGCGAAATCGCGTGTCGGTTTCCGCGGAAAAAAAACACTCGCGCGCGAGCGCCGCGCGCCGAGCGTCCACTTCCATGGCCAGCACACCGCCGGGCTCAAGCAGTCCTGCCGCTCCGCGTATGATTTCACGGATCGCGTGCATACCGGCCTCCTCGCTGAAGAGGGCGAGTGCCGGCTCCCAATCGCGCACGTTCGCCGGGAGATCACCCTCTTCCGAAGGGGAAATATAGGGCGGGTTCGAGACAATCGCCCGTAACATTTCCCCCGCGAGCGGCTCCAGAAGATTGCCCCTCCTGAACTCGACCAGCGGCCGCTTGTCGGCCGGGATGGCCTCCAGATTGAACCTGGCAACCGCCAGCGCGTCCTCAGAGACGTCCGTGGCAATCACCCGGTCGAATTTCCCCTCGCTGGCCAGGGAGAGCGCGATCGCGCCGGAGCCCGTCCCCACATCGGCCACCGTTCCCGCGAGCCCAAGCCCCAACACGAGTTCGACCAGCATTTCGGTTTCCGGCCGCGGAATAAGCACGCGCTGGTCGACCCGCAGCTTCATGTGCCGGAAAGCCGCGGTCCCGACCGCATACTGAATCGGCATTCCCCGCGCGACGTTCGCGCCGGCCGTGAGAATGCGCTCCGTGATTGCGTCATCGAGTTCAAGCGCCTGGTTCGCCGTCGGCCAGAACCGCGGCTTGTCGAGAACCGCCGCGATCAGATCGCGGGCGTCGGCCCGCGCTGGGGGAACGCCAGCCCCCGCGAGATCGATGGCCAGCTGATCGAAGAGCTGTTGCAGTCGCATCTAACCTTCCGTCCCCGGTCTTCCATCTTCCATCTAGTTTCCGCCGAGTTTCCGCTTAGTTTCCGCCTAGTTTCCGCCGAGCTGCTCTTCCACCGTGGCCAATTTAAATGCTTCAATCAGCGCGCCGATATCGCCGTTGAGAACCGCCGGCAAATCGTGAGAGGTGTAGTTGATCCGGTGATCCGTCACGCGATTCTGCGGAAAATTATACGTCCGAATTTTCGCCGACCGATCTCCCGTGCTCACCTGCGATTTGCGAATGCGCGATCGCTCTGCTTCCTGCGCCGCGACTTTCATGTCGAGCAATCGCGCGCGCAGCACCTGCATGCCCTTGAGCTTGTTCTGCAGCTGACTCTTTTGATCTTGCTGGCTGACGACGAGTCCGCTGGGAATGTGCGTGATGCGCACGGCCGAGTCGGTGGTGTTGACACTCTGCCCGCCGGGACCGCTCGAGCGGAACACGTCGATGCGCAAATCTTTGTCTTCGATTTTTAGATCGATCTCCTCGGCCTCGGGAAGCACCGCTACGGTCGCGGCCGACGTGTGAATGCGCCCCTGCGCCTCTGTGGCCGGCACACGCTGCACGCGGTGCACGCCGCTTTCGCCGCGCATTTCACCGAACGCGCCGGGCCCCTCGATCTTGAAAATGGCTTCTTTGACGCCGCCCAACTGTGCATCGGCCAGCGAGAGGTATTCGATCTTCCACCCTTTGCGCTCGATGTAGCGCGTGTACATGCGGAAGAGTTCGCCGGCAAAGAGCGCGGCTTCGTCGCCGCCCGTGCCGGCGCGGATTTCGACGATGCAGTTGCGGTCGTCGAGCGGATCGTGCGGGAGGAGCAGCGGCTTGAGCGATTCTTCGAGCTTCGCGACCGCGTCGGTCAAACGCCCAAGCTCGGCTTGCGCTTCCGCGGCCATTTCGGGGTCGTCAACGCCGACGAGCTCGCGGACTTCCGCGAGCTCGTCATCGTACTTGTGGAGCGTTGCCGCCTTTTCGACGACCTGCGTGAGCCGCTGATGCTCACGGCCCAACGATGCCATCAACCTGGAATCGCGAAGCGTCTTCGGGTCGAGCAGCTCCCGTTCGACTTCCGCCGCGCGAGTGATGGCGTCGGCGAGGAGATCCCGGAGGCTCAGGCGGAAACGGGCTGAGGCTTGTTGTACTTCTGACGGAAGCGCTCAACACGGCCTGCCGTATCGATGAGCTTCTGCTTGCCCGTGAAGAACGGGTGGCATGCCGCACAGATATCGAGGTGGATCTCAGCCTGCGTTGAACGGGTCGAGAACTTATTTCCGCACGCGCAGCTGACCTGAGCCACGGCGTAAACGGGATGGATTTCTGGTTTCATTTGGAACCTCTACAGGGATTTGTTCGAGCTTAGAAACGTAATCGGGATGAGGGTAAGATTCAAGCTGGCAAGAGTTTGGGTCGCGACCTATCGGCAAAGAGCCTGACAGCCTATCATAGGGTTTCATCGGCAGCCAAAATTCGGCTGACAGTGTCACTAAACTGGGCGTCAGCTCCCCGAGCGGCCAATCTCGATGCAGAGGTTATTGATGCGAGATCGCACGCTGCATCGACTGACGCTTGTGGGCGCCGCGGGCTTCCTCGCGCTCTTGAGCTGCGGAAGGGACATTACCGGGCCCGCCGGCGACGCGGCGCACCGCCGCGGCATCGCGTTTAGTCCGCAGTTTCCCCCGGCGTACCAAGCGGCCGGCGGCGCGAGCGCGGGAATCGTCGCGTTTACTACGGTGCACGTGCTGCTGCACCACTCCGATGGCACCGTCGCGCTAGATACCCTGATCGATTTTCCCGTCGGCGCAGATGCGCTTACGCTAAACCTCACCGTCAAGCTGCTCGACAACGCGCCGGCCAGCGGTGAACCGATGACCCTCAACCTCGGCTACATAAACGCCGCAGGCGAGGTGGTGTTCAGTGGAGGGCCGGTGTCGCTCATCGCTGGGCCTCGCGCGATCCCGGGCCAGCCCAACCCGCCTGTGCAGGTTCCGGTGTCGTATACCGGTCCTGGAGCCAGTGCGGTGTCCGCCACCATTTCGCCGCACTCGACAACTATTCTGGCGGGCGCGCCATTCAGCTTCACCGCAGTCGCGAAAGGCGCGGACGGCAGCGCGCTCCCGTCGACGCCGGTCGTTTGGACCACGCTCGATCCCGCGATCGCGACAATCACTTCGGCGGCCGCCGGCAGCGGCGTCGCTCAGAATCTGCGCGGCACCGCGCGCATCGTCGCGCAGCTGCTGACCGGCCCCGCAGACACCGTTCAACTTTTTGTGCTGCTCCCTGCATCGCAGATCCTGGCGCAATCGGGCAGCACGCAGAGCGGAGTCGTCGGCACCACACTCGCCCAGCCGCTCATCGTGAAAGTCGCGGCCACTGACGGCGTCGGCGTCTCCGGAGTGACAGTCAACTTCGCGGTGGCGACCGGTGGAGGCTCTGTTGCATCGGCGTCGGCAATCTCGGATGCCAATGGTCTCGCGCAGACCACGTTCAAGCTCGGCAGCGCAGCCGGAGCGCAGAGTGTGACGGCGAGTGCGGGCTCGCTGACGAACTCGCCGCTCACGTTCACGGCGACCGCCACCGCCGCGGTTGCCTCGCAACTCGTCGTCACCTCGCAGGCCGCGAACGGCGTGGCGGGAAGCACGCTCCCGACCATCGCCTTCACGGCCGAAGACAACAACGGCAACATCGCGACGACGTTCACCGGAGCGGTGACGATCGCGTTCGGCGCGAACGCGGCCGGCGCGACGCTCGCGGGCACCACGACCGTGAACGCGGTCGCCGGCGTTGCGACGTTCTCGTCGCTCGCCATCAACAAGAATGGCGTCGGCTATACCCTTGTCGCGTCGGGCGGCTCGCTCACCACAGCGACGACGAACGAATTCAACATCGCAGTCGGCGCGCCCAGCAAGCTCGTGTTCTCCGGCCAGCCGAGCAACGCGATCGTGAGCACGGCCATCGTGCCGGCAATCGTCGTGAACACGCAGGACTCGCAGGGAAATCCAACGCCGTCGTTCACCGGCGGCGTCACGCTCGCGCTCGCGACCAATCCGAGCGCCGCGACTCTCGGCGGCACCGTCGCGGTGAGCGCGATCAGCGGCGCTGCAACTTTTGCGAACATCACCGTCTCGGCGCCCGGCGTTGGCTACACGCTCACCGCGTCGGCAACCGGGCTCACGAGCGCGACGAGCGGAACGTTCGTGATCGGCGGTGGCGTCGCGACGACGCTCGCGCTCTCGAGCGGCGGAGCGCAGACCGCGCCGACGAGCGCGGCACTTCCCTTGCCTGTTGTGGTGCTCGTGACCGACGTCGGTGGCAATCCGATCGCGGGAACGACCGTGAATTTTGCCGTCGTCACCGGCGGCGGATCGGTGTTGCCGGCTTCCGGTTTGACCAATGCGTCCGGCCTCACGCAAACGTCCTGGACGCTCGGCGCGCTGCTCGGCGCGCAAACGATCACGGCGACGAGCGCGGGGCTCGCGGGTTCGCCTCTCACGATCAGTGCAAGCGCCACGTCCGGCGCGGCGACGCAACTCAAGTTCACTACGCAGCCGTCGAATGCGGTGGCGGGCGCGGCCATTGCACCCCCGATCGTCGTCACGGCGAAAGATGCGGGGAACAATCCGGCGGTTGGTTTTGTGGGGAATGTGTCGCTGAGCTTCGGCGCGAATCCGGGCGGTGGGGTGTTGAGCGGCACGACCACGGTGGCTGCCGTCGCCGGCGTGGCGACGTTCAATAACATTTCGCTCCTCAACGCTGCCGCCGGATACACGCTCAACGCCGCCTCTGGCGTGCTGACACCCGACGTCTCGACGGCGTTCACCATCGCCGCGGGCGGAGCGTCGAGTATGGTGAAGCTCGCTGGCGATCTGCAAATCGCGACAGTGACGACCGCCGTCGCAATCGCACCGAGCGTGACGGTGAAGGACGCACTCAACAATCCGGTGGCCGGCGTCAGCGTGACGTTTGCCGTCACTGGCGGTTCCGGCAGCGTGACGGGAGCGGTACAGGTGACGAACGCGAGCGGCATCGCGACGGTCGGAAGTTGGACCATGGGTGCCTCAGCGGTCGGGAACACGCTCAGCGCCACTGCGGGCGCACTCAATACGACCTTCAGCGCAACCGCCGCGCCCGCAGGAACGAATCGCACGTGGATCGGCGGGAACGGCGGCACTCCGCGCTCGTGGACGAACGTAGCGAATTGGACTCCCGCCGGAGTGCCAGCCATCACGGAATCGGTGTTCATACCGACTGTCATTCCGGCGAACCAGCCGCAGCTGACCGCCGCGACCACGATCGGATTCGTGACGGTCGCCACGGGCAGCACGCTCGATATTCAATCCTTCCAGCTGACGATCAACGGCGGCGGTGTGAACGCTACGGGCCCGATTGTGGGAAGCACGGGAACCGTAGTGATGACGGGCTCGCCGACACTCAGTGGCACCGTGCCGGCGCTCACGGTGAACTCGTCGTTGACGCTCGCCGGCGCAGCAACAGCAACCGGCGTCGTGTCGGTATCCGGCACCTTCAATCTCAACAATTTCGATTTCACGGCGCAGAATATTTTTTCCATCACCGGTGGCAGCGCGCACCTGGTCATGCAGAGCGGCACGCCGACGCTCACCGTGCAAGGGACGGCGACGTGGGACGGCGCGGACAACAACGCCGATCTGCAGGCCGGCACGATCGTCCTGCAGGGGAACGTCGTCGTGGGCGCGACGAATACCGTCCGCACGATGAACGTGTACTCGAAC
>JBBRBH010000030.1:0-46762 GCA_038205995.1 Gemmatimonadales bacterium
GGGGGTGGTGGCGGCTTCGTGGTGCGACTGTGCCGGGCCGCGCCCCCCACAAAACAAAAACCGCCACACCCCCCCCCCCCCACCCCGCCTCCAACTCCAAACTCTAGCCTAGTCGGTCGCGTCATTCGAAACCTCAAATCACCGTCAGTCCGTTTTCTTATCGGTTGACCCGCGGAAGCTTTTCGACGAGCGCCTTGCGCAGCCCCTCAACGGTGGTGGTCATTCCTGCGCCGATCGCGTCCATGACGTCGAAGCCCATGAATCCGGTCCCCGACTTCGTCACGTGCTCGATCGTGAGGATCTGGTTGAGCTTGGCGTCGAGCACATAGACCGTCGCCGTCATCGTCGAATTGTCGGTGAGGACGCCGATCCCTATTGGCTGTTGAAAATCGATGAGCGCGATGAACTGCGCGTGCTGGTCTAGCGCACTGGCAAAATCCGTAGCGACCAGTACTTCCTTGAACGAACGCTTGAGTCCGATCACGACCTCATCACTGATGCGGCGTGGGTCCGTCAACTTCCGTCCGCTCGCCATGTCCGAACCGATACTCTGGCTCAGGCCGATGCCGTAGGCGGCCGCCTGGTTGCCGGAGGCTCTCGCCATGTCGGCCATCATTGCCTGCGTATTCGCGGCGGCCTGTTGCCCCCCGCGCTCGTATGCATCTCGCCAAGTCTTGGTCTGGGTCTCGAAGTTCTGTGACGAGACCAGCGCGACGGTCTTGTCGCGGAAGACCGCGGGGTTCGTCGGCGTCGCGGCGACCTGAACCTTGTAGCCTTTTGGGAAGAGGCCTGTGTACGGTCCCACGTTGCCCGGTTGACTTGCGCAACCGGCGAGGTGGGAGCCTCCCGTTTGCCCGTTTGCATGGAGTACCATGTAGGCGATGTTCCAGTCGCACTCATTCCGTTTCTGTTTGACGCCGCCATACCAGTCTTCAGCCGGCCTCAGGCATGTTGTGGCGGGTAGGCCAACTCACCGATCCGCATACTGGCCAGTCAGGTCGGCGTTGGGCAACGCAGATGCACGTGACTGGCCGTCGCTTGCCGCGCTGGTTCCACTGCCGCCGCCAGCGGACGGTGCGGTACCAGTGGGCGGAGTCGCGTTCGCTACGGCTCTTGGATCGGATCGCCGACTCGGCCGACAGCTCGGTGACGTCGCGAACCTTGGCATCGGTCAGGTACGGAAAGGTTGCGACGTCTCCTTTCGTCAGCGAGAGCGCGGCACTTCGTTCGCTCGTGCACGCGTCACGCAGCTGAGACCCGGCGTCTGCACTCTGCGTCTGCGCGGAGCCATCGGTCGCGAAGCTCGTCCCTATCGCCAGCGAGACGAACAGTCGCAGGAACTGGGCTCGATGAAGTGTCATGCGCCCAGGCTAAAGCCCGGCCGTTACTCCACCGTTATTCGCTACTTTACCATCATCACACCGGTCAGATCCGCCCTCGCGGTGAGCACGCCGAGGGGATCGTGAAAATCGATCTTCCGTTTCTTCCCCTCGATGATTTCGTCGGCGCGCGCGTACTGCTGCGCGAGCGCAATTTGCCCTTCGCGGTGCTCGGGCCACATCGCCGCGGTGAACGTCACCACGAGCACGTCGCCGACCACCTCGCTCTTTGCGGTCGCGTTGATCCGCTTGAGAAAGGCTTCGGCCTGCATGCGCGGCATCGGCGCGTTTACGATGTTCGGAATCACGACGCCGACGGGAATTCTGCGCTCGCCCGCAATGACGAAATACCAGACCCCGAATCCGACGATCAACACCGGCATGCCGAACTTGGTGACCGGCGAGATCCCCTTCTTTTGGAAGTTTGGCCGGCCCGCCGATGCGGGAACCGAGGCGACGCTCGCCCTCGGCGTTGCCACGGATTGGCGAGAGCCCCTCTGCGGCGGATAGTACTCCGTATGGCAGAAGGGACACATGCGGAGATTGTTGCTCTCCTTCTCGCACTTGGGGCAGACGGGCATTGGGTGAATTCTACGCGCCGTGCACGAGTGGTCAACTTTGCGCCACTGGACGCCCCGCTCACACCGGGCCAGTTCGCTCCGCCGCTCGGGGAAACTCCTGGGCGGCTTTCGCGTAGAGTCGGTTACGGGCGCGGCGGCGCGTCCCGCGCGCCAGCGGCCTTTTCGCGGACGCACCCCCCCCCAAAGCCCAATTGAAACTAATTGGCTCCGCCCACCGTCATATGGGTATCCCATAGGACGGAGCACATGGCGGAAAAGTCGGATGTGAAGCAGGGCACCCTCGCCCTCATGATCCTCGGAACCCTCCAGTCACTGGGTTCCCTCCATGGCTACGGCATCGCGCGCCGCATCGAGGAGACGAGCAAGAACCGTCTCTCGCTGAACTACGGCACGCTCTATCCCGCGCTGCTCAAGCTCGAGCAGGAGGGATTCGTCAAATCCGAGTGGAGCCAGTCCGAGAACAACCGGCGCGCGAAATACTACACGCTGACCACCGCCGGGCGCAGACAGCTCGCCCGCGAAGCGAAGGAATGGCATGCGACGGCTGACTTGATTGCCGCCTTTCTCGCACCAAGAAGGGAGACATTATGAAATACCTCCGTGAGCTTGTCGCGCGCGTGGCCGGGCTGTTTGCAGGCCGCGGCGCCGAGGAAGACGCGCGCGCCGAGATGGAATCGCACGTCGATATGGAGACCGAGGAGAACATCCGCCGCGGCATGCATCCCGGGGAAGCGCGGCGGCAGGCGATGATCGCGGCGGGCGGTCTCACATCTGCCACGGAAGCGGTGCGGGAGCAGCGCGGCATTCCGTGGATCGAGAGCGTCACCGCGGATATCAAATTCGCGCTGCGCGCGCTGCGACGGAGCCCGTCCTTCACGATCGTCGTCGTCATCACGCTCGCGCTCGCGATCGGCGCGAACACCGCGATTTTTAGCGTCGTGCGTGGAGTGCTGCTCAAGCCGCTCCCGCACCGCGACGGCGACCGGCTGGTGTACCTGCGCCATTCAGTCGACGGACCCGGAGGATCGAACGTCAACTTCTCCGTTCCCGAAGTTCGCGACTACCGCACCGGCGCCCCCTCGCTCGGCGGCATCGCGGAGTACTCACCCTTTTCCTTTGCCCTCCAGACCGAGCAGGGGGCCGTCCGCCTTTCTGTAGGCCTCGTCACCGGAAATTTCTTTGAGGTGATGGGTCTTTCGCCGGTGCTCGGCAGAGTGACCACCCCCGCCGATGACGGGCCCGGCGTTCCGCCGGTGATGGTCCTCGCGTACGAGTACTGGCAGAAGCGCTTTGGCGGCGATTCGAGCATTATCGGAAAACAGGTGCGGCTCGACGGAAAGTCGGTGACGGTGATCGGCGTGCTGCAGTCCGCGCCGTGGTTCCCGGCGCCCGTTGACGCGCTGCTCAACATGGTTGTGAGCCAGCACCATCTGAGTGCGTCGATGGTCGAAAACCGCATTCACCGGATGACGGAGATGATCGCGCGTCTCGCGCCGGGCGCGACAATCGAAAACGCGAAATCCGAAGTTGCGGCGGTCACCAGCAGAATACAGAGCGAATACAAGGACGCGTACGATCCCAACTCGCACTTTCGCGTTGCCGTCATTCCATTCAAGGAGGCGCTGGGAGATCGTGCGCGCCTGACGCTGTTTCTATTGATGGGCGCCGCCGCGTTCGTCCTCATCATCGCGGCCGCGAACGTGGCCAACCTCACGATGATGCGCGGCGTGCGGCGGGAACACGAGCTTGTTGTGCGCTCGGCGCTCGGCGCGAGTGCTTCGCGCTTGCGGCGGCTGGTGCTGGTCGAGAATCTCGTGCTGACTTTCCTGGGCGCCGCATTCGGAGTCGTCGTGGCTCTCGGCGCCATGGGGTTGCTCGTTTCGCTCGCGGCGCGCTACTCGCCGCGCGCAAATGAAATCGCCCTCGACGCCGCGGTGTTCGCGTTCACGCTCGCGCTCTCGTTCGCCGTCGCCCTGCTGCTCTCATTCGTCGCGCTGCTTCCCAAGGAAGGCATGCTCGCGACGATGATATCCGCCGGTGCGCGCAGGATCAGCGGCGGTATCAGAAAACAGCGCCTCCAGCGCGGACTGGTTGTCGCGCAGATCGCGGTCTCCGTCGTGCTGCTGGCGGGCGCGGGACTTCTCACGCGCACGATGTTGCAGCTCTCGAGCGTGTCGACCGGCCTGCAAACGGAAGATGTGCTCACCATGCAGGTCTCGGTCGTAACAACGGCGGAGCTCCTTTCCGGCAATGACGCCGCCGGAAAGGAGAAATACATTCAAATGCGCCGGGAGATCCGCGCAATTCCCGGCGTGAGCGATGTCGCGCTGGGTTCTACGATGCCGCTGAGTCTCGGGATGATGCGTTCCGAAGTGAACGCGGAAGGAAAGGCGCGCGCGGTGGGTGATGTAGTGCCGAGCGCTGATATGCGGACCGCCGATCCCGCGTACTTCCGCGCATCGGGGATTCCGCTGCTCAAGGGGCGCGCCTTCGCCGAGACCGATGAGAAGGGCGCCGCGAGAGTCGTGATCGTCAACCAGACGTTCGTCGACAAATTCTTCCCCGGAGAGGAGCCGATCGGAAAGCGCGTCGCGTGGACGGGCGCGCTGATCAAGCTCAGCCCGTTCAGCGGCGAATGGCGCACGATCGTCGGGGTCGTCGGCAACACGCAGGATGGAGGTCTCGAGGCGAAGTCGAAGCCGGTCGTGTTCATGCCGTGGGCGCAGGAACTTGCGTTCGGCGGCGGCCTCGTGATTCGCGCCAATCGTGCGCCGGGACTGGCCGCCGCGGCGACGCGGATCGTCCAGCGCATCGCGCCGACATCGCCGATCGAGAAGGTGATGACCGTTGCGCAGATCAAGGATCAGGGAGTCGCTCCAACGCGGCTGAACGCGGCGCTCATTTCGTCGTTTGGAATTCTCGCCCTGATTATCGCGTCGGTGGGAATTGCCGGCGTGCTGGCGTTCTCGGTGAGTTCGCGCACCAACGAGATCGGGATTCGCATGAGTCTCGGTGCCGACCGCGGGCAGGTGCAGCGGATGATTCTGCGAGAGGGCGGGGTGCTGCTCGCGCTCGGACTCGTGCTCGGCACGGGCGGCGCGTACTTCGCGTCGGGCGCGATTCGAGGATTGCTCTTTGGCGTCGCGCCGCACGATCCGGTCACGCTGATCGGCGTTGCAACTCTCATGGCAGGTATTGGAATCGTGGCGTGCTGGATTCCAGCGCGGCGCGCGGCGCGGATCGATCCGTTGCTCGCGATGCGATCCAACTGACGACGGGCGTCTCTAACCGCAAAACGAATGACTCGCAGAACGAACGCACGAATCGCCGGCTTCACACTCCTCTTCTACATCGCCGCAGGCGTGACCGAGATGGTCGTCTTCGGCCGCGCGACGAGCGGGGCAGGGACGGCCGCGAAGCTCGCGAGCATGGCGCAACACACGACCGACGTGCGCATCGCCGTGCTGCTCGGGTTCCTCGAGTGTCTGTCGGCGCTGGTGCTGGCCGTGACGCTGTATGCCCTCACGCGCGACGTGGACGCGGACCTCGCGTTGCTTGGGCTGACATGTCGTGTAGGCGAGGGGCTCGTCGGCGCGACGAACCTAAAGTCGACGCTTGGTCTGCTGTGGCTCGCGACGGCGGGCACCGGAACGGCTCCGCCGGACGCCACGGCGGTGAACGCGCTCGGCACATTTCTGCTGAAGGCGCCGGGCGGCGTTGGCGCGGCACTGTTCGCGGTAGGGAGCACGATCTTCTGCTGCCTCCTCCTCCGAGGCCGGATGATTCCCATCGCCCTGGCGTGGCTCGGCGTGCTCGGATCGGTCCTGCTGGTCGTGCTCATTCCTTTGGATATCGTCGGCTACGTTCGCGGCCCGATCACCGCGTACATGTGGATACCAATGGCCGTTTTTGAAGTGACGGTCGCCGTGTGGTTCATTTTCAAGGGCGTCGTTTCTCCGGCAGCGAGATAAACATGCACCTCACGACGATGGCGATTCATATCATCGCGGGCGCGCTGGGAATCATTCTGGGGTTCGTCGCGCTGTACGCGGCGAAAGGCGGAACGCTGCATCGCAAAAGCGGGATGCTCTTTGTTTACGCGATGGTCGTCATGTCGGTGCTCGGCGCGGTGATGGCGGCCGTGTGGGGCGTCGCGCCGCAGTCCAATGTCCCCGCCGGGCTGCTGACCGGCTATCTGACGATCACCGGACTGGTCACGGTGCGCGCTCCCGCCGGATGGTCGCGTCGCCTGGATATCAGCCTCATGCTGGTGGTGCTGGCCGTCGCACTCTTCGATCTCACGCTCGCGTTCAGCGTTCTCACGAGTTCGAACGCCAAGATCCATTGGTTCGCGGTTCCTCTTTCCATATTCGCCTCGATCGGACTGCTGGCGGCGGTTGGCGACGTTCGGATGATGCGGGCTGGCGGCCTGCGCGGCACGGCGCGACTCGCGAGGCATCTGTGGCGCATGTGCTGTGCGCTGTTGATTGCCGCGTTCTCGTTCTTTATTGGGCAGGCGAAGGTGATTCCCGCGCCGATGCGCATCTTCCCTCTGCTCGCCGTTCCGCCGCTGGTGGTGCTCGCAACGATGCTCTACTGGCTGTGGCGCATCCGAGTCAGACGCACTCTGCGCGGCATCGCTATCGTCGCCATACCCGAGGCAGCCTGATGTCAAATCTCGCAGAAAATTACCGGTCCAGCGGCACGATCGCCGAGTCACAGCGCACTGCGGCAAAGGTCGTCGGGCTCTTGTATCTGGCGATGATGGCGACCTCGATTTTCTTCGACGTCTTCATTTGGCGAAAGCTTATTGTCTCCGGCGATGTGGCGGCGACGGCGAGCAACATCATCGCGAGTGAACGGCTGTTTCGCACCGGCGTCGTGTTCGAGTTGATCACCTGCGCGGGCGACATCGCGCTCGTGATCGGTCTGTACGTGCTGCTCAAACCGGTCGGCCGGGGCTTGGCCCTGCTTGCCGCTTTTTGGAGACTGGCCGAGTCCGTGATTTTTGCCGTGCTCGCGATCAGCAGCATGGTCGTCTTGATCTTCTTGGGCGACGCCAAGCACCTGCATGCATTCACGCCGGAGCAGTTGCAGGCGCTCGCGAGGGTGGTGATTAGCGCGCACGGTGCCGGGTTCAACATCAGCCTGGGATTCCTTGGCTTGGGCGGAACGGTGTTCGCCTATCTATTGTTCAAGTCGCGCTACGTGCCGAGAGCGTTCGGCGCGTTGGGCGTCTTCGCGTACCTGCTGATGCTGGCGTACAGCGTTGCCACGATCATAAACCCGAGTGTGGCAGTGCTTTCGCTGGCCCCTTACGCGCCCGCCGGCGTTTTCGAGATCGGATGCGGCCTCTGGTTTCTTTTTAAGGGAGTCAGGATCCCCGAATCGGCATAAATTGAAGAGCAGATTCGACTTCACGCTGGCGGGATACAAAGCGTACGTCGCCGAGCGTCAGATTGCGTTTTACGCGGAGCTCGCGAAACAAAGATGACCGCACTGCCAAGAATCGAGACCGAGCGGCTCGTGCTTCGCCCATTTGAAATCCACGACGCGCCGAGTGTCGAGAAACTCGCGGGCACGCGCGAGGTTGCGGAGACCACGCTCGCTATTCCGCATCCGTACCCTGCGGGAGGCGCCGCGCCATGGATCGAGATGCATGCCGGCGCTTGGCAGCGAGGAGAGCGGTTGACGCTGGCGATTTGCGATCGCGTGGGCCCAGAGCAACTGCTCGGCGCCATCAGCCTTGTGATCGAACGTGAGCACTCACGAGGCGAGATCGGATACTGGATCGCCCGTGAGAAGTGGGGACGAGGATATGCGAGCGAAGCGGCTCACGCCGTGACCGGGTACGCATTTGCGGACGTGGAACTGCATCGGGTTCAGGGCCGATGCTTCACCCGGAACCCTGCGTCGGCGAGAGTGATGCAGAAGCTTGGCATGCGACTCGAAGGTGTTCATCGCCAGGCCCACTTTCGATTTGGACGCTTCGAGGATTCGGCGATGTACGCGATCCTGGCTGCGGAGTGGAACGCGTTGCGCGCGACTACTTCGCGACCGGCAGATCCGAGTCGTTGATATCGCGCACGACTCGCCGGCGCTAGTCGGGCAGTTGGCTCACAGTTCCAGCGTTCGGCTGGCAAGCTCAATGCTGAGGAGTGTCACGGCTCGTGTTCAAAGCTCGTTTTCATGACTGTAAGCTCGAGCCGTGAAACTGAAAGCCGCACGCTTGAGCGTAACACTTCAAGCTGTAAACTCGAGCGCTGACACTCCCTACCCGTGAGCCTCTAGCCGAACGCTTGATCTCTGAGCGAACTGCGCGACTACTTCGCGGCCGGCAGATCCGAGTTGTTGATATCGCGCACGACCTTCCACGATCCGTCGGTCTGCTTCTTCCACACGGTCAAATACTTGACCTTATCCGTCATCGGCTTGCCCTTCGGCGGTGTGAAGGTCCACTCGCCGGCGCCAGTCTCGACTGCCAGATCACCGCTGACCATCACGTCTTCGGTCTTCGCCGAGAACGCGGAGATCTTCACTGAAGCAAGCATCCCCGCGTAGCCTTTGACGATCGCAGCTTTCCCGCGCCACGCCGGCTCGTTGGGATTCATGAGGATGGCATCGTCTGCGTAGACACCCGCCGCGAAGCTCGTATCGCCCTTCACGATCGACTCGGAGAACCTCTTGTTCGTCGCCTCGATGCTGCTCCGGATGGCGGCGACGTCCGGCGGCGGCGGCGCAGCTGGCGCACACGCAGCAGCGAAAGTTGAAACGAGAGTGAGAGACAGCATCGGCTTGCAGAATCGCATGTTCGGTTCCTCGGTTGAGTGTGGGCGCAACCGATGAAGCTCCACCGCCCCTGCTGCGGGGCAAGCCGGATGATGTCACTACGGGTAGTTGGAGTAGTTGGAGTAGTTGGAGTAGTTGGAGTACTTGGAGTACTTGGAGTACTTGGCTCACAGTTCCAGCGTTCGGCTGGCATGCTCAAAGCTCCGGAGTGTCACGGCTCGTGTTCAAAGCTCGTTTCATGACTGTAAGCTCGAGCCGTGAAACTGAAAGCCGCACGCTTGAGCCCTAACACTTCAAGCTGTAAACTCGAGCGCTGACACGCCCTACCCGTGAGCCTCTAGCCGAACGCTTGATCTCTGAGCCAACTGAATTCCGTTGCGTCGCCGTGGTCGGAGTGCGAACGTCATGCCAATGAATTCATCGCTCGACGCGATTGTGATCGGATCCGGGCCAAATGGGCTCGCCGCGGCGATCGCATTGGCCCGCGCCGGCCGCTCCGTGCGCATGTACGAAGCCGCTTCGATGATCGGCGGCGCGACGAAATCGCTCGAGCTCACGCTGCCCGGATTCGTGCACGATTTCGGAGCGGCCATTCACTCGCTCGTCCCGCTGTCGCCATTTCTCCGCGTGCTTCCGCTCGCGGAGCACGGCCTGACGCTCGTCACGCCTGACGCTCCTTTCGCACATCCGTTCGACGACCGGCCGGCAGTCGTGGTCGAGCGTTCCGTCGAGGCAACCGCGCAACAGTTCAACGCGTCCGACGCTCGCGCATACCGCAAGCTCATCCAGCCGTGGGTTGACGAGGCGCCTTTGCTCATGGAGGCGTTGCTGGCGCCGTTCGGATTCCGGCATCCTCTGGTGATGGCGCAGTTCGGCCGTCACGCGATCCGGTCGATCGACGGGCTCGCGCGCGGAAAGTTTTCCGGCGAGGCCGCGCGCGCGATGTTCGCGGGCGTTGGCGCGCACAGCATGGTGCCGCTCGAGAATCTCGCGACCGCCGGCTACACGCTCGGGCTGATCATCGCGGCGCATCACGGCGGATGGCCGCTCGCGAAAGGCGGCTCGAAAAATCTCTCAATCGCGATGGCCGCGTATTTCCGTTCACTCGGCGGCGAGATCGTCACCGATCACCCTGTCACCTCTTTAGATGAACTGCCCACTGCGCGCGCGACGCTGTGCGATCTCACTCCCGGGCAGTTCAAGGCGATCGCCGCGCGCTCGCCGAAACAGCGCGCGGTGAATCACGGCGCGGCGAGGCGGCTCGCGCGCCATCGTCAGGGTCCCGGCGTTTTCAAGATGGACTGGGCGCTGCGTGAACCGGTGCCGTGGCGCGACAGCGGATGCCGCCGTGCCGGAACGATTCACCTCGGCAGCACGTTCGACGAAATCGCGGGCGCGGAGCGCGATGTGTACGACGGCCACGCGAGCGTGAAGCCGTACGTCTTGCTCGTGCAGCCGACGCTGTTCGACAGTGCGCGCGCGCCGAGCGGCGCGCACACGCTCTGGGCATACTGCCACGTTCCGAATGGCTCGACTGAAGACATGACCGAGCGAATGGAAAATCAGATCGAGCGATACGCGCCCGGATTTCGCGATTGCGTGCTTGCACGGAACACGCTTTCGCCAGCGCAGCTCGAGAACGCAGACGCCAATCTCGTCGGCGGCAACATCGCCGGCGGCGCCGCCGATTTGGCGCAGCTCCTGTGGCGCTCCGCGGCGCTCGATCCGTATTCGACGCCGCTGCAGCATGTGTATCTCTGTTCATCCTCGACGCCGCCCGGTGTTGGCGTGCACGGCATGTGCGGCTTTCACGCCGCGCAATCGGCGCTCAGATTTTCGCTCGCGTGATCACCTCAATCGAGTGACACCACAATGACCACCGACAGCGACGGACTTCCCGCGAGCGACTGGCCGCTTTGGCGGCGGATCGTTTTTCGATACTTCTTCGTGTACCTGGGGCTGCAGATCGCGCCGTGGGATTGGCTGGGGCGAATCCCCGGCGTGTTCTTCGTGCTGCGCCCGCTTGGCTCGATGAACAGAGCCGCCGTCGAGTACGCGAATTCGCATCTGTTTCACACGTACAGCAAGCTCATCCTGCCAAACGGCAGCGGCGACACCTCGTTCGCGTGGACCGAGTTCAAGCTCTACTTAGTCGTCGCGGCGGTGGTGTGTGTGCTCTGGAGCGCGATCGACTTCAAGCGCACGGCGTACCCGCGCCTCGACTACTGGTTCCGCACTGTGGTTCGATACTACATCTGCGCTGCGGCGCTGAGCTACGGTCTCGCGAAGGTGTACGATCTGCAGATGCCATTCCCGCTGACGAGCCAGCTCGCGACGCCTCTGGGCGACCTGCTGCCGATGCGCTTCTCATGGCTCTTCATCGGATATTCGACTCCGTACGAGATGTTCGGCGGGTGGGCCGAGTTCATGGCGGGATTGTTACTGTTGAATCGGAGAACGGTCACGCTCGGACTTCTCGCCGCGGCGGCCGCGTTCGGGAACGTCGTGATGATCAACCTCGCGTACGACGTGCCGGTGAAGCTGTACTCGATGCATCTGTTCTTCTGCTGCATCTATTTGCTGCTGCACGATGCGCCGCGGTTGTTCAATCTGTTCGTGTTGAACCGGGCCGCCGCCTCCACGGCGCTCTGGCAGCCGCTCGATGCGGCGCCGTGGCAGCGGTACGCAAGATGGGGGCTCAAAGCGATCCTGCTGTGGGGCTTCCTGTATCTGCCGTATCAGGGCAACTCCTCGCGCTACGCCGCGCTCAAGAAAACCCCGGCGCCGAAGCCGTTTGCCATTGGCGTCTACGACGTGCAGCGTTTCTCGCTCAACGGAAAAGACGTGCCGCCGCTTCTCGCCGACTCGATGCGCTGGCGCAACGTGATCTTCGACAGTCAGCAGGCCGGCAGCGTCGAAACGCGTGATTCGGTGTTTTGGCAGCGGTATCGCCGCGGATATTTCCGGTACAAGGCCGATACGCTCAAACACACGGTGGCGGTCTGGAAAACATCGACCGCGTTCGACAGCACTTGGATGTTCAGCATGCGATACGAAATGCCCGACAGCAACACGATTCGTTTCTGGACCAAGATTCGAACCGATTCCGTGTTTATGGAACTGGTCAGAACGAATCGGCATTTCCAGCTCGCCGAGAAGCAATTTCACTGGCTCTCGGAGTACAACAGGTAATGCCGCTCATGCCGCTCATGCCGCGATGAGCGATGCGCGGCTGGCCGGAAACTCGTGATTAGAAAGAGTCTCGTACCTGACTCTTTCGACGTAGACTCATTGCGCGATGGTTCCGGCCGCGCTGAATGAGTAGCCTGCTCCTACACCACTCAGGAGCAGGAATGACAAAGTCAGGACACGTGCTCGCGTTGCTCGGCGGACTCGCGCTCGCGGCGGCGCTCTCGACGAACGCCGCCGCGCAGGGGAACGGCAATTCCAACGGCAATCGCAATTCGCGCCGCGCTCCAGATCGTCTTTCCGGAACGTATCAGCTCGATCGCAATCAGAGCGACAACACGCAGCAGGCAGTCATGCGCGCGACCCGCTCATTGCCGGCGGACCGGCGTGATCGCGTCTATCAGAACTGGGTCAACCGTCTGGAGTCTCCGCAGACGCTCGCGATCGATGTGCAGGGACGCAACGTGACCGTCGCGTCTTCGAACGGACCGCAGACCACGTTTGACGCGGATGGACAGGATCGCACTGAGACTGGTCAGAATGGCAACCAGATCATGACGCATGCTGACATTCGCAACAACGTGCTCACCGTTTCGACTACGGGAAACCGCGGGTCGGATTTTTCCGCGATCTTCCAGCCGGTGTCAGGCGGACTGCGGGTGACGCGCACGCTTGAGAGCGGCTACGACCAGACCCGTCTCGTTGTGCACAGCTTCTACCGCCGTGCGGAAGAGACGCCGCGCTGGAACGTGTACCAAGAGGGACCGACGATGCTCGTGCCCGAGGCGACTGAGCTGGTCGCGCGCCTCGACCGAGGCGTGAGTTCCCGCACCACGCAGGACGGCGAGCGCATCACCGCCACGATCGTCACCGGGCAGTTCCGCGGCGGAGTGATCGATGGATCCGTGGTGCATGCGGCGCCGGCTGACGGCAAAATCGAGATGTCCTTCCATTTTGACCGTATTCGGCTTCGTGACGGACGGTCGGCGAATTTTGAGGGCCAGTTGCTCGCGGTCGCCACGCCGAACGGGGCAAACATTCAGGTCGATCGCGAGGGCGATGCGCAGGCGCAGAACCGCAACAACGGCGATCGGCAGTTGCAGAACGGCGCAATTGGCGCGGGGCTCGGTGCGATTATCGGCGCGATCATCAGCGGCGGCAAAGGTGCTGGCATCGGCGCGGTTGTCGGGGGCGGGACGGGCGTGTTGAGTGCCGGATCCGGCCGCAGCGAAGACTTGGAAATGCCTGCCGGAACGCAGCTCACGATTTACACGCTCAATCTTCGGCGGACGCAGGGCAACCGGTAGGACCGCTGAAACGTGCGCGAGTGAGGGCTCGTACGGTTTGCAGTGCTGAAGAGTTTGGTGCCATCTTCATGCTCACACTGCCTACCGCGAGCCCTCACGATGCGCAAATCCGTACTTCTGCTTACCGCCGTTTTTCTAGCGGCTTCCTCGCGCGCTGTTGCGCAGGGCCTTCCGACCGCCGATGAAATCATCGCGCGCTACGCGCAGAGGATCGGCGGATTAGATCGGCTGCGGGCGATTCAATCCGTCCGCAAGACCGGCAAGCTGTACGGCGGCGGGGGTTTCGAAGCCGTCGTCACGAATGAGAATCGCCGCCCGAACAAGGTGCGCGAGGAATTCACGTTCGGCGGCATGACCGGCATCACCGCGTTCGACGGAAAAGGCGGCTGGAAGTACGAGCCGTTTGGCGGCAAGAAAGACACCGAGACGCTCAACGAAGACGAGACCAAAGGAATCGTCGAAGACGCTGAGTTCGACGACCCGCTTTTCAATTACAAAGAGCGCGGTATCAAGGTCGAACTGATCGGAATGGATCAGATCGAAGGCACCGACGTCTACAAGCTCAAGGCGACGCTCGCGAGCAACGGCGATGTGCGCACCTACTATCTCGACGCCGAGTCGTGCGTGCCCATCAAGTACGAGGTGAAGCGCACGGTGCGCGGTGCCGACCGCGATTTCGAAGTGGAGCTCGGCGATTACAAAGACGTGCAGGGCGTACTCTTTCCGTTCTCGTTCGGCGTCGGCGCGAAGGGAAGTTCGAGCGCCGAAAAGCAGCAGTATTCGTGGGATCGCATCACGCTCAACCTGGACTTCAACGATCGCCGCTTTGCGAAACCGGTCGCGGGTGAGAAGATCGTGTTCTCGTCCGACGCCGCGGCGCAGCCCAAGCCGCTGAGCCTTCCAAGCCCCGCTTCGCTGGCCGCGCCGGCGCAGCTCAACTCCGCACTCCGCCCGCTCGCCGCGCTTGCGGGCCTCGTCGATTCGTCCACCACCTCGGGACTCGGCGCGCGAAACATCGGCTCAGCCGTGATGAGCGGCCGCGTAGCCGCTCTTGCCGCGGTGCACGAAGGCGATCGGCTGACGCTGTACGTCGGCGCGGCGAGCGGCGGCGTGTGGAAGTCGCTCAACGGCGGCACGACGTTCACGCCGGTGTTCGACAAACAGGATGTGCAGTCCATTGGCGCCGTGACGATCGATCCGAAAGACCCGAAGACCATCTGGGTGGGCACGGGTGAGAGCTGGATGCGCAACAGCGTCTCGCTCGGCGACGGCATTTATAAGTCGACGGATGGCGGCGAAACATGGACGAACATGGGGCTGAAGAATTCCGAGCGCATCGTCAAGATTTTTGTGGATCCGACGAACAGCAGCACCGTGTTCGCGTGCGTCCCCGGAAAACTGTTCAGCGACAGCGACGATCGCGGCGTGTATCGCACGACTGATGGCGGAAAGGCATGGACGAAAATTCTTGCGGGCGCGAACGCGTCCACGGGATGCTCGCTCCTGACGATGGACCCGTCGAATCCGAAAACACTGTACGCGGGAATGTGGGATTTCCGCCGCAAGGGCTGGACGTTCCGCTCAGGCGGCGACGGCCCCGATGCGCCGAGCGCGAGCGGAATGTTCAAGAGCACGGACGGCGGCACGACGTGGAGTTCGCTCGACGCGCAAAGCGCGAAGGGTCTCCCGCCGAAACCGTGGGGACGCGTGGCTGTGACGCTCGCGCCGTCGAAGCCGGATGTCGTGTACGCGTTCATCGAAGCAGTGCCGCCGCTGAACGGACTGTATCGCTCGGACGACGGCGGCAGGACGTGGGAACTGCGCGACAGATCTCAGAACATGCTCTGGCGTCCGTTCTACTTCGCGAACCTGATTGTCGATCCCAAGAACGAAAATCGCGTATTCAAGCCCGATGGTCCGCTCATCATGAGCACCGACGGCGGTGCGACGTTCAACGGCATCGCGGGAGCGGCGCACGGCGATTTCCACGATGTGTGGGTCGATCCGCTGAACACCGATCATCTGATCATGGCGGACGACGGCGGACTCTGGTTCTCGTACGACGGCGGCGACAAAGTGTGGAAGTCGGAATCGCTTCCGATTTCGCAGTTTTACCACGTGAGCGTGGACATGGACAAGCCCTACAAGGTGTACGGCGGTCTGCAGGACAACAGCTCGTGGGTTGGCGAGTCGCAGTTCCCGGGCGGCATCGCGAAATCACAGTGGGAGAACATGTACGGCGGCGACGGTTTCTGGATGTTCGCCGACCCTGCGGACAACACGTTCATTTACGCAGAAGCGCAGGGCGGCTACATCGGCCGTGTGAACCGCAAGACGCATGAGACGCGTGACATCAAGCCGCTCCCAGGCTACAACGAAGGGAAGCTGCGCTTCAATTGGAACGCACCGATCCACCTGAGCCCCTCGCGCAGCGGCACGCTCTACATCGGCTCCCAGTATCTCTTCCGCTCGCGCAATCATGGCCAGACGTGGGATCGCATCTCGCCGGACCTCACGACAAACGATCCCGAGAAGCAGAAACAGGAGCAGTCCGGTGGCGTAACGGTCGATAATTCCAGCGCCGAGATGTACACGACGATCTACGCGATTGGCGAGTCGCCAAAGGATTCGATGGTCGTGTGGGCCGGCACCGACGACGGAAATCTTCAGGTCACGCGCGACGGCGGAAAGAGCTGGACGAACGTCGTCGGCAACATCGGCGGACTGCCGAAGAACGCGTGGGTTTCCACGGTCGAGCCGGGACATTTCGCGACCGGCACAATTTACGCAACGTTCGACCTGCACACGTTCGGCGACATGAAGCCATACGCGTACAAGTCCATCGATTTCGGCAAGACGTGGACGGCGCTGGTGTCCGCGGATTCGCCCGTGCGCGGCTATGCGCACGTGATCAAGGAAGATCTGGTGAACCCTGATCTGCTGTTCCTCGGCACCGAGTTCGGACTTTGGATTTCAGCGGACGGCGGCAAACACTGGTCGCGCTACAAGGGCGGCAATATGCCCGCGGTGGCGGTGCGTGACCTCGCCATTCATCCGCGCGAAGACGATCTGGTCATCGCAACGCACGGCCGCGGAATATGGATCGTGGACGACCTCACTCCGCTGCGGAAACTTGTGCCGGCCACGCTCGCGCACGGCGGAGCGTTCGTGCAGACGAAGCCGGTGGTGCAGCTGCTTTCGACTGGCGGCGGCTGGGCAAACGGCGATGCCGAGTTTGTCGGCGCGAATCCGCCGGGCGACGCGGTCATCTCCTACTATCTGCAGAAGCGGCACATTTTTGGCGACATGAAGCTGCAGGTATTCGATTCCGCCGGAAAGCTCGTGCAATCGCTGCCGACGGGAAAACGCCGCGGTGTGAGCCGGACGGCGTGGTCGATGCGTATGCCGCCGCCTCGGATTCCGCCCGCGGCAACGGCGGCGTTTGCGGTCGGACCGCGCTTTCTCCCCGGCCGTTACACCGTGAAGCTTACCGAGGGTGATTCCGTGTATTCGTCGACGCTGCGAGTGGTGGGCGACGCGCGTGTTTCGCACACCGCACAGGATCGCAAGGCGCAGTTCAACCTCTCGATGACTCTGTATGACCTGATGAACCAGATGACGACGGTCGTGGATCACATGAACGACATGCGTGGATCGCTGGGTGAGCGGGAGAGCGGGCTGGCCGCGCGCGACAGTTTGCTGGCGATGCTCGAGAAGGGTTCGTCGCAAGTCGACACCATGCGCAAGAAGATCGTGGCCACGAAAGAAGGCGGCATGATCACGGGCGAAGAGCGCCTGAGAGAGAACCTGGCCGAGTTGTATGGCAGCGTCGTGAGCTACGACGGGCGTCCGTCGGAGATGCAGGAGCAGCGCACGAGCACGATCGGGCGCGAGATGGGGAACGTGTCGAAGGACTTTGATCGCTGGATCCAGATCGAACTGCCGAAAATCAACAAGGTGTTGCAGGCCAGGGGATTGCCGCCGATTTCGGCGGCGAACGTGGTTCCATAGCGCAATTGTGTCGCGGGACTCGCCACGGCGAGTCCCGCGGTGCAAAATGAAGGGAAGATGGATCTCTACATAGTCACTTTGGCGGTCGGCGTCGTTGGCATGCTCGCGATGGCGTTCGGCGGTTTTAATAAGAGCCGTGGCGGTGGCCACGGTCACGCCGGTCATGCCGGTCATGCCGGTCACGCCGGCCACGCGGGCCAGGCCGGCCAGGCCGGGCACGCCGGGCATGCCGGACACGGAATGCGAGTCTCCTCCGCCAAGAGCGGTGGCGGCAATGTCCTGCTCGAACTGATGTCGCCGCGGCTGCTATTCAGTGTGTGCGTCGGGTTCGGCGCCAGCGGACTGTTGCTGCGTCCATTTCTCGGCGAAGGAATAATTCTCTTCGGCAGCGCACTGGCGCTCGGCATCGTGTTTGAGCGCGCGCTCGTCACTCCGATCTGGAATCTCGCCTTTCGATTCGAGTCGACACCAGCGCTGACGCTCGAAAGCACGATAATGAGCGACGCCACCGCAGTTACCGCGTTCGACGCGCACGGACAGGGGCTCATTGCAGTCGAAGTCGACGGCCGACTCGTGCAGTTGCTTGGAACACTGCAGAACGTGGACAAGGAACTTCGCTCCAAGGTCGTCGCTGGATCGCGGCTTCGCATCGAAGCCGTCGATGCAGAACGCAATCGCTGTACCGTCTCGCTTCGATAGGCGAGCGGAACTCTTTCACCGGCAGGAACCGCTTCATGAACCCCGCTATTTCAGGAACCGCAATCGTCGTCGCCGTTGTGCTCGGCGCGCTCGTGCTCGTGCCCGTGATCGTCGCGAAATTCTTGCGCAATGTGGAAGCCGGCGAAATCCGGCTCGTGAGCTGGCTCTCGGGCGGCACGCTGATTTACCGCGGGCCCGGAAAATCAAAGGAGATTCCGCTGCTCACCACTGGCACGACGATCTCCAGCAAGGTCATCAACGTCGACCTCGACATCACCGATCAAACCGCCGACATCGACGAGCACGGCACACCGCGGCCGATCAAGGTTCGCGTGCTCGCGAGCGCCATCGTTTCCGTTGGCGATTCCGACGTGCTGATTCGCACCGCGGCCAACCGCTTCTTTGCGAAGCCCGACGGCGACCAAATGAGCACGCTCACCGACTTGCTCTCGAGCTCCGGCCGCCGCGCGATCAATCTGCTCACGCACGATCAGCTCTTCTCGGCCAAGGCCACGCCGTCCGCACTGCGCGCGCTGTTGCCCGGGCAGGACAACATGCCGATGGTGCAGCAGGCGGCACCGACCGCCGTGCGCACGCACGAGGCGGGTATGGCTGAAGAGGATGAGGATGATCCGCTCTCGGTGATCATTCGCAAGGCGTGCTCACACGAACTCACCGACCTCGGCCTGATTTTCAACTCGCTGAACATCAAAGTGGTGCAGTCGGAAGTCGCCGACGCGCGGCGCCGTCAGTCGGCCGCAGAAGCTCAGGCGAACGCGGATATCGTTTCGGCCATGCAGGCGCGGCGCGCGAAGGAAGCGCAGCTCGACGCCGAGCGCGCGATCTCGGACAAGACGCGTGAACTGGAACAGACGAAGGCAGGGAACGCCGCCCTCGTCGCGCAGGCTGAGGCCAAGCGGCAGGAAGCGTCCGGCTTGCAGCGCACAGCGGAACTCGACGCCACGCAAATTGCGCAGGCGAAAGCCGATGCGGCGAAGGTTCGTCTCGAAGCCGAGGCTGCGGCGGACGCGGAGGCGATCAAGATTCGCAGGGTTGCCGACGCGACGGCCGAGAGCATACAGAAGGTCAATGCTGCGATTCAAGCGGGCGGCGAGGCATATTTCCGTTATCGCCAGATCGAGATGCTGCCGGAGCTAGGCCCTGCGATCGCCAACGCGCTCGCGCAGGCGAAGATGGTGACGATTTCCGGCGGCGATTCGAACGCGCCGGAGACGACGACCAACAACATGGTGCAGGTGATTCAGACGGTGCTCGCGGCGCAGATGGTTGGGCGCGGCGGAATGCTCGATCGCGGCGACAAGGACAAAGACACAAAATAAGAGCGATGAACCTGGAGTGTGTCGAGCGGTGAACGTCGATGTCTTGGTTCGGCCGGCTGGCGTTCGCGATTCCGCGGAGATCGTCGCGATCTACAATCATTATGTCACGAACACGATCGTGACGTTCGACGAAGACACGCTGCCCGCGTCGGAAATGGCGCGGCGCATCGAGGCGACGCTGGGCGAGTCGATGCCGTGGTTGGTCGCCGAGCGCGATGGCGTGGTGATCGGTTACGCCTACGCGACGAAATGGAAAGCGCGGCGCGGATATCGGTTTTCTACCGAGGTGACCGTGTATCTCGCGCCCGGTGAGGACGGCCGCGGAGTGGGTTCGATGCTGTACTCGCGGCTACTCGATGAGCTGAAATCGCTCGGCATGCGCACAGCCATCGGCGGGATCGCGCTCCCGAACGATTCGAGCATCGCGTTGCACGAGAAATTCGGATTCGAGAAAGTTGCCCACTTCAAGCAGACCGGTATCAAATTCGACACATGGATCGACGTCGGATATTGGGAGAAACTGCTCTAGCTATGAGCTGTGAGCTTTGATGAACTAAAGGCTTCAGGCGCCGGGGGTCAGTTGATGAGGCGTCGGAGCAAGGCGACGGGACCGGTCGAGTTCTGCTAAAGAAAGCGTCGATCCCACGAGAACGGTCCCCGAGTAGTTGGTTGACGCCTCGCTAACTGACGTTCTGGGCGACTGACGCCTTTAGTGCAGTAGCTTGCAACTCCTAGCTGAGAGCTTCGAGTGCTGGGCGGTGAGCTACTGAACTAAAGGCTTCAGTCACCAGGAATCAGTCTGCCAGGCGTCGGGCACGGCGACGGGACCGTTCGATTCCTTCTCAAAGAGTGTCGCTACCACGAACGGTCCCTATGCAGTTAGTTGAGGCCTCGTTAACTGATTCCTGGGCGACTGACGCCTTTAGTTGTCGTGGCGACTTCAGTCGCGCGCACGTGTTTTAGCAGCCCGAAGAGCATTCGGCGAATCTCTACAACATCGGCGCGGCGGGAATCGAAATCACTCCGCGAAATGTGCGCGCTATCGGCGGCAAAGTGCAGCTGATATTCGAGCTCCGAGGCAGAGCCAATCGCAATTTGAATAAATTTCGCGAAATCCTTCCTGCTCGCGCGGCCGCACCCCTCAGCGAGATTCGAAGGAATCGAGAGAGCCGAGCGCCGGATTTGATCAATGAGCCCCGCGTTGCCCCGGCGGGGAATCGCCTCCGACAGTCGATGAATATTCAGCGCAAGCGCGTGCGCCTTTCTCCAAACTGAAAGCTCTCTGTAGTCTTGCATACGTAATCCCAGAACGTAGCAAGACTGACAAAGAAAGCATCACCAAACCACCGCGCCCCCATCCATATTCCCCGCCACGACCGGTCCCCGAGTAGTTCGTTGACGCCTCGAGTTCCTGATTCCCGGCGACTGAAGCCTTTAGTTGTAGTTGCCTCTAGCCTCGAGTCGTTACGGCGTCGAAGCCTTCGAATCACTGCTCCTCTTGTCGTTCGCCCCAAACGCCACACCGTTCTTCATGATTATTGTGTGCCCATCGCCCTGCACATTTCCGAACTTCACGGTGTGGCCCATCGCCGTAAGCTTCGCGACGGTTGAATCCGGCAGCGAGCTCTTCTCGAACGTGACGTCGTCCGGCATCCACTGATGATGAAAGCGAGGTGTATCGACAGCCTTGCGAGCATCCATGTTGAAGTCGACGCCGTTGAGCACGATCTCCATGACCGTGTTGATAATCGTGCGGCCGCCGGGTGAGCCGGTGACCATGAACAGCTTGCCATCCTTCGTGATGATCGTGGGGCTCATCGAACTGAGCATGCGCTTGCCTGGTGCGATCAGATTTGCCGCGGTGCCGATATCGCCACGGTCGGTCGTCACGCCGGGATTCTTGTTGAAATCACCCATCTCGTTGTTGAGAATGAAGCCGGCGCCGCCCACCACCACGTGCGAGCCGAATCCGCCCTCCAGCGTGAATGTATTCGAAACGGCGTTGCCGAATTTGTCGACGATCGAGAACTGCGTCGTCTCGTCGTGCTCCATCGTCGCGATGACGCCCATGAGATCCTTCCCGAGATCCGCGCTCTTCGACGCCTTGTTCGGGTCGATCGACGCAGCGAGCGTTTTCGCGTAGCTCTTCGACATCAATTTTTCGAGCGGCATGTTCACGAAATCCGGATCGCCGAGATACCGGGCGCGATCGAGATACCCGCGGCGCATCGCCTCGATCTCATAGTGCACCGCCGACGCAGAGAGCGCGCCGAGTTTCGGGAGATCGAAGTTCTCGAGAATGTTCAGCATCTCGATCATCGTCACGCCGCCGCTGGTTGGCGGGGGCATACCGATCAGTTCGAAGCCGTGGTACTGGCCCTTCACCGGCGCGCGCACGATAGCGCGATACGAATCGAGATCGCGGTGCGAAATAAGTCCGCCATGCTGCTGCATCGTCGCGGCGATGCTGTCCGCAATCCATCCCGTGTAAAACGCGTCCGGGCCATGCTCGGCAATCGCGCGCAGCGTCTTGCCGAGGTCGCGAAGCACGATCGTATCGCCGCCCTTCCAGTCGCCGCCGCCCGGTTTGCCATACGCAGCGACGGACGCCGGATACTTGGCCATCGAGCCGGCAACTTCACGATTCAGCGAGCGCGCGAGCCCATCCGAAAGCGGAAATCCTTTCTCCGCGAGCAGCACCGCCGGCATCATGTCCGTCTTCCACGCGAGCTTGCCGTATTTCTTGTGCGCGAGCGCGATGCCGCGCACCGTGCCGGGAACTCCCGGCGCGAGATAGCCGGTCGCAGTCATTTGACGCGCGATGTTGCCGGTCGAATCGAGATACATGCGCGGCGTGGACTCCAGCGGAGCGCGCTCACGATAGTCGATGGTGATTGGCGAGCCCGTTGCTGGGCGATACACCATGAATCCGCCGCCGCCGATGTTGCCTGCGCTCGGATGCGTGACCGCGAGGGCGAACGCGGTCGCGACCGCGGCGTCGACGGCGTTGCCGCCCTTCTTGAGAATCGATGCGCCCGCGTCCGATGCAGGAGCGGAGGTCGAGATGACCATTCCGCTCTTGGAGGCGACGGGCGCCTCGCTCTGTTGAGCGAGCAGGAGTGGCGCGGCGAGAGCGAGACCGCTGAGCGCGGTCGCAATTGTGCGAAGCTGTCGAGTCATCTGGGACCTCATGGTTTGGCGGCTGTCCACGAGCCGCTTGCCGTCAGGCAGGTGGGGCTTGGAATCAGAACGTATGTCCCGGTTGCTGTCGCGCTAGGCGATCCTCCGCTCTGCGAGGCACTGGTTGTTCCCGTGAATGTCACCGCGCAGCCGGGCGGATTTGTGCCCGCCGCGATCGTGGCGGAAATACTTCCCGATCCAGAAACGGTGCCTGAGAACGTTCCGACTGAACCCGACATCGGACCCAGCGTTCCACTGATCGTGCCGCCCGTGATCGTAAATTTGAGCGGACCGCTTGCCGTCCCGCCCGCGGATTGTCCGCCGATCCAGGTTCCGCTGTACGCGTTCGGATCCGTGTCGTTCCCGGGGGAATCCGATGCTGTCGGACCGAGAGGGCAAGCGGTGTTCAAGGCAACCGCCAAAATTCCCGCGAAAGCAGGCATCGCGCGGCGTCGCGTGTCCATGGAACACCTCAGTGTCAAAGAACCCCGCTACTTCGGCCATCCGGTTTGCGGCAATCCCTTCGTGATGTTCAGCGCATTCTGAAAATACACTTTCTTCAGCACGGCATCCGGAAGATCGATGCCGTACAGCTTCCAGAACGCGTGATAGGGACGATAGTAGTCAAAATACTCATCGTGCGTCTCGAACACGCGCCAGTAGTACGGATACTCTTCCGGCTGGAACGAGTCTTTGCCGAACAGAATTCGGTCCTGATACTTCACGAAGAAATCGTGTGCGCCGTGTGGCTGGCGGCCAATATCGTAGAGCACCGCGCCCACTTCGCTGTACACGTTCGGCATTTCATCGAACATCTTTCCGAGGCGGCCGAGGTCGTTCGCCTGCCACCCCAAATGTGCGGCGACGAACTTCACGTTCTTGTGTTTCCTGAAAAGATTGTCGCGCTCGGTCATCAGCGTTTCGAACGCGGGGAACTGGTCTTTCGGATAGCGGCGATCTGCGAAAAGGGAAAGTTCCAGCCAGCGCTCGTTCGTCAGATCAATTGGCTGGAAGAACTCCTGCGGGTCGGCCGTGTGAATGAAAACCGGGAGACCGAGTTTCGCGCACTCGTTCCAGATCGGATCGAGTTCGGGATCGTCGATGTGCAAGCGCGAGCCGTCTGCCTTCTTGATGGTGAGGCCGAAGCTCTTGGAAATTTCACCGACACCTACCGCGCCAGCTGCGACATCGGCATCGAGCTGAGCGACGGCCTTCTCCGCCCAGCCCGGACCCACATTGCGAAAGTCGATTCCGGCGAGCACGCGCGCCCGGTCTTTCATTTTGTCAGAAGCGCGAATCGCCGCGATGGTGCTCTTGAGCCGATCGCCCGAGAGATTGTCGGCGGAGATCATCATGCGGACGTTGAGGCTGTCGAGATCCGCGGCGAGCGTCTCGAGGCCCTGTGCGGTACCCATGAGGCCCGCGGGATGGCCGTGAAAATCGATCGCCGGATACTTCGCGCGCGGCACGAGGTGCGCGGGCGTGATCAGCGTCGAGTGTGGGCGATAGTCGACGATGCTCGGCGCGGGGCTGTCGGGCGGACGGCAGCTGCGCGGGCGAATTTCCGTCGAGCCGCTCGGGCAGGTTTCACCGGCGGCGATTGGCGTTCCGCGGCCGCCGCCGCGCCCACCGCCGGTGGGCTGCTGAGCGGACGCTGAATATGCAAGCAAGAGGGTGGCTGCAACGACTGCGGCAGAAGCGATGCGCATGTTGGCTTTTCGTACTCCGGTAGGATCGGGGTCTGCGAATGTAACGGTCCAGAACTGTGGAACGTTCGGGGTATCTCTCCGTATTAACTGTATCATGCGAATCTTATCTCTGGCGCTCGTGTTGAGTGCGATCGGCTGTGGCAAGAGCACGCCGATCGCGGGTCCCTCGCCGACCGGGGTAGCCGCGTCGGTGGTAGGCACCTGGAACCTCACGCAGGGCTGCGGCGGCATCGCGTATATGTGCCACTCGCCCAGTACCCTTTCGGTGCCGAATCGCGTTGTTTTTCACGCGGACGGTTCCACCGATCTGTACCGCGCCGGGGTGACCGCTCCCACGCGCGGGCGGTGGACGATCACCGCGAGCAAAACAGATTCGCTGCGCGCCGGAACTGTTGTGCTGACGCCGGGCCTCGAAGACGTGAGCGATACGCTCGCGCTCACGTTCTCGATAGAAGGCGAGTTGATGCTTGCCGAGGGCTGCTGCGACCGGCTCGCGTATACGTTCGTGCGGGTTGCCGGTCCGGACTGAAGGCTCATTACGGCCGCGGGGGCCTGTCCCTCTGGCGATCCAAGGACGCTAGTTCGCCGCAAGAGCGGGTGAGCGCGCTATCGAGTTCTGCAGTCGAATGCCTGCGGAACCAAGGTGCTTCCCGCAGTTCGTCGCGAACGCGCGCGTACTCGAGGCGCGGCAAATGCCCTGTCGTTGGCCAGGCACGGACCTCCGCACAGTAGGCCTCCGCTTCCGTCTGGATACGTTGCCGGGTCGACAATCTGCGAATTGAATTCCAAATGAAGCCGTCGCGTTTGCACTGCGCAGCGTGTTCATCCTCATGCGCTCTAGCGGTAGCGACGTCGAATGAGGATAGATCGGGGTCGAAACGTTGTATCGGCCCGACGATCGGGAAGCAAAAAGTGAGGCCGACATTGGGACCCATCGGGGCCTCGCTCGATAGCAGAAGTACGAGTCCGCAGGTGATGCCGAGCGTCGGCAGCGCCAATCGTCGCGATCGGGCGGCGCAGTGACGAACGAATGCGTTCGGGAAGCTCGGCAACTCGTCACGCGGTTGTGGGAGGGGAAACGGCTCGGTTCCGATCAAAAGTTAGGCGACGACAGATGAGCCTACCAGAGTTCTGACCGGTCTCTGACGCTGTGATCGGACTGATGTGCATTCCGCGAATATATGGTTCTCCGTGACGACACCAGGCGCGCGACAGGCAAGGGTGCGGGCACCTGAGAACGCCTCGTTGCAATGTGATTCCGGCCAACGCGCTTCAGCAGCTGCGAAATGTGCTGCTTTGACACGACTCTGACGTTCGACACTCCAACGGGGTCGCATACTTCAAGCACATCGGCTTCGGACAACACGCATCGCGTGTCACCGACCCGTGGTTCTGTTCTGCGGCTCGCGAACGGATCGACACGCCCACTCGAGAGAAATGAATTTATTCACGAAGAAAGATCTTTCGAAGCTGGCCGCCGAATCGGATTCCAATCCACTTCGGCGCTCACTCGGTCCGCTGAATCTCACCACGCTGGGGATCGGCTCGATCATCGGAACCGGCATTTTTGTCTTGACTGGCACTGCAGCGTCTCAGAATGCCGGTCCGGCACTCGTGCTTTCGATGATCATCTCGGCTATTGGCTGTGCGTTCGCCGGGCTCTGCTACGCGGAATTCGCGGCGATGGTGCCGATCGCCGGCAGCGCGTACACGTATGCCTATGCCACCGTTGGCGAGCTATTCGCGTGGATCATCGGCTGGGACCTGATCCTCGAGTATGCCCTGGCCACAGCCACAGTTGCTGTCGGCTGGAGCGGGTACTTCGTCAGCCTGCTGGGGCAGTTTGGTATCCACATGCCGCTCGCTCTCACTGCGCCGCCCGGCACGATGGTCACCGGCGCTGCCGGGGAGATCGTTGCTGGTGCATTCAATCTTCCTGCCGCGGCGATCGTCTTCGTCGTGGTGTGTCTGCTCGTGATCGGGATCAAGCAGTCGGCAGATACGAACACGGTGTTGGTCCTGATCAAGTCAGTCGTTCTTGTCGTCTTCGTCATTGCCGGTGCAGCATACATCAAGCGAGCCAATCTCACCCCGTTTATTCCTCCCAACACCGGAGCGTTCGGACATTTCGGATGGTCGGGCGTGTTTCGTGGCGCTGGAGTGATGTTCTTTGCTTATGTAGGATTCGATGCCGTATCGACCGCAGCGCAGGAGGCGAAGAACCCTCAGCGCGACATGCCGATCGGCATTCTCGGCTCGCTCGCTATTTGCACGGTGATCTACGTGGGTGTGGCGATTGTGCTCACCGGAATCGTGCACTACGACAAACTCAATGTCCCCGATCCGCTTGCTGTCGGAATCGACGCAACCGGACTCACGTGGCTCAGCCCCGTGATCAAGGTGAGCGCGCTGTTCGGCCTTTTCAGCACGATGGTGGTAACTCTCCTTGGTCAGACCAGAATATTCATGTCGATGTCACGCGATGGGCTGCTCCCGGAAGTTTTCGGCCGAGTGCACCCGCGCTTTCGAACTCCGCATTTGAGCACAGTGTTCACCGGCACGATTGTCGCGATCGTTGCTGGCCTGACCGGCATCGATAAACTCGGACAACTCGTGAGCATGGGAACGCTGCTCGCGTTTGTCCTTGTTTGCATCGGGTTAGTGATGCTTCGCCGAAGCGCCCCTGACTTACCGCGTCCGTTCAGAGCGCCCGCGGTTCCCTTGGTGCCCATTCTAGGCGCTCTCATTTGCCTGGCTCAGATGGCGAGTCTTCCAGCACCAACGTGGATCCGCCTCGTGATCTGGCTTGTCGTGGGATTTGTAGTCTACTTTGGCTACAGCCGCCGGCGAGCGGAGCGATTTCGATCCGAGCGTCTCGTAAATCTCGCCTGACCGGGCTTGCCGAACGCGCTGCCGCGAGATCGTTTGAAGCGCAAGGTAGCGCTCACTCCCTCACCGCTGCACGCGTGGCATAAAGGATGCTAACGGACACATGGCGCGGCGAAACGGAATCCTGAGCTCGATGGGGCTGCCGCTGCTGGGTCTCTCTTTGTGCCTTGTGTTGCTGTCCGCTGGTGCGCTGGGATTCGAAGCCTATCGCTCGGCCCGCTCGCAGCGTGCAACTTCAGCGCTAGCGGTTCACGAGTTCGCCTCGTTCGCGGTCTGGAGCGTCTCGCGCTACGCAGAGGGAGGCTACGCCGAAGTCCTGCTGATCTTTTTTCAAAGCCTCGGAGAAAAACCGGCAACCCGAGAATCGATTCCACCGGCGCAATGGCTGGTCAATCGAGCCGACGATCTTCGCCGCTGCAACTGTTACGCACAGATTCCGCCGCTGGCCTACTTTCGGGTCTCCTACGCGGATAGTGTGACGTCCATGGTCGCGCCTGACGGAACGCCGCTCGGCGCCACCGACGAGAATCTCCGATTTTCTAAGAGAGTGCGAAACGCCATCGCGCGAGGAGAGCGCGAGAATCCGGGCAAGCGGCTGAATGTCGTCGTCGCCTCAGAAGCGCCGCAAAACGAACTCTTTGCGTATGTCGCCGTCCGTGATTCCGCCGCGAAACTGATCGCGGCGTACGGATTCGTCACTACGCAGGAGCAATATGCGGCCAGCATGTTTCCGTCGATTATGCACGACAAGACGCTTGTGCCGGGAACTCGCGGCGCGTCCGCTGCGTCGGAGTCGCTGTTTGTGCTGACCGTGCGTGACCGCTCGGGCCGCCGGATCTTCCGCACTGACTCGAATTTCAACGACGCCACCGCGGTCGCGCGCGACACGCTGAGTTTGAGTCCCATGCACGGCGGTTTCATGCTCGAACTCGCCGTTCGTCCAGAGGCATCGTCGCAGCTACAGTTGCTGAGCGTACCGACATCGCGCGTTCCGCTCTGGCTATCTATTCTCGCGCTGACGGCGGGGCTGGTGGCTGTCGGCGCGTGGCGCTTGCGGGAAGAGCACCGGACGGCGCGCGTTCGCGCGGAATTCGTAACGAGTGTCTCGCACGAACTTCGAACACCGCTCGCGCAGATTCTCTTGTTTGGTGAAACGCTTACGCTGAAGCGGACGCGCACAGAATCGCAGCGGCAGGCAGCGGCAGAGGTCATCGTGCGGGAGGCACGGCGCTTGATGCGGCTCGTCGAGAACGCGTTGCACTTCGCGCGGACCGAACGCGTGACGAACGTCTCGGCGCCGGAGCGGATGGAGTTGGCGAGCGAAGTGGCGGAGATCCTCGAGAGTTTCACACCGATCGCAGAGGCCGCGAGCAACGCGCTGCGAGATGATCTGGAGGACGGCCTGATCGTGTCGATCGATCGGTCCGCGTTTCGGCAAATATTGCTCAATCTTCTCGACAATGCCGTGCGATATGGACCTCGCGGGCAAACGGTTCAAGTTGAGCTCGTGCGATCGAATTCGCACGCGCGACTGATGATACGCGATGAGGGTGCCGGAGTATCTCCTGCGGAATCACATACGATTTGGCAGCCTTTCGTGCGCGGAAGTTCCGGTCTCGCTTCGGGTGAATCCGGCAGCGGAATCGGGCTGTCCGTGGTGCGAGATCTCGTCGCCCGAAGCGGTGGGCGGGTATGGGCATCGTCGTCAGCTGCATCCAGAGGTGCGGAGTTCACTCTCGAACTGCCGCTCGCGGCTTCTTCCGATCCTGAGAGCAATGGCACGAATTCTCGTCGTTGAGGACAACGCCGATCTTGCTCGCGGCCTCGCCGAGAATCTCGAGGTAGAGGGCTACGAGGTGTCGGTCGCGCTCGACGGTCGCGAGGGCCTCAAGCGTGCAAAGGAGTGGGCGGCCGACCTCGTGATACTCGATCTGATGCTGCCAGAGGTCGACGGATATCGGGTCCTCGAGTCGCTTCGTGCGGAAGGGAACGATATTCCCGTGCTGATACTCACGGCGCGCGGTGAGGAAGCGGACAAGGTGCGGGGTTTTCGGTCGGGCGCGGACGACTACGTGACGAAACCTTTCGGTCTGCTCGAACTCATCGGCCGAGTGGGAGCGCTTCTGCGCAGAAGCGGGAAGGCGGAGTCGTCACAGGGCCAGCGCGAGCGATACGTGTTCGGCGACATCGAAGTCTTGCCGCTCGTAAGAATCGTGAACCGCTCTGGCCAGCCCGTCTCACTCCGTCCGCGCGAGTTTGACCTGCTCATGGCGTTGCTGCGCCGAAATGGAAACATCGTGTCGCGACACGAACTCTTGCGGCAGGTATGCGGATATGGCCCCGACGTTGTCAGCCGAACGGTCGACACACATCTCGGCGAGCTGCGGCGAAAGCTGGAAGTGGACGCGTCGAACCCTCGGCACTTGCTGACTGTTCGAAAAGCCGGTTACCGAATTTCCTTTGACTGACCTCATCGTGAGTGATACTCAGACTTTTTTCGGTCATCCGCGCGGCCTCGGGCTGCTGTTCGGCGTCGAGATGTGGGAGCGATTCTCGTACTATGGAATGCGCGCGCTCCTGGTCCTCTATCTCGTCAACGAATTGCATTGGTCTGATTCGCATGCCGCGAGTCTTTACGGCACGTACACTGGGCTGGCGTACGGCGTACAGATTGTTGGAGGGTTCATGGCGGACCGATTCCTCGGAACCCGTCGTGCGCTCGTGATCGGTGGAGTGATCATCGCTGCGGGGCACTTCATACTCGCGATTCCGAGTGCATCACTTCTCTACGTCGGACTCGGATTGGTGATCGCCGGAACCGGCCTGTTCAAGCCGAACGTGTCCACGATGGTCGGGCAGCTCTATGCGCCAGACGATCCTCGCCGTGACTCGGGCTTCACAATTTTCTACATGGGAATCAATACTGGAGCGACCATTGGGCCGCTGGTGACAGGCTACCTCGCGATTCGATTTGGTTGGCACTGGGGTCTCGGTGCCGCAGGAGTGGGAATGCTGTTCGGTCTCGCACTCTTCATGTTCGGACACGCGCGATATCTGCCGAACATTGGCGCGATCAAGCCCGTGGTTCGTGATTCATCACCTGCGCCCACGGACGCAAGGGGTCGGCGAAGCATCATTGCTCTGCTCGTATTGTTCGTGTTCGTTGCCGTCTTTTGGATGGGATACGACCAAGCCGGAAGTTCGGTGAATCTGTTCACCGATCGGCACGTAAACCGACGCATCGGTTCGTTCGAAGCTCCGACGAGTTGGTACCAGTCTATTCAACCGCTGGCTGTTCTCATTCTTGCGCCCGTTTTTGCAACACTCTGGATTGGTCTCAGCAAAAGAAAAAGTGAGCCATCTACGCCAGCAAAGATGGTATACGGTCTCGCGATTCTCGCGCTGAGCTTCGTGATTCTTGGCGCTGCCGGTCGTATCAGCGACGCCGGCGCGCTTGTGAGTTCGTGGTGGATTGTGCTTGCGTACGTCGTGCAGGTCGTCGGTGAACTGTGCGTATCGCCGGTCGGACTCTCGTACGTGACGAAGGTGGCCCCCGCGAAGTACGCATCGCTTCTTATGGCAGCCTGGTTCATGGCGACCGGCGTTGGCGACAAGTTTGCGGGAATGATGGCTAGCCTCGCGCCAAGCCTCCCGGCGATGCAGTTCTTTCTGCTCACGTCAGGGATCGTGGCCATCACTGCGGTATTGCTCATCCCACTCGTGCCGTGGCTGAAGAGCGCCACAAAACATTGATCCTCCTTCGGTCGTTCGCCCACGTCTATTTGCGTATCATCCTCGCGGCGCTGGCACCGCTCATGCTCACGAGTATCATCAGCGCGACCGCAGCGGCATGTGAAGAGACGTTCGTCATCGCCCGGATTCGCCGGATCGGGAGGGATCTTCTTCAGCGAGAATTAATCGCAGGCGCAGTACTAGCTGCGCTGCTGGCGGTTTGGTTCGCAGGCTCGGTCGGCGAGATCGCTATTCCGAGAACTGGAGACGGCTTAGGAGGGATTCTCGTTCCCCAGAGCGTGTTTGACGCGGCAGCGCGCAATGACTTTTTGCAGCTGATGTTTTTCGGTCTGGTGTTTGGGGTTGCGCTCGGCCGAACGCGCGCTGTGTCCCGGACCTTTCTCCTGTCAGCAGTACAAGCCACCCGGGACGCACTACGACAGTTTATGCGAATTATTTTTTTCGGACTACTCGGGTCGTAGCGTCAGAGTCCTGCAAAACCAGTCGAATCGTAGAGTAATTCAGAAGTAAATCACGCATTGTTCTCCTGAGACCGCTGCGAAGGCGAATCCGCGAATAGGAGAACTGCTGGAATGCGTATGGCCTCGCTGCACCTGGTAGTGTTTGCTCTGGTCGCGTCCCCTGCTTCTTCGCCGTCGCCGCTTCGATTGAAGCTGTTCACGGCCGACGGTTCTGACCATATCATTCGCGAGCTGAACGGGGCCCTTGTTGCGGCTCGTTTAAACTCCGCGCCGCTCGATTCGACATGGCGCGACCATCAGGCAGCGGCGCGTGCCGCAGGCGCCCGAGGCGACTGGCGTGAGGAGCGAGCGCAGTTGCAGGTACTCGATTCTATCTTTGTCGGTCATCCAGCGGTGAGTATCGCTATCGCTCGCGCGGACATGCGGATCGGAGATACGTCGGCCGCTATCCTCGAAGTCGAACGAGTGGCACAGATGGGTGCGACGGTCGAGATGGTTGCGGATTCGACGATTCGACGTGTTGTCGAACTGAGGAGCAGTCTAGCCGCTCGTCTAAAGGAGAACGCCGCGCCGATCGGCAAGACCTCCGTCGTTGCTGTCCTCCCTCAGCACGATTTCGTGGCCGAGGGCGTCGCGTACGATCCGGCGCACCGCAGGATTCTTACGTCCAGCATCAGACACAGCACGATCGTGCAGATTTCGGCGAAAGGCGATGTGTCGGACTATGTCGACTTGCGGCGAGATGGCGGATGGAGTGGACTGGGGCTTGCGGTTGATTCAGCGCGCAACCGCCTGTGGGTGAGCACGATGTGGTACCCGCATGATCCGAGATCGATACCGGCGGACTCCGGGCGATCCGGAGTACACGTGTACGATCTGGCGACTGGAGCGTTCGAGCAACGCTTTGAACTGCCGCGAGGGTCGCACGAGCCAGGAGACATTTGCCTCTCGCGAGACGGCGACCTTTTTGTCTCGGACGGACGTCAGGGTGCGATATATGTGATTCGTCGCGGCTCAGATTCACTGGCGATGTTTGTGCCGCCGGGACAACTCGTTTCTCCGCAGGGATGCGCGATTGATGAGTCGCGTCGCGTTCTCTACGTGGCGGACTACGCCCTCGGTATCGTCAAGGTCGAACTCGAAAGCGCGTCGGTCAGCAGACTTCCGCGCTCACGCTATGTGGCGACCAACGGAATTGACGGACTCATACTGCGCGACGATCGCCTCATCGGCGTTCAGAACGGAGTCACGCCTAATCGGATTGTGATGCTGCATCTCGATCGGGATCACCGCACCGTATCATCTGTGAGAGTGATCGCTCAGGACACAGCGCTGATCAGAGCACCCACGCACCTGACCACCATTGGCTCCGATATTGTCTTCGTGGCAAATGGTGGATTCGATCAATACGACGCGAATGGAAACTTTCGCGCGGGAGCAAGAGAGGTCGCGACACGAATTCGTCGCGTCGGGATGCACCAGCTTAGTGATCGGCGCACCGTGGACACTTCCGCCACGAAGGCTAGCCTGCTCGCGGCAGACCAGGCGCTAGCGCGCCGCGCGGGAGAAAATTTTCTGACTGCCGCAGAGCCTGGCGCTGCAGTGCTCATTCCGGGACAACCGGTACGATCTGCCGCCGCGGCGGCGGAATCGTTTCGGGCACGATACGGCTCGCAGGCGAGTTACACGTGGCGACCCGCGCACGCGGTCGCTAGCGCCGACGGAAACTTTGGCTGCACAGTCGGCGACTCACGATTTATCGCATCGCAGGATCGTGGACGCGCGGCCTCTGAAGGTGCATACGTAAGTTGCTGGCGGCGCGTTGCCGACGACCAGTGGCGGCTGGTTGTTCACGCGAGGAACGACAGTCCACCTCGGCCGCCTGCCGGATTCGATAGCGGCGTACTTCCGCTCGCGCCGGCCTCCGCTGGTTTCGCATTTTCTGGTAACGCTTTCGCCGAAGCGCTCGATACGGACGAATCATTCGCGAGGGCCGCTGAGGCGCCTGCCGGACCGGGCCCCGCATTCGGAAGTTTTGCAGCGTCCGATGGCTTGCTGATTAACGCGGCCATGTCACGCGGACCTGCTGACATCGCACGGCTATTCGATGGGTTTCCGTCGACCCGCGTGCTCGAGTGGGATCCGATCCGCGTGTTCGGTGCCGGTAGCGGCGGACTCGCTGTCACCGTCGGACACTCGGTTCAGCGCGATCGCGGCGACACTCCCGGCGAGACGGCACGAGTGAAGTATGTGACTGTATGGCGGCAAAACTCGACCGGCGGATGGGAGTACATCTTCGACCTCGGGTCTCCATGGAAATAGTCGAAGGGTGCGAAGGAGGGTCATTCCATATGAAAGGAGGGCTATTCAATTATGAGAGGCGCGCTTCCCGGAATCGCGATGATGCTAACGAGTCTCGTTCTCAGTTTTCCGGCTCAGTGCCAGCGGCCTAGTGCTTCGCCGCCGGTGCCGACGTCGCGATTCGTCGCACGCGGCGCATCGCAACGGCTCGAGGTGCTGGATTGTGGAGGAGTTGGACCAGCTCTGCTCCTCACGCCCGCGCCCGGTGGAGCTGCTATGGAGCTGCAGGGAAAGTGTCCCGAGCCAGCGGATCGCTATCACATGTTCATCCTTCTGCCCCGAAAGTTGACTGCCAGCGGAGCCGGCGACTCCTCGAACGAAATCGACACCGCCGTTGAAGATATCGGCGCTGTTATGGAAGCGATGGGGATTGCGAAGGTCACCCTCGCGAAAAATTTCGGCGCTGTTGAGATTGCTTCCGCGTTCGCGGCGCGCTTTCCGGCACGCGTCGCGGGCGTGGTGAGTCTCGGGTTCGCCAGAGGTCAATGGCGAAACAGATAACTCGCCTTCAGGAAAATTGCGTCATCGGTGCGATTGTAACCACGAAAGCCGAGGCTCGCCGGAAAATCAAATGACTGTGCTGGGGAGCGTGTATCGCGGTATCCCGCGCCGTATCCAAGAAAAAACACTGTTCCTGGGGTTGGCTGCAGAGAGAACAGGAAGTCGCCGCGGAATGACGACGATTGATGTGACGCAGTCGGCTGCCCACCGACGATGAGGGGACGCCCCGTGCGACTCTCGTCTCGCAGCCTATCCGTGTAGAACGAGTCATACTCACCAACCAGCCGCAGGAAGATCGGCCGGGCGATCTGATATTCGATCTTGAGTCGCGGTATACGATTCTTAGCGACGGTACTCCCGTCCGACGGCCGATTGTAACTCGAAATATTGAGGGTCGCGTTCACGCGCAGTTTCTCAGTCGGGCGAATCGTCACGCCGTAGATCCCGATGATGATATTTGACGACGCCCATTCAAAGAAATTTTCGTCGTGACCCCAGAGGTAGAAGCCGCTGGCAGACAGTTTTGCACCGGGTGGAGTTGAGAACGAAAAGAATTGTTCGCTGTTCGGAATCCGGGGCGTGCCGACGAATGCGGACGTAGTGCCGTCCGGGGCCTGAACGCGGTAGCGCGAGTACAGGCTTGGATCGAAGCCGTACGACTCGGCGAAATAGCCAATGCCGGCGTTCCACCCTCCCCGAAATGTCGCGTTCAAACTCAAGTGAGCCTTCTTCTCGATTGCGTCATCGGAATGCACGAAGCTCTGGTATCGCCAATTCGAGAAAAGCGCGGGATTAATTGTCAACGCTTCAAGGGTCGCGCGGCGAGAACCAAATAGTGTGTACCGCTGATCAATGCCGAGTTCGACCACGCCCGTTCTGCTGATGTAGCCGCTCTGGGTGATGAAGTGCTCGCTGACGCCGTCGAGGGAGTACGAGAAGGCAAGGTGCTTCCCGTTCCGGTTGATTCCCGCGTGCCACAGCGGCGCGGTCGTCACAGAGGTGTCGCGTTTCGTCGAGCTCTGCGCGTATTGAAGTTGTGCGCTGTAGATGTCACCGAAGACATAGCTGCCGTCGATGTCCGCCACGCGGTTGTAGTCAGTGCCGTCCGCGCGACTCGTGTACGCGATTCCAAGTTTGGATGCAGTACCGATATCGCGCTGCAGGCGGACCAGGTTGAATAACGGACGATCCAACTGAGCGGTGCCGCCACCGTTGTCGATTGCACTCAGAATTCCAACGTTGAGGCCGGAGATTTTCCCGGCGAGCTTCGCGGCGACCACGGGTTGAACGATCTGCCGTGTGTACATGAGCGAATGCGGGACCGAGAACTGCTCAGTGCCTTCCAAAAAAAACGAGCGCTTCTCGTTGAAGAAGAGTGCCTGACGTGGGTCGAAGGTCAGCTGCCCCGCGTCCGATTCGATCTGCGAGAAATCTGGATTTGCCGTCGCGCTCAGCGTGAGGTTATTCGAGACTCCCATTCTCGCAGTACCGCCGATCGAGGCCGACTTTCGCGTGTACGTCCACCCCGAGCCCGAACTTGCCGCGGCTACGCCCTCAGTTCGTTGCGTCAATTCGGGATTGAGGTCGAGGACGAGGCCGCGGTGAATATCGGTCAGTCCCTCGAGTGTTCCGGATTGTCCAAGGAACGAGAGACCCGCTCTTCGCGCTGGCGCCCACGTGTCTTCGTGACCGGAGTGCTGCACCTCGCGCACGACGTTAAGTCCCCACGATTGCGTATTCGCGGCTTGGTACTTCAGACTCTTGAACGGGATTCGGATCTCTACCACGTATCCATCGGGCGTGAGCATGCCTTTTGACTGAAATACGAAGTCGGCGCTAAGGTCGGCGGGATTTCGAGCGTAAGTCGCCCCGCCAAAATCCGACTGGGGCCCTTGGTTTGTCTCCAAAATCGTGCCGTCAGCCTGAATGCCGAAAGGGTTCACGGCAAAGACGGCCGCCTGTCTGCCGTCATTAAATGTTCCGATCAGAATTTGCACTCCGTCATCCGCGCTGATCTTGTCACGATCGGCGAGTGTCGCGCGTGGTGTGCCGTGCTTTTCGAAGGCCCGAACGCCGAAATGAATTGCGGTCGCGGAGTACCACACTAGCACCTCGGTAGAATCTTCCGCCGGGACTCCATCGCTCGGTGAGAACTGACTAAATCCAGTAAGAAGGGCGGCACGGGCCCACTGCGGTTCGTTCAGCTTGCCGTCCACAATGAGACCTGTCTCATCCAGTCTCGGCGGAGCAACGCGCAGTTGATTGGAGCGGCCGCTATACACGGGCTGCCCGCGAGCCGCGAGAGGTGCGAGAGGTGCGAGAGGTGCCCGCGGAGGCTCCGGCGGGCGAGGATGCGCTGCCATTGCCGCGAGAACCGCAATTGCTGATACCAAGATGGGTGACATCACACCTTGCGGGTTGTTGCGACGAACCGAAATCGCGCGTTGCGAATCGCCGCATCGAGGCTGATCGGCCCCGGGCCTTCGATGCACAGGAGAATAAATGCAAATGCGTATAGGAGCGCGGGCTCACCCTGGTTCAGCATCGGCCAAGGCGAGAGCCCCGCATGGACTTTCAGGTAAGCGATAAACATTTCGGCCGCGAGTAGCGCTGCGATCGGTCGCGTGAGCGCGCCAAATGCGATTGCGAGACCGCCGAAAGATTCCAACACGCCGGCAAGTCCATAGAGCGAGACGAACGGTACCTGCGGTCCACCGAGCCATCCAAACAATTTGACCACGCCATGCTCCATAAAGAGGACCGCGACGAGCACGCGGATGCCGAATCGCATTATTTCGGAACTGGACAGTCTTATCCGCTCGGTGTGTGGGCTTGGGTGCACTCTACTAGAGCCTCATTTTGCAGTGGCCGAGCGCGGAGCGACGGCAAGGCGCACGCGCCAAGTGTCGCCGCTCGGGCCTGAGATTCGCATCTGCAAATCATCACCGGTCTGCTTCGCGATCCACCACGTCACCACCAAGTCGAAGATGCCGGTTTGGTTGACCACCCACGTCTCAACCGTCTTACCATCGGCCAACTGAAGAGTTTCACTCCCAACGACTCGAACTCGAAGTAGTCGGGCGGCATCGCCTGGGTTCAACGCGCGGAACTGAAAGTCAGTCGACGCCGAGAGCTTCTGCGCGCGCACCACGAGGTCGTCAATGACTTCGTTGTAAAGCGGTTGCCCGAGCGCGAGCAGAATCGTTTGTGTCCCGCTGTCGGACCTGAATCGCGTACCCGTGACTCGGTCGCTGGAAAAGCGAAGGTCATATCGCCATCCGGCTTGATGTCCACGGTACGACAGCGGAGTGAATGCCGGGAAAGTCGAGACGGATGTGTCAACATCGACGCCACGCATTTCCCAGCGGTGGATAACAGTCAGCGTCTTAGGTATGGAGTGCGTGTCGAGCCGAATCTCGCGAGTCAAGAATCCGATTGGCTGCCGCGCACCATTCTCGACGCGAAATAGCACGTATTGCACATCGCCCGGGCGCAGATTACGAGTTGCGGATGCGGAATCGATTCGTGACTCGGCGAGCGCGACGCGCGATTGGCACGGGAGCGTTGCGGTTCCACCAATCATCGCAACTGCGAGCACAGCTCGTCGGTTTGCACGATGAATCATCCATCGATAAAGGCGCGCACTAGTCATGTGATACAGCTATCGGAGCGCTGTACGAGGCACAAGAACGATCTGCGCACCTTGACCAGTCTCTGACACAACGACAGAAACGGGCGCCGCGACATCATGAATCGTGCGACTGCGACTTGGTTCCGCGCGGCCCAATGTACGGCGCTCGATTCAGAGGTAATCGCCAGGGTCTGTCAGGAATCGGTCAAAGGTCGAACGAGCGTAGTGGCGAAGCTCTGACGCGAAATTGACGTTGCATCGGTCGCGCTGCATCGCGGTGCACCGCATGCTTCAGAATGCGAATCTCACAGATCGTTTTTTTCATTGGCCTTTTCGGCTTCTGGAGTTCCGTGGCCGAGGCACGAACCGCTGACACGACCGAGACAAAAGCCTCGCTTGCGGCTGCCGACGCTGCACTGGCACGCGGACTCGAGCGCGAAGGCGTCGCTGCTCTTATCTCCGCGCTCGACTCAGGATCCGCCATCCTGATACCCGAGCAACCCATACTAAGAGGACCGGAGCAGGCGCGATCTGCGCTTATGACACGATACGGTGCTCCGGCGCGTTACGAGTGGCGTCTGAAGCATGTGGTGGTTGATACGGAAGGGCGGTTTGGGTGCACCATCGGCATCATTCGTTTCACGAAAGCGAATGAGACGCGCGGCGGTGTGTACGAAGCGTGTTGGCGACTCACGCCCGGGGGTCAGTGGCGCATCGTCGGGCTTCAGAGTCAGGATGATACGCGCCCCGGGCACGACCTGCTCTACCTAATAGATGCGCCGATGACCAGAACGCCGCATTCGGCCGATGCGCGGAGCGCGAATAGCAATCTTGTCGATGTCCTCGATCAAGACACGCGTTTCGCGGCTATGGCCGCGGACGTCCGCGGTCCTATGGCCGCGTTCGTCGAGTTTGCCGCGACGGACGCTATCAGTTTGATCTCACCCGATTCGGCGCGCGGACACGCGGAACTCGAGCGCCTCTTCGGCGGCATGGGTGGAGTCTTTGCACTGCTTTGGAATCCGGACAGATCGTTCGGGTTTGCGGGGCAGGGTCTCGCGTTCACGGTTGGCCGATCCGTGCGCATTCCACTCCGCGGCCAGGCGATTCCGGAACGACACGGGAAATTTTTGACCATCTGGCGTCAGAACCCCGACGGAAGCTGGAGATGGATTCTCGACCTGGGGTCCCTTCGCCGGTTTCAACCCAACTGATTCGGAATCGCGAGCTCCATCGATTGAGTCGCGCGCTGCGCATGTAACGCTCAGTGTGGATTTCAATACCAGCGCGCACGCGACGACGCCGTAGCTCACGGGCTGGGTCCGCCTAATCGCCATTGTGTTTTTTTTCGCCCTTCGGTTTGCGAGCGAATTCATGAGAATTCGCGCAAGAGCATTTTGCATGACGCAAAGGATTGCATCGCGCCCCTGACTCGGCCAGCGCACCTGCGTAAGAAAATGGTCAAGGCTTTAGCGCGATCTGAGCGCTACGCGGAGTACGAGTCACGACCAATACCGCCCACAGCAGATTCGCGATGATTAGCACGTCGAACACGACGGGAAGATAGAAGAAATACTCCGCGGCCAACGCGATGTGTCCGATATTTCCAATCACGAAAATCATGCCGATTCGCCGCACGAGGTCCGGTTGTGCGGCGGCGAACTTCGAGAGTTGCAAGAAGAGCACGGCTTCGAGGAGGCAGGCACACGCCGCCTCGAGTCCATATCCCATGTAGAAGTCCCAGTAACTCCGCGATGCGCCCGCAAAGTCGAAATGATTCGTACGCATCGCCTGGACGATGGCCCACTCTGTGGGCCCGTGGCGTGGGATCGCGGTCAGTAACATCGTGCCGTGTGCGGTGCCCTGGATTGCGGCGATCAGCGCTGCTACACGCAGGGGGACTATTGCTTTCATGCGGCGTCATCCGCAGACGGGCCATACATCCCAGGCACCGCGACGCCAAGCAATCGGTAGTACAGCCCCAGTTGCGAGCGATGGTGCACCAAGTGACTCATCATCAACAGGCGGAGGAGTACGCGCCGCGGATGCTTGACGAGCCGCTGCTCGCCCATGCGCATCTCCCAAGGCTCCGCAAGCTTTTCCGGAGTTGTAGCCGATAGTGCGGCCTCGAATCGGGTGAGTCCGGACTCGAAATGCGCGAGTATCTCTCGCCGAGAATACATCGGCGACCGAGGTGTGCCACCGGCGATGTCCATTCCGTCGGTTTCCAGCACGAGCGTTCCGCGGTTCAGAATGTCGGCGACGTGCGTAGCGAGTTCAGCCAGTGTCCTGCAGCGATGGTGCGGGCGCCACTGTCCATTGCCATCTGGATAGCCTTCGATCATACGCCGCGTGGCGGCGTTCTCCGCTGCAAAATCGCCGAACATGAGTTCGGATGTCGAGGGCACGGCGTGAGCGGCTGCTGAGATCGTGGAGAGCATTCGAGTCTCGGATGTTGAGGTGCTGTGAATCGTGTGTACGACACTTGAGAAAGTCAAGTGCATTGACAATAATTTCAAGTAACTGTATTCTATTGCATGAGATCATACGGACAGTATTGCGGTCTGGCTAAAGCGCTGGACGTGGTCGGCGATCGTTGGACGTTGCTCATTGTGCGCGAACTCCTCGTCTGTGGTCCGTCGCGGTACTCAGACCTTCAACGCGGCCTGCCGGGCATCGCAACCAATCTGCTCGCCGATCGGCTGCGATCGCTGGAGGAACTCGGCGTTGTCCTGCGCGATGATGCGGCGCCGCCCGTTGCAACCGCGCTTTTCTCGTTATCTGAATGGGGCGAGCAGTTGCGCCCGTCAGTCATGGCTCTCGGAAAGTGGGCGTCGCCGTTGCTGGCGAAGCCAGCACGGACTGATCGTTTTCTCAGTCACTGGCTTGCAGTGCCGCTGGAGGCCTTCCTAAAAGATCGCGAGCCAAAACAAAAGCCGATTCGCCTCGAACTTCGGACTGGCGATCAGCCCATGGTGCTTGAGACGACAGGCAGTGGCGTCCGCGTTTTTCCTGGATCGATCAAGGGCCCGGACGCCGTGCTGGCCGGTAGTCCCGACCTAATCATTGGATTGCTAGTCGGGAAGTTTGATCTGGCGACGGCGCGCGCGCGCGGGCTGCGATTCGGCGGTGATGTGACTGTGCTCGAGCGATTGCGGCCCACGAAGTCTTCGAATCGAGAGCGACGACCTACACGCAAGGCCAAGGCATCTTCGAACCTCTGATCCCGCGAGTTGTCACGATCGCTCTGCGCCAGCACCGTCTCCCGTGTGCGTTGCGACAGCGGGCACTGGGCGCCTCCGCACATGGCGGCTAGGTTTCGACTATGCCACCCACCGCATCGTTCGACGTAACCACCGGCGTGGATCTACAAGAGGTCGACAACGCCATCAATCAGGCGCAAAAAGAAGTCGCGCAGCGCTACGACTTCAAAGGCGCGAAAACCGAAATCGATTTCAAGCGCGCCGAGGGGATCATCAATCTGCTCGCCGACAACGACATGCGCATGCGTGCGCTGTGGGACGTCGTGCAGACCAAGCTGATCAAGCGCGGCGTGCCGGTGAAAAATCTCGACATCGGCGAAGTGAAACCGGCCGGCGGCGACACACTGCGCCGTGAGATCAAACTCAAACAGGCGCTCGACGGCGAGACCGCAAAGAAAGTTTCCGCCGCGATCAAAGAGGCGAAGTTCAAAAAAGTGCAGGCGTCGATTCAGGGCGATCAGGTTCGCGTCAGCGCGCCTTCACGTGATGAGCTGCAGGCGGTGATCGCGTTTCTCCGCACGCAGGATGTCGGGGTGGAGCTGCAGTTCGGCAACTACCGGTAGCGCGCGCATGGCCGCCGTTTTCGTCACGGGCGCCACAGGTTATATCGGATCGCGGCTGACGTCGCGGCTGCTCGCGAAAGGACACACGGTACGCGCGCTCGTGCGCGCTGGCTCCGAGCGAAAACTTCCCGCAGGCGCCGAAGCGGTCATTGGAAACCCGCTCGATGCCACGTCGTTCGCGGGCGCAGTTCGCAGTGGCGAGACTTTTGTTCAGCTTGTGGGCACGCCACATCCGAGTCCCGCAAAGGCGGCGCAGTTTCGTGCGGTTGATCGTGTGAGTGGGCTCGCCTCGATCGAGAACGCGGCGAAGGCCGGCGTGGCACACTTCATATACGTAAGCGTCGCGCATCCGGCGCCCACGATGAAAGCGTACATCGAGGTGCGCGCTGAATGTGAAGCCGCGCTCGTCGCAACCGGACTTCCGGCGACTATCCTCCGCCCGTGGTATGTGCTCGGTCCGGGCCATCGCTGGCCATATGCGATCATGCCGCTCTACAAACTCGCCGAGTTGATTCCTCAGCTCCGCGACGGCGCCACGCGCCTCGGGCTGGTCACTCTGGAGCAAATGCTCCGCGCTCTCACTGCCGCGGTCGGGTCGAAACCACAGGGAGCGCGTATTTGGACGGTGCCCGATATACGCGCCCAGTGGTAGTTTTCAGGAATGAAAGTTGCGCTCGTCACACTCGGCTGCGATAAAAACACCGTTGACTCGGAGCGCTATCTCGCCGCGCTGATGGATCACGGCGCCGAGCAGGTAACGGACGCCTCATTGGCCGAAATTATCATCGTGAATACCTGCGGCTTTATTGACGCCGCCAAGCGCGAATCGATCGACGCCATTGTCGAAGCCGGCCGCATGAAATCCGATGGCGCGGCGCAGGCCGTGGTCGCGGTTGGCTGCATGATCGAGCGCCATCGTGACGAACTCGCCGATGTGCTGCCGGAAGTTGATCTCTTTCTTGGCGCGTCGGAAATGGATCAGCTTGTCCCGCGACTGATCGAAAAAGGATTGATCGGAGAGTCGGTCACGGCTCACCCGGGCGTGCGCGTGTACGCCGGTGACTCGCCCGCGGTTCGCTACCTGAAAATCAGCGAAGGCTGCGATCACGGCTGCGCGTTCTGCGCGATTCCGCTGATGCGCGGCAAGCATCGTTCGTTCGGACTGGACGAAATCGTGCGCGAGGCGCAGCTGCTCGAACTGCAGGGCGCGCGCGAAGTGAGTCTCGTCGCGCAGGATCTCGCGCACTACGGCCGCGACCGTCGTGACGGCGTGCGCCTTCCAGAACTGCTCGAGGCGCTCGTGAAGGAAACGTCCATCGCGTGGTTCCGGAATCTCTATCTCTACTCTGCGGGCATCACGCCGCGTCTGCTCGAAGTGATCGCAGCGGAGCCGCGAATTCTGCGCTATCTCGATATGCCCATGCAGCATGCGTCGGACACGGTGCTCGAGCGGATGCGACGTCCGGAACGCAAGAAGACGATTCGCGAGAAGGTCGCACGCTTTCGCGACGCGGTGCCGAATCTCGCGATTCGCACGACATGCATCGTGGGATTCCCGGGCGAAACTGACAACGATTTTCAGCAGCTCATGGAATTCCTCGAGGAGATGCAGTTCGAGCGTGTCGGCGCGTTCACGTATTCACCTCAAGAGGGAACTCGCGCCGCGCTGCTCGTGGATGACGTTCCCGACAACGTGAAGCGCGACCGCCTCGAGCGTCTCACGGATCTGCAGCGCTCGATCACGGCGGAGAAGTATGAGCAGCGCGTTGGATCGCGCGCACACGCTCTGGTCGAGCGGAGCGCGCGCGAATCGGCTGGCGAAATGTTGCGCGCGAGCGCGCGTCTGCCCTGGCAGGCGGATGATATCGACGGCGTGACCTGGCTCGACGCCGACGCACCCGCCGGATCGTTCGTCGAGGTCGAAGTCACCGATGTCGTGGACGACTACGATTTTGAGGCGCGGGTGCTCCGCGTCATCGACGCGCCAGCGGTGGCACCGCGCCCGCTTTCGCGCGAACTGCCGCTCGCGACCATCGGGAGCTTCGGGCGGTGATGCGTTCGCCGCGCGGGCGGCGCGCGGTGATGATGTTTCTCGCCGCGCTCGCGGCGGCTGCCTGCTCGCCGAAGCGGGTGCGAGAGGAAGGCCCAACGATGATCTCCTTTCCGCGTGTGCCCGCCGACAGCGTGCGGCCTGCCGCCGCCGCGCCGCTAGTTCCGGATATTCCGCGCGATGAACCGCCACCGCCGCACAACGAAGGCGTGCGCGACGTCCGGGTCGCGCTCGCAACCGCGGCGCAGGGCGCCGTGCTCTCCGGGAGCGGAGCGTTCAGAATCTTCGACGCGCGCAACGCCGTGCTCGTTCGCGCGCGCAACCCGGATGTCTGGACGGTCGAGAGGCGCGGCCGTCAGTTGCGCGCCACTCGGCAGGGCACGTCGACCTCGTGGAGCGATGGCACGCTCACCTTACGCCCCGATCGCGACGACGAGTTCGGAGTTTTTGCGAATCAGAAGTTCCGCGGCGCGCTGCGCATCATCGCGAGTGATACCGGCATCGTCATCGTGAATGTGCTGCCGGTCGAGTGGTATTTGCGCGGTGTCGTGCCACTGGAGATCGGGCCGCGCGCTCCGAATGAGGAGGCCGCCGCCGAGGCGCAGGCGATCGCGGCGCGGAGTTATACGGTGGTGCGGCTCGCCGCCGTCGATGGCAGCGCGTCGCGCAACGCGAGCTACGATCTGCTCTCGACCGTCGCCGATCAGGTGTACGGCGGCGCGGACGCCGAGCGGCCGTTCGCGAACGAGGCGGTCTCCAGGACACTTTCCATGGTCCTCAAGTACAACGGAAAAGTCGTGAGCGCGCCGTATCACTCCACGTGCGGCGGCGAGACGGCGGAGGCCGACGACGTGTGGCGCTCCGGCAACGAGCCGTTCCTGAAGCGTGTGAGCGACCGGATTCCGGGCATGAGCGACCGGTTCTACTGCGACAACTCGCCGCGGTTCACGTGGACGCGCAGCCTTTCGAACGATGAGCTCGACGCGGGCGTCCGCGCGTATCTGGCGAGCTATGCGAGCGTGCCGAGTGGCGGAGCGGGCCACGTGCGAAACGTGGCCGTTGATTCGCGCACGCCGGGCGGGCGCGTCGCGCGTCTGACGATTTCAGCGGACCGCGGAAATTTTTCGTTGCGCGGCAACGATATCCGCTACGTGCTGCGCGTTCCCGGTGGCGAGATCCTCAACAGCACGTATTTTTCCGTGACGAGCGAAACCCAGCGCGATGGCGGACTGGCGCGGCTGTTGGTGCGGGGGAACGGGTATGGCCACGGCATCGGGATGTGCCAGTGGGGCGCGATTGGCCGCGCACGGGCGGGGCAGTCGGCCCGCTACATTCTCTCGACATACTATCCGGGCACCACTGTGGGGGTGATGAAGTGACTTCGAACTGGGCGTGCGTTAGGAATGCCGCGGGTGTTCTCGCGTGTTCGCTGCTCGCTGCCCCGACCTCGGCGCGCGCGCAGGCAACGCACGATTCCGTCGTGGTGTCGATTCTCACGATGGGGCCCGGCGCGGAAATTTTCGAGCGCTTCGGGCACCAGTCGATTCGATATCACAATCTCACGACCGGACTGGACAGCGCGTACAACTGGGGGATGTACGATTTTGCCCAGCCACACTTTCTCGTCAATTTTCTGACTGGCGAGACGAAGTACTGGATGGCCGCGGCGCCGTCGCCATGGCTCATTTACGGATACTACAAAGAGCAAAAACGGGCAGTGTGGGAGCAGGAGCTCTTGCTCACCCGAACGGAAAAGGATTCGCTCTGGCGTTTTCTTCAATGGAATTCGCGCGAGGAGAACAAGTATTATCGTTACGACTACTATCGCGACAATTGCGCCACGAAAGTTCGCGATGTGATCAACATGATCGTCGGCGGGTCGCTGGAGCCCGCTATCACCGGGCTTAAACACGGCGTGAGTTATCGCAGCGAGACGCTTCGGCTCGCGCGCGAATATCCGCTGATCAATTTCGGAATGGACTTCGTGCTCGGGCGTCCGGCTGACAGTACACTGTCGGCGTCGCAGGAAATGTTCGTGCCGATGCGACTGCAGCAGCTGATTGCCGGCATTGAGGTCACGCATAACGATGGCACCAAAGGCCGGCTCGTGCTGAGCGAGCGGCAGCTCGTCGTGGACGACACCTACGCCGACGCCGCGGCGCCGCCCAACTACTTCATGCCGGCGCTCGCGGTTGGCCTCGGGATTGCCGCTCTCGTACTCGTACTCGTGCTGGGTATGCTGCCTGACCGTCCCGCGGCGGCGCGAGCGGCGATCGGGATCATTGGCACGATGTGGCACCTCCTCGCGGGCGCGGTGGGACTGCTGCTTTTGTACGCGGAGCTGTTCACGCGACACGCTGCGTATATGGGCCACAATGTGAACGTGCTGCTCGCTACGCCGGCCTCAATGGCGCTCGTCGTGATCTTTCCGCTCGCGCTTCGCGGCGCGACATCGGCGAAACTCGTTCGCGCGGCGCGCGCGCTCAGCATGTTCACGGCGGTCTGCGCAATCATTACGGTGTTCCTGCGCATGGTGCCGTTTTTCGCGCAGACCAACCCGCCGCTTCTCGCGCTTGCGATACCGGTGCACTCGGCGCTCGCCTTCGCGCTCTGGCGCGCGACCAACGCGGCCAACGCGACCCATAAGACCAACAAGACCGCTCCACCGGGAGAGACCGTCTGACCTATTCAGTGGGCATTGACGTCGGCGGGACGTACACGGATCTCGCGGCGGTGAACGGCAGCGGCGCGATCGAGGCGCGAAAAGTGCTTTCGACGCCCGCGGACCAAAGCGTGGGAGTCGCCGCTTCGCTCGCCGCACTCGGTGCGCCCGGAAAAGAAGTGCGCCGTGTGGCGCACGGGACCACGGTCGTCACGAACCTTTTGCTCGAGCGAAAGGGAGCGCGCGTGGTGCTGTGCGCAACGAGTGGCGCGTCCGATCTGCTGGAGCTGCGCCGGCAAGAGCGGGCCGCGCTCTACGATCTGTCGGCGCACCATCCGTTGCCGCTGGTGGACGCGGACCGGGTGGTGGCGGTGAGCGAGCGGATCATTCCAACGGGAATCACTGTGCCGCTCACGGCGAGCGAATCCGCGCGCGTTGCCAAGG
>JBBRBH010000031.1:0-46183 GCA_038205995.1 Gemmatimonadales bacterium
ACGGCGATGATCGGCGATCCGTCCGGAAAATCGGAGGAGCGGCCGCTGGCGAGCGCGGCAGAAATCACGGCGAACGCGGCGCGCATTCATGCACAGCTTTCGCAGTTGTTCAAATCGGCCAACACCAGCGGCGTGGCGCTCGCGAACAACGCCGACTGGCTGCTTTCCATTGGCGCCGTGGAGTTCATGCGCGACGTGGGCAAGCACTTCAGTGTGAATTACCTGCTCGCGAAGGAGTCGGTGCAGTCGCGAATTGAAACTGGAATTTCCTATACGGAGTTTTCCTACGCACTGCTGCAGGCGTACGACTACCTGCAGCTGTACAAGCGGCACCACTGCACGCTGCAGGTGGGCGGCAGCGATCAGTGGGGAAATATCACGGCGGGAATGGAGCTGGTGCGCCGTTCGGCGGGCGGTGAGGCGCACGTGCTCACGGCGCCGCTCATCACGACGGCGAGCGGCAAGAAGTTCGGAAAGACCGAGGCGGGCGCGGTGTGGCTCGATCCGGCGCTCACATCGCCGTACCAGTTCTATCAATTTTGGATCAACGCGGAAGACGCGGACGTCGGCCGGTATTTGCGGATGTTCACGTTTTTGTCGCGCGCGGAGATCGAAACGATTGAGACGTCGCACGCTGCGGCGCCGCACGAGCGCGCGGCGCAGCGGACGCTCGCGGAGGCGATGACGACGCTGCTGCACGGCACGGACGCCGCGCGCGTTGCGGCCGAAGTGTCGCGGGTGATTTTCGACAAGAAGATCGACGCCAGCGCGATTGCCGACGACGTGTACGCGACGCTCACCGCGGAGATTCCGAGCGTCACATACGCGAAGGCCGCTGAGCTGAACGTGCTCGACGTGCTCGAGGGCGCGTTCGAGATCTCGCGCAGTGCCGGGCGGAAACTAATTCAGCAGGGCGGCGTACTGGTCAACGGTGAGAAACTCTCCGCAGACTCCTTGACTGTGCCGCGCGACAAAGCCGTGCGCGGCCGCTGGTTCCTGGTTCGGAAGGGCGGCCGCGATATCGCAGTCGCTGACGTCGGATGACGCAGCTGACCGCGCCAGACGCAGAGTTCATCGCATTTCAGGAGGCGGTCGCGGGCAAATACTCGCTCGAGCGCGAGCTCGGGCGTGGCGGAATGGGGATCGTGTATCTCGCGCGTGAACTTCGGCTCGCGCGCCCAGTCGCCATCAAAGTTCTTCCCCGCATGCTCGCGGCTGCGCGGCCCGAACTTCGCGAGAAGTTTTTGCTCGAAGCGCAGATGGCTGCTCAGCTCAGCCACCCGAACATCGTTCCGATTCACCATGTAGACGAAATCGGTGAGTTCGTGTTTTTCGTGATGACCTACATCGAAGGTGAAACGCTCGGCGAGCGCGTGCGTGTGCGCGGCGCGCTGCCGACCGCCGAGGTCGCGCGGATGCTGCGTGAGATCGGATGGGCGCTCGCGTACGCGCACCTGCGCGGCATCGTGCATCGCGACGTAAAGCCGGACAACATTTTGATCGAGAAGGGTTCGGGTCGCGCTCTCGTCACCGATTTCGGAATTGCGGGAGCGGCGCGAGACGACGATGCAGCCGATGCCTCGTATGTTCGCGGCACGGCGCATTTCCTGAGCCCCGAACAGGCGATGGGCGAAGCCACGGACGGGCGCAGCGACATTTATTCGCTTGGCGTCGTCGGCTACTACGCGTTGACCGGACAGCTGCCGTTCGATGGCGCCACGACGGTCCAAGTGATGGCGGCGCACATCTCGAAACGACCGCGTGCGTTGCGGAGCTTTTCCGGTCACGTCCCACACAAACTTGCCGCCGCGGTAGAACGCTGCCTCGAAAAGGAGCGCGATCGCCGGTGGGCCAGCGGCGAGAAACTGGCCGAGGCAGTCGACGCCGCGTTCGAGGCGCCGCGTGAGATTCCCGCGCCGATTCGCGTATGGCTCGCGAAGGGCGAGGCGAATCAGGCGTCGAGCACGGTGTTGTTAGGCCTCATGGTGTTTGGTCCCGTCGCAGCTACGGCCTATGTGCATCCGATCGTTGCGGTACTCGCAGCCATTCCGCTCGGTCTCTCCGTGTACGTTTTGCCGGAAGTGTTATTGGTTCGGCCGCTGATCAAATTCGGATTCGGACTGCAGGATCTCCGCACGGCATTGCAGGTCCACACGCTGCGGCGCCGAGAGGAGATTGAGTACGACCATGCGCGCACCCCGATCGGGCGGCGAACGCTGAGAATCACCGCGATCGTCAGTTTGGGCATCTCGCTCGTCACAGGGCTGCTGCTGATGAGTGGGCTGAAGACGGGGTTTGAGAATTCCATTGCCGAAACGGTGCTGGCGCTAGTAGGCGGCGTCGCGGGAACGCTCGGAGTGGCGAGCGCCCTGGGCGCACTCGGAGTGACTCTGACGGGCAGGTATGAATCGAACTTTGGTGAACGGAGGCTCAAGTTCTGGCACGGCAAGTGGGGCGGGCGCATCATGCGGCTGGCGAGTTTCGGATTGGGGCGCCGCACGGCCGCCACGCCGATGCTTGCGCAGCATACCGAAGTCGCGTTGAGCCGCGCGACAGACGCGCTCTTTCAAGCCCTGCCAAAGGCGCTCCGTCGCGAACTTAAGGAAGTTCCGCTCGCTGTTCAGCGCCTCGAATCCGAGGCGAGCGTACTCAGGCGTTCGCTCGACTCGATGGACGAACTGCTCACCGGCACGGACGATGCGCGCGTGAGGGACAAGCGAGACGCCGCGGCTGATCGTCTCGCCTCGACGGTTACCGCGCTCGAGAACATTCGCCTGGGACTCCTGCGCTTGCAGCTCGGCGTAGCGCCGGTCGCGCAGATCACCGAGGCGCTCGAAGCCGCCACGCGCATTGGCCGCGAAATCGATTTCCGCCTCGAAGCCGAAGACGAAATCGGCGACGTGCTCAAGCCAAAGCGAATCGCGAACCGCGACCCGGAGCCATCGCCGGTCTAATTTCTCGCTCGCTAGCCTAACAGCGCGAGCGCGGTATCGAACTCTTCGATCGTGTTGTAGAAATGCGGCGCCAGGCGAATGCACCCTGTGCGCACGCTGTGCGTCACCTTCGCCGCCGTGAGCCGTGCGCTCGTCGCCGCGACCTCCCTCGTGCGAAACGCGAGCACTCCCGCCCTGCGTGTGGGCTCGCGAGGCGTAACGAACTCAATCCCTTTTGTGGAATCCACAAACTCGATCGCGCGATCGGCGAGCGACTTCACGTGCGCTTCGATCTCCTTCGGTCCGAGTTCGAGCAACAGCCCAATCGACTCCGCCATCGCGTTGAATCCCACGAAATCGAGCGTGATCACCTCGAACCGCCGCGCATCGCTCGCCCACGTCGCGTCGTACTCGAGAAACTTCGCGTAATCGCCGCTCGACGCCTGCGCCCACCAGCCGACTTCCTCGGCGACAAGCTTCTGCACCAGCTCCTCGCGCACATACGTGAAGCCCACGCCCCATGGCGAGACCAGCCATTTCTGCGCGCCGCACGCAAGAATGTCCACGTTCGCGGCAACGACATCGAGCGTCAGCGGACCAACGCCCTGAATCGCGTCGACGAAGAAATAAATCCCACGCTCGCGACACGCGCGGCCAATCGCCACGAGATCGAACGTGTGCCCGCTCCAAAAACTCACCCACGAAAGCGATACGATTTTCACGCGCGGATCTGTTTCGATTTGCCGCATCATCTCCGCTTCGTCGGGCCAATCGCCCGTGAGCGGCAGCAGACGGAATTCCGCACCGCGCGCTTTCGCGGCGGCAATCCACGGATAAATATTCGCCGGGAATTCTCCGTGCGTGGAAAGAATCACATCGCCCTTTCCGTACGGCAGCGATCGCGCGGCGAGATTCACGCCGTGCGACGTGTTCGTCATCAGCGCAATCGTTTCCGGTTTCGCGCCGATCAGCTGCGCCGCAGCCGCGCGGGCCCGCGCGTGCACGGGGTAATAGTCGTCCTGCGTGAGCCGAAACGGTTCGGCGCGCCGCTCGCCGAGCGATGCAATGGCGTTGCGTGTGCGAGTTGGCAGCGGTCCGGTGGACGCGTGATCGAGATAGATCGACTCGCCGCGTTCTGCCCATGGAAACTCGCGCGTCCGCAGCGCGTGGATGTCGTATGTCATGGCTCCCTGAGTTCAACAGGCGTGTCGGCAGGCTGATGTTTCCAGCGCCGGTGCTGCCAGAAATATTGTCCGGGATACCGCCTGACCATGCGCTCGAGCGCAGCCGAGAAACGCAGCATCACGTCGTCGATGTCTTTCTCTTTGTCGCCGGTGTGCGTCACCGGGATGTCCTCGGCAACAAATTCGTAGCGGCCATCCGGCTGCCGAATCGCGTGGATCATCACGATCGGATAATCGCCGCGCAGCGCGAATACTGCGGCGCCCCGCGGAGTTTTCGCCGGGCGTCCAAAAAATGGAACGAAGGTGGACGCGAGCCCGACCGTCGCCTGATCGGAAAGAAATCCAACCGCCGCGCCCTCGCGCAGCACGCGCGGCACGCGGCGCACCGCCTCTTGATCGTGCATGATGTGCATGCCGAGCCGCTCGCGCGTGCGGCGGAAGAAGGCGTCCGAAAGCGGATTCGACATTCCACGCGCGATCGGATGCACGGGAACTCCGCGCGCGGCCACATAGGCGCCCGAGAGTTCCCAATTGCCGAGGTGCCCGGCGACAAAAATCAGACCGCGCCCTTTCGCGAGCGCGGCCTCGGCCACGCTCCACGTGGGCGACGGCACGAAAAGTTCGAGCACATCTTTCGCCGTGCCGCGAGAGAGCAGTGTCGCCTCGATGGCGACTCTGCCGAGGCTGTTGTACGACTCGCGCGCGACGCGGGCGACTTCACTCGCGCTCCACTGCGGAAACGCGGCGGCGATCTGGCGCTCGGTCACGCCGCGGCGGATTCCAAGCGGCCAATACCCAAGTTCCGTGAACGATCCCGCAAAACGCGCGGCGGCGCGGACATCAAAGAACGAGAGCGCGCCGCTGAACGAGCGAAGCGCGCCGTACTCAATTCGATGCAGGAGCGTCGGAGTCACACTCAAAGTTACAACAAATCACGCACGCCACTGCGTGCGGTCCCGCGCGACGGTCGTCGCGCGGACGAATCCGTCGGCCATCGCGGCGAGCGGCCACTCCGCCGCCGCCGCGCGAGCCCCGGCCGCCAGACGCGCGCGACGCGCGGGATCGGAGAGGAGCGACGCCAAAATCGCGGCGTGGCTGGGCGCGTCGATCGTGGCCGTCAGCATCCCGGTCTCGCCGTCGCGCACCAGACGGCCCGAGAGCGGATTTCGTTCCGCGACGACCGGCACTCCCGCCGCGTAGCAGTCGAGTATGCCGAACATCGCGTCGTCGCCAGCGGCGAGGATCCAGCCGAGGTCCGCGTTCGCGAGACGGGCCCGATCGGTGGCGCTGGTCGCATGGTCCAACGGAAGATCGACTCGTGAGACAATGCCGAGCGACGCGGACTGGAGCGTGAACGCCTCACCGCGATCCACCGGTCCGATCAACGAGAGAGTCAGCTGAGGATGTCGCTCGGCGAGCAGGGCGACGGTGCGCAACGCGACGGAAACGGCGCCACGGCTTTCCGTGCTGAATACGCACGCGATGGTCGGGCCGTCATGCTCGCGCGCGACTGCGGGAATGTTCGGCGGCGCGAGTCCCGGCGGCGCCACGAACGGTTCGAGCGCGCGCGCCGGCGGGCGTGCCGCGCGCATGTCGGCGTCGAACGCAAAGAGAAATCCGGTGGCCGCAATGCGCGCCGCGAATCGCGCGTCGCCGCCGAGCGTGAGCCGGCCGAACGGCGGCATGCGGCGCACGATCGCGCCGCGATCGGCGAATCGCACTGCCGCGGCCGCTTCGAGCTGCTCACGCTCCGAGTGAACGAACACCGCTTCCACGAAATTTCTGCGCAGCACACGCCTGATCCGCCACGCGACGCGCAGCCAGCCGCCGCTCGTGCTGATACCGATCACGTCTTCGCCCTCCGCCGTCAGCCGCCGCTCGACCGCGCTTCCGCGCGCGCATACCAAAGTCACTTCGTAGCCGCGCGCTCGCAGCGCTGCGGCAGCGTCGACGAACGCCCGCGCGCGTCCCGACCACTCCAGCTCGGCGTGGTAGAAGCAGACGCGCATCTCGAATCAGCTGGCGGAGGAGTCGCCCGCCTGCAACCCGTGCAGCCGAGCGTAGGCGCCGCCCATCGCGATCAGCTCGGGGTGCGTGCCGCGCTCGACAATGCGGCCGCGGTCGAGCACGAGAATCTGCGTGGCGTGCGTGATGGTCGAGAGGCGGTGCGCGATCACGAAGACGGTGCGGCCGGCAAGGAGGCGGTCGATCGCTTCCTGCACGAGGCGCTCGCTCTCGGTGTCGAGGGCGGAGGTGGCTTCGTCGAGGATGAGAATCGGCGGGTCGATGAGAAGCGCGCGCGCGATCGCGATGCGCTGACGCTGTCCTCCCGACAATCGCGTGCCGCGCTCGCCGAGGATTGTTGCGTAGCCGTACTCGAGCTCTTCGATAAATCCGTGCGCGTTCGCGGCGCGCGCGGCGGCCTCAACCTGCGCCTGCGAATATTTGTCGCGCGAGCCGTACGCGATGTTGGCGAACACGGTGTCGTTGAACACGACGGTGTCCTGGCTCACTATGCCGGTGAGCGCGCGCAGCGAGGCGAGCGCAATTTCTCGCGTGTCAGTGCCATCGAGCGTGACGCGTCCCGTGGTCGGCTCGATGAAGCGCGGAATGAGATCGACGAGAGTGCTCTTCCCCGCTCCGCTTGAACCGACCAGCGCGATCACTTCACCGCGGCGCGCGCGAAAATTCACGTCGTGCAAAACCTCTGCGCCGTCGTAGGCGAACGAGACGTGATCGAAGTCGAGGTACTCGGCTAGTGATGCGCTGGTGCGCGTGCCTTTGTCGCGCTGTGCTTCGGTGGGCTCGTCGAGGATCTGGAACAGCCGTTCGGCGGCCGCGAGCGACTGCTGCGCGATCGTCGGCGCCTGCGAGAGCTGCTTCAGCGGCGGGAGCAGGCGCATCACGAGCACCATGAACGTCATCAGCTTCCCGGCGTCGAGCGCGTTCTCGAACACCTGACTCGCGCCAGCGATCAGCACGATGAGCGCGACGAGTGTGCCGAGCACCTCGGTGATGGGCCCCGACAGCAGGGAGATGCGCGTGATGCGCACCATGCCCTTCGTGTAGTTGCCGCTCGCCGACGTGAAGCGCTCGTCCTCATGCGGCTCCCCTCGAAAACTCTTCACGAGACGAATGCCCGAGATGACTTCCTGCAGCACGCTCGTGATCTCCCCATACTCGTTGCGCAGGCGGCGATGCCCATGCCGCAAGCGGCGCAGCAGCGGCTGCAGCAGCACCGAGATCAGCGGCACGACCACGAGCGAAATCAGCGCGAGCTTTGGCGACATCGTGACGAGAATGACGATCGTCACGATCACCTGCGCGAAGTTCTGGATCGAACGCGTCGCCACTTCCGCGAGAATCGCCTTCGCCTGCTCCGTGTCGGTCAGAATGCGAGCCATGATCTGGCCTGCCTTCGTGCGCGAGAACCACGAGAGCTCCAACCGCTGCATGTGACGGAATACGGTGTCGCGCAGATCGCGCGTGATCCGTTCTTGCAGCGACGCGCCGAACTGTCCGCCCAGCCAGAGAAACAGATTCTTGACGATCACCAGTGCGAGAATGATCAGGCTGATCCCGCGCAACGACGCCATCGGATCGTCCGGCACCATGAGCCCGCCAACGAGCGTTCGCACGAGACCGGCGAGCCATCCCGTTCCGCTGCCGATGTTGCTTTTGAGATTGAACAGCAGATCGAGGAACGGCCAGAGCAGCGTGAACGCGACGCCATCCAGCGCGGCGCCGATGACGTTGCACACGATGTTCCCCACCAGCCGCATGCGATGCGGCCGGAGAAACACGAGCAGCCGCCGATACAGGCCCACGGTTACTTCCTCGGCGTCAGCAGCGACAGCGGCAGAATCACTTCCTCGGGCGTAACGCCTCCGTGCAGGAACGACCCTCTATAACGCTGCTGGTACTCGCGCAGTTTCGTCGGGTACACGAAAAATGAATCGCCCACCGCGAGCAGCGAATTCGCACCGGTGCCTTTGCGCGGCAGCCGCAGATCGTCCTCGTTGGTGAACAGCAGCGCCTGTTCCGGATTCTCGGCGCGAAGATCCTCGCCGAATTTGAAGCGCAGGTTCGGCGTCGCGTCGCGCTTGGCGAGGACCGTGGCCGGCGAGTTGCAGTGGATCGAGCCGTGGTCGCTGGTGAGAATCACCGGAATTTTCTTGCGGGCGGCCTCCTTCAGCACCGAGAGCAGCGCCGAGCGCTTGAACCACTGGAGTGTGAGCTGGCGCAGCGCGATTTCGTCGCGCGCCACTTCGTAGAGAATCGCCGACTCGCTGCGGCCGTGCGTGAGCAGGTCCACGAAGTTGAACACGAACGCCGTGATCCCATCCGGCGCTATGGCGTTGGCGAGATGCCGCTCGAGTTCGTCGGAATCGTACGCCGACGAAATCTTGTGATAGCGCACCGGCGTGGGTCCGCGCAGATCCTTCAAATGCGCCTCGAGCAGCTCGCGCTCGTGCGCATTCAGCGTCTCGTCTTCCTTCTCGCCCCACCAGTCGGGAAAGCGCGCGGCGATTTCGCCGGGATACAGTCCGCTGAACAGCGCGTTGCGCGAGTACGGCGTCGCCGTCGGCAGCAGCGAGTAGTAGTACGTGGTGTCGATTTCAAAAAGCGGCGTCAGCAGCGGCTCGATCACGCGCCATTGATCGAGGCGCAGGCAATCGACCACGATGTACACGGCGCGCTTCTCGCCTTCAAACGCGGGCAACAGAAACTCGTCGACCACATCCACCGAGAGCGGCGGACGGTCGCCGTCGTCCTGATCGTTCACCCAGCGCGGATACACGTTGCGCATGTACGCCGCAAAATCGCGGTGCATCTCGGGGTACAAACTGCGCAGCGATCCGTACAGTCCCATTTCGCCGGCCGCGGCAAGATCGATATCCCACTGGATGAGCTCACTGTAGCGCTCGATCCAGCCGCGCCAGTCGAGATCGCGCGACCGCACCTGTTCGAGCTGACGGAATCGCTCCACGAATGAGCGCGCGATCGCCTGTTGCCGGATTTTCGGTCCCTCGAGAATCCGCAAGACAACGGAGAGCACCTGCCGCGGGTTCACGGGTTTCACGAGATACTCGGTGACGTCGGCGCCGAGCGCGTCGCGAAGCGTGGAATCTTCTTCGCTCTTGGTGACCATCACCACCGGCAGCGACGGCATCAGCTCGCGTGCCTCGCGCACCATCGCGACGCCGCGCATCCCGGGCATCTGCTCATCGAGCAGCATGAGGTCGAACGCTCGCGTGCGAAGCATTTCGAGCGCGTCGGCGGCATTGCTGGCCATCTCGACGTCGAAACCCTTCTCCTTCAGGAACAGGCGGTGGGAGACGAGGAGATCGGCTTCGTCGTCGACCCAGAGCACGGTCTTCGGGACGGGAGGCATGCGACGAATCTAACGATCCGACCGAAGACCGAGGACCGAAGACTGAGGACCGATGCTCGTCATTGGTCTTCCCTCCTCGGTCGTCGGTCTTCAGTATGTTTGCTCCATGCTCGGCCCCCCACCATACACCCTCGTCGCGCCGGCTTTCGGCTTCCGCTCGCTCGCCGCGCTCGCCGCAAAGGCCGCGCTCGGCGGACCGCGCGAGACCGCACTCGCGACGCTGATCGCGGCGCGTTTGGCGGCCGGCGCCGCGGCGCCGTTCAGCCTCGCGCCGCCGATTCGGGTGGGCCGGGCGGAGGCCGCAAGAGTCTGGCTTTCGTCCGTCGCCCTTCCCGCACCGGTGCGCGCGGCGATCACGAAACTGGTCGACGCCAGTGCCGGAAATGACGAGAAGTCGCTCCTTTCCGCGCTCGCCAAAGTGACCGACGTCACGGCGCCAGTGCTCAACCGGGGCGCACGTTCCGAGCTTGATCGTCTGGCCGGCAAGTTTGGCGGTTAGCTTGTGGCATCGGCCGGGGACCCAACCCTCGGCCCCGCCACGGCTTGCCGCCTTATGAGTGCCATCCGTATCATAGGTGTTCCAGCAAGCCCCTGTCGTCAGCAATCCGGAGTCCATCTGCTCGTGCTTCGTTCGACCGACATCTCGCCTCTCGCGCGCCTCGTGCGCCGGGTGGACGCCGCCGCCGATGGTGAGGCGGCGACGGATTCGTTCGCGACCGGATTCCCCAGCATCGACAAGTGGCTCGGCGGCGGGTTCCGCCGCGGCGATCTCGTGGTCATCGGCGGTGAGGTCGGCTGCGGCAAATCGAGCCTCGCGCTCGCGATGGCGCTGCGCATGTCGCAGAGCGGCACGAACGCGGCGTTTCTCACGCACGAGATGTCGGTGGAGCGCGTGATGGAGCGCGCGCTGGCTATCGAGGGCAGAGCACGCGTCGACGAAATCCGGCAGGGGACGCTCGCCGAATTTGCGCGCGTCGCCGTGGGCGCGACGGCCGTTCGGCTGCGGGATCGCGCGCCGCTGTTCGAGACGCTTCCGCTGGGCGGCACCGAGATTCTGCGCGGCGCGCTGCAGCGCACGCTCGACCTGCAGGTCGCGTTCATCGACCCGCTGCAGGCGCTCGCGATCGGCGCGCGCACGCAGGACGAAGATCTCGCGGCTGCAGTACGCGCCCTGAAGGCGATCGCGATCGAGCTGAACGTGGCTCTGGTGGTGACCTCGCATTTGCACACGAGCCCCCAGGGACGCGCCAATCAGCGCCCCACGCTCGACGATTTCGGCGCGCTCGGCGCTGTGAAGCAACACGCCGATGTCGTGCTCGGCATTTACCGGGAAGAAATGTTTCAGCCCCAGTCGGGCGTGGATGGCGCGACCGAGTTGTTGGTCCTCAAGAATCGCAATGGCAACACCGGATACGTGGATTTGTATTTCTACAAGCAGTGGCTCCGTTTCGAAGACATGCTCGATCCCGACCGATAGGAGATTGTGATGAAAGGCATTCGACGTGTGGCGATGGCGCTGGCGCTCTCGGCTTGGGCGCTCCCTCTTGCTGCGCAGCAGCAGAAACCGAACGATCCCGTGCAAGCGAAGCTCTCGACACGAGTCTCGAAGAGTCCGCAGAACGCCGCGGCGAATCGCGACCTCGGCGTGTGGTACTACAAGGCGAATCGCTTCCAGGAAGCGCGCGCGCCGCTGGAAATGGCGCGGAAGATCGATCCGACTGATGGCGTCGCGGCGCTGTACGCGGGCATGGCTGCCGAGAACGTGAAGGACTACGCGGGCGCCAAGGATGCGTACAATGCGTATCTCGCGGTTGGAACAACCAAGCGAGTTCGCAATGACATTCGGGTGCGTCTCGTGACGGTTACGAAGCTCGACGCACAAGCATCAGCCAAGACGGCGGTCGCCAACGAGTCGAAGATCGCGCAGGTGGCGGGAACGCCGACGACCGTGGCGGTTCTCCCATTCACGATCGGCGGCACGAATCCGGATCTGCAGCCGCTGCAAGTCGGCCTCGCCGATCTGATGATCTCTGATCTCGGAAAGCCGAACAAACTGACGATCGTTGAACGCGACAAGATTCAGGCGATCACCGACGAGATTGCGCTCGGCAAGAGTGGCGCGGTCGACCAAACCAGCGCCGTTCGCGCTGGCAAGCTGATTCAGGCCGGCAGCGTCGTGCGGGGCACGCTCATCTCGACGGGCGGAACGAATCTCACGATGACATCGGATGTCGTCAGCACGCAAACCTCGGCGGTCGTCGGCACCGGCGTGACCGACAACAAGACGATGAACGATCTGTTCAGCATGGAGAAGGACATGGTGAACGGCACGTTCAAGGCGCTCAACATCACGCTCACGCCGCGAGAGCAGCAGGATGTCGATCGCCGGCCGACGCAGAACCTGGCGGCGTTCGTCGCGTACGGACGCGGTCTGATGTCTCAGGACGCCGGCCGCCTGGACGAAGCGGCGCGTTTCTTCGAGAACGCCCGCTCGCTCGATCCCGGCTTCGCCGCGGCATTGCAGCACGCACAGACGGCGGCCGCACAAGCCGCGACGAACACGACGAAGATTGAAGCCGGGCTCAAGGGCTCGAAAGAAGGCGCAACGGCCAACTCCGCTGAAAAGGGCACGACGGTAGTCGGCGGCGGATTGACGACCACGCTGAACACGGTGGTCGGTGACGTGAATCCGACGACGACGAACAGCGTCGCCGCTACGAACAACACATCGGGCGGCGCGCCGCCAACCAGTCGTCCCGCAGCCGCTGAAGCAACCGGCACCGACCAGCCCGCTCCGCGGACTGGCGAAGTGACCATCGTCATTCGCAAGCCGTAAAGGAGCCGCGACTATGCGACCGAAGTTTCTCTCTCTCGTTCTCTTCGCTGGACTCGCCGCGCCGCTTGCCGCGCCGCTCGCCGCGCAGAGTCCCTCGGATGCCGCGATCATTGTCGATCCGCAGTTCGTGCAATACAAACTCGGAACCGGATCGACCGCGCGCACGATCACGCAGCTCGGCGTGCCGTTCGCGATCATCATCCCATTCAGCGATCGCTTCAACCTCGACATCTCATCGAGCTACGCCAACAGTCAGGTGAAGGTGCCGGGCAGCGCGACGAGCACGATCACCGGCCTCACCGACGCGCAGGTTCGCGGCAATCTCACGCTCGGCGACAACGCCGCCGTCATCACGATCGGCGTGAATCTTCCGTCGGGCCAGTACAAAGTGCCCGACGCGCAACAGGCGGCCGCAGGACAGATCGGCAGCAACTTCCTGATCTATCCTGTGACTTCGATGGGCAACGGTCTCGCCGCCACCGGCGGAATCGGATTTGCGCAGACGCTCGGAGACTGGAACCTCGGCATCGGCGCGAGTTTCCGGTATTCGACGGCGTTCGACGCGTACCAAGTGAAGACGTCCGTGCTGCGCTTTCAGCCGGGCAACGAAGCGCGCATTCGCCTCGGACTCGACCGCCCGGTTGGCGACGGCACCTTCAACGTCAGCCTGACGTATTCCAAGTTCGGAAAAGACCTGGCCGACTCCACGGCGTTCGCCACCGGCGACCGCGCGCTCATGCAGTCCGCACTCGTGGTGCCGATGGGCGGCAGCGCAGACTTTCAGCTCTCGGCGTGGGACCTCTATCGCGCCAACGGCCAGCAGCTCGGCGCGGCGGCACCGTGGGAGAACGTGCTGAATGGCGGCGTCGCGATTGGCTGGCATTTGGGTGACGTGTATGTGCAGCCGAGCGTCGAGGAGCGCATTTGGAATGTGGCCGGCAACAAGGCGGGCCTGCTCACGAACGCGGGTGTTCGTCTCAGGTTCGAGTGGATGGGGTTGAGCATCAATCCGAGTGCGGGGTATTCGCTCGGATCGCTGTATACGATTGGGCAGCCGGCGACGGACGTGACGGGATACAAAGCTGCGCTCTTGATCCGCCTCCACTAAAGAAAGCACTCTCCGAAAAAAGCGGACGCTCTGATTGGAGCGTCCGCTTTTTTTATCCGCGGCATGCGACTACAACACCCCTCTGCCATCCGCCATAGGCTGGCCGTATGTTTAAGCCATGGCCGGTCACAGTAAGTGGAAACAAATCAAGCATTACAAGGCGGCGACTGATAAAAAGCGTAACGCGCTTTTTACCAAGCTGATCCGTGAGATTACCGTCGCCGCGAAATTCGGCGGCGGCGACCCGGACGGCAATCCGCGCCTTCGCACGGCGATCGACAATGCGAAATCGCAGTCAATGCCCAAGGAAAACATCGAGCGCGCGGTGCTCAAAGGCATCGGCGAGCTTGAGGGCGTGAACTACGTGGACGTCGTGTATGAGGCCTACGGGCCGGGCGGCGTGGCGATCATGATTCAGGCGCTCACCGACAATCCCACGCGCACGGTGGCCGAAGTGCGCGCGAAACTCGCGCGGCTCGGCGGAAATTTCGGCGCGACGAATTCGGTGGCCTTCATGTTCGACCGCAAGGGACAGATCATGGTGCCCGCGGGATCGATGAACGAAGACGCCGCGATGGAAAAAGCGCTCGAGGCCGGCGCAGAAGATTTCGTGAAGGAGGACGACATCTTCGCGATCACGACCGCGCCTGCGGATTTGCACGCGGTCAGCCAGGCGCTCGCGAAAGTCGGGCTCAAGGCGACGCAGGCCGATTTTGCCTGGATTCCCAAGAGCACCGTGCGCGTGGAAGGCGCGAACGCCGACGCGCTGCTCAAGCTGCTGGAGGCGCTCGAAGAACTCGACGACGTGCAAAAAGTCGACGCGAACTTCGACATGGACGATTCAGCGATGGCGCAGACGTGAACACGCTCCTCCATAAGCTCCGCCGCAGCCGGTGATCGTTCTCGGGATCGATCCGGGCACGGCGATCACGGGGTACGGAGTTGTCGCGTCGGAGAACGGTGCCTCCCGATTGGTGGAGTGCGGGGTCATCAGAACTTCTCCACGCGCGCCGCTCGCGTCCCGTCTGCACGACATTTTTGAGGGCGTGACTGAACTCATCGAACGCCATCATCCCGACGCGCTCGCGGTTGAAGATGTTTTCTTCGCGAGAAACGTTCGCACGACCGTTGTGCTCGGCCACGCGCGCGGCGTTGTGTTGCTCGCAGGCGCGAGAGCCCGTGTCACAATTCATGAGTACGCGCCCGCTCTCATCAAGAAAACCGTCGTCGGCCGCGGCGCTGCCACTAAGGAGCAGGTGCAGTTCATGGTCGCGCGCCTGCTCCGCCTGAAAACCCCGCCTCAGCCCGCCGACGCCGCAGACGGCGTCGCCTGCGCACTCACCTGCGTGATGTCGGCGGGGACCGCCGCACTTCGCTTGCGAGTTGCCGGATGATCGCGCGTCTCAAGGGCACGCTTGCCGCGAAAGGAATTGACCGCATCGAGCTTATGACCGCCGGCGGTGTCGGATACGAGCTCGTGATTCCGCTGAGCGTTCTCGAATCGCTGCCACGCGTCGGCAACGATGTCGAACTGCACACGGCGCTGATCGTAAAAGAAGACTCGTGGACGCTCTACGGCTTCACGAGCGCAGAAGACCGCTCGCTCTTTTACACCTTGCTCGGCGCGAGCGGCGTCGGCGGCGCGCTCGCGCTCGGCCTCATCTCGGCGCTCGGGAGCGGCCGCGTGGTGCGAGCGATTCGCGATCGCGATTTCGCCACTCTTCAGGGCGTCCCGCGCGTCGGCAAGAAGGTCGCCGAGCGCCTGTGCGTTGAGCTCGGCGACAAAATGAAAGACTTCGCCGCCGCGGATGCACCGAGCGGTGCGATGTCGAAGCAGGAAGGCGTCGCCGCAGATTCCGTTCGCGCGCTCGTCGCGCTCGGCTATGCCGCCGGCGACGCGGAGAAGGCCGTGCGTTCCGCTCTCGAGCACGCAGGCGCCAAGGGCGCGACCTCCGATGTGATTCGTTCTGCGCTCGCCGTGCTGCAGAAACATTAGCATCTCGAAACTGCGCCGGAGCGAACGCGTTCGAGGGTCATTGTTCAAATTCACGGGTCATAGTTCAAGTCCACGGGTCTTGGCTTGGCAGTGTCCTGGCTATCCTTTCAAAGGTCAAGGCTTGGAGTTTTTCAGAGCCGAACGCTGCGAATGACCGCAAGCTGTGAACAGACGGGCTGATAGGTGAGCGGTAAACCGGGCTGATAGGTGAGGCGTCGAGCGACAGCAGGATCATCATCCGGGTGATGCCGTGCAGTATGAGGATGCGGAGGTCGGCGCGTCAATCCAGCGGACGCGCGGCGTAAACTCGTGCGTGTGAAGATCCAGGTCTCCGAGTGCGAGGGCCGCGTAGCGGATCGTGACGAGGTCGGCGACCGTCTCGTCGAGGCCCACATATTGTCCCGCGAGATTCGTCGAGAGAAACACGCGGTGATTGCGCCACTTGAGCACACCGGACGAGGATACGAGGCGCACATCCGTGGCTGCGGGATACCAGAGTGCGGGCAGCCGCGCGGGATACGGGCGCGGGGACGGCGTGTAGAGCTGCGCGGGCGGCCGGTGTTGCGGAAGACTCGCATGCGGGCGCTCGGTGTTGTATTCCGCGCGAAAGTGATCGAAGCGCCGCTGTTGGGCGGTGAGCGAGGGGGCCGCCGGCTGCGTCGTGGCGGCCTTGAGGGTTTTGTGAAAGCGCTCGTGCGCGCCATTCTCGGACGGAGTCGCGGGCGTCGTGTGTTCCGGCCGAATCCCCAGGCGCACCCACCAGAAGGCGAGCGCGCCCAAGCGCCCGAGCGCATTCGGCTGCGCAAAGGGGACGCCGTTATCGGTGCGCAGCACGTCGGGCAAACCATACGTGCGAAACAGCCGCACAAACGCCGCGCGCGTCGGCGCCATCGCCGTCGTCGTCTGCGCGACGCAGTCGAGCAAACAATGCGAGTGCAGATCGAGCACGGTGAGCGGGTAGCAGTAGGGCCCGCTCGTCAGGCGGAACTCGCCTTTGAAATCGGCCGTCCACACGTGATTGGGGGCCGTCGCGGCGGTGCGCCCCGTGAGCACGCGCGCGCTGGTCGGCCGCCGTCGGCGCGGCGCGATCAGCCCCGCGCGGTGCAAGAGCGCGCCGATCGAACTCGCCGCCGGCCAGTGCTGCTCGGGGGTGTGCTGGATCAACCAGTCACGCAACTTCACCGGCCCGTACAGGCGATGTTTCTTCCGCAGGGCCACGATCGCCGCCGCGACCTCTGGACTCATGCGCTGCGCCTGCGCGTGCCGCGCATGCGACCGCTCCGCCAGCCCCGCCACGCCCTCGCTGCGAAAGCGGCGCAGCAGTTTGTATCCCGTCTTTTCGCTCACTCCGAATCGGGCGCAGATCTCCGCGATCCGCGTCGTCCGATCCAAACACGCCTGCACAAATGCGAGTCGTTCTGACATAGTGGTGCGCTCCCGCCACGGCATCGGACACCTCCCGGAGGATGTCCGAATGTGAAGCCGTCGCGTCGAGCTCACCCATCAGCCCGGTTTGTTACTCACCTATCAGCCCGGTCTGTACCCTGTGAGCTTTGAACGGATAGCTCTGACAATTCCAACCTATGACCCATGACCTTGACCCTCGAACTCTGAGCTTCACTGCGGTCGGCTCTCTCGCCAGTTTGTGAGACAGGTTCTACTTTTCTGCCTATGTCCCGCGCCGAAATCACGACTCCCGAAGTCATCGCTGAAGAGTCAGTCGTTGAACTCTCGCTGCGCCCGAAGGCGCTCGCAGAATTCATCGGCCAGTCGAAGGTAAAGGAGTCGCTCGACATCGCGATTCAGGCGGCAGTTGGCCGCCGTGAGCCGCTCGATCACACGCTCTTTCACGGCCCGCCGGGACTAGGCAAAACCACGCTGGCCGAACTGATGGCGCGCGAACTGGGCGTGAATATCCGCACCACCAGCGGGCCCGCGCTCGAGAAACCGGGCGATCTCGTCGGCACGCTGACGAACCTCCGCGCGGGCGACATTCTGTTCATTGACGAGATTCATCGGCTGCGTCCGATCATCGAGGAGTTTTTGTATCCCGCGATGGAGGATTATAAAATCGACATCCGTCTCAGCGACGGCCCCAACGCGCAGACGGTGACGATGGCGATCGAAAAGTTCACGCTGGTCGGCGCCACCACGCGTTACGGCCTGCTCACTCCCCCGCTCCGCGCGCGCTTCGGCCTCACGATGCGGCTCGATTTTTATCCGGCAGACGAAATCGAAACCATCGTTCGCCGCACGGCCGAGGTGATTGCCGTAGAACTCCACGACGACGGCGCACAAGAAATCGCGCGGCGCTCACGCGGCACGCCGCGCATCGCGAACCGCCTGCTCCGCCGCGTGCGCGATTTCGCGCAGGTGCGCGCAAACGGCATCATCACCAAGGCCGTCGCCCGCGACGCGCTCGCGCTGCTCGACGTGGACGAGTTCGGCCTCGACGACATGGACGCGCGAATTCTGCGCACGATCATCGAGATGTTCGACGGCGGCCCCGTTGGCCTCGAATCCGTTGCCGCCGCTATTGGCGAGGACGCGAACACGATCGAGGAAGTGTACGAGCCTTTCCTCGTGCAGAACGGCCTGCTGCAACGCACCTCCCGCGGCCGCATTGCCAGCGCACAAGCGTACAAGCATCTCGGTTACCCCGCGCAGGTGAAAAAGCAGGCCGAACTTTTCTAGCACGCGGAGTCGGCACCTGAAAACCTCCGACTTCGATTTCACTCTTCCGCTGGAACTGATCGCGCAGTCGCCACCGGCAAGGCGCGATCACAGCCGCCTCATGATTGTCGATCGCGCAAGCGGCGTGATTTCACATCGCCGCTTTCGCGATATCGTCGAACTCATTCCGCCGCACGATTTGCTCGTGTTGAACACCACGCGCGTCTTCCGGGCGCGCCTGCTCGGCACGCGCGACTCCGGCGCGCCCGCCGAGATCCTGCTGCTGAAACCGCTCGGCGACGATCGCTGGGAGGCGATGGTGCATCCCGGCGCGAAGTTGAAACCCGGTCGCGTCGTTACCATCGCCGAGGGATTCACGGCAACGATTCTCGATGTGTCCGATCGAGGCACGCGCGTCGTACAGCTCGCCGCGAGCGGAAATATCACCGAGGCGATCGAGCGGCACGGGCACGTTCCGCTTCCGCCGTACATCGAGCGCACCGACAGCACCGAGGACGCCGAGCGGTATCAAACCGTCTACGCACGCGAGAACGGATCGGTTGCCGCGCCCACGGCAGGGCTGCACTTCACGCCGCAGCTGCTCGACGAACTCGCGCAGAAAGGCGTGCGGCGAGCGGAGGTGCTGCTCCACGTTGGCGCTGGCACGTTCAAACCGGTCGAAGCCGAAGAGGTGCGCGATCACGTGATGCACGAGGAGTGGTATCGCGTCACGCCCGAGACCGCCTCGATGGTGAACGACACCCGCTACGGCGGGGGGAAAGTGTGGGCTGTGGGCACCACCAGCGTGCGCACGCTCGAGAGCGTCGTGGATCCGAGCGGCACCGTGCACGCTGGCGATGGCGAGACGAGCATCTTTCTCTACCCGCCGCGCCTGATTCGCTCGGTGGACCATCTCATCACGAATTTTCATTTGCCACGTTCGACGCTGCTCATGCTCGTCGCCACCTTTGCCGGCCTCGATTTAATTCTCGAGGCGTACGCGCAAGCCGTGCGGCACGAGTACCGCTTCTATTCGTACGGCGACGCGATGCTGATCCTGTGACCTTCTCCTTCGATATCGTTTCCGAGCAGGGCCGCGCGCGCGCCGGCGTTTTTCACACGCCGCGCGGCGCCGTCGAGACGCCCGTCTTCATGCCGGTGGGCACGCTCGCGACCGTCAAGGCGCTCGATCCCGACGATCTGCGCACGATGCACGCGCAAATCATTCTTTCGAATGCGTACCACCTGCATTTGAGACCGGGCGACGATTTAATCCGCGATCTCGGCGGCCTCCACCGCTTCATGGCGTGGGACGGCCCGATCCTCACCGACTCCGGCGGATTTCAGGTGTTCTCGCTCGCGGCGCTCAACAGCGTGACGGAAGACGGCGTCGAGTTCCGCTCGCACATCGACGGCTCGCTGCGAAAGTTCACCGCCGAAAGCGTGATGCAGATCGAAACGAATCTCGGCGCGGACGTGATCATGCAGTTCGATCACGTCATCCCCGGCCAGAGCGAACACGCGGCCGCCCAGGATGCGAGCGAGCGCAGCCTGCGCTGGCTCGCGCGGTGCCGAACTGAATTCGACCGGCTGCACGCCAGAGAGGGCGTGCCGAACCAAACGCTCTTTCCGATCGTGCAGGGCGGCATCCACGCCGATCTCCGCCGCGCGGCCGCGATGCACATCGCGAGCTCCGGCGCCTGGGATGGCATCGCGATCGGCGGCCTCAGCGTGGGTGAAGAGAAGCCGGCCATGTATGACATGCTCGAGGTCTGCGACGACGCGATTCCGCGCGACCGCCCGCGCTACCTGATGGGCGTCGGCTTTCCGGAAGATCTGGTGGAGGGAGTGGCCCGCGGCGTGGACCTCTTCGATTGCGTCGCGCCCACGCGCATGGGTCGGAACGGCGCGGCGTTCACGGCGGACGGCCGGATCAATTTGCGCAATGCCGCGCATCGAACCGACGCCGCTCCTCTCGATTCGGAGTGCGGCTGCGTGACCTGCCGCCGTTTTTCGCGGGCATACCTGCGCCACCTGGTGGTCAGCGACGAGATTCTCGCCCTGCGCCTTCTCTCCCTGCACAATGTACATTTCCTTATCGCCCTGATGCGCCGCGCCCGCGAGGCGATCCGCGCCGGGACCTTCGATGCGTGGAGCCGTGACTGGCTCGCGCGCTATCACTCCAAGCCCGAACCACAATCATGAGTCCGAATCTTCCGCTCGTGTTGCAAGCAGCCGCTCCCGTCGCCGGCGGCGGCCTGCCGATGATCGTCCTGCAGCTCACGCTGATCGTGATGATCTTCTACTTCCTGATGATCCGCCCGCAGCAGAAACAGCGCAAAGAGCAGGAAAACACGCTGCACAACCTCAAGAAGGGCGATGAAATTGTCACCGTCGGCGGGCTCGTCGGAGAAATCCTCAATATCAAGGAGACACTCTCAGACGGCGTGCCGAGCAAGACGCTCGAGGACCGCATCACGATCAAATCGGGCGAATCGAAGCTCGTCGTGCAGCGCGGCAGAATCGCGGGCCTGACCAAGTCCAGCGGGAGCGGCGGCTGACGCATGGCCTTGCTTCCGATTCGCGTTCTGGGCGATCCGATTCTGCGCGAGGAAACAAAGCCGGTTGACGCGTTCACGCCGGAACTGCAGCAGCTGATCGACGACATGTTCGAGACGATGCACGCCGCGCACGGCGTGGGTCTTGCCGCGCCGCAGGTCGGTCGCACCGAGCGCCTCACGGTGATGGAAGTGAACGGCGAGCGCTTCGTGCTGATCAATCCGGAAATTGTTGAGCGAGAAGGCACGCTGAAGTGGGAGGAGGGCTGCCTTTCCATTCCGGAGCTCTACGGCGACGTCAATCGCTCGGCGCGCGTCGTGGTGGAAGCGCTCGATCGGAATGGAACGCCGGTCACCCTCGAGGGCACCGAGCTCATGGGCGTCTGCCTCCAGCACGAGATCGACCACCTGCACGGCAAGCTGTTCATCGATCATCTGAGTCTGCTCAAGCGCCGGAAGCTGCTCGACGAGTGGGAAGAGGAAAAAAAGAATTATCCCGGCAACATGCGGATTGTCGTGCAGGGCGAAGCAGACGAAGACGAAACCCACGACGACGAAAAGTTGTAGGACCGTCATGCGCATCGTTTTCTTCGGAACGCCGGACTTCGCGACGCCGCCCCTGCTCGCGCTGATCGGCGAGGGGCACGACGTCGTCGCCGTCGTGACGCAGCCGGACAAACCGCGCGGCCGCTCACGATCGACGTTCGACCCCCCGCCGGTGAAAACCATCGCGCTCGCCGAATCGATTCCGGTGCTGCAGCCCGAACGTCCGCGCGGCGATGTGGAGTTTGCCAGAAGCATTCACGATCTCGCGCCCGATATTTCAGTCGTCGTCGCCTACGGCCACATCCTGCCGCAGGAAGTGATCGAGATGCCGCGCCTCGGCACGCTGAACATTCACGCCTCGCTGCTGCCCGAATACCGCGGCGCCGCGCCGATTCAGGCGGCAATCCGCGATGGCCGCGCGGAAACCGGCGTGACGATCATGCAGATGGTGCCGGCGCTCGACGCCGGTCCGGTTTTGCTCGCGCTGCGCACTCCCATCGAGAGCGACGAGACGGCCGGTGAACTGCAGTTGCGACTCGCCGAGCTCGGGGCGGAAGCGCTGATCGAGGCGCTCGTGCTGCTCAGCATCGGCAAGGCCCCCGCAACGCCCCAGAATGACGCGCTGGCGAGCTATGCCAAGAAGATCGTGCGCGAGGACGCCCGCCTCCCGTTCAGCGGCCCCAGCGACCGCGTGGCTCGCATCGTTCGTGCCTTCGATCCCAAACCAGGCGCGTGGGGCGTGCTCAACGGCGTCGAGGTGCGCTGCTATGGCGCGCAGAGCGATGACTCCCGCTCAGGCTCGCCCGGCGAAGTAATCGAAGCTGGAGATCACGGCATCGTTATCGCGTGCGGCGGGGGCGCCGTTCGAATTGCGGAAGTGCATCCCGCGGGCTCCAAACGGCTCGCGGCCGCGCAATGGGTGCGCGGCCGCGGCGTTCGAGTCGGAGACCGATTCGAATAAATCGTTAGGGCTGGAACTGCACTTTCTTTGGTGTCAGCTGCGGTGCGTTGTTTGACGCAGACCCGTTGCCGAGCTGGCCTCGCGAGTTGTCGCCCCAACAGTAGATGGTTCCCGCCGATTGGCTCGGCGATCCTGGAATCAGCGGCGGACCGACGACGCCGCACGTATACAGTTCGCCGATCGAGAGTGAGCGGAATACGAGTCCGCCTCCAACCGCCACCGGTGCAGTTTTGACGTTCCCAACACCGCTCGATGCGTCGCCAAGCTGACCGTAGTCGTCGCGGCCCCAGCAGTATGCCACGCCGTTCGCGTCGAGTCCGCAGGTGTGGAACTCACCCGCATACAGTTTCCCGAATACCAGTCCGCCCGAAACCGCGGTGGCATTCAAATTCACGGTGCCGGCGGCGCCGGAGCCGATCTGTCCGAATCCATTGTCACCCCAGCAGTATGCCGCTCCAACAACACCAGCCGGAGCCGCCGCAACCGCGCACGTGTGCAGCGCGCCGGTCACGAGCGAGGCCGAGTCGAACGCCGTCACGCCCGGCGGCAGAGTGATCGGCGTGGGGATCGTGTCGCTGAACTCCTGCGTGCCTCTTCCCGTCTGTCCGCTGCCGTTCAAGCCCCAGCACACCGGCGTCCGCGAGACCACCGCAGCGTTCGGATTGAACCGCGGCATTCCGCACGCATGCGTGCGACCCGCGCTGAGCGTAGAGAACAGCCGGAATGAGGGCTGGCCTGGCCCCGGAGCGATGAAGCTGTAATTCGGTGGAGACGGCGACACGAGCGTGCCGTTGCCGAGCTGTCCGCTGTAGTTCTGCCCGGTGCAGAATCCGATGCCCGCGAGATCGAGCGCGCATCCGAAGTCCGTGCCGAGCGCGCTGAAGTTCGGGAAAAGTTCCTGACCCGAGCCGTCCTTGATGTCCTCGAACGTCGCGACGCTGATCGGTCCGCCGCCGAGATAGCGGCCCCAGCAGTAGAGCTGACGCGCGGCGGTCAGCGCGCAGAAGTTGTCGCGGCCGCCCGACATGCCGCGCGTCTGAAGGAACGGTCCCTTCAGCGTGTCGCCGCTCTGCGGAATGGCAGTCGTTGGATTGTTTTGTGAGAGCAGCACGCCGTTGCCGAGCTGTCCGGCATCGCCAGCGCCCCAGCAGTAGACGCGATTGTTCGCCGCGACGATGCCGCAGGCCTGGAAGTCGCCGGCGAAGACGTCGGAGAACTGGATCGTTGCGGTGGTGTTGAACGTCAGCGTGTTCGCCGACGACCCTTCACGAATGCGAAGCGTCTGCACACCGGTGTGCGTGCCGAGCGTCCACTGGCTCGTCGCCGTTCCGGTCGCATCGGTGCTCGACTGTGCGGCGGAAACAGTGCCACCGCCGATGATCAGATCGTTCCACACGATCACATCACCAACAATCGGGTTGCCGAACTGGTCGGTGACTTTGACGCTGATGTTCGGGAGTACAGCTTCTTCTGCTGCAGTCGCTGGCGGAGTGGAGCCCGGAACGAGCGTGATGATGCGGCCCGTGTCTGCCGCCGTGATGGCGGAGAAGGTGATCGGCGCCAAGCCGGCGACGGTCGCCGTCACGGTCTGCGTCGTTGCCGTATTGCCAACGGTCCAACTCGTCGACGCCGTTCCATCGGCGCTCGTCGTGTCGTGCGTCGGCGTCACGCTTCCGCTCAGGCCGCCCGGCGCCCACGTGACCGTGGTGCCCGACACGTTGTTGCCGAATCCATCCGTGACTTTCACGATAAGCGGCAGCGCGAGCGGCTTTCCGACTGTCGAGAGCTGGTTGTTTCCGCCGATGATCACGACGGTTCCGGCCGGTCCCACAGTGGCCGTCGCGTTAAACGTCACGCTGTCGCTAATGAAGCTGCCCGTGAGGCGCGCGACCGCGGTCTGCGCGCCGAGCGAGTTGCCGAGTGTCCACGTTGCGGTCGCCAGGCCGCCAATGTCCGTCGTATTAGAAGGAGGAACGATCGAGCCGCCGCCCGACTTCACCGCGAAGGTCACGGTTGCGCCCCTCACTGGAAGGCCGCCGACGTCGATGACCTTCACTGTGAGCGTCTGCGCGAGCGTCGCGCCCTCTGCGGCAGCTTGTGCATTGCCAGAGACCAATTTGATGGCCGAGGCGAACGACGAAGACTGCTGATCTGACGGACCGGTCGTCGCTTCGCGGCAGCCGCCCATCAAGGCGACTGTCACAAGCGTAGCGATAACAGCTCGAGTAGAAAGAAGTTTGCGGCCGAGCATCAGGGCTCCGTGCTGATAGGGCTTCGTAGCTTTGACGAATGACAAGCGCTACCGATACGTGGCAGCCAGTCCCAAGGCGGTTCGCGCCACGGGCCTGTTCGTCTGCTCAAACAAGACGTCTCGAGTGGTCACACGGTAACGAACCCGTGTTTTGGGCCCCTGCTGGGAACCCTTTCGAGTACCCTCGGGGGCTTGGCTGAGAGACTATCTTTAACCCCTATGACGACCCCCGGGTCCTTTTCGGCCTCCGCCACCAAGGCGGGGGTCACCGACGCCAGAATCGCCGCCGCGGAGACGCTGGCAGACCTCCGCTCTGGGGTCCTGCTGGACGCGGCGTTCGACCGGCGTGCCGCGCATCTCGACGCACGCGACCGCCGCTGGACTCAGGAGCTTGTATATGGATTGCTCCGGCGCCGGAACTGGCTCGACTTGATCATCGGCGACCGCGTTCGGGGCGGGCTGGTTCGCCTCGATCCCGATCTCATCGACTTGCTCCGCCTGGGCGCCCAGCAGCTCTTCCATATGGGGAGCGTGCCGCCGTACGCGGCGATCGGGCAGACAGTCGAGCTCGCCAAACAGCGTCACGGGCTCGGAGCAAGCAAACTCACGAACGCCGTGCTGCGCCGCCTCGATCGTGAGCGCGACGCGCTCAACGCCGCGCTTCCAATGGACCCGATCGCCGCGCTCGCCATTCAGCATTCGCACCCGCGCTGGCTCATTGCGCGCTGGGCCGCGCGCTGGGGCGCGAGCGAAACCGCGGCGCTTCTGGCGACGAACAATCACGCGGCGCCGCTGGTGATCCGTCCGTTTGGCGTCGTGCGCGAACAGCTCGAGGCGATGCTCGAAGCCTCCGGCGTGGACGTGACCGACGCGCCGCTCGTGCGCGAAAGCCTGCAGCTCGGCGGCGGCATCTCGCTCCGCGATCTCGGCGCGTTTCAGCAGGGACTGTTCTTCGTGCAGGATCCGGCGGCGACACTCGTGACGCAGTACGCGGCGTTCCCGGCGCGCGCGCGGGTGGCCGATCTGTGCGCGGCGCCGGGCGGAAAGACCGTGGAGCTTTCGCGCACGGCGGAATTCGTGGTGGCCGCAGATTCTTCGTTCGTGCGTCTTGGCCGGCTGCGCGAAACAATTTCGCGGCTCGAGCTGCGCAACGTGCATCCGCTCGTGAGCGACGCGCGCGTGCGCTCGATCACTCCGCTCGACGCGGTGCTTGTCGATGCGCCGTGCACGGGGACGGGAACGTTCCGTCGCCATCCCGACGCGCGCTGGCGCCTGAAGCCGAATGACGTCGCCGTACTCTCCGCGGCACAGCGTTCCATCCTGCACGCCGCGTCAACGGTCGTCGCGCCGGGCGGATTGCTTGTGTATAGCACGTGCTCGCTCGAAACAGAGGAGAACGACGCGCAGGTGGAAACATTTTTGTCGGATCATTCCGAGTTCACGCTCGAGCCGCCGCCGGAAGGCACCGTGCCCGCCGCGGTGCTCGATGCCGGCAGGCTGCGCGTGCTTCCGCAGCGGCACGGCACCGACGGAGCCTTTGCCGCGCGCATGCGCCGGAGAGCAGGCTGATGCCGTCGTTTCCGAAAAAGGTGCGCATCGCGCCCTCGCTGCTCGCCGCGGATTTTGCGCGGCTCAAGGATCAGATCGCAGAGATCGAAGCCGGCGCCGCCGACTGGCTGCACGTGGATGTGATGGACGGAGTATTCGTGCCGAACCTGAGCTTCGGCGCGAAAGTCATCGAGACGTGCCGCTCCGTCACGAAACTTCCGCTCGATGTGCACCTCATGGTGGTCGAACCGGAGAAGTACTTCGATGCGTTCGCGAAGGCCGGCGCAAACGTCATGACGATTCACGTGGAGACCTCGCCGCACCTGCACCGGCAGATCGCGCGCATCAAGGAACTCGGCTGCGCGGCAGGGGCGGCGTTGAATCCCGCCACATCGCTCGACACGATTCGCGAAGTGGCCGCGGATCTCGATTTGCTGTTGATCATGAGCGTCAATCCCGGATTCGGCGGGCAGGCGTTCATTCCGGAATCGCTCGACAAAATCCGCCGCGCGCGCGCGCTGCTCGACTCCAGCAGGAGCGCGGCGGTGCTCGAGGTGGACGGCGGAATCAGCCGAGAGACGATCGCCGGGTGCTGGCACGCAGGCGCCGACACGTTCGTGGCCGGCAACGCGGTGTTCAGCGCGAAGGATCCCGCAGCGGAAGTGCGCGCACTGCGCGCGCGCTGCGCAGAAACGGCATGACACGCAGGTCGCAGTGGATCGTTGTCGCGGCAATCGTCGCCGTCGCCGGCATCGGCCTGGTGGTCGCGCTGAACGTTTTCAGCGGCGCATCGCCGATCGAGGCGGGAAGCGTCGCGCCGCCGTTTCACGCGGTGACCGTTGCCGCGGACGAACCCGCGAAACAGAAATCGCTCGCCGATTACAAAGGCCAGGTCGTCGTCCTGAATCTCTGGGCAACGTGGTGCGGGCCGTGCCGCTACGAAATGCCGAGCCTCGAGAGACTGCAGCAGGAGCTCGGGCCCAGGGGACTGAAGATCGTCGCGGTGAGCGTGGACTTTCCGGGGATGGAAAAAGCCGTGCGCGATTTCGGAAAGGAACTCGGGCTCACTTTTGAACTGCTCTACGCGCCCGACGGAAAAATTCAGTACGACTATCAGGCCACTGGATTCCCCGAGACCTTCATCATCGGCCGCGACGGCGTGATCCGGAAACGGGTGATCGCCGCCACCGATTGGAGCGCGGAGCCGCAGAAGGCATTGCTGCGGCAGCTGCTCGCCGAGCCGGGCTCGTAGCGTGCACGTGCGCGTGCATGTGCGCGTGCTCGGCATTGAGAGCTCGTGCGACGAGACCTCGGCCGCGATCGTCACCGCGAACGGCGAGAGCGCGACACTCGACTCGCTCGTCATTCTCTCGCAGGACGTGCACGCGATATTCGGCGGCGTCGTTCCCGAGATCGCATCGCGCGCGCACCTCGCGGCGGTCGCGCCCGTCGTTCGGCGCGCGATGGCCGAGGCACAGTGTGCGCTGCGCGGCATCGACGCGATCGCCGTGACGAATGGGCCCGGCCTCGTGGGCGCGCTGCTCGTGGGTGTGAGTTTCGCGAAATCGCTCGCGGCATCGCTCGGCGTTCCGGTGCTCGGCGTGAATCATCTGGAAGGGCATCTCTTTGCCACCGCGCTCGAAGACGCGAACGCCGTGCCGCCGTTCACCGCGCTGCTCGTGAGCGGAGGCCACACGCTGCTGCTCGACGTGGCGCAGTGGGGAGAATATCGGCTGCTTGGCTCGACGCGCGACGATGCGGCGGGCGAGGCGTTCGACAAGACCGCGAAATTGCTCGGACTGCCGTACCCCGGCGGCAAGCACGTCGAGGCGCTCGCGCGCACCGGCGATCCCGCGCGCTTTCGGTTCTCGCGACCGATGCTCAATGGCGGCCAGAAACCGGGCGACGCGGACTACTACGATGTGTCGTTCAGCGGTTTGAAGACCGCGGTGCTGCTCGCCGTGCGCGACGCCGAGCAGCGCGGCGCGCTCGACGAAGAGCGGCCGCATCTCGCGCGGGCGTTTCAGGACGCACTCATCGAAACACTCGCCGCCAAGACGGTGCGCGCGGCTGCTGCGTTCGCGCGACACAAGATCGTGCTCGGGGGCGGTGTCGCGTGCAACGCGGCGCTCGTGCAGGCCGTACGTGATCGCGCGCATGCGCAGCTGGGAACGCCCGTGTCGGTGTTTGCGCCGAGCGCCCGGCTCGCAACCGATAACGCGGCCATGATAGCCCGTGCGGGACTTTTCCATTTGGCGCGCGGCGAACGCTCGGATCTCTCGCTCAACGCCTACGCGTCGATGCCGCTCACGTGCAGCCGGTAACCCACCACCCGTTCGTGTATCACGTCGGGCCGCTGGAGGTCACCGGCTTCGGCGTCGCGATGCTCGGCGCATTCATCATGGCACAGATCGTGATGACGAACGAGCTGGACAGGCGCGGACAGACGCTCGAAGCAAACGCGATGGGCGACATCACCGTTGCCGCGGTGATCGGCGGGCTGCTCGGCGCGAAGATCTACTACGCGGTGCTGACCGGCGACAGCGTGTTCCATCGCGGCGGATTTGTTTTCTGGGGTGGACTGCTCGGAGGAATTTCGGCCACGTTCGGCGTGATGAAATGGAAGAAGATTCCGTTCATGCGCATCGCGGATGTTGGCGGAATCGGACTCGCCGCCGCGTACGCCATAGGCCGCACCGGCTGCTGGGCGGTGGGCGACGACTACGGCCGGCCGTGGATCAGCCGATTCGCCGTGACCTTTCCACACGGCGCGCCGCCATCGACGGCGGGCAACATGTATGCGTTGTTCGGAATCAAATCGCTCGGCGCCCACCCGCAAAACGAATTGCTCTCGGTGTATCCGACGCAGCTGGCCGAGGTCGCGCTCGCCTTTGCGATGTTCGTGGTGCTCTGGCGCATGCGCGCGCACACGCACACGGCGGGCTGGCTCTTCGGGATCTACTGCGTGCTGGCGGGAACGGAGCGGTTCGCTATCGAGTTCTTCCGCGCGAAGGACGACCGGCTGCTCGGCGGACTGACGATCGCGCAGGGAATCGCGCTGGCGTTTATCGCCGCGGGAATCGCTATCGCGGTTTCGTTTCGCTCTCGATCTCTTTCTCAAGAGACGTGACGCGGTCCTGCAGGCGCTTTGCCGTGACCTGAAGTTCCGCGAGCCGCGCCGCAACTTCGGGCGGCACCGATTCCTCGGTCCCCGACTCGTCGTCCGCGGTGGGCACGAAATGGCTGTAGAGCGCGAAGAGCAGCAGCACGATGAGCACGCCTTGCGCCATCAGCGTCTCGACGGTCGGATACAGTCCGATCAGCTCAACGTGCGGGAATCCGGGAATCAGCGTGCGCGGAAGAATATTCGCTTCCTGCAGTTCCTTGATGCCCGTTCCCGCGAACACGAGCGCCATGTAGTAGAGCAGCGCGCTCGTAAACGCGAAGAAGGGGCGCAGCGGAATGCGCAGGCCGAATCGCCAGAAGAGAATGAAGATCACCGCGAGCGTTCCGCCGCCCGCAAACAAACCGAGCGAGACGGGCATCATGTGGTTGCCCACGCGCGTGAAGATCGCCTGATAGAACAGCGCCGTCTCTGCGCCTTCGCGGAACACGGCCAGAAACGCGACGAACGCAAGCGCAAAGATTCCGCCGTGCGAGAGCGCCGCGTTCACTTTGTCGCGGATGAATTTCTGCCACTTGGCCGCTTCCACCTTGGAGAGCAGCCAGTAGCTGACTGAGAACAGCACGACGACCGCGATGAGCATCGTCACGCCTTCGATCGTGTCCTGACTCGCGGGCACATGCGCGAGGATGGTCCTGAGCAGCACCGCGAGAATCGCGCTCGCGGCGATACCGACGCCAGCGCCCCACCAGATATCGCGAAGCCGCGCGCGGTTGCCCGTTTTGATCAGGAACGCCACGACGGCGCCAAGCACCAGGATCGCCTCGAATCCTTCGCGCACAATGATCACGAACGATTCGATGAACTCGCCCCACGCCGTGTACGTCGGCGTCGAGAGCTCGAGGATCGCGGGCATTCCCTGCTCGATCTTGGTGCGCACGTCGAGCGCGGCGCCGAGATCGCCGGCCTTCAGCGCGCCCTTGAAGTCGGCGAAGTGCCGCTCCATGCCGGCGACGAGACCCGGGTCCGCCATGCGTGCCGCGGTTTCGAGCGGCTCGAACGCGATGTACGCGTCGAACGCGAGATCGCCGGCGTCGGTCTGGCGGCCGGCGCGTTCAGCGCTGAGCGCGTCATCCACGAGTCGTATCACGCGTCGAGCGGCGTCGGCCGGTGATGTCGATTCGCTCGCTGCGGCCTTCGACTGCGCGGCGACGAATGGCGACACTCGAAGGGCGGCAACGAGCTGCCGCGCCTCGACGGCGGAGAGCCTCGCGCCCTCGCGGATTCCAAGCGCTGAGTCCGTGCTCGTGATCGCGGCCACGATCTGCGAGTCGCTGCGCTCCGCTTCCCACGCAAAGCGCGCGGCAAGAGGCGGTGCGTTCGTCGTGCATGCGGCGCAGCGCGACATGAGCAACGCGGCGCCCGCGGCGCGATCGGCGTCACTCGCCCGCAGCGAATTCACATATGTCACCACGGCCCACCGGTCGTCCGGCGTGAGCATCGCCGACCACGACGGCATCATCGTGCCCGCGACACCAACAGACACCACGCGGTACATCAGCGCGGGCGTGACGGCGCTCATCGTCGCCGGACTTCCGATCGATTCAGGCCGCGGCGAGAACTCGTGCGCACGCGGACCGTCGCCGGCGCCGCGGGGGCCATGGCATTGCAAACAGTCCTGTTCGAAAATCGACTTGCCGCGCGCGAGGTCGACGGCGCGCGACGGAAGATCGAGCGCGCCCTCAACGCCAAGCGCGAGCACGAACTTTCCGTGAATTTTCGCGAGCTCCGACGGCGTCACGCGCCGGTCCGCGGCCGCCATCAGCGAGTCGAGCACGAGGCGCACGGCGGCCGCATTCGGCGATGTGAGCCGGTTGGCAACCTCCTTCGCATCCTTCAGGAATCCGGCGACCTCGTCGAGCTCGGTCGCAGCGATGATCTTGCCGTTCGGATCGACGCCCTTTGAGTACTCCTCAACCGCAACGCCGACGATCGCCGAGAGCCGCTTTGCGGGTGGCTCCTGGGCGTGCAGCTGCTGCGGGGAGATGAGCGCGGCTACAGCCAGCCAGCCGCCTACGATGGGTCGAAATTGCATTGTCTACAAAAATACTCGGGTTAAGCTATTTCGCGCTACTCGGGGCAGGAACTCGACCCGTTGCAGGGTGCAGAAAACGAATCCGGAATTCAGAATGGAGACGTGAGAGTGAGATTTCGAACCGGTGCGGAGTGCGGGATTGGCGTGCGGGATGCGGAACTCGAACGGTCCGGAGTCCGGGAATAGTGAGATTTCGAACCGGTGCGGAGTGCGGGATTGGCGTGCGGGATGCGGAACTCGAACGGTCTGGAGTCCGGGTATGCGGTATGAGAGCTGTGTGGGAGAATTGCATTTGAAGAACGGCGTGGCCTCGGCCATACGCTTCTACCTCAACTCACCGCTCCCGTCTAAATCCCGCATCCCGCACGCCAATCCCGGACCCCGCACCGTATTGAGCTCACGGCTCATAACCGTCGAAAATCCGGATCCGGAATTTCCCTTCTGCACCCTGCAACGTCGCGAAAATTAAGCCCGTTCCAGCACCACCGTCGCGGCCGCCGTCGCGTCGGTGTGGGTGAGCGAGAGCCAGAGATGCGCGACGCCGAGCTCCCTGGCCCGCGCGTCGGCCCGGCCGGTCAGAATGAGCGTCGGGGCGTGGCCTTCGCGTGAGACAACCTCGACCTCGCGCCAGCCGATGAGCCGCGCATCATCAGAGCCCGCCAGCGCCTTGAAGGCCGCCTCCTTGGCCGCGAGGCGCGCCGCGAGATGCATCGCCGGCCGCGCGCGCGACATCGCGTACTCGACTTCGCTGGGTGTAAAGAGTCGCGTGAGAACATGGTCGCCTTTGTCCGCAATCATGCGCTCCACGCGCGCGATCTCAACAAGATCGATTCCCACGCCGGCGATCACGAGCCGTTCCGCAGCACAAAAAGTTTCAGTCGTGCGGTCTTGGTTCCGCTGCGCGCGATGACGACGTACACGCCGTTCGCGACTCGCGCCGCGTTGAGATCCCACGCGATGTTTCCGCCCGCCGCCGTGACGCTCGTTTTCCAAACGAGGCGACCGCTGAAATCATAGGCCTGAATGTCGCCCGCGCTCACGCCGAACGGCCACGGGAAATAGACGATGCTGCGGTGCACCGGATTCTCGGACGGCACCAGCACCGCCGAGTTCACGACCGTCGACGACGTCACTGCGCCGTGCGCGACCACGGCGATCTCGTCGAGATTCCACGGGAGACCGTTCGGCACGAATTTGAACATCAGTTGCTTTCCCTTCACGCCGCCGATCGTCACCTGCTCCGGATAGAAGAGCGGCGCGTACCCCTCGAGGCGCATGACACGCTGGAACGTCGCGCCGCCGTCCACGGAAAGATTTACGTCGCCGAACGGGAGTTCGGTGAAGCCGTTGCCGGCGTACCGCGTCCAGAACACGAGCGAGACGGTGTCTGACGTTGTCGGCACGGTGATTGCGGGTGAGCGGAGTTCGCCGGCGCCGGACGTGCGCCACGAATATTTCCCGGCCACCAAGAACGTGGAGTCGTGCACGAATTGCGTGGCGGTCCAGCCGGTTTCAGCTGTCTCTGCGCCATTGATGTGCAGCACGCTGAAGTTTGCGGTCTGCCCGCCGGCGCTCACGCTGAGATTCGCCGGCCTCACGGGCGTGGCCGCCACCAAGCGGCGCGTGTATCTGCCTGCGGCGAGACTGTCGATGCGAAACGAAAGCGGATTCGGCGCCGCGAGTCCCGCGCCCGCCGCCATCGTCGCGGGGACCGTCGCCTGCACCACCGGCGAGACGCTTTCGAGCACCACGCGGTCGGTGTGGAAGAATGTCGTCGGGCTCACGTAGTTTAACGGATCGCGCGAGCTCTCGATCACGTCGAGCGCGAACGGAAGATTGTCATTGAACAGCTGCTGCAGTTTCGTCTCGTCGTCGAAAAACTCAAACCCGTAGTACACGCCGTTTTCGTACCCGCTCGTGATTTCTGGCGTGAATGAGAGCGCGCCAAACGTGGCCGTCGCCCAGTCGTTGTACTCGCCGTTGGTCGTGTACAGCGTCCATGAGGTGTTCGGCGAATCGTACGTGCGCGCCGAGAACGGCAGATTGTCCTTCACCGCGCTGCGCTGGTTCGTGCCGGCGAGCATTCGGTACACGGGCAGATCGGAGGAGAGTTTCCCGTACACTGCGCCCGGCGAGAACAGCAGGAGCCCGCCGTACGAGTGATAACTGACCGACGCGACAGGCGGATGCGCCGCATGAAACGCGACGATGTTCCGGGTTTCGATTTCCGATTCGGGCGTGGCGCCGCGAAAGATGTCCGAAGCCGGATCCGGTGATGAGCCGACATCGTCGAGCGCCCAGCTCGTTTTGTGATTGCGATTCATGTCCACGCCAACCGCGCCGCCCGGCTGCGGCGTGCGCGTCTTTCGCCAGAGACGGTCGCCCGTGAACGTGTACTCGTAGCCGTCGGGATTCGCGACGGGGAGAATCCAGATGTCGCGCGCTTGAACAAGCGAGTCCACGCGCGTGTTGGTGCCGGGCGGCGCGGCGAGATACTTGATGAGCCGCAGCGCCATATCGGTCGCTGCCCACTCGCGCGCGTGATACGTCGCCATAAAGAGGACGTTCGGCCGCTGCGGGCTGTCGTCCTTCGGCCCGATCTTCACCGCGAGCATCGGGCGGCCCTGAAACGAAAGGCCCAGCGTGTCCACCGTGACGCGCGGATTGTTCTGCACCAGCGAATCGATGAAGTGCCGGATCCCCCGCGCGGGATCGTCATAGTCGCGATACACCGTTGTCGGCACGACCGCCGCGCCGGTTGCGCCCACCACCGGCGAACGCGGAATGCGGAGCACGGTGCTCCGCCATCCACGCAGCGCCATGCTCGCCTGCTCCGCCGGATCGGCGACGACGAGCGTCGCGCCGGGTTCCGCGCCCACGACATCGAACCCGCGGGCGCGCAGCGAATCCGCGCTCACGCCGGGAACCCGCACGGTCACGTGCTGGGCGAACGCATCGCTCGCGACGAGGGATGCGCCGAGCGATGCGCTGAGCGATGCGCCGAGCAGCGCGGCCATGAACGCCCGTGCAGTTTCGCCTCTGGCTGCTTTCGGCGGCGCCGCGCGCGCGCCGAGTTCGGGCTCGAGTGCAAACCAGAATTGATCGGCCGCGTCGAAGACCGCCTGAACCGCCGCGATCCAAGCGCCCCACGACTCCGCGGTCGGTGTGTCACCCGATTCCTTCGCGCGCGCCGCGGCGCGCTCCACTGCTGCGAGCGCATCGAGCGCTGGCGCCGCGTGCTCGCTGAGCCGCGCCGCCAGCGCGCGGCGGTCGGGGCCGGCCTTCGTGATGCGCGCGGCGGCCATCGCGTCGATGGCATCCGTCCATCCGCGGCGCAGCCGTTCCGCGTCGAACGCAGCGATGCGAACCCGCGGACTCGCCGATTGCTCCGCGGCTGTGCGGGCGGCGAGCAGCGGGCCGAAGACACCGTCGTGCTCGGCGCGCCCGATTCCGCGCACGGAAATCATGCCGCGCAGCGCACGTGTGAACTCCGGCATCGCGAAGCCGGCTGGCGCATCCGCGCGGTCAGGCATTCGACGCGTACCGATAATCGCCGCCAAGCTCGCGATCGCACAGCGCGGCGCGCTCGAGCGTTCTTGCCTCGAATCGCCCCACGAAATCCGCGAGACGCTCCGAGGTGAAGCCGCTGCGCGCGAGTTTCGTCGCGGCGATCGCCAGCTCGATCGCCTCGGGCTCGCCCTCCACTTCGATCAGCGAGTCCATGCGCGGATACCGCTCAATGCGCACGGTGGCACCGCGGTACGTGAGCTGCGTGATCACGCGGTCAATCTCGCGAATCACGACGTAGCCGAGTCCCCCGAGCAGCCGCTCGAGCGTGCGCGCATCGCCGATTTCCGTGCTGATTTCTTCACGAACCTTATACCCCCGATCGTACCCGGTGGGCCCTTTCCACTCGAGACTCGCCTGCGGCGCCGGTTTCCCCGCGAACTCGCGCACGCGCAGCACGTGATCGCGCGCGAGGAGCGCGCGGTCGGGCGTGTCGTAGCGCGTGTCCGTCAGTTTTCCCTCGAGCATGAAGTCGGCGCCCGCCTCGCGCAACACATCGACCGCGCGATCGGGATCGTCGACGACGCTCTTGAGCTCGACTTCACGCATCGACGATCGCGTGCACGACCGCGCCGGTATCCGTAAGATCGGCGAACACGGTGTGCGGATTGCAGGCCTCGAGCGCCGCAACATCGTAGTGCCCCGTCGCAACGGCGATCGCGCGCGCGCCAATGCCGCGGCCGCACGCGACGTCGCTCGGCGTGTCGCCGATGATGACGCACGCATCTCCCCGTATCTCTTCGCGCAAATGCGCGCTCGCGCGATCGCGCGCGATCGCGGGAAGATCGTGCCGGTGCTCGCCGTCGCTGCCGAACGCGCCGATCAAGAATCGCGAGGGATCGACGCCTGCGGTGCGCAGTTTGCGCTCGGCGCCGTGCACGATATTGCCGGTGAGCAATCCCAGAAGCACGTCGTCCCGCCGCTCGAGCGCGTCGAGAATCTCCAGCACGCCCGGCAGCAGCGCGACGCCATGGTCCTCGCGATCGAGCTCCAGCGCAAGCTCGGCGACATAGCTCGCGAGAATGGCGTCCATCTTCGCGTCGATCTCCGCATCGGAAAACCCGGACTGCTTCAGCGCCTCGCGCACGATCTGCTTGTCTGTCTTGCCGTCGTACCGATGCCCGGCGGGTCCGGTGGTGCCGATGTGTTCCGCAAACGCGCGCTCCATCGCCCGGCGCCCGGCGCCCTTCGTCCAGAGCAGGGTGCCGTCGATATCGAACAACGCGATCTTTTTTCTCATTCGCCGTGCGCCGGTTCGGGCGCGGAGGGCTGGCGCGTAAGCAACAGTCCGCCGAGCACCGCCGTCGCGCCGACGCCCTGCCACAGCGTTGGCTTCTCACCGAGCAGAGGCCAAGAAACGGCGAGCGCGATGATCGGCTGAAGATTCGAATACATCGCCGTGCGGGTGGATCCGATCACGCGGACCCCACGGTACCAGAACAGGTACGCGATCCCCATGCTGCCGACGCCGCTGTACATGATGGCGCCCCAGGTGAGCGGCACCACCGCGCCCCAGTTCGCGCGCATGATCGCGGGGATCGCGATCACGACAACGGGAATCGTTCCGCCGATGAGCGCCCACGTGGCGATCTGAATTCCGTCGACGCGCTTGGTGAAGGGGCGCATGAGGTGCGTATAGAACGACCAGCACACCACAGAGGCGAGAATGAGCATGTCGCCGAACATCGACGATTGTCCTTCGCTCGAACCCGCGGAACTGAGAATGACGAACGCGATGCCGGCGATGGAGAGCGCGATGCCCCAGATCGCGCGCTTGCTGACCGTTTCGACGCCCATGAATTTTCCGACGATCGCGATGACTGCGGGACTCGATGCGATCACGAGCGACGCCGTTCCCGCGCGCGTCATCGCAAGGCCGGTGATGAAGAACAGTTGATAGAGTCCGGTGCCGAGCGCACCGAGCCACATGAGTCCGCGAATATCGGACCACGGGAGCTTGGGCTCTCTGCGGATTTTCAGAATGCCGTACATCACCGCCGATCCCAGGACCAGCCGGACGCCGTTGTACGCGAGCGGCTCCAGCACATCGGTGCCGTATTTCATCACGGCGAAGTTCATGCCCCAGATGATGGACATGAGAACCAGCAGGGCTTCGGTGACGTGGATGTCGCGGCGCGTGGCGTCGGGCATCCCTAAAACTAACTCTTCGTCGTATCTTTTACTCATGCATGTTTCGTTCGCGCTGTTCTGTGACGCCGCCAACATTTCCCAAGAGGGGAAACTCAACGTTCTCGGCGTCTTCGATGCTCTGCAGATTGGCTCGCTGCCGGCGGTGCATCCGCGTGCCACACTGGTCGTGCGCCTCAAGGCCGAGGAGGGCGACGAGGGAATGCACACGCTCGCGTTCGGCTGGACCGGACCGGGCGGAGAGGAGATCTGGTCGTCTTCCGGCGAGATCGAGGTCGGTACGCCGCCGCCGGGATCGTACGAAGTCGACATCCCCGTGATCGCCGCGATCGATCTGCCGCTGCAGCACGCCGGCCCGCACACCATGCGGATCGATCTCGACGGCGAGTTGCGCGCCGAGGTGATGCTGCACGTGCGCGTCGGCGCGCCCATCGCGCCGCTCAGCGGGCTGGTGAGCTAGCCGCTGTCCTGGTCGGCAAGGCCGGGCACGCCGTCGCGGCCCTTCGCGCGTTTTACCGCGCGCACGATGGCGTGCTCGAGCGCGGCAACCGCGGCGACTTCCGCCTGCAGCAGATTGCCGCGGCGTCCCTCCATCGGCGAGACGGCAAAAATCACGTCGCCATCATAGCTCGTGCCCGCTGGACCGATGCGCCGGTAGAGCGCGCTCGACGCCGCGCGCGCAATCTGATGCAACTCCACTTTCGTGCACGCAATATTCAGCGCGACAACCGCGAGCGTCGTGTTCGCCGCCGCCGCCGCACCGCCGCTCAGCACGGCTGCCGCAATCGCGAGCTCGGCGTCGCCAGGCACGCCCTTTTCATCGCGCGGGCCAGCGACGATCGTGCCGTCGAAATCGCGCACGTGTCCGAACGCGTTGACGCCAACAATCGCCGCCGCCATTGCGCCGCCCGGCCCGCTCGTGCCCGCAACGGCGACTCCGATTCCGCCTTTCATTGCGCGCCCCGGACCGGATGTTTTCCCGACGGTGCAGCCGGTGCCCGCTCCCACGCTTCCCTCTTCGACTGCGTCGCTCCGTGCCTCATCGCACGCGCGGTACGCCATGTCCGCGGTGGGTCGCGCGGTGAACACGCCGAGGGGAACAAGATCGAAGAGCACAGCGGCCGGCACGATCGGCACCACGCCTCCCGGCACGGCATAGCCTCGCCGCCGTTCTTCCATCCAGCGCATCACGCCAGCAGCAGCGTCCAATCCATACGCCGATCCACCCGTAAGCAGGATCGCGTCGATGCGATCGTTGTGCGCAGATGGATCGAGCAGTGCGAGTTCGCGCGTGCCGGTTGCGCGGCCGAGCACGTGCGCCGACGCGCGCAACGGCGATTCCACGCCGCGCACCACCGTGAGTCCGGTTCCTCCCGCCGCGTCGGTCGCGTGGCCGACCGCGATGCCGAAACCGAACCCGTCGAGCGTCGCGACCGGGTTCACTTCTCCGGAACTTCCAGCGCGATGCCTTCTTCCGTGCAGGTCTTGCAGAAGATCACGCCGCGAAGATTGCAAAGCACACAGATGAACTTCCCGCAGCCCTGGCAGGGATAGCCCTCAGACGCGCGCTCCACGCGAATGCACGCGCTGCAGCGAGCGGCGTCCGTCTCAGCCAAGGTCCCCTCGCGGCGAGACCATCATGAGCGCGGTTTGTCGAGCAGGTGGTATTCTTTGATCTTCTTGATCAGCGTCGCGCGCGAAATGCCGAGCTCGCGCGCGGCGTGCGTGCGGTTGTGTCCGTTCGCCTTCAGCGTGCGGTCGATGTGCGCCTTCTCGACTTCGGAGAGCGAGCGAGGCACGTGATGCGCCACCTCGGCGCCGCTCGCGCCCTGCACTTCGCGCGGCAGATGCTGCATCTCGATTTTCGCCTGTCCGCGCGCCATGAGCATCGCGCGCTCGAGCACGTTGCGCAGCTCGCGGATGTTGCCGGGCCACGCGTAGCGCAGGATCGCGTCGAGCGCGTCGTCGCCAAGCGTGGTCGGGGAACCCGGCACGGACGGGGACAGCTCGTCTAATAGATGCGCCGCGAGATCCACGAGATCTTCGCGCGACCGCGCGCGCAGCGGCGGCAGATTGATCGGCATGACGGAAAGGCGATAGTACAGATCCTCGCGGAAACGCCCCGTCGTGACTTCGTTCACGAGATCCTTGCTCGTCGCCGCAATGACGCGGACGTTGGGTGTGATCTCGTTGGTGCCGCCGTGACGGCGGAATCCCTTTCCCTCGAGCACTCGCAGCAGCTTGGGCTGGAGGTGCGGGTCGAGGTCGCCGATTTCGTCGAGGAAGAGCGTGCCGCCGTCGGCGATCTCAAACAGGCCGCGCTTGGTCGGACCGGATGCGCCGTCGCCGCTCGTTTCAACGCCGAACAATTCAGAATCGAGCGACTCCGTCGTCAGAGCCGCGCAGTTGACCTGCACGAACGGCTTCGCGCTGCGCGGACTCTGCGCGTGGACCAGTTCGGCCACGCGTCCCTTGCCCGATCCGCTCTCACCGACGATCAGCGCCGTCGTGCGGTCGCTCGCCGCCAGCAGCGAAATCTGCGCGGAGAGTTCGCGCATCGAGGGTGACGGACCGAGAATCAGATCTGCGCCCGCGCCGCGCCGTTCCGAGAGATACCGGTTCATGCGACGCAGCGACGCCTTCTCGAGCGCGCGCTCCGCCGCGGCGGCGAGATGGCTCAAGTCCACGGGCTTCGTCAGGAAATTTTCTGCGCCGCGGTGCAGCGCGTCCACCGCCATGGGGACATCGCCGTACGCCGTGACCATGATCACGACGGGATTGTCCTCTCGAATCTTCGAGAGGACGTCGAAGCCGGTCATGTCCGGCAGGCGCACGTCGAGCAGCACGAGGTCCGGACGCAAACGCTTATAGGCCTCGATTCCCTCCGCACCCGTGTACGCCTCCGTCACGACGTGCGCGCCGTCGTGGCGGAAGAACATGGCGAACGCGGTGGCGATCGCGACTTCGTCGTCGATGATTAGGATGCTGGCCATGCGTCAATCACTGCCATGAGAGGGAGCCGCAACGATCGGCAACGAAACTTCGAACACCGCACCCTTCCGCGGCTCGGACACCAGCTGAAGCGTGCCGCCGTGCTCGCGGACGATGCCGAAGCTGATCGAGAGTCCGAGTCCCGTGCCGACACCCCGGGGTTTGGTGGTATAGAATGGATTGAAAATGTGCGGCAGATGCTCCGGCGCAATACCGAGTCCGGAATCCGCGATGCTCGCCACGAGTACAGCGCCGCGCTGCGACGTTCGCACCGTGATACGCCGCTCTCCCTGACTCGCCGCGAGCGCCTGCTCCGCATTGGACAAAAGATTGATGAAAACTTGCTGCAACTGAAAGGGATCAGCCCACGTGGCGGGCAGGTTCTCGGCAAATTCGACCACTAATTCAATCTGCTGCATCTTGAGCGGATAGCGCCGCAATTCAATCGTATCCTGAAGCACCTGATTGAGTTCTGTGCGCATCTTTTCCGGCGGATTCTGGCGGGCGAACGTCAGAAGTTTACCCACGATCCGCGCCGCGCGCTTGGCTTCGCTCACGATCGTGTCGGCGGCGCGCCGCGACTCCTCGTTCGCGCTGGCCTCCATCTGGAGGATCTGCCCGAACGCGAGGATGCCCGTCAGCGGCGAGTTCACTTCGTGGGCGACGCCGCCCACGAGTTCACCGAGCGCCGCAAGCTTCTCGCGACGCACGACCTGCTCGAGGAGCATGCGCTCTTCGGTCACGTCGCGGACGATCGCCAGCACCGCCGTGACCTGTCCGTGCTCGTAAATAGGCGCGGTGATCACCGTGGCCACGCAGTCCATGCCGCCGGCATCGGTGTAGTGCAGCTCGCGGCGCTGGCGCGTTCCCTCAAGGGTGGCCGCGAACATCAGCCACATCTCGCCGCGTTCGTCGGCGCGCACGATCTCCGTGAAATGGGTGCCCAGCAGCTCGTCGCGTGTGCGGCCCATCACGCGTTCGAGCGCGCGATTGACCGAGGTGAAGTTTCCCTCTTCGTCGGCCGTACAAATTGCGTCTTCAGCCGATTCCACGAGCCTCGTATAGCGTGCTTCGGCGCGCTCGAGCGCGGCAGCGCGTTCACGATCGTCGGTCACGTCGCGCGCGACGCCGAGCACTCCGGCCACACGGGCGCCGCGTTTGATCGGCGTGTTTGAAACGGACACGAGACGCCGTGTGCCGTCCGGCCGCACGACGTGGCACTCATACCGCTGCGCGAGGCCGGAGAGCGCCGCGGTGAAATAGGAGCGCAGTTCCGCGGTCTCCGCCGGTTCAATGAACGGCACGATGCTCCGCCCAAGCAGCGCATCGCGCGAAATGCCGAGCAGCACCTCGGTCGCGAGATTCGCCGCGGTGAAGATTCCCTTGGCGTCGAGCGTGTAGATCGCGTCCGCCGCGACCTCCACGAGATTGCGATAGCGTGTGTTCGCCGCCGCGGCCTCGTCGCGGGCGCGGGTCTCGTCGCTCACATCGCGGATCGAGGCGACGAGTCCGGTCACAGGGCCGCCGCCCCTGATCGGAGCCAAACTCATGGACACGCGCCGCTCTTCGCCGTCGCCGCGCATGACGGAGCCGTTGAAGCGCATCGCCTCGCCGTTCACGGCGCGCGCAACATGCCCTTCGAACTCTTTCATCATCGACGGAGGCACGAGCGCCTGCAGCCGCTGCTCGATAATCGAACCGGTGGGCGCGAGCAGCGCATACGCTGCGTCGTTCGCAAATTCGATCGTCCCATTTCTTGCCGTGATCAGAATCGCGTCCGCCGTTGACTCCACCACGAGGCGGTACCGTTCCGAGAGCGCGTGGAAGCTCGTGACGTCGTCGACGGTCACCACCGCGCCTCCTGCGGGATGCGGCGACGCGACGATGTCGAACACCTTGCCGCTCCACGGCTGGCGCACGGTGCCGCGCCCAACTTCGCCGCGCATCGCCGCGGCGAGCGGCTCGCTTTCGCCGAGTTCGCGCTCCTCGCGCAGCAATATTGATAAAAGCGCGCGCCCGCCGAGCTGCTCGCCCTCGTCAAGACCACAGAGCTGCGCGAGCCGCGCGTTGTGCCTCGTGATGAAACCCTCGCCGTCGAGCACGGCCATGCCGCCGGCGATCGCGTCGAACGCCGCGCTCAGCTCGCGCGTCGCGTCGCTCGCCTCTTCGTACAAACGGGCGTTCACCACGGCGAGCGCGAGTTGCGACGCGAGCCGCTCGAGCACGCGGACGTCCTCCTCGGTGAAATCGGCGGCGCGGTTCGCGACACTGAGAATTCCGATCGGGCCATCCGGCGTGAGCATCGGCGCGGAGACGACCTTTTCGAGCGGCCCGATCGCGCGCAATCGCTCATACGTCTTGCTCGTTTCGGTCACCTTGTTCACGACGAGCGACCGCCCCTCGAGCATCGCGAGGCCCGCGTGACTCTCGGCGATCGGGATATACATCCCCTGCGTCGGCAGACCCGAGCCCTCAGCGGCGACGATGTGCAGGAACTCGCCGCGCCGCAGCGCGATCACCGCGCCCTCGGCTCCGAGAATCGCCGCAGCGTGCCGGAGCGTCAGCTTCAGAACATCGGAGAGCTTCAGCGACAGACCGAGGGTCGCGGCAAGCGCAGCCATCGCCTCGGCCTGGCGTTTGTCGCGCAAGCTCTCGCTGAAGAGGCTCGCGTTGACGAGCGCAGTCGCCGCGGTCGCGCCGAGGGTCTGGAGCAGTTCTTCTTCTTCGGTGCCAAACGATCCGGGTTCGTCACCGTATACGGCGAGCACGCCCGAGAGTTTGTAGCCGGCGCGCAATGGAACCGCGAGCACCGTCGGAGATTCGCTCCGGCCGTTGCCCGAGTGCTTTTCCGTCGGCAGATCGAGCGGAAGCGTTCGAGCGGCCCGTCCGGTTCGCGCCGCTTCCGACACGGCATCCTGAACGATCGCCGCGGTGGTGACACTCTGCTCCGCCCCGTCGCGCCAATGGAGCACGAGCGTCGTCTCGCCGGAAGCGGAGGCCCGCGCGATCACAACCCCGGTGCACGCGATCATGCGCGCGACGTGCCGCGCGAGTTCGCGTTCGACGTCCTCGCGTTCGAGCGAACGCGAAAGCGTCGCACTGACTTCCGCCAGACGCTGCAGCCGCTCGGCCCGCTTTTCAGCGATCGCGACGAGCGAGTCGCGCTCGCGCATCAGTGAGTCGACCGCGGCCCCCTGCGCCTCGGGCAAATCGCGGATGAGCTCGCGGAGCCGCGGATCGTCCGCAGCTGCCGGCTCCGTGCCTTGCTGCGAGGGTGCGCTCATTTTAGAAGCGCCAGATCCTGAACAGGTCGATGCCGAATTGCCTGGGAGTCGGCGCGAATCCCCGCGCGCTCGCGTCCCGGCTGCAGAGTACCGCGCTCGTTGGTGGATCGATGCCGCCGGAGAGCGTGTAGTTCCGATCCAACTGATAGTCGATGCTGATGCCGATCGCGTCGGCGAACGTGAGCGGGTCGCTCGATCCGCCGCCGCCAACGAGCTGTCCCACCTGGCACAGCCCGGCGTTCAGACGCACGAAGAGTTTCTCGCCGAGCTGGCGCGCGCAGTTGAAACGAGCGCCCGAGAGAACGCCGCCCAGCGTACTCCGCGAGGCCAGCCCCGCATACTGATCGAGACCTGCGGTGCTCAGTTGCGCGTCATCGCACAGTCCGCCCGTTGCCGCTGCTCCGAACTGGCTCGACGCAACCGACGAAAGCACCACATTCACAGCGGTGGACGCATAATCGCTCTGCGCTCCGCCAATCTGATTGCTCGGCTGGCCGGTCGCGAGATAGCTCACAAGATCGGCCTGCGATACTCCGCGCCCCGAATCGGGACTTGAGAGCGTGGCGGTGGGTGCGAGCAGCGAGCCCCCGAGATGCACGTCGACGTGCACATCGGGTTTGGCGCCCTGCGTGGTCGCCTGGCGAACGACATACTCCGCGTTGACGTTCAGCGCGCCGTTGAGATCCTGATCTCCGAAGAAACGCACGTCTCCGTTCTGCACCGTGAAGGTTCGCGAGACCAGGCCCAGCTTCAGTTTGTACGTGCCACGCACGGCCTGCAGCGTGCCGTCGAGTGTGAACTGCGGCCGCCCCAGGGTCGCCCCGCGCAGCGAGACCGCGCGCTGGACCGTGACCTCGCCGCCGAGATTGATGTTGGACTCGCTCGATCGCAGCCACACGTCCTTTCCCATCTGCACGCGCACGTCGTTCACCGTGAGGTTGTTCATGATCGCGTTCGGCGGAGTCGGCAGCAGATGCCGGTCCTCGAACGCGGTCGTGTCGACCACTTTGTAGAACTCGGGATCGTCGAGCGAAATGAGATGCTTCGAGAAGAGCTCCGGAATCGCGATGCTGCCGCGGTCCACGGTGAGGCCGCCGGTGAGTGTCGCGGCGTCGCTGCTGCCGAGGAGCGCGAGATTTCCGGTGAGATCGAGCGTCGCGAACTTCGCGCGATCGACCACGTTGAAACTCTGCGCCGAGAATTTCAGATCGTACGACGGCTTGGATATATCGCGAATGATGACTTTGCCGGAAAGCTCACCGGTGGACGGCTTCGTCTTTCCGCTGTGCGCGGTCACCGTGCCGTCGATGCTGTCGCCGTGAAATCCGACGTTCGCCTCGAGCGCCGTCAGCTTCACGTTGCCGAGCTGCTCTTCCGACATCGCGCCGTTGTGGATCACCAGCGCGCCGTTGAGCAGCGGATGTTTCCAGGTACCCGCGATGTCGAGGTCGAGCGCGAGCGAACCGCTGGTCTTCGTGATCGACTTCGAGAGCCCTTCCAGCACCGCCATACCCGCACTGTCGGTGTGAATGCTCGCCTTGATCGGTTCCTCAATCAGTCGCGGGCCAATCGGATCGATCGCGAGATCTATCGGAAGCGTGCCCGCGGCGTGCAGAGCCGTGAGCCCTGCGCGCGAATAGACGAGCGATGTCGTGAGGCGGCGATTCAGATAGCTCCCCTCGGCCTTCAGTTCGTCGAGCCGCAATCCGAGCAGCAGGCCGTGGCGCAGGAAGCCGTCGAACTTCATCGTGGGATTCCGTCGCGTGCCCTTCATCTCCGCGTTGAGCGAGAGCATCCCTTCGAACGGCGTCGCGGCCTGCGTCAGCTCGCCGACGTCGAGCAGCGGCACCGAGTCGGTATGGACAGTGAACGCGACAGTGGAATCCACCGTCGTGTGCCCGCCGAGCGCGAACAGGCCGCCCGTCTTGCCGCCGAGCACGAGCGAATCGACGGAGTACGCGCCCTTCACGATGCTTATGGTCGCGGGCCGTCGCAGCGACCATGAGTCGATTGACGTCTGAATCGAGAGGCTGTCGAGATGAATCGCGGTCGTGTCGCCGGCAAGCCGCAGGTCGAAGCTGGCCCGCGCGGAGTCGAGCTGCGATTTCACGGACGCCGTCATGTGCTGGCGCGCGCGGCCCGCGAGCGTGTCGCGCACGACCACTTTCGAGTACGAGAGACCGGCGATCCTCACGGTGTCCATCGAAAGTGTCGCCGCGCCGACGGCGGAATCCGGAAGCATCGCGATGTTCACGGTTGCGGATGCGGCGCGGGCGGTCGTCGAACCGTACCGTATGCCCGTGCCGTCCGCCTTCGCGCGCAGCGTGAACTGCTTCACGTTCCCCGAGAGCGTTCCGGCCGACGTGAACTCGCCGCCGAGTGAATCGGCCAGCGCCGCCGCGAGCGCGACCGCGCCGGTGTCGGGCCGCGCGGATGAATCGCGCGGAGGACGCGCCGTCACGAGGTAGCGGCGAAGTCCGCCGAGCGAATCCACGTCGAGACGGAACTGCAGCGAATCGCGCCGGGCAGCGCTGAGTCCGAGACCGCCGTGCGCGGCAAGCGTTCCGGCCGCGGACTGCACGTCGAGCGTATCGAGCTGCATGGCGCCGGCAGCAAATCGCATCTTCGCCTGACCGCCGTAGATGCGATTCCCGTCGATCACCGAGCGGTCGACAAAGAACTGCGCACTCCCCTGCAAGTCGGGCAGAGAGTCGAACGCCAGCGCGACGACGAACCTGCCGTTCAGTGTCGTCGGCGGTGAGTTCTGTTTCGCCAGCACCTGCTGCAGGTCGAGCGACGTGACCGAGCCGCGCATGTCCATCCGATAGTTCGGCGCGGAGGCGCCGAACTGTCCGTCCAGCTGAATCCGTCCCGCGTCGCTGACGAGATCGGTGTTCACGCTGAAGTCGGTGATGTCGCCCTGTACGCGGAGCGGTCCGGTGAACTCGCCGCGAAAGGGGACGTGAAGCGCCGTGTCTGCGTGCG
>JBBRBH010000032.1:0-45954 GCA_038205995.1 Gemmatimonadales bacterium
CTGCGCGGATCAACGGTAGCGAGCCCACAATTAAAAAGAAAATTTTCTCCAATTCACTGCAACATGGAGCACCGCGCTGAATATCCGCGCAGTTTCCGTGAAAATTCGCGGCAAAAGGTGTTAAAACTCAACGCGCGATTCCTCAGATATCGCGTTGGTTGGATCCGACCCGAAACATTTGGATGGGAAATTTGCGCGGTCCGCGATGAAGCCGGCGGCGTGGTGAATTTGAACGACTTTCGCCGCGGATTTTCACGGAAACCACGCGGATCAACGGCAGCGAGCCCACAATTAAAAAAGGAAAATTTTCTCCAATTCACTGCAACATGGAGCACCGCGCTGAATATCCGCGCAGTTTCCGTGAAAATTCGCGGCAAAAGGTGTTAAAGCTCATCACGCAATTCTCCGGACATCACGTTGTTAGCGCCAGTTCCGGACTACACCGTTCGGCCAGTTCCTCGTACGACGCCCTCCACTCGGCGGTCTGGCTCAAAATGCGCGCGCGCAAGCTGCAGCATTTGCGCCGCGGTGACGCCGCGCACGCGGTCTTCGTACTCGGAGAGTTCCGTGAGCGAGCGCCCGAACAGCCACGCGTCCGCGATATCGCCCATCACCGCCGACGCGCTTTCGCGGTGGATTGCCCACGTGCCGAGCGCGTACGTCTTGGCCTGGGAGAGTTCGCGATCCGTCACCTTTGACTCGCGCAGCTTCGCGAACTCGCCAAGGAGTCCTGCGCGCGCCGCGTCTTCTTTTTCGGGCGAGCACGCGATGTACGCGCTGAACGCGCCCGCGCTCCGGCGCACGAGCGGGGCGGCCATGACCGTGTACGCGAGCGACTGGCGGTCGCGCAGCTCGTCGAAGAACCGGCCGCCGAGTCCGCTCGCAACGCCCGCGATCATCGCGGCGCTGAAGCGCGCGTCGTCGGCACGCGCCGGGCCTTCGAAGAGCATCGCGAGCGCGCTCTGCGCCTTGTCGCGCTTGTCCTCGTTCAGCAGCGCGCCGGACGGCCACACGGGAGAGCGCACTTCCTCGCCAGTCTTGTCGCGCAGCGCGCCGAAATAGCGCGCCGCGAGCGACGCGGCATCATCGGGATCGACGTCGCCAACGCAGACGAGCACGCCCGGCGCTTCGATTGCGCAGGCCGAATGCCAGCGGCGGAGCGCCGCAGAATCGATTGCCGCGAGCGACTCCTCCGTTCCAAGCACCGATTGTCCGTATGGGTGCGCTTTCCACGCGGCCTGCGTCGCGAGCCGCAGCGGCCAGCGATACATATCGTCTCTCAGAGCGGCAAGATTCGCGAGTGCGACCGCGCGTTCGGACTCGAGCGCGTCCTCCGTGAACGAGGGCAGCTGCACGACGTCGGCGAGCAGTTCGGCCGCTTCATCGAGACGGCGAACCGGAACGGAAATCGTCCACTGAAATCCGTCCGCGGCCACCGCGGTCGAGAGCACACCGCCCAGAAACTCGGCGTCTTCGGCGATCCGCTGCGCGCTCCGGCGCTCCGTGCCTTTCAGCGACGTGCGCGTCATCAGCGACGTGAGTCCCGCCGCGCGCTCCGTTTCGTGCACGGCCCCGCCGCGAACGAACCAGCCGATATGCGCGACGGTGCCGGGCCTGCGATGCACGAGAACAGGAACGCCGGCCGCCGTGCGGAACACGCGCACCTGCGCTTCCTCACGCTCGAATACCCAGGCACGCGATCCGTGCACCGGCGTCGGCGCGGGCGGATGCATGAGCGGCGGAAGCGGTGCCGTTCGCTCGCCGTCGAGCGCCGCGCGCATGTCCGCCGCGCCGCTGGCGATCGCTGGCGAATCCGCAGGACGATACGCGACGAGCCCCGCGCACTCAGGTGAAAGCCACTTGCGCGCAACGTCGCCGAGGCGCGCGGCGTCCGCCGTGAGCAGGCGATCGAGATAGGCGCCGCCGAGACGCCAGTCGCCGACGGCTTCCCAGCTCGCGAGATGATTGGCCTGCCCCTCCATGGATTCGAACCGGCGCAGCCATTGCGCCTCCATCATGCGGCGCGCCCGCTCTATTTCCGCCGCGCTGACGTCGCCCTCGCGAATCGCACGCAGCTGATCCCACGCCGCGCGCGCGGCACTGCGCAGGCGTTCCGAACGCGCGGTGGCCTGCACCACGAACACGCCGATATTTCCGGGCGTGTAGTCGTACGCCGAGACAGACGATGCCAGCCGGCGCTCCCGCACCGCGCGGTACAGGCGCGACGCGCGCCCGGATGCGAGCACCGCCGCGAGCAGATCGAGGGGAGGCGTGTCGTCGTGCAGGATCCCGGGCGTTCGCCATCCGAAGACGAGTTCGGCCTGCTTGATGTCGCCCGCGAGTTCTGCGTAGCGGAACGAGGGATCGATATGCGCCGGCTCTTCAGGACCGGCCGATCGATCGACGGGCGCGTCCGCGATGGTGCCGTAGTGCTGCTCGACGAGAGAGAGCGCGCGCGCTGGATCCACGTCGCCCACAATCGCGAGCACGGTGTTCGAGGGGCGATAGTACTTGTGATAGAAGCCGCTGACCATCTCGCGCGTGAACGTCCGCAGCCCCGCCTCGCGCCCGATGCGCCAGCGGCGAATGCGATGCGCATCGTGCAGCAACTCGAACAGCGTCTCAGTGGCGAGCGCGTTCGCGTTGTCGGTTTTGCGCTTCGCCTCCTCGATAATGACTTCGAGTTCGCGCGAAAGTTCGCCGGAATCGATCTGCGAATTCGCGTATGCGTCGGCCTGGATCGCGAGTCCCGCCGCGAATCCGCTCGACGGCAGCACGGTGTAGTAGTGCGTGTGATCGTAGATCGTGCCGGCGTTGAGATAGCCGCCGCTCGCTTTGGTATCGCGCGCGATTTCGCCGACGCCGCGGGTCGGCGTGCCCTTGAAATACATATGTTCGAGCACGTGCGCGATGCCGACTTCGCTGTCGGGTTCGTCGAAGTAGCCCGCCTTCACGTAGGTCACGATCGCGACGACGGGCGCGCTGGTGTCGCGGCGGACGAGCAAGCGCAGTCCGTTTGAAAGAGTCGTGCGCTCCACCGAATCGGGCGGAAGCACCGTGTCGAGCAAGCCCGCGAGCGCCGCGGCGCTCATCTCGAGAGGGATCGCCAGCGCAGGAAAACCACACCGAGCACCCAGCCGGCGATGCCCCACAGCAGCACGGGGACGAGCTGACTGGAGACAAGGGGATGTGCGTCGTACAGAAGCCTCCGCGATTTATCGAACTCGGTCACCGGCGGCAGCATCTTGCTCGCAATCGAAAGGAGCACAGGCGCGCGCAGCTTTCCGTAGTCGAGGATCACGGCCTGGGTCGAGGCAGCGAAGATGAACGCGAGCGGCGTGACTGCGGCGTCGAGATTCGTCAGCGCGCCGACTCCAAATCCGACGCCGCCCATCAGCACGAACGCGAGCAGACCCGCCGCCGCGGAAAGGTGCAGCGATTCGTGGCGCAGGTCGGCGGGCGTCGAGGTGTTCCAGATCAGCGCTGCGACGGCAAGCAGCGCGCACACGGCGGCACCGTGCAGCGCAAACGTGTGCAGATAGTAGTGCACGACGTTCACCGGCTTCGAAAAAAAGAACCGGTAGTAGCCCGTCGTGCGGTCGACCGTCATGACGGCCACGACCGCGAGCATCACGGCGAAGTACAGCAGCACCGCCGAGAGGCCGGCGAAATTCGAATGGACCTGCGCGACAAACTGCGGATTGGAAAAACCCCCGCGCGGCGGATACTTCGTGATGCCGTGCAGCATCGTCCAACCAATGAAAGCAAGCAGTGCCACGGGCAGCGAAGCGCGCAGCAGGAGATAGTCCTCCAGCACGTATCGCGAGTGCGCGAGAATCCGCGCGGGCGAGGCGAACAGCGTGCGAGTGTCGCTCATCGTGAGAGCGGCAAGCGCCGCAGCAAAACAAAACCAATCACGGCCGCAACGCCGCCGTAGCCAACCACGTGCCAGAGCGCCGCCATGTCGAGCGGCAGCCCGGCATAGAGCTGATTGCGAAGGTGATCGAGTTTTTCCGACGGCGGCAGCGACTTTGCTACTGCGGCGACCCAGTCGGGCAGACCGCCGTTCGAAAGTCCGTTCGGCGCGATCATGATTTGCCGAAGAATTGTCGCGAGCACGTACACCGCGATCAGCAGCATGCCGTCAGATTTGGTCAGCGCACCGAACAGCAGACCGATGCCGCCCATAAGGATGAACGTGAGTGCAGCCGCTTCCATTGACCGGTGGACGGAGAAATGCACCGTATACGCGCTGAATCCCCAGACGATGAGACCAAACACCGCGACATACGCCGCAGCGTTCACCGCATAGGTCTGCGCATAGTAGGCCAATACGCTGATCGGCTTGGAGAAAAAGAATCTGAAGTAGCCCTGCTGCCGGTCCATCGAGATGATGCCGACCGCCGCGACAAACGCGCCGATCGGCAAATAGAGCGTGATGGATCCCGTGAACATCTGATGCGCGAGCCCGATACCCTGCGCCGACTGCATAAAGCCCGGCGGCGTGTTCTTCGTCATGAGGTACGTCGGCAACCCGGCGACGAACGCGAGCAAAATCAGCGGCACCGTCAGCCGATGCATCAAAAAATCGGTGAAATGATATCTCGAATACCGCAGCAGCGCAGGGTTCATGGGGCGCCGCCCCCGACTGCCGAGTGAAACGCCTGCTCGAGCGCGCTTTCTCGCGGAATCACTGCGGAGATGAGCGTGCCGCCACTTATTGCGGCAACGAGCCCCGCGTTCAGCGTCGGAATATCCACCGGCGGAATATCCACGTCGCCTGTCGGACTCACCGACGAGCCCGGAAACTGCACAACGAGCGCAGCACTGCCCTGCACCGCGCGCACCCGATACGCCATCAGCGCCGTCACCGATGCGCCGCTGACGGTCACCACGCGCTGGATGCGGCCGCGATCGATGATCGCCACGCGATCCGTCAGCCGCTCGAGCTCGTCCAGATTGTGCGACGCAATGATGATCACGCGGTCCGCCCGTTTCAGCGACTGCACGATCTCGCGGAATTTTTGCGTCCAGACCGGATCGAGGCCATGCGTTGGCTCGTCGAAAATCACCACGCGCGTCTCGGTCAGCAGCGCCTGCGCGAGACCCACGCGCTGAAAGTTTCCTTTCGACAGCGTCTTGAGCCGCTTCTTGCGATGCTCGCCGATGGCGAGCGCTTCGATCACGCGATCGACTTCGGTGGTGAGCTTGTCCGGCGGAACACCCGCCAGCACGGCGAGGCGCCGCAGCGCGCCCTCGGCGGACCAGTGCGTCGGCAGCGCCATCAGCTCGGGTACGTACGACACGCCGAACTTCTCGACGTACTGGCGCGGCTTCATGCCCTCGATCTCCACGGTTCCGCTCGTCGGGTTGAGAAAGCCGAGCAGCAGCGAGATGATCGTGCTCTTCCCCGCCCCGTTCGGCCCCGCTATGCCGAGCACCTCGCCCGGCGCGACCTCGAGCGACACATCCTCGACCGCGCGTACCTGCTTTCCAAAGAGCGAACGGTACGTCTTGGATACACCACGCAATGAAATCAGGGCCCGATCCTCGGGTCGAAGGAAAAAATCAATTGTGGTCGATCGGGTGTCAGTCTGTCAGGCCAGAATACGCAGGAGACCCGCGTCAGCGCTGCCGCGCACGAAACTTTCGGCGTCCGCGGTGGAGATCAGAATCCCCGTGAGCGAGAGCCCCCTGCGAGCTTCGCTCTGCATGAACTCCTGCACGGATTTCGCGGGCTGAGCGCTCGCGTCACGCATCTGCGAGATGATCTCGTCCCACGTTCCCTCGTACGTGCGCCCGTCGCGACCGACGACCTGATGCGCCTGCCCGGCTTGCTTCTGCGCGCTCAGGTCCGCGAGCAGCGCGCCGAACAACTCGAGCTGACCTTTCGCTTCGTGTTCCGCGTCGCCGTTCGCGCTCTGCTCGATCTCGCCGAGCATCTCGTCAATGGAATCAGGATCGCCGGCGAGCTCGTTGAGGCGCTCGTCCCACGGCTTCAGCGCTGGATCGTCGTCGGCAAGGCGGTACGTGCTCTTTTTGAGTTCGATCAAACGCCAGATGCCGAGCTCGTCCCAGTGATCGTCGGGATTTGTGCGATCGAGATGATAGAGCGCGGCTTCGTATTCGCCGCGATCGTAGAGCACGTTGCCGAGGTAAATGCGCGCTTCCACGTATTCGGGATCGAGCTGCAGCGCGCGTCGCAGGGTTGCGATCGCGGCGTCGTCGCGGCCGAGACGATGCTCGGTATAGCCGACCATCGCGACGGCTTCGGCATTGTCCGGCACCTGTTGCACGGCCGTGTCGAAGTATTCTTTCGCTTCTTCCATCATGCCGTCGCGGAAGAGCGCGCGCCCGACCTGCAGCATCAGCTCGATGTCGTCCTGATAGCCGAGTTCGAGGATTCGGTGGAACGATTTCAGCGCGCCGGAGGTCTGGCCGAATTTCAGGAGCGTCTCGCCGAGACCGGCGAGCGCGTCCTCGTGATCGGGATCGAGCACGAGCGCTTCCTCGAAGCTTTTCCGAGCCCAGGCGAATTCGTCGCGCGCTACTCTTGCGTATCCGACGCCCACGTGGAGTTCAGTGGCATTCGGATACAACCCGAGTCCTTCACGCAGCGTGTCGAGGGCGTCGTCGTAGTTGCCCTCGTTGTAGAGCTGGTGAGCGCGTTCGTCGTACTCCTCGGAACTCAGGAACGGAGAGGGCATCGCTCGGGTGACCTCCAGCTCGGAGAAATCGGAGACCTTTCGGGAACGATATCAGCGAGCATCCGACAGCGCCACGGCAATTTCTGCGGCGAGGGCGGCGTTCGACTCCAGCAGGGCGAGGTTGGCGGCGAGCGAGCGGCCGCCGGTGGCACGTTCGACCTCTGCGAGCAGATACGGCGTGAGCGCGGCGCCCGTGATTCCCGCTGCGGCTGCAGCGGCAAGTGCAGACGCGACAGCCGCTTCCACAACTCGCGGCTCGAGCGCGGCGCCGGCCGGCGGCGGCTGCACGACGAGCAGCGCCCCTGGCCGGCCCAGCATTCTCATCGCCCGAAATGCGCCAGCGATTTCAGCGGCGGACTCCGCGCGAGCACCCAGCGTGAGTCCGGTGCTTTCGGTGAAGAACCCCGGAAACTCGTTCGTGCGATAACCGACGACGGTCACGCCGAGTGTTTCCAGTCGCTCGACTGTCGCCGGCAAATCGAGAATTGATTTCGCTCCGGCGCACACGGTGACGACGCTGCAGCGCGAGAGCTCGAGCAGATCCGCCGACTCGTCATTCGCGGCGCCCCGGTGCACTCCGCCGATGCCGCCGGTCGCGAACACCGGGAGTCCTGCCTGGCTGCAGATCGCGAGCGACGCGGCGACCGTCGTGGCGCCGTCCGCGCCACGCTGCATCGCCCACGGGATGTCGCGCGCGGAGACTTTCGGAATTCCGCTCCGGGCGAGGAAGCGCTCGAGGTCCGCCTCGTCGAGTCCGGCAACCGGAACTCCACGCACGACGGCCGTCATCGCAGGAACGGCGCCGCGCTCCCGAATGGCGGAGCGCATGCGCCGGTCAGCTTCCCGATTCGATGGTTCTGGAAGTCCCTGAGCGAGGACCGAACTCTCGAGCGCCACCACCGCGCGCCGGCTGCGAACCGCCGCGGCGACCTCCGGGTGGAGCTGGACGGACTTAGGCGTTATCGAACTCTTCCGCCTTTTTCGTCATCACGAGTTCGCGCTCGCGCGCGTCGGGATCGAACACGGCGAGGACCCGCACCGTTTCGCCCGCAAAAATATCGAAGGTCTTCCCCACTCCGCGCTTCACGACGATCTCATGACCGTCTTCAAAGCGCAGCACGACGTTCGGATATTCGGTGTTCACGTACTGCTTGCGAAGCTTTTCGGGAGAGGCTGGCATCGGATTTCGGTAGGTGGTGGGGACTCCGCGAACGTAGCGTGGGGGGCGGATGAGGGCAACACGCCTGAACTCCTGCTCCAGTTGCGAGGGACGCGTCGGCGTGACTCCTCTCAGGTAACCGTCGGCCGAGATCCTTCGAACTTCTTCCACGCGCCGGACTCGAGAATCGACGCAGTCTCCGCCACCACCCGCTCGACTTCATCATCCGTCGTGTAGAAATGCGGCGCCACGCGAATCCCTGCGCCGGGGCGATAGTCGATGATCACATTGCGCTCGAGCAGCGCCTGCGCGACCTCGGCGCCGTGCGGAACATCGAACGCGACGGTTCCGCCGCGGCGTTCCGCGTCGCGCGGCGCGTTCACGGTGTACCCGCGCGCGTCCGCGAGATCCAGCAGCCGCGACGTCTGCCTGATGGACTTCGCGCGAATCGCCTCGATGCCTGCGCGCTTGATGATGCGCGGGCCCTCGGCATTGGCGAACAGCGCGGGAATCACGGGTGTCCCGCCGAGCCAGCGCGCGGCGCCGCTCGCGTATTCCATATCCGCATCGAACGCGAACGGATGCGCGTGCGCCTGCCAGCCGGTGAGCGCCGGCGCGTGCTTCGCCGACATCTCGGGTGACGCGTACAGAAAACATCCGCCCGGCCCGCCGCACAGCCACTTGAGCACTCCGCCGGTGAGAAAATCCGCGCCGCTCGCCTGCACATCCACAGGAATCACGCCCACCGAGTGGTACGCGTCGAGCGAGACGAGCGCGCCCATCTCGTGCGCGCGCGCCGTGACTTTTTTCACATCCACGATGTACGCCGATTTGAACAGCACGTGCGAAATGGCGACGAGCGCGGTGCGTTCGTCGATCGCGGCGCAGAGCCGCTCTTCATCAATCGATATGCCATCGTCGCTCGGCACCACGACGATTCGCGCGCCGAGCTTCGGCGCGAGCTCGTCGTACAGATAGCGCACGCTCGGAAAATCGAGCGCGCTCATGACGATGGTATCGCGCTCCTTGGTGAACGTGAGCGCCGAGAGCACCACGGCCTGCGCGAACGTGACCGTCGGCGCCATCGCGACGGTTCCCGGCGCCGCGCCGAGGAGCGGCGCGATTTCGTCGCCCAGCGCGAGCGGCAACTCCCACCATCCCTTGGCCCACGCGCGCACGCCGTGCGCCGCCCATTGCTCGGCGTATTCGGCAAGCCGCGCCGGCACCGAGCGCGGCATCGCGCCGAGCGAGTTCGAGACCAGGTAGGTGGAGGTCTCGAGAATCGGGAACTCGCTCCGGAAGGAAAGCAGCGGGTCAGTGGTCACGAGGCGGCCGTCATGCCGGGCTTCCGGCGAAAGAAGTAGAGCGCGACTGCAACGGCGAGCGCAATTCCGACCGAGCGCATCTCCGGCATCGTCGCATTCGAAAGGAGAAAAAGAATGACGAGCATCGACAGCACGGGAATCGCCGCGCCGCCCGGCAGCCGGAACGGTTCGCCCGCGCCGCGCACGTTGCGGCGGCGCAGCTCGAACGCCGCGGCGCTGCAGAGCAGGTAGAGCAGCAGCGCGGAAATATTCGAGAGGATCGCGAGCTCCTGAAACGTGCCCGAGATGGCGAGCGCGCTGACGGCCACGGCGTGCGTGAGAATCGCCGCGACCGGCACGTGTGTTTTGTCGTTCACCTTCGCGAGGGCGCGCGGCAGATACCCGTCGCGCGCGAACGCGTACAGCACCCGCGGCATCGCGAGCATCATTCCCGAGAGATAGGCGAACATCGAGACCGCTGCGCCGATGAGCAGCAGCAAGGCGCCCGCCCGCCCGAACACCCGCTCGGCTGCGGCCGCCAGCGGCGCGTCGCCGTGGTTCGGGAGATCCGCGCCCAGAATTCCCTGCGCCGTGATTTGTATGGAGACGTAGAGCAGCGTGATGGCGATCATCGCGACGCCCACCGCGCGCGGCACGGTCCGCGCGGGATCTTTCACTTCACCGCTGGGCGCAAGCGCGCTTTCCACGCCCGCAAACGCGAACACGAGCAGTATCGACATCCGGCCGAGGTCATGCGACGATGGCATGCCGGGCCACGTGAGATTCGCCGGCACCATCGCGAACAATCCGAACAGCACGAAGATCGCGAGAGGCAACAGCTTGGCAACGGTCGCGACTTCGATCAGCCGCGCACCCTGCCGGACACCGCGCGTATTCACCGCGGCGAAAAATCCAAACACGACGAGAATCAGGATCGCCCGCGATGCGCCTTCGCCCGCGCCCGGGAAAAACGCATTGATTGATTTCGCGAATCCAACCGCAATCGCCGCGTGCGCGATGACGCCCAGCAGCCACAGCAGCACGCCGCTCAGATAGCCAACGAACGGACCGAACACGGTGCCGACATACGCGTACGGTCCGCCGGTACGCGTGACACGGCTGCCCGCATCGGCAAAGCAGAGCATGATGAGACCGAACGCGATGGCGCACACGACGTACGCGAGCCATGCCGCGGCGCCGAGGCCGCCGGCAATGACCGCGGGATATAAAAAAATTCCGCCTCCGACCGTGATGTTGAGAATACTCGCCGCGAGCGAGCGCATGCCGATCGAGCGTTCGAGCGCCGGTTCGGCGTCGCCTGCGCTCAGCGGTGAGGTGTGAGTTTCAGAGTCCGTCATTGGAACTACTCCAATCAGGCGAGAGACAAAATGTATTGCGCGCGTAGCTTGCGAGCATAGGTGTTCAGAGGTTCAGAAGTAGACCCGCCCACTGGAGGAAACAGATGACGCTCTCCCGCCGTTTCGCGATGCTCGCCGCCGTGGTGTTCGTCGCGGCTGGAACGCTGTCCGCGCAGGCCACAGAAAAGAACACAGCACAGACTGATCCGACCGTGGCCGCTGCGCCCGCCGTGGATCAGACGCCCGTTGCAGCGCCCGCCGCCGAGCCCGTTTCGCTCGCTCCGCTCGCCAGCAATGCATCCGTCGGAGTGAAATCGTTCGCGCCAGCGTCGCCGACGCCGTACACGCCGAAGCCCGAGCATGTCGGCAGCAACGTCGCGCTGATGATCATTGGTGGAGCAGTGCTGATTGTTGGCGCCGTCGTCGGCGGAACGGCTGGAACAATCATCATGCTCGGCGGCGCTGCCGTCGGGATCGTCGGGCTGTATCGGTATCTGCAGTAGGCGTGCAGTAGCCGCATGAACTGACTCTTCGGGCACTGCTGGTATTTACAGTACGTGTCACTGAGTCCACGCGCCGGGCGAGGCAACACCTCGCCCGGCGTGTTGCGTTTGGCTAGAATGCAGTTCTGATGTCGCCAGCAGCCGAATCCCCGCCGTCATCGAAATCGACGAATCTTCCTGAGCGCATCGCGCTCGTGCTCGGGGGCGGAGGACTCAAGGGATTTGCGCACATCGGGCTGCTGCGCGCGTTCGAGGAGCGCGGCATCACGCCCGCCCTCGTGGCCGGCACGAGTATCGGCGCACTGATCGCCGCGGCGTATGCCAGCGGAATGCCCGTGGCCGAGATGGAGCGCCGCGCACTCGCGCTCACGAAAAAACACCTGTTCCGTATAGACCGGCTGCATATGGTCACCAAGCGGATGCTGTCGCCCTCACTCTATCTCGGCGGGCCACTCGACACCCTCGTGCACGACATCGTGCCGGCGTCGCTGACCTTCCGCGGGCTCAAGGTTCCGCTGCTCGTCAACACCGTAGATCTCGAGCGTGGCGCGCAGGTCATTTGGGGGCTCCCCGGTCTGCAGGATGTGAGTGTCGCCGACGCGGTGTACGCCTCATGCGCCCTCCCCGGATTTTTCCCGCCGCGCGTGATCGATGGCCGCACCTGCGTCGATGGCGGCGTGATGGACAACCTGCCGAACGCCATCGCCGTCGAGGGAATGGACGCCGTGATCGGCGTGGATGTCGGCAGCTCGAGCCTCGCGACGGCGCGCCGCATCAAGGACAAAGGATTCGCCGCGATCTACATGCGTGCGGCGCAGACGATGATGAAGTCACTGCAAGTGTCGCAGCTCGCCACCTGGGCCGGCCCGCCCCTCCTGTTGGTGCGGCCGCAGGTGTGGCACTACAGCTGGTTCAGCTTCGTGCACACGCGGCGCATGATCGACGCCGGCTATGACGCGGCCATCGACACCCTCGATCGCGCCGGCGACGCGCTGTGGGCGCGCGGCGGCGTGTATCCGCGGCGCACGATCGAACTCTCGGTGGATCGCAAGAAATGCATCGGCTGCACGCTGTGCGTGACACTCGCACCCGATCTCATGGCCATGGACGAGGAAAAAAAGGCGATCGTGCTCGAGTCACCGCTCGAGTGGTCACGCGCCGATGGCGATTTCATTCACCAATGCCCCACCGATGCGATTAAAGTTGAAGTGGTGGAAGGGAACGTCCGCACGCTGACGATGGAACGCAAAGTCGAGCCCGAACAGGAATAGCAATGACCTCCAGGAACAGTTTCAAATCGCAAGCGTCGCTCGCGGTGGGCGCCGAGCAATACACCATTTACCGGCTCGACTCGCTGAACGCGGTCCCGGGCAATACCGTCGCCACGCTGCCCTTCTCGCTGAAGATTCTTCTTGAGAATCTGCTGCGCAACGAAGACGGCGCATTCGTGAAGGCCGAGGATGTGCTCGCCATGGCGACGTGGAACGTCCGCGGAAAGACCGACAAGGAGATCGCGTTCCGCACGGCGCGCGTGCTGCTGCAGGATTTCACCGGGGTCCCGTGCGTGGTAGATCTCGCGGCGATGCGCGACGCGCTCGCCAGGCTCGGCGGCGAGCCCTCAAAGATCAATCCGCTGCAGCCCGTCGATCTGGTGATCGACCACTCGGTGCAGGTGGACGAATACGGAACCGACGCGGCGCTGCTGATCAATACCGGTCTCGAGTACGAGCGGAATCTCGAGCGGTATCAGTTTCTGCGCTGGGGACAAAAGGCGTTCGAGAACTTTCGGGTTGTGCCCCCGGGAACCGGAATCTGTCACCAGGTCAACCTTGAGTATCTGGGACAGGTGGTGTTTGTCGGATCGGAGATGCTCGACGGAAGAGCGACGATGACGGCGTACTGCGATTCACTCGTCGGGACGGACTCGCACACGACGATGATCAATGGGCTGGGCGTTCTTGGGTGGGGAGTGGGTGGTATCGAGGCCGAGGCGGCGATGCTCGGCCAGCCCGTATCGATGCTCATTCCGGAAGTCGTGGGCTTCAAGCTCCACGGAAAACTTCCGGCGGGCGCGACGGCAACGGATCTCGTGCTGACCTGCACCGAGATGCTGCGCAAAAAAAAGGTCGTCGGAAAGTTCGTCGAGTACTACGGCAGCGGACTCTCTTCGCTCGCGCTCGCCGATCGCGCGACGATCGCGAACATGAGCCCGGAGTACGGCGCGACGATGGGATTTTTCCCGTGCGATGAGGAAACGCTCAAATATTTGCGCCTCTCCGGCCGCAGCGCACAGCAGGTGAAACTCGTCGAGGCGTACACCAAGGCGCAGGGACTTTTCCGCACCGACGCGACGCCCGACCCGGTATTTTCCGACACGCTCGAGCTCGATCTCTCGACCGTTGTGCCGAGCCTTGCTGGACCGAAGCGTCCGCAGGATCGCATTCCGCTCACCGCATCGAAACAGATGTATACCGACGCGTTCACCGCGCAGATGGCCGGCGCCGCCGCGCCGGCGGCGAGCGAGAAGGCCGTCGCCGTGATGGAGAGCGAGGCGCCGATTCACGAAGATGAAATCGGAATTCCGTGCGAGCACAACGGCGAGAAATTTCGGCTGAAGCACGGCATGGTGGTGATCGCGGCGATCACGAGCTGCACGAACACGAGCAATCCGAGTGTGATGCTGGCCGCGGGACTTCTCGCGCAAAAGGCTGTCGCGAAAGGACTGAAATCGCGGCCGTGGGTGAAAACGTCCCTCGCGCCGGGATCGAAGGTGGTCACGGACTACTACGCGAAGGCGGGCGTGCAGCCCGCACTTGACGCGCTGGGATTCGATCTCGTCGGCTACGGCTGCACGACGTGTATCGGCAACTCCGGCCCGCTGCCGCAAACAATTTCGGACGCGATCGACCGCGGCAAGCTCGTGGTGGCCGCCGTGCTCTCGGGCAATCGCAACTTCGAAGGGCGCGTGAATCCGCAGACGCGCTTCAACTATCTGATGTCGCCGCCGCTCGTGGTCGCATACGCGCTCGCGGGCCGCATGGACATCGATCTCGACACCGAACCGCTCGGCGTCGGACCGGACGGCCCGGTGTTCCTGCGCGACATCTGGCCGAGCGCGAAGGAAGTCGCCGACGTGGTGCTCTCGAGCGTGCTGCGCGAGCAGTTCGCGAAGCAGTATGCAAACGTGTTCGAGGGCGACGACGCGTGGCGCGCGATCAGCGTGGCCGAGGGCGATCGTTTCGCGTGGAGCGACACGTCGACGTATGTGAAGCATCCGCCGTATTTCGTGGGAATGACGATGACGCCGCCCGGTGTGCAGCCGGTGGCGAACGCGCGCGTGCTGGGGATGTTCGGCGACTCCATCACCACCGATCACATCTCGCCCGCGGGATCGATCGCGGAGAAGAGTCCGGCGGGACAGTGGCTCATCGCGCAGGGCGTGCAGAAGAAGGATTTTAATTCGTACGGCGCGCGCCGCGGAAACCACGAAGTGATGATGCGCGGCACCTTCGCGAACATCCGTTTGAAAAACGAACTCACGCCCGGCATGGAGGGATGGTGGACGCGCACCGCGCCGAATGCGGAGCCGACGTCGTTCTTTGAGGCGTCGGAATTGTTCAAGCGGAGCGGGACGGCGCTCGTCGTGATCGCCGGCAAGGAGTATGGCACGGGTTCATCGCGCGACTGGGCGGCAAAGGGCACGATGCTGCTCGGCGTGCGCGCGGTGATCGCGGAGAGTTTCGAGCGGATTCACCGATCGAATCTCGTCGGCATGGGCGTGCTGCCGCTCGAGTTCACCGGTGACGCAACGCGCGCGACACTCGGCCTCACCGGCTTCGAGCAGATCACGATCGAGGGACTGAGCGACACGATGGCGCCGCGCGCGGTGCTCACGGTGAAAGCGACCGCGGCCGACGGATCGGTGAAAGCGTTCAGCGCGCGCAGCCGAATCGATACGCCGGAAGAGCTGAACTATTTCAAGAACGGCGGGATACTGCCGTACGTGCTGAGGAACTTGGCGAAATAGGATCGAAGATCGAGGATCGAAGATCGAGGATCGAAGATCGAGGATCGAGGATCGAGGATCGAGGATCGAGGATCGAAGATCGAGGATCGAGGATCGAGGATCGAGGATCGAGGATCGAAGATCGAAGATCGAGGATCGAGGATCGAGGATCGAGGATCGAGGATCGAAGATCGAGGATCGAAGATAGAAGATCGAGGATGGACGATGGACGGAAACGAAAAGGCCGCCTTACCCGGGCGGCCTTTTTAGTCTGCGGATCGAATCCATCGCGCGCTGCATCTTCTGGTATCTCTGGCGCTGCTGCTGAGTGAGCGTTGATGGGTCGATCGTGCCGTTCTTCGCTGCGTCGCCGGGCGCCGTTGCGCCGGGCGGATTCGCGCCGTTTGGCGGCGTCGCGTTCGGCGCTGACGGATTTCCGGACGCAGCCGGCTGCTGCTGCTGCTGCTGCTGCTGCTGCTGCTGCTGACGAAACGCCTGATTCTGCGCCGCGCGCTGGGAGACGAACACCACGGTCTGCGTGTCCTCCTGCGCGAGATCCAAACTGTATTCGTTCGGCTGGAACTGATTGCCCGCGGCGCCGCGCACAGTGACCACGTGATGCCCCGGCTTCACTTCGACAACGGTCGGCGCGTTGTTGACCGTCTGCTGTCCATCGATGAGCACCTGCGGTGTGCCGCCGCGCGCGAGGACCACGATATGCGCGTGCGGTGGCTCCGGCGGTGGCGCGGCCGTTCTGGTCCCGCCTGCGGCGGCTGCCGCGCTGCTGGCCTGCGCTCTCTGCATCAGCTCCATCTGGTGCTCGGCGGCGAGCGCGATGTTCTTTGCGTCCTCCACCTCCTTGAGCAGTTTCGCGTTTTCGACGGCTTCAGATTTCTGCAGCGCGACGATCGAGTCCACCACGGCGGACGCCGCTGGTGCGACGGGCGCGCTCGCCGTGGCAAGCGGCGCGGCGGCTTTCTTGTTCATGCGCGCCACGACGATCGCACCGCCAACTCCGCCGAGCAGGAGCAGCAGCACGATGACGAGCCACGGACTCTTCGCAGCGGGAGCGGCCGCGACCGGTTCCGGAATCCGCCTGGTCGGGACGCGCGCCGGCTGCGGCGTCACATGTTTCACCGTCGTTTGAGCGGACGAAGCTCTTGGCGGCATCGGCGGAGCCATGCGCGGTTTCGAATGCCGCGGCGCGGCGATTCCGCTGAGCGCGTCGACGAAAGCAGTCGAACTCAGGAAGCGATCCGCCGGGTCTTTCGCCATCGCGTGCCACACGGCATCGGTCGTATGCGATGGCAGATCGTTGCGGAACGAGATGATGTCAGGCGGATCTTCGGCGAGATGCATCCGCAGGAGTTCCTGCATGGACGAATCGGCGAATGGACGTTTGCCGGTGAGCAGTTCGAACGCGAGCACCCCGAGCGCGTATTGATCGGCGCGGCCGTCCACCTTCTCACCGCGCCACTGCTCGGGACTCATGTACGCCGGCGATCCCACGACACCTGTGGCGGTCGCGGTGTTCGCCGAGTCGCCGCCAAAGGCCCGCGCGATGCCGAAGTCCGCGACCATCGCATGGCCGCTGTCGCCGATCAGAATATTCGCAGGCTTGATATCGCGGTGCACGACACCGTTCGCGTGCGCGTAGTCGAGCGCGGCGGCGACGTCGCGCAGAATGCCGAGCGCTCGCGGCAGGTCCATGCCGACGCCCGGCGTGATCATCTGCTCGACGCTGCCGCCCTTCACCAGGCGCATCGTGTAGAACGCCACGCCTGCGCGCTGTCCGACGGAAAAAATCGGAACGATGTGCGGATGATCGAGACGCGCGGCAAGTTTCGCCTCGCGTTCGAAGCGCGCGTACGCGTCGGGATTCAGAATCGGATCGAACGCGAGAACTTTGAGCGCCACATCGCGGTCCAGCGAAACCTCGCGCGCGCGATAGACGATGCCCATCCCGCCGCGTCCGAGGAGATCGCCGAGCACGAAGGCTTCGCCGATCGCGTCCTGCAGCTTCGTCCGCACCTTCTCGCCGCGGTCCGTGTCGGATCCGGCGCCCGTGATGACGGCGCCGCACGCGCCGCACGACGTCGTGAGCGCATCGAGCATCACCCCGCATTGCGGGCAGATGGTCGTGACTCCAACCGGCGTCGTAACGGCTTCGTTTGATTTACCGGGGTCTGCGGGCATCAGGGACAATACTGTAGTGAAAGGACAGATAGCAGATGGCGGATGGCAGACGCTCGGAGCACCGCGCAGTTAACAGGCAGCTGTGGGCTGCCAGCAGCCATCCGCCATGCCATTCCCTACTCCGTGATTTTCTTTATGGCCTCTCGTGCGCGCTCGCGTTCGCCCCACGTCGGGATAAGCATTTTTCCGGGAGCGATGCACAGCGTGTCGGGGGCCGTCGATTGCGGCCCGCCCATCGGCAGCCATGCGGTGATGCACTTCATCACGGCATCCGACTCCTGCTGGGTCCAGCCCAGACTGCCGCCCGCGAGCGCCGGCGCAAAGGAGCTCGGTCGCGGAGATGTCGCGACCGGCGTCGGTCTCTCGAGAGGCTCGCCGGTCACCGCGGCGGCGGCGGAGCCCACCGCGTCGGCAACTTTCGCCTGCGCGTCCCGTATGAGGTGGCTGGTACGCGCGTTCGCCGTGTTCTGGCGCATCTCGCCGCGGTACATCGAATGCACGGCCGCCTCTACATCTTTCGCGAGCTTCTGAAGTATCTGCTCGATATCATTGCTCATCTCGAAGCGCTCCGCAGGTTACGAATGTGTATCCAAAGTTGCGCGCGAGGCTGAGACGCGCAAACTTTCATACAGTGTTCACCATCTTTCAGGAGTAGTTCCATGCTGCATCGAAACGCGACACTCGCCGTCGCAGCGCTCGTGACCTCGGTCACGTTCGCGAACGCTCAGGCTCCGGCGGCGGTGACGCAGCCGGAAGTCGGTCCGAAGGTCGGCGACGTGGCGCCCGATTTCACTCTGAGCGGCGCGACCGTCAACGGCGTGATGAGCTCGCCGATTTCGCTCTCGAAATTCAAGGGGCAGACGGTCATCATCGCGTTCTTTCCCAAGGCGCGCACAACGGGCTGCACCGCCCAGATGACTGGTTATCGCGATCAGTGGGCCACATTGTTCAACGGCGGAAAGGGAATTCAGGTCATCGGCATCAGCATGGACGCCGACACCACGCAGGCCGCGTGGGCGAAGGAGGCGAACCTGCCGATGATGTTCGCGAGCGACATGAAGGGTGAGGCGGGCGCGCTGTACGGCGCGTACAAGGAAGGCGGCAAAACGGAGAGCCGTCTGCTCTACGTCGTGGGACCCGACGGAAAAATCAAATGGACGGCCAAGCCGTTCAAACCGATGGTCGCTGATTCGTACTCGGAGCTCGGAACGGAAATCAAAAAAATCACAGGGACAAAATGAACAAGAATCTCGCAGCGCTCACGCTCGCCGCCGTCGCGCTCGTCGCGCTGGCGGCGGGCCGGCTCATGGCGCAGAGCCCCAAGGTCGGCGACGTCGCGCCGGATTTCACACTCAAGGGTTCCACGAAAGACGGTTTGCTCCCGAAGCCGATCCACCTCGCGGATTTCCGCGGCCAAACAGTCGTGCTCGCGTTCTTTCCAAAGGCGCGGACAAAAGGCTGAACGGTTCAAATGGAGGCGTACCGTGATCAGTACGCCACGCTCTTCAAGAATGGAAAGGGAGTGACCGTGATCGGTATCAGCACCGATGCCGACACCGCGCAAGCCAGCTGGGCGCGCGATGCTCACTTTCCGGTGACGTTCGCGAGTGATCCGGACGGCGTCGTGGTGAAGCAGTACGATGTGAAGTATCCGCTGTTCAACGCGGCGAAACGTGTGCTATTTGTTGTTGGGCCGGACGGAAAAATCGCGCATGTGATGGAACCGTTCAAAGAGATGGTCGCGGATTCCTACACAGAGCTCGGGGACGCCGTGACGGCCGCCATGAAAAATCCGGCGCAGAAACCTTAACTGCCTTAACTGCAACGGTTGCGCGTTCTGGTTCCAACAGTTCGCTCGCAGGTGTCGGACAACGGCCTCATTACCTATTCGTGCGCGGATGTCCGCACGACGTGTAATGAGGCCTTTGTCTGATCCCGGACCGCTGACATCAGACACCTGACAGCGCCGCCGTTCCCTCCCCACTGCGGTTAGATTCTCCCCCTGATGTCTTCAGTCACCATCGCGCTCATTCAGGACGCCGTCACCGGCGACCAAACCGAAACCCTCACGGCAACCATCGCGAAAATTCGCGAGGCCGCCTCGAAGGGCGCGCACATCATTTGCCTGAAGGAGCTCTTCAACGCTCCGTATTTCTGCAAATCGCTCAAACAGGAATATTTCAATCTCGCCGAGCCGATTCCCGGCCAGACCACCGAGATTCTGCGCGCTGTCGCCGCGGAGCTGCAGATCGTTCTCATCGTCCCGATGTACGAACGCCAGGGCCCCGGCATCTACAGAAATTCCGCCGCCGTGATCGACGCCGACGGCACGCTGCTCGGCATTTATCGCAAGATGCACGTACCGCACGACCCGATGTTCGAGGAGAAGTACTACTTCACGCCCGGCGACGCCGACACCGACGGTCCGCATTCCGCGAGCGGATTCAAAGTGTGGAAGACGCGCTATGGAACGATCGGCGTGCTCATCTGCTGGGATCAGTGGTTCCCCGAAGCCGCGCGCATCACCGCGCTGCTCGGAGCCGAAATTATTTTCTATCCGACCGCCATCGGCTGGCATCCCGCGGAGAAAGCCGAGTGGGGTGCCGCGCAGGTCGAGGCATGGACGACCGCCCAGCGCGCGCACGCGATTGCGAATGGCGTGTTCGTTGCGGCCGCAAATCGCGCCGGCTTCGAACCGGAGCCGGGCACGCAGGGCCTGGAGTTCTTCGGGCACTCGTTTGTGTGCGATCCGTTTGGGCGGATGGTCGCCGAAGCCGGAACCGATTCCACGATCGTGATGGCGAAATGCGATCTCGCGCTGGTCGAGTCAACGCGGCGCAACTGGCCGTTTCTCCGCGACCGTCGCATCGGGGCGTACGGGCCGATCCTGAATCGCTGGATGGGATGACGGAGCCGGCGAGAAATTCCGTGTGCTGGCCAGCCGAGTGGGAGAGGCACGACGCGACGTGGATCGCATGGCCGCATCACGAGCCGGACTGGCCGGGAAAGTTCGAGCCGATTCCGTGGGTGTACGCGGAGATCGTGCGCGCGCTGCACGGGAACGAGCGCGTGGAGATTCTGTGTCACGACGCAGCGGTTCACGAGAGCGCCGTGAAGTGTCTCAGCGCGCACGGCGTGAGCGAATCCGGATATCGCCTGCATCTCGCGCCCACGGATCGCGCGTGGCTCCGCGACTCCGCGCCGACCGCCGTGCAGAGCGCGAACGGCGCGGTCGAGCTCGTGCGCTGGGGATTCAACGCGTGGGCGAAGTACGACAATTATTCACTCGATGCAAAAGTCGGCGCGGTGATCGCCGCCGTGACAGGATTGCCATCGCGCGAACCACAGCGGCCCGACCGGCGCGGCCGGGTGATTCTCGAGGGCGGCGGCATCGACACGGACGGCCGGCGCAGTATGCTCGTGACGGAGGAGTGGCTGCTCTCGAACGTGCAGATACGCAATCCGGGACTCGGCCGCGCAGACTACGAAAAGGTGTTCGCCGATTCGCTCGGGATCACGAAAACGATTTGGCTGGGCGAGGGGTGCGTGGGCGACGATACGCACGGGCATGTGGATGACATCGCGCGGTTCGTCGCACCGGGAGTGGTGCTGCTCGCGCACGAGGAAGATCCGGCCGACGAGAATCACCGGCGATCGGTCGACAATATGAATCGCCTCACGCTCGCGACCGACGCGAGCGGCGATCATCTGCACGTCGTGACCCTGCCGTATCCGCGCGCGGTGATGATGGATGGACAGCGGCTGCCGGCGAGCTACGCGAATTTTTACGTCGCGAATGGCGTGGTGATCGTGCCGACATTTAACGACGTCAACGATCGGATCGCGCTCGATACGATCTCGTCAGTATTTCCGCGACGGCGGGTGATCGGGATTCACTCGGGGGATTTAGTGCTGGGGCTTGGGACGCTGCACTGTCTGACGCAGCAGCAGCCCTCTCCCCGCTAACCGCGCCAATCGCCAGCGAAGCAGCCGCATACATCCACGCAGCGCGTGATTTCTTGACGATGGCGAGAAGCGATGCAGCACGCGCCATCAAGTCGGTTCCGCGAACTCGGTCCGTGTTGCACATTCAGAAATGGTCCGCACACTCCTACAATCGCTCTGCGTTTGCGCCGCGCTCACTGCCGCCGCCTGTTCACCGGGCGGGAGCAGCGGAGGCGCGCCGTACACGATCGCGGCGGCGGGACCGTGGAAACTCGATCACGGACGCAACACGCGACTCGGCATCGAACTCGCGATGAAAGAGATCAACGACGCAGGCGGCATCAACGGTCACAAGCTTCAGGTGAAGGAATCGGACGATCGCGCAGACGGAGCCGCCGCGGCACAAGTCGCGCAAAAGTTCGTCGATGACAGAACGATTTCCGCCGTGGTTGGGCACGTCACGTCAGGCGCGATGGTCGCCGCCGCGCAAGTATACGACGGCCATCTCGCCGCGGTGGCGACGTCGGCCAGTTCGCCGGACCTCACCGGAATTTCGCCGTGGGCGTTCCGCGTCATTTCGAGCGACTCCGCGAACGGCGCCGACATGGCGAAGTTCGCAACGCGCACCGGCCACAAGCGCGCGGCGATTTTGTACGAGAACGACAACTTCGGCCGCGGCCTCGCCGACGCGTTCCGCAAGAACTTCACGGGCGAGATCATCAACATCGATCCGATAAGTATCGACGCGGCGAATCGCGAAGTGTACATCTCGTATTTCAAGCTGAAGCAGCCGGACATCGTCTTCGTCGCGGGCGTGATCGGCTCCGCGCTGCCGATGCTCGCCGAAGCGCGCCGGCAGGGGTTCAAAGCGGATTTCATGGGCGGCGACGGCTGGACGCCCATCACCGACCATCCGGAAATCTCGGAGGGCGCGTACATCGGCGCTCCGTTCGCTCCAGCCGATCCGCGCCCCGAAGCGCAAAAGTTCGTCGCGGCGTACAAGGCCGCATACAAAGGCGCTGAGCCCGATGGAAACGCCGCGCTCGGCTACGATGCCACGAGAGTCATCGCCGCCGCGCTCGCGGCCGTCGGCCCCGACCGAGCGCGGATACGCGACTGGCTCGCCAACCTTTCGCTGCCGTTCGCCGGAGTCACCGGGCCGATTCGCTTTTTGCCCTCGGGAGATCCAGCCGGCAAGAGCATCACGATGACGCGTGTGATGCACGACGGCTCGCTTGCGGTTCAAGGCGCGCCCAAATGAACCACTCGTGAGCCGGACGTGAACCCGCTCTTTCTCGGCACGATTCGCGCGCGGCTGCTCGCGGGATTCGGCGCCGTCATCGTGTTGCTCGCGGTCGCGGGTATCGTCGGACGTGTCTCGATGACGTCGCTCTCGCAGCGCATCAACGCCACGCTCGCCGCCACGCGGCGCGAAGCGCGCCTCTCGAACGACATCACGTCGAACGTGTCGCAGGAACTCTCGGCCGGCGGGCGCTACCTCGAATCGCCGGACACCGCGAGCCAGAATGCATTTCGCGCGTACGGATGGGCGGCGCACCGCGCCCAAAAGGAACTGAACGCCGGACAGGGGATGAACGCCGACGACATCGCGCTCGTCGCCTCGATCGACGTGCGACTCTCGACGCTCGAGACCGAGATCGCGGTCGCGCATCGCCTGAAAGATCTGAAGCGCGACAAAGAAGCCAGCACCGCCGAAGCACACGCGCATGTCTCCGAGTCGGCGCTGCTCGCAAGCGTGCAGCAGCTTGGCCAGCGGCGCTCGCGACAGATGGAACGCACGTCGCAGGATTTGCGCGCCGAGGCCGACCGGCGCTCGCTCCTGCTCGTCGCCTTCATTCTCGGCGCGATGCTGCTCGGACTGGGCATCGTCACCAGCACGGTGCGCTCGATTTCCGGGCCGCTCGCGCGCCTCGTGAAGCACGCGCGGGCGCTCAGCACCGGACACCTCGAGGTGCGAACCACCACCGACATGCCCGGCGAGTTCCGCGAACTCGCCATCGCGATGAACTCGACGGCGGACTCGCTCGCGAAGCTCGTGGATGTCGCCACGTCCACCGCGGAGGATGTCTCGACTTCCGCCCATCAGCTGGCGTCGGCCGCCGAGCAGATCTCCCACGCGGCGGGCCACACCGCGACGGCGATGTCGGACGTCACCGAGGGCGCGGAGTTGCAGGTGACGGCGCTGCGCACCGTCGATGACTCGTTCCACGTGATGCGCACGAGCGCCGATTCCGTCCGGACCGGCGCGAGCCAGGTGCGTCAGCTTGCCGAGGGCATTGAGATTTCTGCGCGCGAAAAACGAACGGAAATTGACCGCGCGCTCGGAATCCTCGCTGAAGTGCGCACGAGCGTGGATCGCGCGGCCGCAGAGGTGCACGAACTCACCGGAGTCGCCGAGAGCATCAACCGGTTCGTCGCGATCGTCAGCAGAATCGCCGAGCAGACGAACCTGCTTGCGCTGAACGCCGCCATCGAAGCGGCGCGCGCGGGATCGGCCGGACGCGGGTTTGCGGTCGTCGCCGACGAAGTGCGCAAGCTCGCCGAACAGGCGCAGACGGCGGCCGATGACGTGGTGCAGCTCACCGCCGTCGTCACGGCGCGCGTCGGCAGCACGACGCAGGCCATGCAGGCGGGCGCGTCGCGCGTCCGCGAGATTCAGCGCGTCTCGAAAGACATCGATGCCGCGCTCTCCTCCATCACGAACGCCGCGAAACTCACGCTCACCGCCGCAGGTGACGTGACCGTCGCCGCCGACGAAAATGTGAATGCCGTGCTGGGCGCCAGCAGGGGCATCTCGCAAGCCGCGCGCACCGCCGAGGGCCACGCCGCCGCCGCCGAGGAAGTCAGCGCCAGCACGCAGGAGCAGAGCGCGGCGTGCGAAGAGATGAGCTCCGCCTCGGCCTCGCTGCTCACCGGCGCGAGCCGGCTCAAGGAAATCGTTTCCGGGCTCCGCACCAAAGGATGAAGAAGGCCGTTCTGCTCCTGAGCGGCGGACTCGATTCCACCACGCTGCTGGCGCTCGCCACACGCGACGGCTACGAGGTGAACGCGCTCACCTTTCGCTACGGTCAGCGGCACGGACTCGAGATTGACCGCGCGCGCGCCGTCGCGGCACAGTATCACGTCGCTCGGCACGTGGTCGCGGACGTTGACCTGCGTCTGTTCGGCGGCTCTGCGCTTACCGCTGACATCGCGGTGCCGAAAGACCGGAGCGCGCAGGAGCTGGGCCAGGGCATTCCGGTCACCTACGTTCCCGCGCGCAACACGATCTTCCTTTCGTTCGCGCTCGCGTGGGCGGAGGTGCTCGGCGCGCACGAAATATTTATTGGCGTGAACGCACTCGACTACAGCGGATATCCCGACTGCCGACCGGAGTTCATTCAGGCGTTCGAGAAAATGGCGAATCTCGCAACGCGAGCCGGGGTCGAAGAAAACGAGCGCGTTGTGGTGCGCACTCCGCTGATGGATTTCAGCAAACGCCAGATCGTGGAGCTCGGCCACTCGCTGGGCGTGGACTACTCGATGACGACGAGCTGCTACGATCCCGCGCCGGACGGAACCGCGTGCGGGCACTGCGACGCCTGCCAGCTTCGGTTGAAGGGATTCGCCGAAGCGGGATCGAGCGACCCGGTGCGGTACGCACCATGAGCATCCGATGAGCTACGCCGTCAAAGAAATTTTCTACACACTGCAGGGCGAAGGTTTTCACACCGGCCGGCCGGCGGTTTTCCTGCGCTTCGCCGGCTGCAATCTCTGGACAGGGCGCGAGGAGGATCGCGCGACCGCCGTCTGCAAATTCTGCGACACCGATTTCGTGGGCATCGGCGCGGACGGCGGAAAGTTCGCCTCCGGCAGTGAACTCGCCGACGCGGTTGCGTCGCGCTGGCCGGCCGAAGACGAGGGCGGCGCACGTCGATATGTGGTGTGCACGGGCGGCGAACCACTGCTGCAACTCGACGCCGACGCAATTGACGCACTGCACGCGCGCGGCTTCGCGATCGCGGTCGAAACGAACGGCACGCAACCGGCGCCACGCGGACTCGACTGGATTTGCGTGAGTCCGAAAATCGGGGCGCCGCTCGTTCTGAACAGCGGCGACGAACTGAAACTTGTTTTCCCGCAGGAAGGCGGCGATCCCGCGCAGTTCGAGCAGCTCGATTTCGCGAATTTTTTCTTGCAGCCGATGGACGGGCCGGTGGTTGCGCGGAACTCCGCGCTCGCGCTCGAGTACTGCCTGGGTCACCCCCGCTGGCGGCTTTCCGTGCAGACGCACAAGGCGCTCGGAATCCGGTAGATGTGACGTTGGACACAACGGCCGGCCCCACAACGGATTAGGCTGAACGGGTTACGCGATGGGGTGTTGGGTAGTAGCTTAAGCCCTCGTTTCCTCCCAGTCCGACTTCTGAATGAATTCCGCCCGCTTGACCCTGTTGGCCAGCGCCATGTTGATCGCTGTCGCGAATCCCGCGGCAGCGCAGCAGAAGGCTGCGCCCAAGGCACCGGCGAGAGCATCGGTCAAGAAACCGGTCAAGAAATCGGTCAGAGCGGTCACGGCGATCACGGAGCGCGAGGCGAATCCGGCTGGTCCGTTCGCTCGTCTGAGCTCGCTGCAGCGCGACTCGATCATCGACCACACGCGCAACCTGCTCGGCGTAAAGTACAAGTGGGCCGGGCTGAATCCGGCCAAGGGTCTCGATTGCAGTGGCATCGTGAAGTACGTCTTCGCGAAGCTCGGCATAGAGCTCCCGCACCGCGCCGCCGAACTCGCGAAGCTCGGCGATCCAGTGACGAAAGACACGGCGGCTATGCAGCCGGGCGACCTGCTCGTGTTTGGCAAGCCCGGCAAGCGTATTTCGCACGTCGGCATCTATGTCGGCAGCGGGATGATGATTCAGGCGTCGAGCAGTTCGCATCGCGTCGTCGAGACGCCGGTCGTGACGTATCGTCCGCCGGGCGGACTGCAGTGGAAGGGCGTTCGCCGCATTGTCGCGCTCGATTCGACGATGCTCGAGAACGAACCCGAGCCGGCCCGCCCGAACCGCTAGCGCGGGCTGGCGATGCGCGGCGATTTAATGTCGCCTGCGGCCGATATCACAGCGCCGGTCTTCGGAAAGTCCTGCTTCGACAATTCTGCGATATCCTGCGCGCCGAGATTTTCGGTATCCGCGCGAACGAACCCCGGAGACGACTGAGCCGTTGATGTCACGACCGCGCCGGAGACTGCACCGTCTCCAGCGAGGGTCGCGCAAAGCACCGCGCCGTGATCGTTGTAGCCAGAGTGATTGAACGGCCCGTAGGTGACGAGGTTGCCGAGCGAGTGCGCCACCAGCGCGACACCGATCGTTTCCATCGCGCGCAGCACGTGCGGTCCGCTGCCGATCACCATGCTCGCGCCGCCATCGAGCGCCGCGCGTGAGAACGCCACGCTGTTGCCGCGATTCTCGCCCGCGAATCGCTCGACCCTGTTCACGGTGTGTCGCGCGGCGGAACCCTCGGCGCCGATGTGCATGGTCACGATGACGCGCCCGAATCTCGCCGCAGCGCGCGCCACGTGGCGGCGCACGGCCTCGAGATCGGTGAGGCCCATCACGCCCCACGGGCTGAATCCGAGAAACGCGATCGTGTCGCCTTCGCTGACACGGACGGCAGTGCCCAGTGTGTCGTCGCCGGTCGCAAGCACGCCGGCGGCCTCAAGCAGACGCTCCGTTTCCGCGAGGCCCGTGGGACCCGCGTCGTGCATGTGATTGTTCGACACGTTTCCGACGACGATCGCGGAATCGTTCACACGGCGGATCGCGGCCGCAGCGGCGGGTTGCATGCGGAGCGCGTAGCACTGCGTGGAGCGGCGCGCACACTTGCGCGGCGCGTAGCCTTTGCCGATTGCGCCCTCCACGTTCAGCAGGACGATGTTCGCGTCGGCGAAGAGCGGAGTCAGCGGGGCGAGCAGCTCACGCGGGTCGGGGAGCGCGGCGAGTTTTTTTCCATCGGCGAAACGGCCGATGGACCACGTGGTGTCCAAGTTGGTGCCCAGCGACACATCGCCGCCGGCGCAGATGCGGACCGCTTTCCGGGGAACGGATTGCGCGGTGACGGCTGAGACGATCAGAGCAAGGGCGGCGGCAGAGTGAAGAATTCGCAACAAATTATCCTTGCCTAATCGCGGGCTGTAGCGGAAGTTTGTCCCGTTGTACTCACTCCCGAAATATGAGGTGTCTCATGGTTCGACGTTTGGTCAGCCGGCTTTCCGTCCTCGCTGCGCTCCTGGCGGTCGCGGGAAGCGCCGAGGCTCAGACGGGCAGCATTACGGGTCGGGTTACGGATCAGGAAGGAGGAACAGGGGTCGTCGGCGCGCGCATTACGGCAGTGTCCGGATTGCGAACCGCGGCAACTGTGGTCTCCGGCGACAATGGCGCCTATCGCATCTCAGGTCTCGCGGCCGGCAATTATACCGTCGCGAGCACGCGCATCGGATTCGCTGCCAAACGAGTCGACAACATCACAGTGGGATCATCCGGCGCGGTCACGGTCAACTTTGCGCTGACCGAGATCTCGACGACGCTCAATGAAGTGGTAACGACGGTCACACGCGGCGCGAAACCTGAGAAGATCATGGACGCGCCGGCTTCAATTTCTGTCGTCAGTTCCGAGCAGATCAAGAACGTTCCGGCCGCCACGGTCGCCGATTACCTCAAGACGACGCCCGGCCTCTCGGTCTCGACCGGCGGCATGATGCAGTCGAACATCGTCTCGCGCGGATTCAACAACGCGTTCTCCGGCGCGATGTTGATGCTGCAGGACTACCGGTTCGCCGGCGTGCCGTCGCTGCGCGTCAACGTTCCGGCGCTCTTCACCGGCACGAACGACGACATCGACCGCATCGAAGTTCTCAACGGTCCGGCGTCGGCGCTCTACGGTCCGAACTCCGCCAACGGCGTACTGCACATCATCACGAAATCGCCGTTCCAGTCGAAGGGCACCATGCTGTCGATTGACGGCGGTGGCAACGCGATGCTGCAGGCCGCGTTCCGCAACGCCGGTGTGTTTGGCGACGGCAAATGGGGCTACAAGATTTCCGGCACCTACTTCTCGGCAACCGACTGGAAGTTCACGGACCCGAACGAGCCCGCGACGTTCCCGGTGATTGCCGGCAGCGCGCGCTCGGGTCACCCGCTGCTGCGCGACTTCGCAGACAAGAAGTACTCCGGCGAGTTCCGCCTCGACTACAAGCCGAACGCCGATTTCGACAACGTCATCACGGCCGGCTACTCGAAGATTCTGAGCGGCCTCGACATCACGACCGCGTTCGGCGCGGCGCAGGTGAAGAACTGGTCGTACATGAGCCTGCAGGACCGCTTCCGCTACAAGGGCTTCTTCGCGCAGGTCTTCTACAACGCGAACAACTCCGGCAACTCGAGCGCGACGGATACCACGGGCACGTTTTATATGCGCACCGGCCTCCCCGTCGTCGACAAATCGACGGTCACCGTCGGCCAGCTCCAGCAGGCATTCCAGCTTGGAAGCGCATCGATGATCGTCGGCGGCGATTACATCGCCACCGCCCCGCGTTCCGAAGGCACGATTTTCGGCCGCAACGAAGGCGACACCGACATCAGGGAATACGGCGCGTATCTGCAGGGCACGTTCCCGCTGACGCCAAAGCTCGAACTCATCTCGGCGCTGCGCGTGGACCAGAGCGATCGGATCGCCGGCACACAGTTCTCGCCGCGCGTCGCGTTCGTGTACAAGGCCGACCAGAACAACAACTTCCGCTTTACCTACAGCCGCGCGTTCAACTCGCCAGCGAGCTTCTCGTATTTCCTCGATCAGGTTTCGAATCCGAACCAGGCGCCGGGATTTGCACTGCGTGCGGAGGGAAATCCGTCGAAGGTGGGCTGGCAGTTCAACCGCGCTTGCGATCCGACCATCAATGCGGGTCTCTGCATGCATTCGCCGTGGGTCGCTGCCGGTCCGACATCGGCCGTACCGTCGTCGGCGTCACAATCGTTTCCCGGCTTCATGTCGCAGTTCTCTGCGATCGTGAACGGACTGCCGAACTCGACGTTTGCGAGCGCGGCGGACCCGGTCGGCGCGATCTCCAAAGCACAGCTGCTCGGCTTGGTCGCGGCGCTGAACCCGATTCTTACGGCGCTCCGCCCCACCAATGCGCAAGTTGGTTCGGTCATACACTACGGCTCCGCCTCGAGCGCGGCTGTAGCCGCCGCCTCTGTGGCCGACATCGCCGCGCTCAACGCGTCGTTCAACACCACATGGGAGCTCGGCTGGAAAGGAATCATCGGCAATCGTCTTCGTGTTGCGCTGGATCTTTGGTATCAGATCCGCGCCGCTGACGCGCCGATTGGACAGGTCAATCCCAGCGTGTTCATGGATCCCACAAAGTTGCAGGCGTACCTCGGAGCGTCGTTCGCCGCGGCGGGCGTTCCTGCGGCCGCTATTCCGACGTACTTGGCCGCGCTGATTCCTCTCATGGCCGGGCTGCCGCAGGGAACGCTCGCATTCACAAATACCAAGCTCGCGCCGGATCAGTCCATCATCGCCTCGTATACGAATGGACAGGGGCAGATCGATGTCCGCGGCATGGATGTGGCGCTGGACTATCAGCTTACCGACAAGTGGATGCTCGCCGGGACGTACTCGAACATCGGCCAGAATGTGTTCCCGCAAATCGGTGGATCGACGAACCCGCTCATGTCGAACTCGCCGAAGCATCGCGCAACAGCAAGTGCCACGTATGTAGATGACGCGAGCGGCTGGAGCTACATCGGAACCATCCGCTACGCAGATGCCTTCCCAGTCAACTCCGGATTGTTCAACTCGCTCGGCATTCCGCCGAACTCGGCCGGAACTGCGCTGTACGCACCGATTCCGGCGAGCACGCTGTTCGACGTTGGCGTGGCATGGCGCCTGCCGATTTCGCAGAACGTGACGTGGTCGCTGAACCTGTCGAATCTGCTCGACACGAAAGTGGCGACATTCGTCGGCGTGCCGCAGATCGGACGGCTGATCTCGACACGGGTGAAGTACAACTTCTAAGTCTTTGCGGGGATGGGCGGGCGGTGGGCTTTTTGAGCCTGCCGCCCGCTTTGTTTTAATGCAGAACTCCAGTCTGTTAGGTTAAGAGGATGAACCCCCTGCTCGACACCGCCGCAAAGCTGGTAATTGCCCACCGCGGCAACTCCGCTTTCGCTCCGGAAAACACCCTCGAATCGCTCGAACAGGGCGTCGCACTCGGTGCTGATGCGATCGAGTTCGACGTTCGGCTTACGCGCGATGGCCGCGCGGTGGTCGTGCACGATGCGACGCTCGAGCGCACGACGAACGGGATCGGCACGGTAGCCTCGCACACGCTCGCCGAGTTGCAGCAGCTCGACGCTGGCTGTCGATTCACGGCGGACGGCGGCCGCACCTTTCCCTTTCGTGCGCGTGGCATCCGGATTCCGACGCTCGAATCAGTGCTGGCCGCTTTCTCGGCCATTCCGTTCATTCTCGAAATCAAGACTGCCGCAGCATCCGCCGAGGTGAAGCGCGTGCTGGAGATCGGTCGCGCCGCGAGCCGTTGTCTGATCGGCGCATTCGACGACAACGCGATCGCGCCGTTTCGCGGCAGCGCGTTCGCGCACGGCGCCTCAAAGCGAGAGCTGATTCGCTTCTACGCTCGCGCCGCGCTGCCGGGCGGACCCTCGGAAGTTCCGTACGAAGCGGTCGTGATTCCGCCGCGGTACAAACTGCTTCCCCTGCCCGTTCACAGATTCGCGAAGATGGCGCGTGGCGCGGGAGTGCCCACGCACGTCTGGACCGTCGACGATCCCGCGCAGGCACGCCGCTATTGGGACGGCGACGTGAATGGCATCATCACGAACGATCCTGCGGCGATGCTCGCGTCGATCGGACGCGGACGCGCGGTTCCAGTGCAATCTTCCCTGCTCCCTGTAGCCTGACCGGAAATACAAATGGCCGAGCCCGAAAAGAAAAAAAAGAAAGTCAACTACGCCAACGCGTGGGCCGAAGCGAAGGTATTAATGGGCCGGCACCGCGCCTCGCTCGCGGTCGGCTTCGTCCTCATGCTCGTCAGCCGACTCGCCGGCTTCGTACTGCCACGCAGCACGAAGGTGCTGATCGACAGCGTCATCAATGGCCATCATCCGGAGTTGCTGACGCCGATCGCACTCGCCTGCGCGGGCGCCACAATCGTGCAGGCCATCACCTCGTTCGCCAACTCGCAGGTCATCAGCGTCGCCGGCCAGCGCGCGATCACCGAGCTGCGCCGCCGCGTCGAGGAGCACGTGATGCGCCTGCCGGTGAGTTTTTTCGACTCCACCCAGAGCGGCGTGCTCGTGCAGCGCGTCATGAGCGACGCGGAAGGCGTGCGCAATCTCGTCGGCACCGGAATTATTCAGCTGGTCGGCGGCATGCTCACGGCGACTATCGCGCTCATCTGGCTCTTTCTCATCAACTGGAAACTCACCGCGGCGACGCTCGGCTTGCTCGCGATTTTCGGCGGCGTCATGTCGTACGCATTCAACAGGCTGCGCCCGATTTTCCGCGAACGCAGCAAGATTTACGCGGAAGTCTCCGGCCGTCTGGTGCAGGCGCTCGGCGGCGCGAGAGTGGTAAAAGTGTACACCGCAGAAAAGCGCGAGGAAATTGTTTTCACCAAGGGCGCCAACCGGCTCTTCAGGAATATCGCGAGCACGATCACGGGCACCTCGGCGGTGACCGCGTTCTCCACCGTCGTCGTCGGCGCGATCGGCGTGCTCATGACGATCGTCGGCGGAAAGGAGATTCTCGCGGGGCGCATGACGGTCGGCGATCTCTTTCTCTACGTATTTCTCGTGGGACTCGTCACGCTGCCCGTGATTCAGATGGCCTCGATCGGCACGCAGATCACGGAGGCATTCGCCGGGCTCGACCGCATTCGCGACATCATGACGACGCCGACCGAAGACGCCGACGACGCGACGCGCGCGCCGCTCTCCAGCGCCGACGGCGACATCGAGTTCAAAGACGTCTGGTTCGAGTATCGCGAGAACGTACCGGTGATCAAGGGCGTGAGCTTCGTCGCGGGAGAGGGCACGACCACTGCGCTGGTTGGATCGAGCGGCAGCGGCAAGAGCACCATGATCTCGCTGATCATGGCCTTCGCGCGTCCGACCAAGGGCAGCATCACGGTGAAGGGACGCGACCTGCACGACATGCGCCTGCGCGACTACCGGCATCACATGGGCGTCGTGCTGCAGGACAACTTTCTGTTCGACGGCACGATCACCGACAACATCGCGTTCTCGAAACCGGGCGCGACGATGGCCGAGATCAAGGCCGTCGCGCACACGGCGAACTGCGACGAGTTCATCGATGGCTTTCCGGACAAGTTCAATACGATCGTCGGTGAGCGCGGCGTGAAGCTCTCGGGCGGCCAGCGCCAGCGGATCGCGATCGCGCGCGCAATTCTTGCCGATCCGAAAATCCTGATTCTGGACGAGGCCACCAGCAGCCTCGATTCAGAGAGCGAGCAAGAGATTCGCGACGGCCTGCGCGCGCTGCGCACCGGGCGCACGACGTTCGTGATCGCGCACCGCCTGTCGACGATTCAGAGCGCCGATCAGATTCTCGTGCTCGAGCACGGGGAAATTGTGGAGCGCGGCCGTCACGCGGAACTTCTCGCGCGCAACGGCCGCTACAAACAGCTCTACGACAAACAGTATCAGATCGAAAAAGACCAGTTCATCAATCCGGGCGAGGACTACACGGCGCTGCCCGTCGCCGGGTGACGCGCTGAATCACGGGGCCTTGTAGCCGGTGACGCTCGATCCGTCGCCGGCCATCGACCATTTGCCTGTGAAGTCGTTCCCCTTCATTACCATCTCGATGATGCCTTCGCTGCCGTCGGGCGTGGAGAGCGACACCTTGATCGTGTTGCCCTTCACGGTGACAGAGTTCACGGGAAGCGGCGGAATCCCTTCGCCCGTGATGGTGCCGCCGTACGTGCCATCGGCCCTCTTTTCGATCTTCGTGACCGTCGTCATCGCGTTGCCCTGCGCGGTGAGATAGGTCGTGTAGGTCCCTGCGGGGTCGACGTCCTTCACGCTGTCGGTTGCGGCGACCGGCGTGACGGGCTTATCGGGAATTGCCTGCGAGAGAGCGATGCGCGGCGCCGCGCTGGCGAGAACCGCGGCGGCGGAGAGTACGAGGATGCGGTTGTTCATGGTTCGCCGATTTGAAGGTGGAGTGTGTGATGGCCCAGTCGATAAGTTGGCGACGGAACGCGCGGGACGCCATCGTTACGGCGGCCTGAAACGCATTCCGGGGCAATGGACGACTATAAGACACTGCAGAACCTCCATGAGTTCGAATCGGCGGCCGAGGCGCGCTTGCCGAGGATGGTCTTCGACTACTACGCGGGCGGCGCGGGCGATGAGGTGACCCTCCGCGGCGTTCGCGCGGCGTGGGACCGCCTCTCGATCCGTTACCGGGTGCTGCGCGACGTTTCCGGGCGGAATCTGGCCGCCCGTGTCCTGGGCGACGATCTCAGATTCCCGCTGATGATCGCGCCGATGGCATTCCAGCGCCTCGCGACGCCCGACGGCGAGCTGGCCACCGCGCGCGCCGCCGACGCGGCTGGCGTCGGCATGATTCTGTCGACGCTCGCGACCACCTCGATCGAGGACGTGCGCGGGGCGATGCGCGGGCCGCTCTGGTTTCAGCTCTACATCTATCGCGATCGCGGCGCGTCGAAGGCGCTGGTCGAGCGCGCCGAGCGCGCCGGCTGCACGGCGCTCGTGCTCACCGTGGACTCTCCACTGCTGGGACGCCGCGAACGCGACGCGCGAAACGGATTTCATGTTGGCGCGGAGTTCACGGTGCCGAATCTCACCGGCGATCCGCGCATGACACTGGCCGCGGGCGGCGATCCGCACGGCGGCGGCGGGTCAGCGCTCGCGACGTTCGTGCAGAAGCATTGGGATGCCGGCATCTCGTGGCGCGACGTCGAGTGGCTGCGCTCCGTTACAGCGCTTCCGATTCTCGTGAAGGGCATCGTGCGCGGCGACGACGCAACACTCGCCCTCGAACACGGCGCGGCCGGCGTGATCGTCTCGAATCATGGCGGACGCCAGCTCGACACGGCGATCGCATCGGCGCGCGCGCTTCCGGAAGTCGCGGATGCGATGGCCGGCCGCGGGGCTATCCTCGTCGACGGCGGCATCCGCCGCGGTACCGACGTGATCAAGGCGCTTGCCCTCGGCGCTCACGCGATTCTGCTGGGACGTCCCGTGCTGTGGGGCCTCGCGCTCGGCGGCGCCGATGGTGTGTCCAGAGTGCTCGAACTGTTGCGTGACGAAACGGATCTCGCGATGGCGCTCGCCGGCGCCCGCTCCGCCGCCGAGCTCACGCGCGATTTCATCGCCTGACGACTTTCATCGGACCACTCTCATGATCTGGCCGCAACGCTACGACCCGCTTGGCTCACAGGTGCTCTCCACGCTGGTGGCGCTCGTGCCGGTGGTGGTCCTGCTCGGACTGCTCGCGTCGCGCAAAGTGCGCGCGGAGTGGGCGGCGGTGGCCGGCTTGCTCGCGTCGATCGCGGTGGCAGTGCTGATGATCGGCATGCCGGCAGGAATGGCCGTGCGCGCCGCGGTGATGGGCGCGGCGTACGGGCTGTTTCCAATTGGATGGATTCTGCTCAACGTGCTTTTTCTGTATCAGCTGACGGTTGAGCAAGGCGCGTTCGAGGTGCTGCACAAGAGCATCGGGCAGCTGACGTCCGATCGGCGACTGCAGCTCGTGCTGATTGCCTTCTCGTTCGGCGCGTTCTTTGAGGGCGCGGCGGGATTCAGCACGCCGGTTGCCATAACAGCCGCGATGCTGATCGGACTCGGATTCGCGCCGCTCGAAGCGTCCGGCCTTTCACTCATCGCGAACACGGCGCCCGTCGCGTTCGGCGCGCTCGGCACGCCGCTCATCGCGCTGCAGGGCGTCACGCAGCTCGATCTGCACGAACTCTCCGCGCAGGTGGGACGGCAGCTTCCGGTGTTCAGCGTCATGATTCCGTTCTGGCTCATCATGGTGTACGGCGGATTCAAGCAGACGATGGAAGTGTGGCCTGCGCTGCTCGTGGCAGGCGTGTCGTTTGCGGTGCCGCAGTTTCTCATCTCGAATTTTCACGGCCCGTGGCTCGTGGACGTGGCGTCGGCGGTGATCTCGATGGGATCGCTGGCGCTTTTTCTTCGCGTGTGGCGGCCGAAGGGCGCGAGTGCCGCGCCGCGACTTCCCACCGATATCTCGCGCGGCGCCATGCTGCGCGCATGGATGCCGTGGGCGCTGCTCTGCGTCATTCTCTTTTCGTGGGGCACGCCGCAGCTCAAGGCGTGGCTCGACTCGATCTCCGTCGTGAAAATCGCCGTGCCCGGACTCGATGGTCTGGTGACGCGAGTGCCGCCCGTCGTCGCGGTGGCGAAACCCGAGGCTGCGGTGTTCAACTTCAATTGGCTCAGCGCCAGCGGAACGGGAATCCTGCTCACCGCGCTGCTCAGCGGCCTGCTGATGAAATGCAAACCCTCGCAGATGGCGCGCGCGTATGCCTCGACCTTCAAACGCATTATTCCGTCGCTGCTCACCATCTCCGCGATGATGGCGCTCGGATATGTGACGCGATACTCGGGCACCGACAGCATTCTCGGGCTCGCGTTCGCGCACACCGGATTTCTCTACCCGTTCTTCGGCACGTTTCTCGGCTGGCTTGGCGTGGCGCTCACCGGATCCGATACATCGTCGAATGTGTTGTTCGGCGGGTTGCAGGTCGTCACCGCGCACCAGGTGGGCGTGAGCCCCGTGCTGATGGCGGCGGCGAACAGTTCCGGCGGCGTGATGGGAAAAATGATCGACGCGCAAAGCATAGTTGTGGCGGGAACGGCAACGCACGCGCATGGGCAGGAGGGCGCCATTCTCCGCTATGTGTTTCGCCACAGCATCGCGCTCGCGACGCTCGTCGGGATTTGGGTGATGCTGCAAGCCTACGTATTTTGATCTGACATGGCCTTCACCGCCCTCGGCGCCCTCCGCGATCTCGACGTCAGCCGCCACCGCGCAGAGCTGTACCGTGCGTGGAACACCGGCCTGAGCGCCGGACTGCTGCCCGAGCTCGTGCTCGACGGAATGGGCGCGATCGGCGATCCCGCCGCCGATGAGACGCGCCGGTATCTGGTGATCGGCATGGGCCAGCGAAAATCCGTCGCGGCGCTCGTGAAGGCGCGGCCGAATCTGTTCGAGCCATTCGAAGGCGCCGTGCTCACGGCGGGCGAGGAAACGGGAAAGATGACCAACGCGCTTCGCCTGCTGACCGAGCATTTCTCGCGCGAGTACAAGCTGCGGCTCAAGGTGCGGAACAGCCTGGGTTATCCGGTTTTTCTTTTTCTCGTCGCGTGCTTTGGCCTGCCGTTCGTCATGCTGCCGAAGAGTCCGGTGAAGACGTACATCAACGCGATTCTGATGTTGCTCGGCGCGTTCTTTATTGTGGGCGGAGTTTTTCTGTCGATCATCGGGTCGATCATGCTCAACACATCGTCGACAACGCGCGCGCGATTCGCCACGGTCCTGGCGATGGCGCTCGAGGCCGGGATTCCGCTTGGGCGTTCGGTGCGGCTCGCCGTGGATGCGTCCGGAAATCCGCGGCTGCGCGACCTCATCAAGAACAAATCGGAGCGCGAACTGTCAACGACTCCGCTGGCGAAGCTGTTCGAGGGGAGCACTGAAGTTCCGGCGGCGCTCATTGGTCAGATGATGGTCGCGGACGCCACAGCGGACTACACCGGAACACTCGGCCGCTACGCCGCCGACCTCGAATCGAGGCGGTAGCGACTACGGCTTGCCGCCCGGCTTCCACGCCGGCTTGGGTCCATCACTGAGCAGCCGCGCCGCCTTCGCCCCGGCGTTGACGACGCCAGCCATGTGCACAAAATCCACACGGGAAATGTCGTCCGTCACCTCGTGATAATCCGAGTGCAGATTAAACGACGACAGGGTGTGCGCCGGAATTCCCCGGCGAGCGAACGCGATGTTGTCGCTGCGCTCGAAAAAATGTTCGTTCAGCCGCCTGTCAGGCACGATCGGAATCCCGTTCGCGGCGAGCTGCTCGCCCATATTCGAGCGCTCGAATCCCGTCAGCCACGCGCGGCCAACTCCGCCCGCGAGTGAATCGGGCCGTCCGATCATTTCGATTTCGAGATTCGCCGCCATCCGTTCGAGCGGAATCGCCGGGTGCGCGATATACCAGTTGGTGCCGAGCAAGCCGACTTCTTCGCCCATCATCGCCGCGAAGACGATCGTGCGCTTTGGCTTTGGGCCGGCCATGATCTGGCGCGCGATCTCGAGCACCGCGGTCACGCCCGACGCGTCGTCATCGGCGCCGTTGTAAATCGAATCGCCGTTGACGGGTTTGCCGATGCCGAGGTGGTCGTAGTGCGCGTCGACGAGCACGTACTCGTTCTTCAGCACCGGATCGCCCCCGCGAATCACGCCGACCACGTTCACCGTCGACGGCTTGCGCGCGGCGGGAACCGAATCGAGCTCGGCAAAGCTCCCTCGCACTCGCGCACGGAACACGCTGCGCGGCGGATCGAGCGGCACGATGATAACCTTGGTGGAATCCTTCGGATCGCGCATGCGGCGCGTTGTGATCTTCACCGTGTCCCACGTGAGCGGAACCTTCTGAAAGAATCCCGAATCGCCGAGCGGCTCGAGACCGATCTTTTTCATCTCACCGCCGATGTACCGTGCCGCACGCTGAGCGCCCCGCGTGCCGCTCGCGCGCCCTTCCATGGAATCGTCGGCGAGGGCGGACAGGATTCGCCGGACGTCAGCCGGCGAGGTGGTGGGTCCGCTCTGAAGTCGCGCGGATGAGCCGGCGCCGAGCGCAGCGGCGGTCGCGATCGCGAGAAGCACTGCCGGAATTCGATTCGTCATGCGACGGAATTACGCGGCAAACCTTGCCTCGCGCCAGCCGCAAACGCACAATGCGGCGATGCCAACGGCTCCACTTACCATACCGCCGGTCGGCGACGCCGTAGAACCGCGCGGAAACGTCGTCACCCGCGTGATCGCGCGCACGGCGATGCGTCTTACCGGATGGCGCATCGAGGGCACGTTTCCGAACATCCCGCAGTTCGTCGTCATAGTGGCGCCGCACACGTCGAACTGGGATTTCCTCGTGGGAGTGATGGTGATGTTCGCCATCGGATTTCGCGTCACTTTTCTCGGCAAACACACGCTTTTCCGCGGGCCGCTGCTGCCTGTGATGCGTTGGCTTGGAGGAGTACCCGTGAACCGCTCGAGTGCACACAACGTGGTGCAACAGACCGTCGGCTATTTCGGCGCTCGCAAGCAGCTGTTGCTCGCGATGTCGCCGGAGGGCACACGAAGAAAGCTTCCGGCGTGGCACACGGGATTCTGGTACGTCGCCAAGGGAGCCGGCGTGCCGATCGTCCCCGCGGCGTTCGATTATCCGGCGAAGAAGATCCTGATTTTTCCTCCCGTCGCGCCAAGCGACGATCTCGATGGCGACGTGGCCAGGCTGCGCACATTTTTCGACGCGCGCATGGCACGTCATCCCGAGCAATACTGAATGGATCTCTTCGCGCCGCCGCGTCCCGATCACTCGCCGCCGGAAACGCTCGACGATGCGGCGCTCGCGACGGCGATCCGTTCACTCGGCCGCAAGCTCCGATCGGTGCGCGCGGCGCAGCGCACGGCGCGCGTCGTTGGCGGGGCGGCACTGCTCGTGATCATGGCCGGCGGATTCACGCTGGCGTGGGTGGGTCCGGAACCGTTTCTGCCGCGCATCTACGAGAACGGCGCTGTCGTCACGGTTCCCGAGCTCGTGGCGTGGTGGGGCATCGTGATTCTCGTGCTGCTTTTTGCGGGAATCGTCGGGGTGCGGCTCTTCTCAACACGGCTCGCGATCATGCGCGGGTGGACGAACAAAGTTCACGATCTCGAGCGGCGTCTCGAGCATGCCGAGTCGGAGGCGCGCCGCCGGGCCTAGCACGAGTGGCGCGAAGGTGGCAGAGACGGTGAGCAGGGGCCATCTTGCAGTGATATGAAGAGCCCGGCCGCCAAAATTCTGAGACGCGCCGGATCCCGGCGACCGGTGGTCATCGGGGTCGTGTACGGACTCGCGGTCGTCGCCACGACCGCGATCATCGGCGGCACCGTCCTGAACGCGACGCGCGATATTCTGCTCGAAAACGAGCGCGAGTACCTCCGCGGTACTGTGCGCACCGCCGCCGCGATTCTCGACGGCGACGCGGTCGCGCTCGTGACGAAGCCCGAGCAGGAGCGCGGCCGGGAATATCTCGCGGCCGTCCGTCCGCTGTTTGCGCTCGACAGCGCGGACCACGCTGTGGTTCACGCGTTCACCGCAATCGTGCACGGCGATACCATGGTCGTGCATCTCGACGCCGCCAGCGCCGGCGCCAAAAGCCGCGACGGCGTTCCGGCTCATAAGAGCTTCGGCACGGAACTTCCGGCGACCACCGAGGCGAAGCTCGCGTGGAACGCGCACAAAACTTTCGTTGCAGAGAAGCCGACGTCGGGGCCCTGGGGCGACGTGCTCGAGGGCAGTGGCGCCGTGTTCACACATGATGGACGTCCCGTGGAAATCGTAAACCTCACCCTGAGTCTCGACCGGTACCGCGCGCAGATTCGGCGGCTCGACAACACCATTTTTCTGGGCTCCGCCGTCGGCTTGCTGCTCGCCTGGCTGAGTGGAGTCGCCGCCTACCGCGTGGAGGTTTCGCGGCGCGCTGCAGAAAGCCAGCTGATTCACGCGAAACTCGCGGCCGAAGCGAGCGCGGCGGCAAAGGGCGAGTTCCTGGCGAACATGAGCCACGAAATCCGCACGCCGCTGCACGGTGTCCTCGGCATGAGCGAAGCGATGCTCGCCTCTGCGCACACGGAGGCCGACCGGCGTTCGCTCGAGGTCATCAACAAGTCCGCGTCGAGTCTGCTCGTGATTCTCAACGATATCCTTGACTACTCCAAGCTCGAGGCGGGCCGCGTCGAACTCGTCAACGCGCCATTCGACCCCCGCGCGCTCGTCGACGATGTCACCGATCTCTTCGCGGTGAAGGCGGCCGAACAGGGACTCGAACTCGCGGTGCGCGAATCCTTGCGGGCGGAGCGCTGGCCGGTGGGCGATGCGCCGCGCCTCAAGCAGGTGCTGCTGAACCTCGTCGGCAACGGCGTGAAGTTCACCGCCACAGGCAGCGTGCGCGTGGATCTCGAAACCGTCATGATCGGACGCAACACGATCGCGCTCCGCGTTGCCGTGCGCGACACGGGCATCGGTATTTCCGATGAGACCCAGCAGCGGCTGTTCGAGCAGTTCGAGCAGGGCGAAGCGTCGACGTCGCGCCGGTTCGGAGGCACGGGGCTCGGGCTGGCGATCTCGCGGCAGCTCGTGATTCTGATGGGCGGCACGCTCACAGTGAAGAGCGCGGTCGGCGACGGATCGGAGTTCATTGTCGATCTGCAGCTGCCAATCTCGTCCGTTACGCGCGACGCGTCTCTCGCGCCGCGGCTGCCGGTGGGCGCGCGCGCGCTCGTCTGCTGCGCGGTGCCCCTCACTCGCGCGGCCATTGTCGAGATGCTCACACGCGCCGGCGTGACGGCGGAGTCCGTCTCCACCGAGGCCGCCGCGCAGGCACGCATCAAGTCCGGCGCACGGTTCGTATGCATCTTCGCCGATGCGCCCGCAAAGAAGCACGCCTTGCGATCGCCGTTCGCGGGCGGATCGGTTCCCCTGGTCCTGATCACGTCGCTGCACGAGCCGCTCAACAACTCGATGCTCGCGGCGCTCGGAGCGGCCGCGCAGTTGCGCCGCCCGGTACGCGAGGATCATCTCGACGCGCTGCTCACCCAACTCGCGGCGGGCCGTCTCGGGTCGAAGGTTCCGCACTCCGCCTCGGAAACGCCGGCGAATCCGATGCGCGCGGTCAGCGTCGAGCGGCCGCGCATTCTCGTGGTGGACGATGTCGAGCTGAACCTGATGGTGGCGCGCGCGATGCTCGGATCGCTCGGCGCGGTGGTCACCAGCGCGGCGGGCGGTGCACTCGCCATCACCGCGCTCGACAAGGAGAAATTCGATCTCGTCCTGATGGACTGCCACATGCCCGAGATCGACGGCTACGAAGTGACGCGGCGTGTGCGCGGCGGCACCGGCTTCAACGCGGGTACGCCGATCGTCGCGCTTTCGGCGAGCGCGTTCGCCGAAGACAAGCAGCGAGCGCTCGACTGCGGAATGAACGACTTCGCGCCGAAGCCGATCGAGATGAACGGCTTGATGAACGTCTTGAAAGCATGGATCCCCGGATTCCAGCCGCCCGCCGCCCGCACAACGGAGACATCGGCCGCATGAAAAAAGAAGACGGAGCCCAGAGGGCGGGAACCGACCGCCGCACGTTTCTCTCGCAGGCCGCCGCTTCCATGGCCGCTTTTAGCGTTGCTGGTGAATTCACGCCGCCGCAGAAATCCGCGAAGGAGAGTCAAACCGGTGCATCGCGCGCGCTCGACGCCGCGCTCCTCGCCGCGCTCGGCGAGTCGCTGCTTCCGGAATCGCTCGGCACGGCCGGCCGTGCGAAAGCTGTGCATGCGTTCAGCGCGTGGATTGCCGGATACACGCCGGTCAGCGAGGAAATGCACGGCTACGGCTACGCGGAAATCCGCTACACCGTCGCCGATCCCGCGCCAGGCTGGAACGCGCAGCTGCAGGGACTCGATATGCTCGCGAAAAAGCAGCTCGGCGCCGGCCTCGCGTCGCTCGGCGCCGCCAAACGAAACACGTTCGTGCGCGCACAACTCGCCCGCATTCGCGGCGATCGCCTGCCGGCGGATCCGCTCTCCGCGCAGCACGTCGCAGTGGCGCTCCTCGCGCACTGGGCCGCGTCGAGCGAGGCGATTGACTTCGCATACGGCGTGCGCATTGGAAAGGATCAGTGCAAATCACTCGCCGATTCGCCGCGCAAACCGCTTCCGCTCGCGGGAGGAAAAAGCTGATGCCCGGTTCTTCTTTGCGTGTGATCGAAACCGACATCTGCATCATCGGCTCCGGCATCACCGCCGCGATGATGGCCCTCAAGCTTGCCGCGAAGCCGCACGTGAAGATCACGATCGTCGAAGCCGGCGGCCCCACGATTCCGCTCGCCGAGCGCTTCGGCCATCGCGCGCGCTGGCTCGCGTACGGCGAAACCCCATGGCCGCGCGATCATATCGACGATCAGAATGCGCTCGGGACCGCCTACGGCTTTTCACCGTCCATGAATCTTGGCGGCCTCGCGATGCACTGGGGCGGAGTCACTCCTCGCTATTCGCCGGAAGATTTCCAGCTCAAATCGCAGTACGGCGTCGGCTCCGACTGGCCGATCACGTATGACGATCTCGATCCGTTTTATCAGGAAGCCGAGGAGCGGATGGGAATCTCCGGGGAGCAGGGTCCGCCGGATCTGGATCCGCGTTCGAAGGCGTTTCCGATGCCGGCCCTCCCGCTGACCTACAATCTCACGATCCTGAAAGATTGGGCGGCGAACGCGGGCATACCCATGTGGAGCCAGCCGAGCGCGAAAAACTCGGTGCCATACGACGGCCGCGCGGCATGCCAGCGCTGCGACACCTGCTATCCCGTGTGCCCTACCGGCGCGAAGTACTCGCCCGATTTCACACTCGATGCGCTCGTGAAGAAGGGGCGCGTGCAGCTGCTGCTCAAGACGCTCGTGCGCCGTCTCCATGCCGACGATCGCACGGGAAAGATCACCCATGCCTCGGCGAATTCAACCGAACGGCCTGCGGAACAAATCGAACTGCGCGCGAAGACATTCGTGCTCGCGGCCGGATTCACCTGGAGTCCGCACCTGCTGCTGCTCTCGACGAGCGCGAAATATCCGAACGGCATCGCGAATCGCTCGGGACTCGTCGGCAAATATCTCTGCGGCCATCGCAACGTGGCGGCGCAAATCAAACTGCCGATCGAACTCTTTCCCGGCATGAACACGCAGCACTCGCTCGTGACAAAGAAGTTTATGCGGCCGGGCCCTCTCTCGAAGTACGTTCGTCACGATCTGCGCGTGTGGGAATCGGCGTCGGGGCGCGAACCCCGCATGCGCGACGAAAAAGGCGAGCTGCTGCTGGGCGACGCGCTGCTCAACGACTGGCGTTCGCGCGCGAAAACGGGCGCCGCGCGCGTGCGAGCCTACTACGACGTGATTCCCGCGAAGGAGAGCGAGCTCACGCTCGACAGCGGCACGAAGAACCGCTGGGGCGACCCGATGCCGCGCCTCCAGTTTCGTGACGCGACGGAATCCGTCGCGCTCCGTCCGTATACCGAGGAGACCATCCACGGCCTCTTCCGCGACATGGCCAAGGCGGGCGACGGCGCGGTGATCTCGACGACCTCCGACGCCGGCGACATCGGACAGGAACATCCGGGCGGCGGCTGCCGCATGGGGAACGACCCGGCCTCGAGTGTGGTAGATAAGTGGGGACGCGCTCACGACCACGAAAATCTGTTCGTGGCGGGCGCACCCACTCACGTCACAGCCAGTTGCTGCAACGGCACACTCACTTTCGTGGCGATGGGGTTGCGCACCGCGTCGAAAGTCGGAGAATCGTTTCCATCATAGCCAGCACGCCACGCGCCGTCGCTCTGTTCGCCGCATTATTCCTCGCGCTGCCACCAGCCGCGGCGCGCGCGCAAATTATTCGGGACCCCGGCATGGTGGGGGCGCCGGGCACTGATACCAGCGCGACTGGCGAGGCCATGTCGCCGCGCCGCGCGCAGTCCGAGTTCGAGCGCTTCCGCGCCTTCAACCTTCCGAACTCGACGGCGCATCCGCCCGCTCCCGGAAAATGCGACGAGCAGGTCGGCAACGTGTGCTACTGGTACGACGAGCACCAGCCGGCACCGCCCAAAGAGCCGCCCGTGGTAAAAGCCCGCCTCGAACAGCTGATCTCGATGCTCGACTCCGCCGCGGTCCACAATCCAACAGATCGCTGGGTGACTGAGGAGCGCGTGCGGTATCTCGCCGAAGCGGAGCGCTATGACAGCGCGTACGCGGCGGCCAAGCAGTGCAAGGTTGGCGGCTGGTGGTGCGATATCCTCGCCGGATTCTCGCTTCACCTGATGGGCCGGTACGCCGCATCGGACAGCGCATACTCGCACGCCATCGCGCAGATGCTTCCGCGCGACCGCTGCGACTGGCAGAACATCGAGATGCTGATCGACGACGACACGCGCCAGCAGTACAAGCGTTTCCCGTGCGGCGACCCGCGGCGCGAGGCCTTCGAAAACCGCGTCTGGTTTTTCGCGCGCACGCTGTACTCGCAGGACGGAAACGATTCGCGCACCGAGAAATTCGCGCGCATGACGATGGCGACCATGCTGCGCGACGCGCCGGGCGTCGTGGTCTCCGATTCGTTCGAGGACGATCTCGAACTCATGATGCGCTTTGGCTGGCCGCGCGCGTGGGCCGCCTCCAATTCGACCCGCTCATCCCAGGGCGGGTTTTCGATGGGGCGCCAGCGCATGCCGCAGAGCCAGGAGCAGGTGCGCGAGATTACAAGCTTCGAACCGTCTCCGGCCTACCGGTATGTTCCGCCGGGCTTCGTGCTCAATCAACCCTCGATGTCGGACTCGTCCAACTGGCGGCTGCAGCTCCCGCCGGTGATCGCGCGCTACGCGCCCGTCTATGCGCGCTCGCTGACTCCGCTCGAACACCAGAAAGCGATGTTCAAGCGCGGCGACACCGCGCTGGTCGTCATGGCGTACGACGCGCGCGTCACCAAACAGCTCGACGGCGGAAAACTCACCGCAGCGCTCGTGGTTTCGCCGAGTGAGAAACCCGGCGACTACGGGAAGATCGTGAAAAACGCGGCGAACACCGGTGTGCTGATCGCGCGCGCGCCGTGGGGTCCGCTCCTGATGAGCGCTGAAGTGTTCGCGCCGGAAAAGAAGGCCGTGGCACGCGCGCGCTACGGCGTGAATCCTCCGTTCGCCGTCGGCACGCGCGTCACGGTTTCGGATCTGCTGTTCTACAAGCCGTTCGGAGGCTTTCCGTCTTCAGTCGAGGAAGCGGCGCCGCACGCCGTGCCCACCGAGCGCCTTCGCGCCGACGAGAAACTCGGCGTCTACTGGGAATCGTACGGCACCGATCCCTCCGGCGAGAAGATGAAGATCTCGCTGACCGTCGTGAGCGAAGTGGAAGAGAGCGGTTTCCTCAAGCGGCAGGCCAAGGCGCTCAAGCTCGTGCACGAGGCCACGCCGGTCATCGTCTCGGTTGAGGATCAGTCGGCGCGGGGCGCGAGCGTGTCGCCGCGCGCACTCGAGTTGGACATCTCCACCCTCAAGAAGGGCTCCTACATCGTCCAGCTGGAGATTGAGGTCGCTGGGCAGTACGTGGTGCGGGCCGAGCATCGGATCGAGATTATCGGACCCTGACGTGGGGCGGTAGCGGCAGTAGCGGCAGTAGCGGCAGTAGCGGCAGTAGCGGCAGTAGCGGCGGTAGCGGCAGTGCGGCTGAAAGCTCTGGGCTCAAGTTCAGTGGTCACGGGTTGGAAGGTACAGACCGGGCTGATAGGTGAGTAACAAACCGGGCTGATGGGTGAGCTCGACGCGACGGCTTCACATTCGGACATCCTCCGGGAGGTGTCCGATGCCGTGGCGGGAGCGCACCACTATGTCAGAACGACTCGCATTT
>JBBRBH010000033.1:0-43995 GCA_038205995.1 Gemmatimonadales bacterium
CGTCGAGACGCTCGTGGCCGTCGCGCTCCATCCGGTATTCGTCACGCCGCCCAGCGTCACCGTGATGCCGCTCGACGCCTTGTAGTTCGTGCCGAGATTCGTGGTGGCCTGCGCGTAGAGACTGTTGTTATCCGAGAAATACGCTTCCTGCGCGGTGATCAGGTTGCGCAGGTCCGACTTCATTGAGGCGACGTACGCCTTTTCCTTCGTGTTTGCGAACTTCGGAATCGCGATCGCGGCCAGAATGCCGATGATGACGACAACGATCAGCAGTTCGATCAGGGTGAAGCCCTTCTTGTTAGCGGTCATCGTCAATCTCCGGTGCATTGGGTTGGTGGGACTTGCAGCAACACTCCATCCGCGTATCCAACAGGCATCGGCTGTGCCACGGCGGGCGACCGGAGCTTAGTGCAACGGGCGGAAGGGGTTACGTTCGTGCCGTTGGATGGCCGCGACCGGCTGTATGCTGTGGAATGCGCGTCGGGGCGCAGAGTGCGATGCCGGTTACTCTCTGCTTTTCGGAAGCCGGCGATACCGGCAGTGAAGTTAATCCGATCCAGGCGGCCTCGCGGCGAGTTCCCCTAACTTCGCGACGAGAGCGTCTGCGAGCACGATCAATCCCTCATCGAGCTGCGCGACGAGACCGTCATAGTCTCCAGCTCGCGAGCCGCCCTTTCGGTAATCGGTCGTTGCTTGCGCGACCACGACGCCATCATCCTGTCGGACGATTTCCCAGGCCACAAGCACGTGGGCTTCTGCGGCAGCCAACGGTGAGAGTTCGGGCTGCTCACCTTCGAAGCGCAGCACATGGAGCTGAATCACGAAGTCGTAGTGCGCGCGACTCGGCCATGGCGCCGAGTCCACATGCCGAATCGGCGCGCGTCCAGCGAGGTAACGGGCCAGCGTGCCGCCAATCCCGGTGCCGAGCGGTTCGGCCCAGCGCTGGAATTCAAGGAACGTGATCTCGCGCGATCCCTTGCGAAGCACAAGCAGCGGCGTGTCGAGGTACGGTTCGAGTTCAACGCGTCGAATGCCAACCGTGACACCAGCGGCCAGCGGCTTCGGGTCGCCCGCCTTCAGGCGTTCCGCGCCAAGCGCGTACTGTCGCGGCAACGGCGCGCCGTGGCTCAGGCTAAAGCAACCGGCCACGCTGGCGAGCGAAGCGAGGCTCAACAGGGATAGCGTTCGAAAGAAATATTTCATGCTATTTCCTCACCGGTGGTTTGCCCCGGAGCAGCATGTCGGGGTTGCGTTCGAGCGTCTGCGCGAGAGCCTTGAGCGCGTCGGCCGCGGCCTTCATGCTGGCCATCGCGCCTTCCATCTGGAATCCGATCCCGCTGTCCGTCGAGAGAAAGCCCCGCGTGTCCTCCATGGTCTGACGCATCGTCTTCAGCGTCAGAGCGACCTCGGAGTTCGTGCCCGAGATCTGCAACCGAAGCGGATCGATTGAGGCGGCGAGCTTGTCGGCCACCACTTGCATGCTCGCCAACGTGCTGTCGAACCTCGTGATGAGCATCGGTACCTGCACGAGCGCGCCGCGGATCTCCTTGGCATCGGCCAGCCGCTCGACTGCGTGGGCCGATGCCACCACCGACCGGTTGATCTCCGGCATATTGATCGCCGCGAGCATCGTGTTCACTTGGTACAGCACCTTCAGCACGTCGCCGATCACGCTGCCGGCCTGCGTTCCGAGCGCGGCGAGCATCGACGCTGTCGAGGGGATCTCAGCGTAGTCGGTCGGATTCCCGCCGTGATCACGGACTGGCTTCGCGTCCTTGTTGTACGCGAGCTCGATGTAGAGCTGGCCGGTGACCAGGCTCTCCATCTGGAGCTGCGCACGAAGACCGTCGGTGATCTGCGTATCGAGCACCAAGGAGTCGTCGAGCTGAAGGAAGGTGCCAGTGCTCGACTTCAGCTTCTTCAGGTCCACCTCGTAGCGCACCGGAACCTGGAACGTCTTGTCCTTGAGTTCTATCTGGATGAGAAGATTCGTTACTTTGCCGACGGGCACGCCCTGGAACTTCACGGGCGCTCCCACCTCGAGGCCGTTCACCGACTCCCCGAAGTAGGTGATAAACCTCCCCTCCTTCCTGAACAGCCGGACGGACGAGAGCGTCGCGATGCCGAGTACGGTCAGCGCGAAGCCGCCGATAAGGAACAGCCCGATTGCGGTAGTGTTGGCGCGTATACTCATGACTTCGTTTCCTTGTGACGTGCCGTGAATGAGGGCGTACCTGCCTCGCTGGTGCGTGTGAGGAAGGCATGCACATCCTCGTTCGGGGGATGTTCCAGCAGATCTGCCGGCTTCCCGAGCGCAGACATGGTTTTCAGTTTGATGTCGAGGAACAACGCGCGATCGGCCACCTTGAACAGACTGTCGAGATCGTGGCTCACGACGACGATCGTCGTACCGAAGCTGTCGCGCAGCTGCAGCATCAGCTCGTCGAGACGGCTCGCGGAGACCGGGTCGAGACCGGACGACGGTTCGTCGAAGAACAGCACCTCCGGATCGAGTGCGATCGCGCGAGCGAGCGCGGCCCGCTTGCGCATGCCGCCGCTGATCTCGGCCGGATACAACTCCTCGGAACCGCGCAGGCCCACGAGGGCGAGCTTGAAGGACACGATGTCCGCAATTGCGTCTGGTTCGAGTTTCGTGAACTCTTCGAGCGGAAGCGCGACATTTTCTCCGAGCGTCATTCCGCTCCAGAGCGCGCCGTTTTGGAAGAGCACGCCCATGCGACGGAGGATAAGACGCCTCGCTTCCCCCTCAGCCGCGCCGAACTCCTGTCCGTCGAAACGGATCTCCCCCGCCGCCGTCTTCTTGAGGCCGATAAGATACTTGAGCAGCGTACTCTTTCCGCTGCCGCTTCCGCCCATGATCACGAAGATCTCGCCGCGCTTCACCTGGAAATTCAGGTCGCGCATGATGACGCGATCGCCGTAGCCCATCGTCAGGTTCGCGACGTCGATGACGGCGGTGGGTGGTGCGGCTGGCTCGGCCATTTCAGACACCCGTGAGGACGGCGAGCCAGTCGATGAGCGCGTTGGCGCCGACGGTCAGCGTGATGCCCGTGACCACGGCGGACGTTGCCGCGCGGCCGACCGCGCCGGCGTCCGTGCCCGTCTGCATGCCTCGCATGCAGCCGGCGATGCCGATGATCAACCCGAACACAGTTCCCTTGAAGACGCCGAGCATGCCGTCGCTGAGCGTCAGCGGCGTCAGGAGGCCGCCCATGAACTCCGCGGAGTTGAGGTCGAGCATGGTGACCGCAACGAGCATTCCTCCGCCGATCCCGACGAACATCGCGTAGACGGTCAGCAGCGGCATCATCACGAAGAGCGCGAGGACGCGCGGCAGCACGAGCTGCTCGACCGGCGAGAGACCGAGGGTCTGCAGCGCGTCGAGTTCTTCGGTGACCTTCATGGTGCCGATCTCGGCGGCGAACGCAGCGCCGGTGCGGCCGGCAATGATGATGCCGGTCATCAGCGCCGCCATCTCGCGCAGCATGCCGAAGCCGACGAGATACGAGACGTAGTATCCGGCGCCAAGCCGTCGCAGGACGACCGCGCCGAGGAACGAGATGATGAGGCCCACGAGAAAGGCGATCAGCGTGACGATCGGCAGGGCGCCGGAGCTGTTCGACTGCACCACCACCCAGAAATCGCGCCAGCGCATCCTCACGCGTCGTCGCAGCACCCGGCCGAATCCATCCGCCACTTCGCCGAGGAACGTGATGGAAACGAGCGACGAATCGTAGAAGGCGATTCCCGCAGTGCCGACCCTATCGACGAACGATGACGGGCTCTTCTCGCGCACCACCGCGAGCGCCGGCACGGCGTTCGCGAGACCGAGGAGCTGCGCGATGTTGGGCGGCAGGCCCGCGGTGTCGCAGGCGATGCCATGGGCCTCACCGTACTGCATGGCCTGCCCGAGGAACGTCAGCAGGCTGCTGTCCCACGTTCCGAGCGCCGAGGCGTCGAAGGCAATTGAGCGAACGGCTCCCTGACGCATGCGAGCTTCGATCAGCGGAGCGAATCGCGGGGGCGGAAGTTCCAGCGCCCAGTCACCGTGCAACTCGACAGTGACCGCGTCATCCTGCTGGGTAAACTCGACGCGCGCGGGCGCGATTTCTGTCTGGCCTGACATCCATAGCAATGTCGCGGCAGGCGGGCGGGGCGACTATCCGCTGAATGGACTAGAACGGACTAGCACATCAAGGCCAGTCGCGCGGTGCTGCAGTGCCCCCGGGCCGATTCGAACGGCCGACCTAGCGTTTAGGAAACGCTTGCTCTATCCACCTGAGCTACGAGGGCGAACGAACAGAAGCCTAGCTGGACCGGCTGCAGTTCGAAAGTAGACGGCAGTAGTCGGCGCTCGGCTTCCCTCACCTGCCGACGTCGAGAAACTTTCCGATCGTCGCGTTGAGAAATGCCGCGTCCGCCGGATTGCTGGCTGCGCCCGCGGTGTGCCCCCACAACGACTTGATCGGCGCGAACGTCACGGTCTTCATCATCGACTGCTCATACGCCGCGTCGCCGATCGGAAAATACATGTCGGTCTCCGACGGCATGTACAGAAACGGATCCGTGATCGAGCCAAGCGCGTGCGCGATGTCGCCGTTCATACCGGGCGTCGTGCTCACGTCGTGGCGCTGCCAGGTGCGCATCTGCAAAATCAAATCGTTGGCGTCCGCGCCGGGAATGAAGTTCGACCGGAAACGTTCGACCACTTTCTCAAACGTTGTGCCGGCAGGACTGTTTTCTTTCCAGAGTTCACGCCGCCACCACTCTTGCGAGTAGAGCCATCCGGCCCACACCATGCCGAAGGCGCTCAGCCCGCGAGCGGGCGTCTCTTTATAATCACCGTCGTTAAACGCGGGGTCCGCCGTGAGAGCGGAGATCTGCCCCTCGAGTCGCACGACTCCATGGGGCCAGGTTTTCGCCGTGCCCGACGTCGCCACGATGCGATCCGCAAAACCCGGATGTCCGACCGCCCACTGAAACGCCTGCTGCGCGCCCATCGAGAACCCAATGATCGCACGCAGATGCGTCACATGCAGATCCTCGGCCAGCAGCCGGCGCACCGCCTCGACGTTGTCGCGAATCGTCATGACCGGAAAACGCGGCCCGTGAAACGGCTCCGGTGTATTGCTCGGCGACGATGAATGGCCGTTGCCAAACAGTTCAGTCGCGACGAGAAAAACTTTCGCGGTGTCGAGCGCCTTCCCCGGCCCGATAAGCCATTCGTAGCCGTGATGATTCGCCATGTAGTGCGACGGCAACAAAATCGCGTTGTTGCGGGCCGCGTTGAGATGGCCGTACGTGCCGTAGACAATGATCGTCTTCGGCAGCGTGACGCCGCCCTCGTTGCGGAAATCGGTCATCACGAACTCGTGATGCTCCGCGCGATCGACGCGCTGCTGCGCTCGCGCGCCAAGCGGCGCGGCGAGCAGCAGCCAAGCGAGAAAGCGAACACTGCGCATTGTGCGCATGGTCATGGGTTCGGCTTAATTCGCTTGCCCGTCGTCGGCGAGGGCGGCTCCCTCGTTGCACGATCTACCGGCTTCGCCGCGAGCATCTTCAGCGCCTCCGCGACGGAGCGCTCGAGTTGCATGTCGTGTCCAGCCGCGACGTCCTTCGGCCAGTTCTCGACGTCCACATCGGGCGCCTGTCCTTCGTTCTCCACGTGCCATTTGTCGTCGCGCCCAAAGAATCCGCCGCGCGGCGCGATGGCCGAGCCGCCGTCGATGAACACCGGCGTATCGGCCGTGTGCACCAGTCCGCCCCACGTCCGCTTGCCAACGAGTTCGCCGATTTTCCGCGAGTGGAACATCCAGGGCATGAGATCGCCGCCCGAGCCCGCCATTTCATTGATGATCATCACCTTCGGACCCCAGATGCCAGCGGCCGGACTCGTGAACGGCATGCGATCGCCTGCGACGTTGTTGAAATAGCCGTCGAAATCGCGCTGCAGTACGTCGATGATGTAGTCGGCCGCCTGGCCGCCGCCGTTGTACCGCTCGTCGATGATCGCGCCCTTTCGATCTTGCTGCGCAAAATAGTAGCGGTTGAAGCTCGTGTAGCCCGGCTGCCCGGTGTTCGGCAAATAGACGTAGGCGAGTTGTCCCTTCGAAAGGGAATCGACCACGTGCCGGTTGTGTTCGATCCACGCGCGCGTCCTGAGGCCTTGATCGTTCGCAATCGGAATGACCGTAACGCGCCGAGCGCCGGCTGCCACCGGCGCCTGGTTCACCGTGAGCACGGTCTGACGGTTGGCCGTGCCATCGAGCATGCGGTAGAGATTATCGGGCGAGACGAGGTTCTCGCCGTTGACCGCGATGATGTAGTCGCCAACGCGCACGTCCATACCTGGCGACGCGAGCGGCGCTCGAAGATCGGTGTTCCAACTTTCGTTGTCGTAGATCTTGGTGATCTTGTAGCGGCCCTGATCGATCACGAAATCGGCGCCGAGTTCCCCCACTGTTGCTGCGGGAATTTCCGGCATATCGCCACCGCGAACATATGAATGTCCGATCGCGATCTCCGAGCCCATCATGTCGATGAGATAATTGAGATCGGCGCGATGATTCACGAACGGCAACAGCTGACCGTACATCGTTTTCATTTTGGGCCAGTCAGAGCCGTGCTGATTGGGCACGTACAAATAGTCGCGCTGATTGCGCCACGCTTCGTCAAAGATCTGCTTGAACTCTGCCTTGGGCTCGACGTACTCGCGCAGCACGGCGTTGAGGCGGCCGGCACCAGCGGCGGGAACCACGCGGTCTGCATCGACGATGAACAGCCCTGCTCCGGTGCCTGCTGCGCCAGCTGCTGCTCCGCGCCCGCCACCACCACCGCCTGCCGTCCGGTAAAGAAGTTTGTGGCCGTCGGCGCTCACGGTGAAATCCGCGACACCGGTCATGAACGGCACGGCGCGGCGGTCGCGCAGCTGATAGCGGTGCAGCTCGCTCCCGCCCGCTGCGCCACCGCGTCCGCCGCCACCCGTTCCGCTCGCTGCGACTGTCTCGGTGAAGAACACCGTGCCGGCGATTCCCGCGCGCAAGCGACTGTACTGACGCTCCGCAACGCCGGGGACCGCGATGACGCGGTTCTGCAGGCCCTCGAAATCGATCGTGACCGTTACCGGCGCGCGTGGTGCCGCCGGACGCTCCGTTGCCGGTGCGGCGCCCGCTTCATCTGCGGCACCGGCGCCAGCACCACGTCCTCCGCGACCACCACCGTTCGCGGGAGGTGCGACGGGCTGCCCTTCTTCATCGCTCTCCGGGAGCAGCGGCGACGGGTCGGTCTTGTTCAGCACCGCCAGATACAGAGCGAAGTTTTCGTCGTGATCGTAGTTCGACATGTCGAGCCACTGCGACTTGAGGCCGTAGTCGGTGGACGCGAGAAACCACAAATATTTTCCACTCGCATCCCACGCCGGCCACGTGACATCGGCGAGGCCATCGGTGATCTGCTTGGTGGTGCCGTTGTCGACGTTGTAGACGACGATCGCCTTGTACAGCGAGTTCAGGTGTTTTACGTACGCAATCCACTTTCCGTCGGGACTCCAGGTGGGATTCATGGTGCGCGCGGGAACCATCCAGGGATCGTTGCCCACCACCTTCGCCACTCCGCTCGCGACGTCGAGCACCCACAGCTTCAGGTCCGTGTCGTGATACAGAATTTTCTTTCCGTCGGGCGACCATTCGGGCGTGTAGTAATGCTTGGTGTTCGCAAGCGCGATCTCGCGCGGTGGCGTGAGACCGTCCTGCGACTCGATGTAGAGTTTGTATTCCCCGCTCTTGTCGCTGAAATACGAGAGTGTTTTTCCGTCCGGACTCCACGCCGGATCACGCTCGGCAGTGCCACTCGAGTTCGTGAGGTTGCGCACGTCACCTTTGTCTGCGGGGATCGTGAAGATCTCACCGCGCGCCTCGACGGCCGCGCGTTTGCCCGTGGGTGAGAGCGCCATGTTCACGACGCGCGCAGAAACGTCCTTCCACTGCGGCATCATCCACGGGAAATCCCCTGCGGCGGTGATGTTCACGATGTGTTCCTTGCCGGTCTTGGGGTCGAGCTCGTGAACATATCCAGCCTGCTCGAACACCACCGCGCCACCGCCCGCATCGAGCGTTTTTACATCGAAGTCGGAATAGTCAGTGATCTGCGCGACTTTTTTGGATTTGGTATCGTAAGACCAGACATTCGCGACGCCATCTTTGTCGTCGATATAGAACACGACATCACCGATCCACGCGGGCTCCATCTGTTTGGAATCCTTCCACCCCGGCGGCGACTCGAGGTCGAGCGTCTTGAGATCCACAATCCAGATTGGGCGGTTTTGTCCACCGCGATAATTGCGACGCTCCTCATCCCACGAGTTGTTCATCCGATACGCGACACGTTTTCCATCGGGCGAGATCCGTCCGTTATATGCGCGGTTCATCGGGAGCGCCTCCTCGATGCCACCGGCAACGGGCACCTCGTAGAACTTCGGCGACGCGGATGGTCCGTTGGTTTCGCGCGTGGAGGCGAAGAGGATCTTGCTGCCGTCGGGAGTCCAGCCTTGCACGACGTCTGGCGCGGGATTCCAGGTGAGGCGCTTGGGCTCTCCGCCGTCGGACGACACGACGTAGACGTCCACATTGCCGCCATACTCGCCGCTAAACGCCACCCATTTTCCGTCCGGTGATAATTTCGGATTCTCAGTTGCGCCCTGGAAGCTGGTGAGGCGCCGCGCCGCGCCGCCGGCACGCGGAACAATCCAGATGTTCTGCGCGTATGCGAAAACAATGGACTGCGCGCTTACGGAGGGCTGACGCAGCATGCGCGTGTTGGCCGACTCGCGCGCGTAGGTGAACGCGACGAGAGTAACGAGCGCCGTGAGCGGGAGCAACGATCGGAATTTGAGCATGGATGCTGAGCGTTGAGGGAAACTTCGCGTGACGCAAAAGTCGCGTTCGCGAGAGCGTTCGGCTAGAAGCTGAACCACAAACGGTGCGACACCGCTCCGCGCCTAGGACGGAACAGGATTGAGTCTGCAGGATTCGAAATAGGTCCGGAGTCCGGACCGGACCGAGCGAAAAGATTTAATAGGTTACGAGCGACTCGGTGCGAATCCCCTTGAGCGCCTTGCGTCCCTTCAGCGCGGTGAGCTCGATCAAAAACGAACACGCGAACACCTTGCCACCGGCGCGCTCCACCAGCCTGCACGTTGCCGCCGCCGTGCCACCCGTCGCCAGCACATCGTCGACGATCAGCACACCCTTCGAGCCGCGCAATGCGTCCGTGTGAATTTCCAGCGAGTCTGTGCCGTACTCGAGCATAAAATCTTCTCGAAGCGTGGCTGCGGGAAGTTTCCCCGGTTTCCTCACCGGCACAAATGCCGCGCCCAGCTCAAGCGCGACCGGAGCACCCAGAATGAATCCTCGGCTCTCGATCGAAACGACATGCGTAATTCCCTGCCCTTCAAACGGCAGCGCCAACGCCATCATCACGCGGCCAAACAGCGCGGGGTTCGCGAGCACCGGCGTGATATCGCGAAACAAGACTCCGGGTTTCGGAAAATCAGGAACATCTCGCAGTGTGCGGCGCACTTCCGAAACAATCGCGGCGCGTTCGTCGGCGTCCATGTGCTCCTCCTTGCTACGACGTCCAGCCATGCTCGCCCACGAGCGGCACGAACCGCACCGGCGCAAGCGTCTCACGTGTGAACTTCTCGCCTTTCCGCGTGATGAGCAACAGCTGTTGCTCCTCGCGCGTGCCCACGGGCACCAGCAATCGTCCGCCATCGGCGAGCTGATCGAGCAGCGGCTGCGGCACATCGGGGCTCGCCGCACCAACGAGGATCGCATCATACGGCGCGCACGACTTCCATCCGTGCGTGCCGTCGCCGAGCAGCAGCGACACGTTGTGCACTTCACAGAGCGCGATCGCTTCGCGCGCGTTGTCGAGCAACGGCTTTATCCGCTCGACACTGAACACCTGCGCCGCGAGATGCGCGAGCAACACGGTCTGATACCCGGAACCGGTGCCGATCTCGAGAACTCTCTCCGTTCCCTGCAGCGCGAGCGTCTCCAAATACCGCGCGTGCACACTCGGCTGGCTGATCGTTTGCGAATTCCCGATCGGCAGCGGCGTGTCTTCATAGGCGCGATGACGCACGCCTGTTGGCACGAACAGATGCCGCGGCGTGAGGTCGAGCGCGCGCAGCACGGAAATATCTTTCACGCCCTTCGCGCGGAGTTCTTCGATCAGCCGCGTGCGCGCGCCTTTGAACTGACGGCCTATGGAGCTTTCCACCACTTCTCCGCGTCGTCGAGGCGCGCCTGAAACGTCACGTCGAGATGCAGTGGTGTGACCGAGATGTAGCCTTCGCGCACGGCGCTCACGTCCGTTCCCTCATCCGCCGTCCACGTCACCGATCCGCCGCCAATCCAATAGATGGGACGGCCCCATGGGTCCTTCATCTTGGCGATCGAATCGGAAAATGTGCGGCGACCGAGTTTGGTGAGCTTCACGCCTTTGATTTCCGCGGCGGGAATGCCCGGCATGTTCACGTTGAACAGCGTGTGCTCCGGAAACGCGGGGAGCGACGTGAGATGCTGCAGCAGCTTGCTCAACGGTGCAACCGCATCATCGAGCAGTGATGCTTTCGCGCCGAGCGTTTCGCGGCCGGCGAAACTCACGGCGATCGATGGCACGCCGAGGGCGAGCCCTTCCATCGCGGCGGCGACAGTTCCAGAGTAGAGAACGTCCTCGCCCATGTTCGGACCGTGATTGATTCCGCTGAGCACGAAGTCGGGGCGCTTCGGCATGAGCTGTTCAATCGCAAGCATCACGCAGTCGGTGGGCGTGCCATCCACCTGCCATCTGTTTTCTCCGAGTTGTACCGGGCGGAGCGGATGGTGGAGCGTGAGCGAGTGGCTGGTGGCGCTCTGCTCCCGGTCCGGCGCCACCACGAACACGTCGCCGAGGGCGAGCGCTGCCTTTTCCAGACAGCTCAGGCCGCGCGCGAGAATCCCGTCATCGTTGCTGAGCAACACCAGCATCAGGTTGCGTCTCCTTCCAGCAGCGTGAGCAGTTCGCGAAGCTCGCGCTCCACCATCTGCACCGTTTCAACATCGAGCGAACCGCGCGCCGCGGACTTCATGCCGCCGCTCTTGCGGAATTCATCCAGCTTCTGCCGCGCGCCGTCGATCGTGTATTTCTCCGAGTACAATAACTGCTTCACGAGCATCACCATCTCGATCTCGCGGCGCTGATACACTCTGTTACCGGACCGATTCTTGGCCGGACTCAGAAACTTGAACTGGCTCTCCCAATACCGGAGCACGTGCGGCTTGAGCTCCGTGAGATCGCACACCTCGCCGATGCTGAAAAACTCCTGCACCGGCTCCGGCTTCGGATGCGGTCGCGCAGACATCAGTCCTCCTCCCCGCGCAGATCGCGCGTCATGAGCTCGACCAGCGCCCAGCGCGCAGGCTGCCGCTCGAACAGAACCCGGTGCACAGCGTTCACGATGGGCATCTCGATTCCCTCCCGTTCGGACAGTGCTTTCGCGCTCTCGGTGGTCACGACTCCTTCTGCAACCGTCTCGCGGCCTGCGAGCACTTCGCTCAGCGTGGCCCCTCTGCCGATCTCCAAGCCAACATTTCTGTTTCGCGAAAGCGCGCCCGTGCATGTCAGCACGAGGTCGCCCACGCCGGCAAGTCCGGCGAACGTCGTGGGGCGCGCGCCGAGTTTCACGCCGAGCCGCACGATCTCGGCGAGACCGCGCGTGATCAGCGCCGCGCGCGCGTTGAAGCCGAGGCTCAGTCCATCGGAAATTCCCGTCGCGACGGCCATCACGTTCTTCAGCGCGCCGGCGAGTTCGACGCCCACTACATCATCGTGTGTGTATACGCGAAATCCCGGCGAACTCAGCGCAACCTGAGCCTGCAGCGCAGCCTTCGGATTCGTGCTCGCGGCAACAACCGCTGTTGGCTGACGCGCGGCGACTTCGAATGCGAAGCTCGGTCCCGACAGCGCGACCACCGGATGTCCGGCGAACTCCTCGGAGACGACATCGGTCATCAACGCGAGAGACGTCCGCTCGATCCCCTTTGTTGCGACCACGAGTGTAGCGCCAGGCGTGACCCACTGCTTGGCCGAGGAGGCGATGTCACGCAGCACATGGCTCGGCGTCGCATAAATAATCAGCTCGGCCTCGCGGACCGCCGTTTCCCGATCAGACGTCGCGCGCAGATCCGGCTGCAGCTGAATGCCCGGAAGAAAACGCTGATTCTCGTGATGCTCGTTGATCGCGTGCGAAACGTCCGCCTCGTACGCCCAGACGAGCGTAGGATGCCCGTTCTCGGCGAGGAGATTCGCGAGCGCGGTTCCCCACGCACCGGCGCCGATCACCGCGCATTTCATGAGCCGCGCTCCTTATTATTCACTTTCTTGAAAAGCCGCGGCTCGGTGCCAGCACGCAGACGCTGCATGTTCGTGCGGTGCGTCCAGCAAATGAACGCCGACACGAACAGCGCGCCCCAGAGCACGGGCGTCACGCGCGAGTCAACCCAGACGAGGAGCGGAAAGAGCGCGGCCGCGGCGATCGAACCCGCCGACATATATCCGGAGTACCACACGACCGCGATGCAGACGACGATCGTCGCAAGCAGCGGGCTCGGCGCGAGCACAAGAAATACTCCAGTCGCGGTCGCGACGCCTTTGCCTCCGCCTTTCCACAGAAGAAAAATCGGTTTGGCGTGTCCGGCGATCGCGGCGATTCCGTAACCGAGCGCCCACCACAGCGTGCGATCGGCCCACGGATCTCCGACGGCGAGCAGCCTTGGCAGATAGTAGACGGGGAGCGCTCCCTTCGCGAGGTCCAAGATGAGAACTGTGATTGCCGCTCCGAACCCCAGCGTGCGATAGACATTTGTGGCGCCGAGATTCCCGGAGCCGACCGTGCGCAGATCGATCCCCTTGATCAACCGTCCCGCGATGTACGCCGAGGGGAATGATCCAGCGACGTACGCGATAGCCAGACCGATAGCTGGATGCATTCGCCTTGAGAGACGGAAAAGGAACGGTGAGTTCGAACGTTCAGTTTGTGTTGCTGCCGGACTTTCGGCGGAGCAGAATCTTGAGCGGATTTCCTTTGAAGCCCCAGAACTCACGGAATCCATTGTGCAGGTAGCGCACATAGTGCTCCTGCAGGAGTTCGGGATTGTTGCCGAACACGGCGATCGCCGGCGGGTTCGTCTCGACCTGCGTCGCGTAATTCAGTTTGATTTCGTGCCCCGCGGCCTGCGGCGGCTGGCGGCGCGCGATGAGTTCCTGCAGCGCGTCGTTCACCTGCGAAGTCGTGATGCGCTTGCGGCGCTCTTCGTCGACCTCGGCAATAACGTCAAGCACTTTCGTGACGCGCTGGCCGGTGAGCGCCGAGGTGAAGAGGAACGGAACGAACTTGAGATAGGGCGCTTTTTCCGCGCATTCCTTTTCGAACTTCGCGGCGGTTTTGTCGCCCTTCTCTTCTTTGATATCCCACTTGTTCACGACCATGATCAGGCCGCGGCCCGCTTCCCACGCGAGCGTCGCGATTTTCAAGTCCTGATTGTGCAGCCCCTCGGTGGCGTCGATGAGCAGAAGACAAATGTCCGAGCGATCAATAGCACGCCGGGTACGCAACGAAGAGTAAAACTCGATACCGTCGTCAACCTTACTCTGGCGCCTGAGCCCCGCGGTATCGACGAAAATCATTCGCCGCCCGTGAAACGTGAAGGGCGTGTCGATCGAATCGCGGGTGGTACCCGCGACGTCGCTGACGACCAGCCGTTCTTCGCCAAGCAGCCGATTGATGAAGAGTGATTTGCCGACGTTTGGCCGCCCGATCACTGCGATGCGAAGATCGTCGCCCGTTTCGTCGTCCTGCTGCGGCGGAAGCTTCTTGACGAGTTCGTCGAGCAGGTCGCCGGAGTTCTTTCCGTTCTGCGCGGACACGGGGTGCGGGTCGCCCGCGCCGAGCTTATAAAACTCGTAGTAGTCCGTGCTCTTGGGATCGTCGACTTTGTTGGCCACGACCAGCCATGGCTTTCCCGAGTTGCGCAGGAGTTCGGCAACGCGCGCATCGCTCGGATGGACGCCAACCTGCGCGTCCAGCAGGAGGAGCATGAGATCGGCCTCCTCAATGGCCTGCTTCACCTGCTTGCGGATCTCCAAGTCCATGGGCAGCGACGAATCTTCAGTCAGGCCGCCGGTGTCGACGAGCCAGAACGCGCGGCCGTTCCACTCGGCGCGCGCAAAGTGCCGATCGCGCGTGGTGCCGGGTTCGTCACTGACGATGGCGGCATCGCTGCCGATGATGCGATTGAAGAGCGAAGATTAGCCGACGTTCGGACGCCCGATGATTGCTACGACCGGGAGACTCACGCTGCACCAGCCGCGGCGGGCTCGAGGGACGAGCCCTCGAGTTCGAGCACATCGATGAAATCGTATGACGCGTACACGGGCATCGAAAATTCTGCGCGCACGCTCGCGAACGGCTCGTCGTCGAGAAAGAGTCCGTCGTCGTTGATCGTTTCTGCGGGTATCAAAGCCATGTCCAAGTCGGTGCGGGAGCCAAGTACACGCCGGATATCGGCGCCGACGAGGAGGCCTGCGGTGGTGGTGGTCGGTCCAAACAACGAGTTCTCGGCGTGAATGAGTTCGAACGTCGCGCCGGTGGCACTGGTGAGCTGTTCGAGCAGCGGCGGCATCAGCGGCAGCATGCTCGTGCCCGTGACGACGCCGATCTTTTTTCCTTCGAGGCGCGGGAGGCGCGAGAGGCCGTCGGCGACACGCTCGCGGAGCGCGGTCACTGCGCCGACACCGTTTTCGATTTGCGGGTAATCGCCGTAAAAGCTGGGCGGCGGCAGTTCTCGCCCGGCGAGCAGATACAGTTCATCGGAACCGGAAACCCAGGTGAAGCCGCGCTCTTTACGGCCGCGCTCGCCCCACTTTTCGGCGGTCGCCAGAATGCGCGTAGCGTTCTCGGGGTTCATCGTCTCGCCGGTGTACAAATGCGAGAACTGTGTGAGGCCTACCGGAACGAGAGCCACGGTCAGGACGGCATCGCCCATGTTCCATAGATCGGACAGCGATTCCTCGAGCACGTCGCCATCGTTGAGACCGGGGACAATCACCATTTGCCCGTGAAACTGGATTCCGCCTTCTGCGAGCCGGCCGAGCTGCTCGAGAATGTTTGGCACGCGCGGATTGTTGAGAAGCTTCTTGCGCGCTTCCCAGGGCGTGGCGTGCACGGAGACGTAGAGCGGTGAAAGGCGATACTCGAGAATGCGCGCGAAATCGCGCTCTTTGACATTCGAGAGCGTCGCGAAGTTTCCATACGCGAACGAGAGACGGTAATCGTCGTCGCGAATGTAGAGCGGGCGGCGCAGACCCTTCGGCAATCCCTCGACGAAACAGAACTCACAGCGGTTCGCGCAGCGGCGCACGGTGGGCGGCTCGAGTTCGAGGCCGAACGGCTCGCTCTCGGGGCGCTCGATGTCGTACACAACGCGCTCACCGTCGGGGAGCGTAGCCTCGATTTCGAGGGTGTCCTCAGCGGTGAGGAATTCCCAATCGAGAAAATCGTCGAGGGTTCGTCCGTTCACCGAGAGCAGTTCGGTACCGGGAAGAATCCCCAGTTCCTCGGCGATGCTGCCGGGGTGAATGCGGGCGACCTTTACCATTCATGTAAAATATCAGATTGAAGCTCCGAAAACAATGGCTGTGAAGGAGTTAGTCGCAGTCAGTCTTGTTAAGCTCAGAGTACAAGAGTTCAAGGTCACAGGCCATAGGTTGGCAGTTTCACCGCTCGCCTTTGGAAGCTGAAAGCCAGCTTTGGGAAGCTGAAAGCTCGCCTTGGGAAGCTGAAAGCTCGCCTTGGGAAGCTGAAAGTTCGGCCTTAAAAACTCACGCTCGGTTTTCAAAGCTACAGGCTATGAAATCCGAGCTATGACACCGCCAACCTGTAACCAATGAGCTTGAACTCGGAGCTTCAGACGGAACTTATGGCTGCTTCGCGATCGCCTCGAGAATGTCGGCGGTTGTTCTTCCGGTCTCGCGCGCCACTCGCCGCACATCCTCGTACTCGGCCTTCGAGCGCTCACCGCCGCCGGGGAGTTGCACGGTCTTCACGCCGACCGGCAGACCGAAGACGGTCACCGTGCCCTCTTCGCGCGCTAGCGCGCGGCGGCTCACACTCGTGCGGCGCACGCCGATGGTGCTGCTCTCGCGGAGCAGAAGATCTTCGAGGCGCGCGGTATCGGCGGGGCGGCACAACACTTCGATGCGAACGCCGGGGCGGCCCTTTTTCATTACCGTCTGCAGCAGCGTGACATCGAGCGCGCCAGCATCGCGCAAACTGTCGGCCGCGCTCGCGAGATATTCGCCAGCCATATCGTCGATGTCAGCCGCGAGAAGATCGAGCGTTTCTGAATCTCCGGCTGCAGACTCGAGTTCGCCGAGGATGATGCGCAAAACGTTCGCGCGGCCCGCTGGATCTTTGGTGCCGGCGCCGTAGCCGCTTTTGAGCGGCCGATAATTCCCGGGTGCTGGCCCAACGGAGAGAACCTTCACCAATGCGGCGCCCGTGGGCGTCGTGAGTTCCCCGCTGTTCTCCGGACCGTTGCGAACGCTCTGGCCCTGGAGCAGGCGCAGCGTGGCCGGCGCAGGAACGGCAAGTCTGCCGTGCGCGGCATCAACAAAGCCGTCGCCGAGCGCGATGGTGCCGCAGAAAACTTTGTCAACGCCGATCAGGTGGAAGCCCCACACGGAGCCAACGATATCGAGAATCGCATCGACCGCGCCGACTTCGTGAAGGTGCACTCTCTCGACGGTCGTGCCGTGAATTTCCGCTTCGCACATGGCAACGGCTTCGAACGCGGCGTTGCATTTCGCCTTCACGTGATCCGGTGCGGGTGAGGCGTCGACGATTGCTTTGAGATGTTTGAGATGGCGGCCATGCGGTTGCGGCGGAATTTCGAAATCGACTTTCCAGCTGGCGAGTTCGCCGCGTTTGACGCGTTCGATTCTTACAGTGATGCCCTCCAGGCCCAGCGTATTCGGCAGAGCCCTCAGCCATTCTGGATCAAGACCGAGATCCAAAAGAGCGCCGAGGGTCATGTCGCCGGCGATGCCGCTAAAAGGGTCGAGGATAGCTATCAATTTTCGAATCGGTGCGGGGTGCGGGATTGGAGTGCGGGATTCGGAACCGCGGAGCTACCAGCGGTAACTGGCGCCGGAGCCCGTGTTGAACACTACGACCTCGGCGTCTTTCGAGACGAGTCCGGCAGCGACCATCTTCTTCGCTACAATAATACCGCAGCCGCCTTCGGGGGCGGCGTCGATGCCGCTGGTCGAGGCGAGATTGAACGTTCCGATGCGGATTTCGTCCTCCGAAGCGGCGAACGCGCCGCCTTCGCTCTCTCTGATTGTGCGCAGCGTCCATCGATCGCCAAACGGGCTCGGTACGCGCAGGCCGCTCGCGTGCGTCGCCGGATGTTCCCACGGAGTTGCGCGATCCTTCCCTTCATTGAATGCGCGCACGAGTGGCATGCAGCCCTCGGCCTGCGCGATCACCATCTTCGGCTTTTTCGTTTCCGGTGGAAGCCAGCCCCAATCGAGCATCTCGCCGATCGCCTTCCAAATACCGATCGTACCTTCGCCACCGCCGGTGGGATACACGATTGCGTCGGGCAATCTCCACCCGAGCTGCTCGGCGATTTCATAACCCATCGTCTTCATTCCCTCGACGCGATACGGCTCGCGCACGGTGGCAACATTGAAGAACCCGCTCTCTTTTGCGAAGGCCATCGTCGCCTTGCCCGCGTCGCCGATGTGGCCGTCGACCAGCTCGAGCTGGGCGCCGAACGCGCGGATGCTGCCGAGGATCGGTGGTGGAGTGGACGCGGGCGCGTAGATGCGCGCCGGGATGTGCGCGGCGGCGGCGTACGCGGCGAGTGCGATTCCCGCGTTGCCCGCCGTCGGAACACAAACGCCGGGCAGCCCGAGCGCTTTCGCGCGCGTGACCGCCATGCAGAGCCCCCGCGCCTTGAAGCTCGCAGTCGGATTGAGTCCCTCGTCCTTCACCCACAAGCGGCGCACGCCGACTTCTTTCGCGATATGCGGAAGTTCGGTGAGCGGCGTCATCCCTTCGCCGATCGAGACGCGCTCCTCGCCCTCGAGGATCGGCATCGCGGCGTGGTAGCGCCACATCGAACAGATGCTTCCGATTGCAGATCGCGGAACTGCAGCGAGCCGGACAGCAAGCGGCTGTCCGCAGTCCGGGCACACAGATGCAAGCCGCTCGCCCTGAACGGCGTATGCGCAGGCCGAACAGTGAAGCGTCCACGTGGTAGCCGTCATGAGTTCACTTGCGATGCGGTCATGATTTCTCTGATGAGGTTGGATCCGACTTCTGAAGTGCCTCGAGCATCTTCGTCGCGGCGGCCACCGACCATCCCGGCAGCTGCGCGACTTGTTCGGGCGTCGCGTCTCGCACGCCCTGAATGCTTCCAAACACCGTGAGCAGCGCGCGACGCTTCACCGGACCGACACCCGGAATCTTGAGCAGCTCCGATGTTACCGTGCGGATCGTCCGCCGTTTGCGATTGTAGGTGACAGCGGTGCGATGCGCTTCGTCTCTTGCTTGCTGAAGCAATCGCAGCGCCGGTGAGCGCCGCGAAAGGCGCATCGGCTCCGATTTTCCGCTGACGAAAATCTCTTCTTCGCGTTTCGCGAGTGAGATGAGCGGCAACGATGTTAACTCTAACGCGGCGAGCGCTTCGGCGGCGGAACTCAGCTGGCCTTTGCCGCCGTCGACCACCACGAGATCCGGCATCGGCTTCTTTTCATCGAGCCGCCGGCGAAAGTAGCGCGTGACCACCTCACGCATCGAAGCGAAGTCATCCGGCCCGTGCGCCTCATCGACGCTTTTTACTTTCATCGTCCGGTATTCTGAGCGGCGCGGCCGGCCGTTCTCGAACCACACGATCGACCCGACGTTGTCACGTCCCTGCGCGGTGGACATGTCGAAGCACACGAGGCTGCGCGGAATCTTGTGCAGTCCGAGTTCCCTGCCGAGATCGTAGACCGGATCCGCGGCGCGCTCATCGGCCTCAAGACCCGCGAGTTTGAATTCTTCCAGCAAGTGCCGCGCATTTTGCTCGGCCAAATCAATGAGCTCGCGGCGCGAGCCGCGCTCCGGAATCTTCACCTGCGTTTTGCCGAGCGCTTCCTGCAGCAACGTGCGATCGTCGAAGTCGAACGGAATGAGCAGTTCGTCGGCGCGCTCCTTTGACGTGAGATATCCGGCTACGAGCGAGGCACCGAGAATCTCGGGGTCCGGCTCGTCTTCGATGTGCTCGAGAAAACGGTGCTCGCGCCCAAGGAGCTTGCCTCCGCGAATGCGCAGAATGGAAACGCACGCGTCCTCACCGTCGCGCGCGTAGCCAACCACGTCCTTGTCACCGCCCTCCACTTCGAGGATGACCGTGGTCTCTTCCATATTCTGGAGATGCAGCAGGGCGTCGCGCAGCTCGGCGGCATTCTCGTAATTCATCGACTCGCTCGCGGCGTGCATACGAGCCGTCACCCGGCGAACCACTTCATCGGTGCGGCCGTCGAGAAACACGAGCACCTCCTCGATCATCGCGCGATAGTCTTCGAGTGACTGCGCGAAGATGCAGGGCCCCTTGCAGCGCTTGATGTAGTAGTCGAGGCAGGCGCGTTCGGGCATTTGATCGGGCATGTCCCAGCTGCACGAGCGCACTGTGAAAATTCGCTTGACCAGGTTCAGCGCGCGCCGCATCGCGCCCACGTCGGTATAGGGGCCGAAGTAGCGCGCGCCGTCGTTGAGCAGGCGCCGCGTGACGAACACGCGCGGATACGGCTCCTGCACCGTGACCTTCACATACGGATACGTTTTGTCGTCGCGCAAAAGAATATTGAAGCGCGGGCGATGTTCCTTGATGAGGTTGTACTCGAGGAGCAGCGCCTGGGTCTCGGTCGGGACAACAATCGTCTCGAGATCCTTCACGAGCGCCATCAGCATCTGCGTCTTGGGGCTCTGGCCCTGATCAGCCCAGTAGCTGCGCACGCGCGGCCGCAGGCGCTTGGCCTTGCCCACGTATAGCACGGTTCCATCTGCGGCTTTCCACAGATACACGCCGGGCGACTCGGGCAGGTGCGCCAGCTGCATCGCGATCTGGTCCGGGATCTCCATCATCTGCTCAGCTCGCGCGGCGGACGACTCTCAGTCGCTGTAGCAGCTCGTCGGCTTCCGGCACGCGCATCGCTTTGGCGATGCCGACGTACACGATGCCAAACATCGGCAGTGCGACGATCGCCTGCACGAGCGTGTTGTCCGGAGGCGTGAAGGTGTAGCGCGCGGCGAGTCCGGTGAGCGCCGCGATCACCGCGGCGAGCCACAGTGCGCCAACACGCGTGAGCGGAACGCCGGTCACGCCGATACGCGTGTTGAGTTCGCGCCGCAACAGGTAGAACTCGAGCCAGCCCGCGATTCCCGCCGACGCGGTGAGTCCGGCGACGCCCCACATCGGCGCGATGCCGATCCAGCCGGGAAGATGCAGCGCCGCGACATAGCCGAGCCCGAGCGTGAGCACCACGCGAATAACGGCGAACGTGAGCGGAGTCCGTGTGTCGCGCAGAGCATAAAACGCCGAGCTGTACAGACGCCCCATCGTTCCGGCGAGCAGGCCGACGGCGGAGCCAGCCAGCACGCCCCACACCCACAGCGTACTGCTCACCGTGAACTTTCCGCTCTGATACAACACGGCCGCAATCACATCTCCGAGCAGCACGAACGCCACGGCGGATGGAATGATGTAGAACGCGATGCGCCTCAGGCCGCTGTCGAGACGCGCGCGGATTTGCTCGGCGATCTGTTCCGGGCTGCCAAGCGCGGACGACATCGCGGGGAGTTGCGACGCCGCGATCGCCATGCCGAACAGCGAAATCGGCAGCATTGAGATGTTCTGCGCATAGCTGAGCACGGAGACCGCACCGCCAACGAGAATGAGCGATGCGAGCCACTGATCCACATACGCGCTGATCTGCACCACGCCTCTCCCGATGAACACGGGCACAAAGCTCGATACCACGAGGCGAACGTTCGGCCGCTGTGGATTAATTGAGACTTTCAGTTTCCGCTCGAGCCGCAGGAGCATGGGCAGCTGCACCGCCAGCTGCAGCGCGCTGCCCGCCACTGACGCGAGCGCGACGATCAGCACGAGCTGCGCCTGCGGCACGGTGGGACCCCAGCCCGCCAGCGCGCCGATCATCACGAGATTCCACGCGACGGGCGAGGCGTACGAGAGAAAAAAGCGCCGGTGCGAATTGAGCACGCCGAGGCACCACGATGAAATCACGAGCAGGCCGACGCCCGGGAACATCATCTGCACGAGCCTGATGGTGAGATCGCGTTTCTCGCCCGTGAATCCGGGCGTGATGAGCGAAATCAGAAATGGCGTCGTGTAAATGCCGACGAGCACGAGTACCGTCGCGACGAGCGCGAGCAGCGAGAACACCGCGCCGGCAACCTTCCCCGCTTCTTCTTCGTCGCCTTCCGCCAGCAGCTTCGCGTACACTGGAATGAACGACGCCGAGAGCACGCCCTCGCCGAAAAGGTTTTGCAGGATATTCGGAATTCGAATCGCGGCGTTGAACGCGTCGGCCGCGTCGGATGTTCCGAGAAAGTGCGTGAACGCCCGCGCGCGCACCAAGCCCATGATGCGGCTCAGGAAGATCCCGCCGGCAACAAGTACCGCGCCGCCCGCGCCTTTCCCTTCGTTTTTTTCCTGCGTCGCCTCGCGCGCCGGCTGACTCACTGTTCGCTCACTTGCTTCCAAGCAGCGCACCTGCGTGGATCGCGGCGCCGGACTTCAGCTGGTCGATCAGGAGATCGCCGTGCCGCGCGAGCAGCGGGAGATAGTTCAGCCGTCTCTCCTGACGAGCGCCCAGCGGAACAAGCGCGGCGCGGACCGCCGCGAGATCGTTCATCGCCGCCGTCTCGCCGCGCACCGAGGCGGCGCGCAGGCGGCGTTCGAGCCGCTCGACGCGATGGCGGAGCTGCGCGCGCGCGCCCTCGATCACTTCCTTGCTCACCAGCGGCTTGGTGGGCATGCTCGCCGCGATCGCGTCGATGCGCGTCTCAACCTGCGTGCGCAGCGCCTCCACGGCGTCGCGCACCACCGCCGGCATCGCGCGATCGGCGATGCGGCGCTCGGCCACGTGCGGAGATTTCACATCGTCGAACACCATGCCGAGGCGGCCGAGCATCCGATCTACCGCGGGCTCGATGACCGTCGCGGACCAGCGCGGCACGACGAGCGGAATCGCCGCGCCCAGCGCCTCGGCGACGGCGCTCACCTGCGCAAAGTAGGCGATTTCCCCTGCGCCGCCTGCGTACGCGACGGTCGGCAGCAGGCGCCGCTCGAGTACGGGGCGCAACAGCACGTTTGCGGAGAGCACGATGTCATCCCTCCGTGCGGCATCCGCTGCTTGAGCGAGGGGCACGCGCTCCTTCACGCCAATCGTGCTGCGGAACACGAGCGAGAGACGCGGCACGCGCGCGACCTGCGCACGGAATCCCGCGCGCTCGATCGAAACACCGCGCAGCGCGACGGCTTCGTCGATCATCGCCGCGCGATTCAGCGCCTCAACCAGCGTGGGCCGCGCGGCGGACCGCACCGCGGGATGCCACGCGTCGAGCACCGCGATGCCGAGCGGTTCGAGAATCGCGCGGAGCAGCTGCACGTACGCGCCGCCGACGGTGGCGTCCTGATGGTACGCGGCGCGGAGCGCGTCGAGAATGTTGGACTGCGACGCCGAACCAGCGGCCTCCACGAGGCTCGCGATTTGCGCGGACGTATCGCCGGTGGGAAGCTGCGACATCACGAGTCCTTCCGGCCCCTGCCGCTCGATCGCGATGCGCCGAGCCTCCGCGCCGATCGAGACGACGGTGGAGGCCGCCTCCTCGAAATCGCCGTCGTCGGTTGCGGCCCAGAAAATTGGCGCGACTGGAATCCCGATATCACGCTCGAGACGATTCGCGAACTCAAGCGCGGAGATTGCCTTGAGCCAGGTGTAACCGGGACCTCCGAACAGTCCTGGTTGCTGGCCCGTGGTGACGACGACGCCGTGCCCGGCCGCGACGCGCTCGAGTCGCTCGGCGGCGGCGCCGCTCGCAGAGAGCGCGGGACGAAGTGTCTCGAGCCAGCGCGCGCCGGGAAATGCGCTGCGCACCGTTTCCGCGTGGCTGCGCCATTCGTCGGCGCCGCGCGGCTGCGGCAGAAACCATCCCGCCGGAGTGCTGCCCTCGAGCGCCGCGCGAGTGAGCGCGCCGCCGCCAATGGACTCCGCAATGACTCGCGGTGAACTCACGAATGGATCTCCATCATTTGTGATACGGCTCGCGCTTTACGATTGAGCCGGCGCGATAGAGTTGCTCCGCGAGAACGAGCCGCGCGAGTTCGTGCGGCAGGGTCCACGGCGCGAGCGACAGTTTTGTGCGCGCCCGCTGGCGGAGCTCCGGCGAAAGACCATACGCTCCGCCGATCACGAAGGCGACATCGTGACCCCGCTCCCGCTCGCCCTGCAGCCATGCGCTGAACTCCTCCGACGTTTTTGACGCGCCACCGGGATCACACGCCACAAGATGCGCCGACGCCGGCACCGCGTCCGACAGCCGCTTGCCTTCTCGCTCACGAACAAGGTCCGCAGAGAGCGACTTCGCAGGCTCCTCACGGACCTCATGCACCTCGAGCGGCCAGTAGTGCGCCGCGCGCTGCTCGTACTCTCCGATCGCCGTCGCCAATGCTTTATTGCGCGGTTTGCCGACCGCGGCGATCAGAACCTTCATCGACAACGATGGAGGTTCGATGTTGGAGGACCGATGATGCCATCATCGATCTTCGATCGTCCAACGTCCATCACCACTCTAGGCATAGATCCCGCGCAGGCGATGCACCGTTGCCACACGGCTGATCGACAGCATGTAGGCCGCTGTGCGCATGTTCACCTTGTGCTGCTTGGAGAGATCGAGCACGGCCTTGAACGAGTGATGCATGATCTCGGTCAGGCGGTCGTTCACGACCTTCTCCGTCCAAAAATATCCGCCGCGATCTTGCACCCACTCGAAATACGAGACGGTCACACCGCCCGCGTTCGCAAGAATGTCCGGCACCACAAAGACGCCTTTATCGTCGAGGATCGTGTCGGCAGCCGGCGTCGTCGGTCCGTTCGCGCCTTCGCAGATGATCTTCGCCCTGATCTTGGCGGCGTTCTTTTTCGTGATGACATTTTCGAGCGCGGCGGGAAGCAGCACGTCGCATTCGATGGTGAGCAGTTCCTCGTTGGTGATCTTCTCGCCCTTCGGATATCCCTCGAGCGTCTTGTTCTTCGCGACCCACGCCACCGCGTCATCGACGTCGATGCCGGCCTTGTTGTGCACGCCGCCGGTGCGATCGCTGATCGCGACGATCTTGCATCCTTCCCTCTGCAACAGCTGCGCGCCGATCGAACCGACGTTGCCGAAACCCTGCACCGCGACGGTCGCGCCCTTCACTTCCATCCCGAGGTGCGCGAGCGCTCCCTTGGTGACAATCATGCAGCCGCGGCCCGTGGCCTCGCGACGTCCCAGCGAACCGCCCATTTCAACGGGTTTGCCCGTGACGACCGCCGTGACCGTGTGGCCCACTCGCATCGAATACGTGTCCATAATCCACGCCATGACGCGCTCGTTCGTGTTCACGTCCGGCGCGGGCACATCGGAGTCCGGTCCGAGCGTGGAGATGATCGAGGCCGTGTAGCGGCGCGTGAGGCGTTCGAGTTCCGACGCGCTCATCTTCAGCGGGTCACAGATCACGCCGCCCTTCGATCCGCCGAACGGAATGTTCACGACGGCGCACTTCCACGTCATCCACGCGGCCAGCGCGGTGACTTCATCGAGCGTGACATTGAGATCGAAACGAATGCCGCCCTTGGCCGGCCCTCTGGACGTATTGTAGAGAACCCGAATCCCGGTGAACACTTCGACATCGCCGTTGTCCATCATGACCGGCGAGTGCGTGATGATCTGTTTTTCCGGCTTGCGCAGCACCTTGTAAATGCCCGGCTCGAGATCGAGCAGTTCGGCGGCGCGATCGAAGCGCGACATCATCGCCTCGAAGGGGTTTTCCTCGGACAGGAAGCGGTCTTTGTCCGGACGGACGATCGTGTTCGTTGGAAGAAGAAGGTCAGGAGACATTCGAATCAATCGTTGGGCCGGCACTCGCCGGCGTGATGTTCTTCGGTTGGCACTCGTTCACGTTCCCGCGGCGAGATCGGCCAGAATTCGCTCCAAAAGCTCGGCGCCGGACTCCACTTCCACTCGCTGTGAAAGATACCATAATGGTGGCGCTTCTGCAGGCCAAAGCGGGCCGAGTTTGACAGCGTCTTTCAACGTGCAAACCACGAGATCGTATGCCGCTGCGCGCTTCGCCAGCGCAGTCGCTTCGGCCGCGGAATACCTGTGATGGTCCGACGCGGCGGCCAGGTCCACGATCGCCCCCAGCTGCTTGAGCTGGGATTCGAAGGCTCGAGGGTCGCCTATTCCAGCAATCGCGAGCACGCTCGAAAATCTTAGCGCGTCGCGCGCACGTGTTTCATCGGACGCCCACCGCACCAGCTGATCCGGAGCGAGATAGATGATCGCACCTGCGGCGCGCGGCGCGAATCGCTGCGCCTGGCCCAGGAGTTCTTTCGCGCGCAGTGTCGACGCGCTCTTGCGGGTCACAACAATTACTGTCGCGCGCACGAGCGATCGGAGCGACTCGCGCCACGGGCCTGCGGGCAGGGGCCGCACCGGGCCGCTCAGATCCGCCGAGAGCAGCACGATATCCGCATCGCGCCTGGCGCGGCGATGCTGGAAGCCGTCATCGAGCACCGCGACGGTAGCGCCGTGCGCATGCGCCGTCTCGACGCCCCGCGCGCGGTCGGCGTCGACGATCACTTCAACATTTGGGTTGAGCAGACGGTGCACGAGCATTTCATCGTCGCCGTAGCCGCGCATCACGAGCGCGGGCTTCGCGCCGCCAGCGGCAAGGCGCGCCGCGACGTACGCCGCGACCGGCGTTTTTCCCGTGCCGCCCACGGTGAGATTCCCGACGGCAATCACGGGAATCGCCGACACGCGGGCGCGGATCCAATTGCGATCGTACGCGCGATTGCGCAGTGCGACCGCCGCGGCGTAGAACGCGGCCGGCGGCACGAGCGCGGCGCGCGCGATCCGCGCCGGCAACGACGACGATTCCCAGATGCGCTCGATCAGCCGCTTAGGCATCGGCCACCGCCTGCGCGTCCGCCATCAGCCGCTCGAATCGCTCAGCTTCAGCGGCCGCCTCTCGAGGCGTCGCGCCGCCGACCATCGTGGGATCGCCATACGCAATCGTGACACGCGCAAACGGCTTGGGAATGATGAAGTGATCCCAGCTCTTCAGTCGCCACGCGCGATCGACATGCACCGTCAGCGGCACCACGGGCACGCCCGCGCGCTGCGCCGCAACCAGCGTCCCCGACTGAAACTTCAACGCCGGCCCGCGTGGGCCATCGGGCGTCACCGCCACCACCACGCCGCGCTCGAGTTCCTTGATCATCGCGAGCAGCGCGCGCGATCCTCCCCGCGTCGTCGAGCCGCGCACGGTGGTGTTGCCCCACGCTGCGAGCGTGCGCGCGATCAACTCACCATCGCGATGCTGGCTGACGAGCACGGCGATTCGCTGATTGCTGTGCCGATGCGCGGCCGGCAGCAGCGTCGCGTGCCAGAGCGCAAACACATAAGGTTTCCCTTCCGCCCGCAAACGTTGCCATCCGTCTGCGTTGCGAGCGCGCACGCGCCACGAGGCGGCGAGCAGGCCGATCAACACCCTGCCGAGCGGAAGCAGCAGGCTCACGCGCCAGCTCATTTTCGCCGGCGCGGCACCCGTTGGCTGCGCGCCATCACTCACGTTGCAAGCTCCGACGCCATGCGCGCGACTCGAGCCGCCGCGCCCGCCGAACCGAGCTTTGCGCGCACCTCGGCGAGCCCGGCAAGCATCTTCGTTCGCTGCGGCGAATTGGCATCGAAGAGCGGCATGAGCGCGTCCGCGACACGGATCGGCTCGAACGCGGCCTGCACGAACTCCGGCGCGACCTCGCGTCCGGCCACGATGTTGAGCAGACCGATGAACGGAATCGTCACGAGCCGTTTCGCGATCGCGTAGTCCACGTTTCCCGTGCGATACACAATCGCGCACGGACAATCGGCGACGGCCGCCTCGAGCGTCGTCGTGCCGCTCTTGCATAGCGCAACGTCCGCGGCACGGAGCACGTCGAGACTGGCGGAGCGCACCATGGGATACGGCACGCGCGCGGTGTCGAGCTCGACGGTGGGCGCCGCGCTCACGATCACGCGCAATCCCGGACGCCGGCGCTCCAGTTCGCGCGCGACGGCCAGAAAATCGTCGAGAAGCCGTTTGATTTCTCCGGCGCGGCTTCCCGGAAAAAGCGCGAGCACCTCGCCCTCCACGGGAATCCCCAGGCGGCGGCGCGCCTCAGCGCGATCGGGCATCGCGGCTGAGCGATCGAGCAGCGGATGCCCGACGAACGTTGCCTCGATACCGTGCTGGCGCAGCAACGATTCTTCGAACGGAAGAATGACCGCCGCCTCGGTGATCACGTCCGCCATCGTCTTCAGCCGGCCGGCGCGCGAGGCCCACACCTGCGGCGTGATGTAGAACAGGACTGGCACGCCGGCCGCCTTCGCCGCCGCGCCAACCTTGAGATTGAAAAACCCGTAGTCGATCAGCACCACGAGCGCGACGTGTCCGCTTTTCAGCCGCGCTTTGATTCGCCGCAGCAATCGCATGTGCTGCGGCACGTAGCGCAGCAACGCGAGAAACCCGACGACGCCGTCGAGCTGTTCCATGAGCTCCACGCCCGCAGCGCGCATGCCGGCACCGCCGGTGCCCGCGAGCGAAAGCTCGGGACGAAGCGCGCGCAGCTGCTCCGCGAGCGACGCGCCGTGCAGATCGCCCGACGCCTCGCCCGCGAAGATCAGAACTTCACGCACGGGGCGGTGCTGCCGCTGCGGCGGCCATCTTGCGCATGATCTCGCCCTGCGACTGCTCGATATCGTGCACGATACGAAGCGCGACGGAGAGCGCATCGCGCCCGTCCTCCGCGGTCACCGCAATCGGCGACTCGCCGCGCAGGGCCGATACAAAGCTCTCGAGCTCGAGTTTGAGCGGCTCGCCCTCCGGCGCATCGAGCGCCACGCGTTCGACGAACGCCTCGATCGATTGTGCCGACTTCGCGAGCGCGGCGAGATCGACATTCTTGCGCAGCTGGTACATCTCGCCCGTGCCTGCGCCGAGATCGAGCGAGATGTATCCGTTACGCTGAAAGATCCGCAGCTTGCGCGTACGATCCTTCGACACGCGGCTCGCCGTAATCGTCGCGACCGCTCCGCTTTCGAACGTGATGCGCGCGTTCGCGATATCGACGGACGGCGTCAGCACCGGAATGCCGGCCGCCGAGATGCTGCTCACCTTCGAACCCGTGAGCGTCAGCAGCAGATCGATGTCGTGGATCATGAGGTCAAGCACGACCGCTACGTCGGAGCCGCGGGGATTGAACGGCGCGAGGCGGTCTGAATCGATGAAGAGCGGGTGATCCACGTATGGCAGCGCGGCGCGAATCGCGCGGTTGAACCGCTCGATGTGGCCAATCTGCACCATCACGCCCTTGTGCCTCGCGAGCGCAACGAGTTCGTCCGCCTCTTCGATCGTCGATGTGATCGGTTTCTCGATCAGCAAATGCTTCCCTGCCTCGAGCGCCGCCTTCGCCACCGCGTGATGAAACTTGGTTGGCGTGACGATCGAGAGCGCGTCGACATCCTGCAACAGATCGCCAAGCGATGGGTATGCCTTGATGTTCAGCTCTTTCGAAACCGTCGCCGCGCGTTCGGGATTCGACTCGAAAAATCCGCTGAACGACACGTTCGGGAGATCGCGCAACAATCGCGCGTGATGATACCCGAGGCTGCCCGTTCCAGCGACACCGACTCGCAAAGTTGCCGCCATTAAACCGTTACACCGCGGCCGCTGTTCTCGACAAACGCGATCAGCGCCGTCACTTCCTCGAACGGCTTGAGTTCCTGCTTGGCTGCCTCGACGGCCTGACTCACGTTCAGTTCCGAGCGGAACAGCAGACGATACGCCTTCTTGAGTTCCGCGACGACTTCTTCGCTGAAGCCGCGACGCTGCAGCCCAACGCTGTTCAAGCCGTAGAGTTGAATCGGATTTCCCGAGGCCTTCACGAAGGGCGGGACATCCTTCGAGACGCGCGCCATGCCACCGATGAACGCGTGACGGCCGATCTTCGCGAACTGGTGCACCGCGACGAGACCGGAAAGAATCACGTACTCCTCGACGGTCACATGCCCCGCCATTTGGCAGCTGTTCGACATGATGACGTTGTTGCCAATGTGGCAATCGTGCGCGAGATGCACGTACGACATGAGAAAGCAGTTCGCGCCGATGGTCGTCTTGAACGATTGCGATGTGCCGCGATTGACGGTCACGTACTCCCGTATCGTGGTATGGTCGCCGACTTCAACCGTCGTGACCTCGCCCTGGAACTTGAGATCCTGCGGTTTGCCGCCGAGCACGCTGCCGATACCGACGGTCACGTGCGAGCCAAGCGTGACGTTTTCCTCGAGCGTCGCGCGGGGCTCGAGTTTGCATCCCGGGCCGACGACACAGCCGGGCCCCACGATGACCCAGGGCCCGATCTCCGCGTCGCTGGCGATCTCCGCCTTTTTGTCGATGATCGCCGTAGGGTGGATCTTGCTGCGCGCGGTCATTTGTCGCGCACCATCGCGGCCATCTCGGCTTCGCATACCACATCGCCGTCGACCTTCGCGACACCCTTCACGCGGCACACCGGCCCGCGGATCTGGATGATCTCGATTTCGAAGCGGAGCTGATCGCCCGGGCGAACCGGCTTCCGGAACTTCACATTGTCGAGTGACATGATGTACACCACGCGCGCTTCCGGATCGTCGACCTGCCCCATGAGGAGCACGCCGCCAACCTGCGCCATTGCTTCGATGATCAGCACGCCGGGCATGACCGGATGGCCCGGAAAGTGCCCCTGAAAGAACGGCTCGTTCATCGTGACGTTCTTGATCCCGACGATTCGTTTCCGCTCTTCGAATTCCAGGATACGGTCCACGAGCAGAAATGGATACCGGTGCGGCAGAATCCGCATGATTTCTTCGATACCGAGCACGCTTCCCTCCCTTTGGCTATGCGCGAGCAGTTCGCGCACGAATGTCACCGTTCCACGATGACTCGGCTTCACCGCTGAAATGCGGGCCTTCACTTTCCGGCCGGCGAGCGCGAGATCGCCGACAACGTCGAGCGCTTTGTGGCGCACGAATTCATCGGGCCATCTGAGGGTATTCCCCACCAGCCCCGTTGCATCGAGTGCCAGCGTGTTCTCCACGGAGACGCCCTGGATGAGTCCCTTGCTGCGGAGCATCTCGACGTCCTTCACGAATCCGAACGTTCGCGCGCCGGCGAGTTCTGCGCCGAACGTCTCCTCGTTCACGCTCCAGCGTCCGGTCTGCGCGCCCACCAGCGGGTGCGGAAAGTCGATCGACACCTCGAGCTCGAGACTCGAAGCGGGGTGCGCGACGTACACCGACTCGCCGTCCACCACGCGCACGCATTTGGTCAGACGCAACTCGTCCACCGTTCCGCCATGCGTGACGACACCGACTTCGCGGATCGCATCCAGAAACGGCCGCGCACTGCCGTCGAAAATCGGCGGCTCCGCCGCATCCATTTCGATGACGATGTCGTCGATGCCCGATCCCACCACGGCCGCGAGCACGTGCTCCACGGTGTGCAGCGCGCCGTCGCCGTCGCCGAGCTGCGTGCGGCGTTCCACCTGCTTCGCGTTTTTTACATGCGCTGCCGTCTCGGGCGCGCCTGCGAGGTCCGTTCGCCGAAAAACAATTCCGCTTCCCGGCGCGGCGGGCACGAACGTGAGACTGCACGCGCGGCCGAGATGCAGACCGATCCCGGAGGCGAGCGATTTCCGTTCGCGAATCGTGCGACGCTCGCTCACTTCTCCTCCCGCGACATCAGCTCTTCGAGCCGCTTCATCATGCCGCTGAGCTTGAACAGCGCCGCGCTCGCCTTGAGCGACTCGCGGTGCGGACGAGCGGGATAGCCACCCCACGTTTCCCCCGGCGGCACATCGCTGATCACGCCGGCCTGCGCCGCGAGGCGCGCGCCCGCGCCGATCGTGAGATGTCCCGAGACGCCCACCTGGCCCGCGAGAATCGCGCCGTCCTCCACGTGGCTGCTGCCCGCCACGCCGACCTGCGCCATCAGGAGACAGAGCCGTCCGATCCGCACGTTGTGACCGAGATGCACGAGGTTGTCGATCTTCGTGCCGTCGCCGACCACCGTGTCGTCGATGCTGCCGCGGTCCAGCGCGCAGTTCGCGCCGATCTCCACATCGTTGCCGATCAGGCAGCGGCCGACATGCGGAATTTTTTGGTGCGCGCCATCGCGAAACATGTAGCCGAATCCGTCGCTGCCGATTCGCGTGCCGCTGTGCACACTCACGCGATCACCGAGCGCGCTTCCCGAATACAGCGTCACGTGCGGGTACAGATGCACGTCGTTGCCAAGCGTCACGCCGGCGCCGACAACGCAGTGCGAGCCGATCCATGCGCGGTCCCCAACCTCCGCGCCGTTGCCGATCACGGCGAAGGCTTCGACGGTCGCGTCGGCACCGATGCGCGCGCTCTTCGCGACGACGGCGGTCGGATGCACGCCGGGTTCGCGCGCCGCCGCCTGATAAAACGCCGGGATGAGCGCGAGCAGCGCGTCGTGCGGATTCTTCACGACAACTCGCGCGGTGCAGCGCCCCGGCGCGTCCGCGAGTTCCGGTGTGATCAGCACAACACCAGCGAACGAACGCTCGAACAGCGGCGCGTACTTGCCTGCGGCAAGAAAACTCAGGTCACGCGACGTCGCGCGATCGAGCGGCGCGATCGCCTCGACCGCGGCACTGCCGCTGCCGGAAAGCGTGCCGCCCACCGCCGCCGCGATTTCCGCGGCAGTCATAGTGGGCGTCGCTGCGGCGGTCATGCGGAGGGGGGTTCCGCTAAACCGTGCGCCGTGCTTCCCGCGCTACTCGGGCTTCTTGGGAACGGGAGTCGTATCCGGCTTGATCGGCGGACGGCCGATGCCAGCCGGCGCAGAAACCGGCAGTCCCGACGGCTTCGCGCCAGGTGCCGGCACCTGTGATTTCGGCCCTTCGGACTTCGTCGCGATCACCGGCGCACCCATCTGGCGCAAACGGGCAATCACACGATCGGAATAATTGAGATTTTTGTCGACCGCAACGATCGTCGCATTCTGACCGATGTCGAAGATTGCGTCGAGCTTGTTCGCAGAGCGCACGTCTTCCAGCGCGAGCTTGATCTGGTCGAGAATCGGCTGCAGCACTTCGGCCTGGCGGCGCTGCGCTTCGGCGTTGATGTCATCGCTGCGCTTCTGCCAAAGGGCCTGCTGGTCGGAGATGTCCTTGATCTTCTTGTCGCGCGCGGCGGCAGTCAGCACCCCCGACGACTTCTGGAAGTCGGACGTCAGCTTGACGTTGTCTTCCTGCATCTTGTTGACCTCGGCCTGCCAGACGGCCTGCTCCTTCTGCAACAGCGCCTCGGCCTCGGACCGGCCGGGCGCGGCCTGGAGGATTTCGCCCGTGTTCACATAACCCCAGCGCGAGCCCGCAGGAGGAGTGGCTTGCGCTGCAAGCGGGCGGGCGGCGCCGCAGACGAGGAGGGTAGCTGCGCCAATCAGCGCGCGAGAGATAGAAAACATGGAAACTCCGAGGATTAGTAGAAGAGCTGACCGAGACGGAAATGCAATTGGAATTTCGGATCCGGATTCCCGAGTGCATCCACCCGGTCGAATCCGTACGCCCAGTCGAGTCCGAGCGGACCGAGCGGTGTCACTGTGCCGATGCCGATTCCCGCGCCGCGGAAGAGTCGGCCCGGATTGAAGTCCCTGGGATGCGCCCAGAGATTGCCGGCATCGTAAAAAATATCAACATAAAACTGGCCGCTGATGCGCAGTCCCACTTCGGCAGTCGAGCTGAAGAAAACGTTGCCGAATGACGAGAGCACCGCATTCGTCGTGCTCGTGTTCGGATTGAATCCAAGCGGCGTGATGGAGAACTCGGGATACCCGCGAAGCGCTTCGCCGTACTGCACGCCGCCCATCGCAAACTCTTGCGTCGAGAAGAACGGGCCCGCGTTGCCCATCACCATGCCGGCGCGTTGATGGAGCCCGACCACGAGTTTCATCCCGTTCGGATTGCTCGCTTCGCCGAACTTGTGCAGCGTCGCGTAGGTCTTGAAGTCGGTCGTATACCGCTGGAACGACGCCGTGCCGCCGAGCGGTCCGCCATTGAACTGCGTCTGGAAACTCTGCAGTGAGCCGTCGGTCGGGAACGGCATCTCGACTCTCGTATCGCGCGTGACATCGAATCCAAGCGTCGAGCGCAAACAGCCGGCGCATTGATTGACGGTCACCGTGCTGAGCAATCCGGTTCCGCCGTAGCGCACCGCTTCCGCGCCATACGAAACGCCCCACCGCGTGTAGCGCGCGCCAAAGAGCGGAAACGCGAAACGAAGCGAGCCACCCGTACGCGTCGACTGCCCGAGATTCGCGATCGTGTACTGCGACTGCGAGCGGTAGAGTGCGACGGTCATCGACGTCTGCGACTGGCGCAGCGACGGATCGGTGTACGAGAGCTGGAGGTCGTTGATGTACCGGCCGTATTGCCAGTTCAGCGAGCCGTTCTTGCATCTGCCGAACAGATTCGGCTGCTGGAGGCCGATAAACCCGCCCAGCCCCGTGCCCTGACCCATGGAGGCGCCGAAATTCACATTGCCGGTGCGCTTCTCCTTCACCTTGAACACGATGTCGACGTCGCCCTGATCGTTCGCGGTGCGCGTCTCGGGGAGCGGCAGCGGCGTGTCGAAAAAGCCGAGGTTGCCGAGCGCCTGATAACTGTTGATCAGACGCGCCTGATTGAAAACATCGCCGGGAATGATCGAGAGCTGATCGCGGATGCAGGTTTCAGTGGTGTAGTCGTTGCCGATGATCTCGATGCGATTGATGATCGCCGGCGTTCCCTCCTGCACTTCCCAGCGCATGTTGACGCGCGGGCCGGAATCGGTCTGCTGGCGATCGACGATCGGACGGATCTGCGAGTAGATGTAGCCTTCGTTCGAGTATGCCTCACGCAGCTTGCGCGTGCCTTCGTCCCACTTGGGAGCGTCGAACACATCCTTCGGCGTGCCCTTGCCCTTCACGATCGCGCTCAGCCGCTGTGTGAGGGTCGGCGCCGAGTTCGCGAATGGGTAGATGTGCGAGATGTCGTCCGGCGTGAAGTGCTTCGTCCCGACCGCCTCGAACGTGCCGAGTTTGTACTGCGGGCCTTCGTTCATCGTGAGATCGATCAGGCCCTTTCCGCGCGATCGATCCACCACGAGCGTGTCTTTCGTGATTTGAAAATCGATGAACCCGCGCGACGCGTAGAGTTTTGGAATCGAGTCGCCAAGGTCCTTTGAGTATTTCTCGAGATCGAACTCGCCCTTGCGCCAAAAGAAGAATCCCTCTGGTATCACCTGCATCGCGCCGACGATGTCCTTGGCCGGCACGAATTTGTTTCCCGTAATGCGAACGCCGGAGATCGCGAGCCGGCTGCCCTCTTCAACGTGGAAGATGATCGACGCGTGATTGTTGGGCGTGACCAGCGTGGTTTCCGCCGAGACTTTCGCGAGGTAGTAGCCGTTCGCGGAATAGACCGAGTCGATGCGCTGGATCACGAGCGCGACCGCCGACGGGTCGATCGGGCGTCCGAACACGAGATCGACCTTTTCCTTGATCGTCGTCGCGGAGATCGCAGACGGACCGATCACGTCCGTCGCGTCGAGCACCGGATGCTCCACCACGCGAATCACGAGCGTCGCCTTGACGGGCGTCGTGGTCGAAAGCACGCAGCTGATGTCCACGTAATCGAACTGGCCGGCTGCGAACACGTTCTTGATCGCGCGGGAAACCAGCGGCGAGTTCAGCGGCGTCCCCGCGGTCAGCCCGGCGTCGAGCAGGATTGTGGTGCTGGGCACGCGCTTATTGCCCGTGACACCGATCGAATCCGGAGTGGCGCACTTCGCCTCCGCCGCCGCCTGGGCGAGGAGGGATGAGCTCGCGAAGCAAATTGCGAGTGCGGCCGGGAAGAGTTTGCGCATAGCTCGATAATATAACATAGAAAGGGGCCGAAAGGGTGTGTAACCCCTTCCGGCCCCGTCAGTTCCAGCGGTTGCGAGGCTCAGGCCTTTGGCGAGCTGGCCGGAACCCGAAATTCGAGCTTTTCGCCGTCGGCGGCAACGTCCACGTCGATCTCGTCGCCCTTGCTGAATTCGGCGAGCAGGATCTTTTCCGAGAGCGGATCCTCGATCCATTTCTGGATAGAACGCTTCAACGGACGCGCGCCGAAGTTCTCATCGAATCCGTTCTTCACGAGGAATTCGATCGCAGGCTCCGTGAGCTTGATCGAGAGTTCTTCGTCACCAAGGCGCTTCTGCACGTCCTTGAGCATGATCGAAACGATCTGCGAAATGTGCTCCTTCGACAGCGGGTGGAACACGATCACGTCGTCGAGACGATTCAGGAATTCGGGGTTGAACGTGTGGTTCAACTCCTCCTTCACCTTCTCCGCCATCTTGTCGAATGACCTCGCCGTGTCGGCGTTGCCAAATCCGAGCGTGCGGTTCCGCGTGATGTCCTTGGCGCCGACGTTCGACGTCATGATCACGACCGTGTTCTTGAAATCGATCACGCGGCCGTAGTTGTCGGTGAGATGTCCCTCATCGAGCACCTGCAGCAGGATGTTGAACACGTCGGGATGCGCCTTTTCGATTTCGTCGAGCAGCACCACGCTGTATGGTTTGCGGCGCACGGCCTTGGTGAGCGTGCCGGAATCTTCGTAGCCCACGTATCCCGGAGGCGCGCCGATGAGGCGCGAGACCGAGAACTTCTCCATGTACTCGCTCATGTCGACACGAATGAGCGCGGAAGAATCAGCAAAGAGGAACTTGGCCAGCGCGCGCGCGAGTTCTGTTTTGCCGACGCCCGTCGGGCCGCAGAAAATGAACGAGCCAATCGGACGCTTTGGATCTTTCAGCCCCGCTCTGCTGCGCCGGATAGACCGTGCGATCGCCCGGATCGCCTCATCCTGCGCCACGACCTGGGTGTGCAGCTCCTCTTCCATGCGCAGCAGGCGCGCGGTCTCCGCCTCTTGCAGCCGCGTGACGGGAATTCCCGTCCAGCGGCTCACGATGAACGCGATCTCTTCTTCGCCGAGCACGGGGCGGAACGACTGGCGGCGCGTCTCCCACTCTTCCTGGCGCGCGCGAATCTCGCCCTGCAGCTCGCGCTCGGTATCGCGCAATGCCGCCGCGCGCTCGAAGTTCTGGTCGCGAACCGCGGCATCTTTCTCGGTGTTCACGCCCTCGAGCTTCGCCTTGAGTTCGGCGACTTCCGGGGGCGGAACCTGCGCGGCAAGCCGCGCGCGGGCCCCGGCTTCATCAATAACGTCGATCGCCTTGTCCGGCAGAAAACGATCGGTGATGTAGCGCTCCGAAAGTTTGGCTGCGAGCACGAGTGTTTCATCGGGAATCGTCACGCGGTGGTGATCTTCGTACCGCTTGCGAAGCCCCTTGAGAATGTCGACGGTTTCGTCGACCGAAGGCGGCTCGACGACAACCGTCTGGAAACGGCGCTCGAGCGCGCCGTCTTTCTCGATGTACTTGCGATATTCGTTCAGCGTGGACGCGCCGACGCACTGCAGTTCGCCGCGCGCGAGCGCGGGCTTCAGCTTGTTGCTCGCGTCGATTGCCCCTTCTGCCGCGCCGGCCCCCACCAGTGTGTGCAGCTCGTCGATGAACAGGATGATGTTCTTATTCTGCGCGATCTCGTTCATCACCGCCTTGAGGCGTTCCTCGAACTGGCCGCGATACTTGGTGCCGGCAATCACCGCCGCCATGTCGAGCGAGAGTACGCGATTGTCGCGGAGCGAATCCGGGCACTCGGAGTTTGCAATGAGCTGAGCGAGGCCCTCGACAATTGCCGTCTTGCCCACACCCGGCTCTCCGATGAGAACCGGATTGTTCTTCTTGCGGCGCGTGAGCACTTCCATGACGCGCTCGATTTCCTTCGCTCTGCCGATGGTCGGATCGAGCTGACCTTCGGCCGCGAGCTGCGTGAGATCGCGGCAGAAGTGATCGAGCGCCGGCGTCTTGGATTTCTTTTCGCCCTTCGCGGCCGGCGTGCTCTGCGGCGTCTGCGGACCCGTGCCAGTCGCAGCAGCGCCGGTCTGCGGCATCTCGGTGCCGAGCAGGCGCAGCGTTTCGGCGCGTGCGGCGTCGAGGTTCACGCCGGCATCGGTCAGCACCTGCGCGGCGATGCCCTTCTCTTCGCGCAGCAAGCCGAGGAGAAGATGTTCGGTGCCCACATAACTATGGTTGAGTTCCCGGGCTTCTCCCATTGCAAGCTCGAGCACTTTCTTGGCGCGCGACGTGTACGGAAGGTCCGGCCCGGTGGCCTGCGACGCTTTTCCTTTCTTGACCGTCTCCTCGATCTTCTGCTGTATTTCGTCGAGGTCGACGTTCAGATTCTGCAGCACCGCTGCGGCGACGCCCTCGCCCTCACGAATCAGACCGAGAAGAATATGCTCGGTGCCGACGTACTCGTGATGTAGGCGCGCCGCTTCCTCGCGCGCCATGGCAAGAACTTTGCGAACCCGTTCGGTGAAATTATAGCCGTTCATTTTTTTCTTTTTCCCCAGAAATGGAACCGTTCCTCCGGGATCACCGGTCGGACAGCCCCGCCTCACTCGCGAGTACCTGCCGCACGTGCCGCGCACGCGCCAAGTTTGCCTCGCTCTCCGTCAACGTCCTTCCCGCTTCGAGCGAGAGATGCGCCGACTGACTGAAGATCAGGAGCTTGTTGAGGGTATATACACTGAGGCCCGACAGCAGTTGCAATCCAACGGCCAACCGAACTCCACTCAGCAGATTCATCGCCTCGTCGGCCGGGAGGCTGCGGGCGTGCCGCAACGTTCCATAAGCACGCCAAAGCTTGTCTTCAATAATATAGCCGGCGTCACGCAACAGCACACGGCGAGCTTCTTCTTCCTGCTCGATCACGCGTTTGACGACACGCGTAAGATGTTCCACCAGCTCGTCCTCCGACCGGCCCATCGTGGTCTGGTTCGAGATCTGGAAGAAATTCCCGATGACTTCGCTCCCTTCGCCGTACAGGCCGCGGTACGTGAGCCCCATCTGCTGGAGCCCCTGCAGCACCTTCGCGATCTCCTGCGTGAGCACGAGACCCGGGAGGTGGATCAGCACTGAGGCGCGCATTCCCGTCCCGGTGTTCGTCGGGCACGACGTGAGAAAGCCGAACTCCTGGTGATACGCGTAGGGCACCTCGCCGCCGAGCTCGCGATCGAGTTTCGTGGCCGCCTGAAATGCGCCGCCTAAGTCGAATCCCGAGCGAAACACCTGCAATCGGAGATGGTCTTCCTCGTTGACCATCACGCCCGCGTCGGTCGACACGAGCACGGCCGCGCCGCTGCGCGCCTCGGCCACGCCTTCGAGTGCCGCCAGTTCCTTGCTCACCAAATGGCGCTCATGGAGCAGCTGACGCTCGGTCTGCGTCATCTCATCCAAACGCAGCACGATCGAACTCGCGAGACTCGGCACACGCGGAATCGCCTCGCGCACCTGCGCGAGCACTCGCAGGCGCTCGCCATCGCGCGCACGCGCCGTGAATGCGTACCCCGCGATGTTGCGCGCGAAACGGATGCGCGACGAGAGCACGATATCCGAGTGCTCCCCGCTCGCCGCGAGCCACGGCACGCCGCCGTCGGGAACGAGCGAGAGATCGAGCGTCATCGGACGGTCAGCTCGAGCGCGCGAATTTCGTCGCGCAGCGCGGCGGCCTTTTCGAATTCTTCGCTCTCGATCGCCTGCAGCAGCCGCGTGCGCAAGGCGCCGAGGCTGACGTCGCGCTCCAGCAGCGCGGGATTCGGCACCGAGTACGAGCGGCCCACGTGCTGCGCGCTTCCATGCACGCGGCGCAGCAGATCGCGGAGGCTCTGCTCGAACGCGCCGTAGCACTGGGCGCAGCCGAGCCGGCCGCTCGCGCGAAAATCACGCAGTGAAGTGCCGCAGTACGAACAGCGCGCCGAGTCGCCCGGCAACTGTTGCGCCTGCTGCTGCACCGCCTCGAGAAAATCACCGAGCGGATGCTTGGGCATCGAGACGGTGGTTTCGATGCCTTTTTCGGCGGCGCACTTCTCACACAGGTGGAGCTGCGTGACCGCGTTCTCCACGATCTGCGTGAGATTCAGTACCGCGTCCCGTTCATGACATTGGTCGCAAAGCATCAGACGGCACCCTCGGTTCCCGAATTATTACCCAGATGACCGTCTTCGAGAAGGAGCACGCGGCCCGCACGGCCGGCCAACGAGCGGTTGTGTGTAACAACTACGAGGCCGAGCGACATTTCGTGGGCCAGTTCGGCGAACAGATCGTGCAGCGATTCGGCGTTGTGGTGGTCGAGATTGCCCGATGGCTCGTCGGCCAGCAGCAGCGGCGGCTCCATGGCCAGCGCGCGCGCCACGGCGGTTCGCTGCTGCTCTCCTCCCGACATTTCGGCAGGGCGATGTGTCAGGCGGTGCTTCAGCCCCACTCTCACCAGCAGCCCCTCCGCCCGGTCGCGTGATTCGGCGGTCGAGCGGCCGGCGATACGCAGCGGCATCATCACATTTTCGAGAGCGGAGAATTCTTTCAACAAATGGTGGAACTGGAATACGAACCCGACGCTGCGGTTTCTGAGGGCCGCGAGCGCCTCGTCGTCGAGCACCCCGACGCGCTCGCCGTTCAGCCGAACTTCGCCCGCGGTAGGCCGTTCGAGCGCGCCGAGCACGTGCAGGAGCGTGCTCTTGCCCGCGCCGCTCGCGCCGATGATTGCGACCATCTCGCCGGGAGAGACGGTGAGATCGATGCCCTCGAGCACGCGCACCTCGCCGCCGTCGCCGCCGTGAAAAATTTTGGTGACGCCGGTGGCCTCGAGCATCGGCGGCACCGCGCGCGGCTCGTCGGACAGCGTGGCAGAAGATGGCATCGTCATTCGCTGCGGATCGCCTCGATCGGATACAGCTCCGAGGCCTGCTTCGCCGGGTAGATCGTGGCGGCGACGGCAACGAGAATTCCCAGCACCACAATCAGCACGATATCGACCAGCTGCATTTGCACCGGCAAATGGTCGATGAAATACACCGACGGATCGAGCGCGATCAGATGCCATTGGCCGATCGCGATGCCAACCACGAGACCGATCGCGAGACCGATTCCAGTGCCGACGATTCCGATCACCAATCCTTGCGCGAGAAATATTCTGCGCACGGACGCGCTCGGCAGACCCATTGCCTTCAGGATTCCTATTTCGCGTGTTTTGTCGCGCACCACCATGGTCAGCGTGCTGACGATGTTGAACGCGGCGACGATGACGATGAGACTCAGGATCACGCTCATGCCGAGCTTCTCGAGGGTGAGCGCCTTGAACAGCGTGGCGTTCTGCTCGTGCCAGTCCACGGTGTGGTACGGAAACGGGAGCGCTTTCTGAATGCGATCGGCGACCGCCGGTGCATCGGCACGCGATGTTGCGCGCGCCTCGATGGCGGTGACAGAGGTGTCGAGACCCGCCAGCAGCTGCGCGGCTCCCATCTCCATGTATACGTACGTGTTGTCGTACTCGTACTCACCGGTCTCGAATATTCCAGTCACTTCAAACTCGAAGATCTTCGGTACGATTGCTCCGGTAATCGGATTCGGCGTCGCACCAACCGACGTGATCAGAATGAGCTTCGTGCCGATCGTCGCGGTGAATTTTTCCCTGAGGATCTTGCCGATCACCACACCGTGCAGCTGGCCGTCGGAACTCACGAAGCGGAAATCGCCCTGGGTTGCATGTTCACGAATCGGCGTGACCTCGGAATCCTTCGATCCCTTGGGCGCGATCCCCGCAACCTGAACGCCCTCGCTGTAGCCGCCGCCCTTCACGCGCATGAGCGCCTGCGTCAGTACGATCGGCGATGCCGCAACCACGCCCGGCTGCCTGCGCACGGTATCGAGCACCGCGCGCCAATCGCTGATGCGCAGCTCCTCGCCGTACGCGAGCACGCGAATGTCGGGACTTCCCACCAGAATCTTCTCCCGCAGATCCGACTGCAATCCGTTCATGACGCCGATGATCACGATCAGCGCGCTGACGCCAACAACAATTCCGCCGATCGCGATCACCGTGATGAACGAGAGCAGCCGCGACCCGCGCCTGCTGCGCAAATAGCGCCAGGCGATTTCCAGCTCGAGCCGCGAGAGAGGATTCACTGGATTTCTACTCGGGCCTCATCGTTGGAAAAAGGATCGCGTCGCGAATGTGACTCGTGTTTGTGAGATACATGAACAGGCGATCCAACCCGATTCCGACGCCGCCGGTGGGCGGCATGCCGTACTCCATCGCGCGCAGATAGTCTTCGTCCACACCGCTCGCTTCGTCGTCGCCGGCCGCTTTCAATCGGGCCTGCGCTTCAAAACGGCGACGCTGATCGAGCGGGTCATTCAATTCGGAGAACGCGTTCGCGAGTTCCTTGCCGCGGGCGAAGAGCTCGAACCGCTCTGTCAGCGCGGGGTTTCCCCGCTTCGGTTTGGCGAGCGGCGAAAGCTCGAGCGGATAATCGATCACGAACGTCGGCGAGTCGATCTTCGATTCGACGTGCACGCCAAACAGTTCGTCGAGCAGTTTCGGACGCGAGAGCGATTCGACTTTCACAACGCCCGCCTGCTCCGCCGCCTCGGCAAGCGCGGCGGTGTTCAGCTCCATCACGTTCGGAACGCCCATCGCGCGGCTCAGCGATCCAAGCCATTCCACACGCGGGAACGGCGGCTTGAAGTCGGGCATCGCCGGGAGATCCGGACCTCCCGATCCATCTCGCATCACTCGAAGCACTGCGTCGCTCGCGCAGACGAGCAGCGTCTCGACGCGGTCCATCATCACGTTGTAGTCGGCGTACGCCTCATAGAACTCGAGCATGGTGAACTCGGGATTGTGCGTGCGGTCGATGCCTTCGTTGCGGAAATCGTGGCCGATTTCGTACACGCGCTCGAGTCCACCCACAATGAGGCGCTTCAAATACAGTTCGTCCGCAATCCTCAGGAACAGCGGCATGTCGAGCGCTGAGTGGTGCGTCACAAACGGACGCGCCGTTGCGCCGCCATAGAGCGGCTGCAACACGGGCGTCTCGACCTCGAGATAGTCGATCGCATTCAGGAATCCGCGAATCGCAGTCGTCATCGCCGATCGCGCGCGGAACAGGCGGCGCACTTCCGGATGCACGGCGAGGTCTACATACCGCTGGCGGGAACGCATTTCTCCGTCGGCGAATCCCGAGTGGCGCACGGTCACGCCATCGACCACCTCTTCCTTTCCGAACGGCAGTGGCCTGAGGGCCTTCGCGAGCATCTCCACCTGCTCCACGCGCACAGTGACTTCGCCGGTGCGCGTGCGGAACAGCGGCCCGCTCACGCCGATCACGTCGCCGAGATCGAAGCAGTCGAGCAGCGCGTACGTGGCCTCGCCGAGTTGATCTTTTTTGAAGTAGAGCTGTATGCGGCCGCCGGGATCAACCAGGTGCGCGAAGGTCGTCTTGCCGTGCGCGCGCCATGCGACGATACGGCCGGCCACCTGCACCTTGGGACCCTCGGCGTGTTCCTCACCCGCATCAGGCGCCGGCATGAGCGCCACCGCGGCGGCCGCCGTGTGCGAGCGATCGAACCCGTACGCGAACGGCGAAACGCCTTTCGCAACAAGCGCGTCGAGTTTGTCGCGGCGCGCCTGCATCACGAAGTTCAGATCTTCGGCGCCCGCCCCGCCCTCGTGGACTTCGTCGCTCACGATTTGCCTCCTGATTTCTGCGCGCCGGTCATCTTGAGATAGGCCTCGATGAACGGATCGATCGCGCCGTCCATCACTTTCTGGACATCCGTGATTTTCAATTCCGTGCGATGGTCGTTTACCATCGTGTACGGCTGGAACACATAACTGCGAATCTGGCTCCCGAACGTCACGTCCGCCTTGTTCGCATCGAGTTTCGCCTTGGCGGCGGCCTGCTTCTCGGCCTCGAGTTGATAGAGGCGATTCTTCAGCTGCTTCATCGCGGTCGCCTTGTTCTTACCCTGCGAACGCTCCTGCTGGCACGTCACGACAATTCCCGAGGGAAGGTGCGTCAGGCGAACGGCGGAACTCGTCTTGTTGACGTGCTGCCCGCCCGCGCCCGACGCGCGGAAGACATCCATCTTCACGTCTTCATCGCGAATGTCGATGTTGATCTCGTTGTCCACCACGGGATACACGAAGATCGACGCGAAACTCGTGTGCCGTCGCGCTTGCGAATCGAACGGCGAAATACGCACGAGCCGGTGCACGCCGGCCTCCGGGCGCAAAAATCCATACGCGTATTGGCCTTTGATCTCGAGCACCGCGCCCTTGATTCCTGCTTCTTCGCCGTCGCTCATGTCGAGGATGTCCACCTCGAATCCGCGGCGCTCCGCCCAGCGCGTGTACATGCGCATCAGCATCTGCGCCCAATCCTGCGCCTCGGTGCCGCCTGCGCCGGCGGAGATCTCCAGCTGTGCGTCGCGGAAGTCGTCGCTGCCACGCATCAGTGATTTCAGCTCGAACGAGTCGAGCTCGCCGCGGAGCGCATCGA